>DAOUMD010000001.1:0-40497 GCA_034412795.1 Anaerolineae bacterium
TGAGCGAGGATCAGGTGCGCGCCATCTTTGGCGGTGAGATCACCAACTTCAGCGAGGTCGGTGGACCCGACGCCACCATCATCGTCGTCTCCCGTGAGGAAGGCTCCGGCACACGAGCCGCCTTCGAAGAGCTGGTGATGGAGTACAAGGACGACGCAGGCGAGAAGCAGATGGTGCCCATCACCGACAAGGCCCTGCTGCAACAGTCCAACGGCCAGGTACGCACCACGGTGGCTTCAACCCCCAACTCGATCGGCTACCTGTCCTTCGGCTTCCTGGATGACAGCACCAGCGGCGTCCCGATTGACGACGTCGAGCCCATGGTCGAAAACGTGGCCAACGGCACTTACCCCATCTTCCGCCCGTTGAACATGTTGACCAACGGCCCGCCCAACGAGCTGGCCCAGGCTTACCTGGACTTCGTGCTCGGACCCGCGGGGCAGGCCATCGTCGCCGAAGATTACATCAGTGTCGAGTAGTTGGATCTAACAGCCCCCAGAGGGGGCATAACCGGCCTCTTGTCCCCTCTGGTAGCCTTAAATTTGCAGGACGACGTTGACGGCTTACTGCTAACCCCCTCTCCTTAGTAACGGGGAGGGGGGTTGGTATGCAGATAGGGTGTAGGTCAGCCCATTAGTAGCTACAGTTGTGTCATCCTATTTTTTGGAATAGGGGGTGGATATGAGTGCAGGGAACCCAAGTTCTATATCTCCTCAAGTGCCAGCAGAGGATCCCATCGATGAGAGGACGGGCCAGCGCCGTCCTACTCCCGCGACCGTTCTATCTCTGCTGTTGGGCACTGTATCTCTCGGCGCACTGGGGGGGGCGATCTGGCTGTTGCTCTTGGGAGTTGGCGTAGCACGCGTGGCGGAGATTCCATCCTGGTTGGCAGCAGTCCCGCTTTATCCGGCCGTACTGGCGGCCATCTTGGTCTCCATCGTGGTTCTCACGCTGGCCTGGGGATTATGGACGGTGAATGAGACAGGCCGACGCCGTCCCATTCTGGTGACGCTTGTCTCTTTTCTGCTAGCGGTTGGAGCTCTCGTCGCGCTGGCAGGAGCGATCTGGCTCCTGCTCGTAGGATTCGGCGTCCTACGCGTGGCGGAAATCCCACCTCAACTGGAATCAGCTCCGCTTTACCCAACCGTGCTGGCGGCCATCCTGGTCGGCAGCGTAGGTTTCGTGCTGGCCCTCGGCCTGTGGACTTTACGAGAATGGGCACGCACCGCGGTTACAGCACTCTTGATCGTAGGATTGCTGTACTACGCGATGACGGTGGTTTTTGCCACGTCGGCCGAGATATTTGCTGGAGAGCGCGTGGTGCCTCTTGGAGATATCTCGCTTATCCTGGGCAAAGGGCTGCTGCAATTTGCCATGGTGAGCTTAATCCCGTTTGCAATCATCTATGGTCTGTCAAGACTTGACACGTACTTCCATCAAGCTGCCGGGGAGAGGGCCTTTACCGACCGCAGCATTCGATATCTCCTGGCCGTGTCCGCCCTGAGCGCCATTTTCATCGTTTTTCTTATAATCATATTCACCATGTTGGAGGCAGTGGAATCCGTTCAGGAGATTGGGATAACGACTATGCTCCTAGGCACCGTGTGGCGACCCGGCTCCATAATTGGTACCGAAAACCCGCAACTTGGCCTGCTGCCCATGATAGTCGGCGCCACCCTCAGCACCTTTGGAGCGATCGCGTTAGGCGTGCCGCTGTCGGTCGGAACCGCCATACTGCTGGCCGAGGTGGCCCCCCAGGCAGTGCGCGAAGTTGTTCGACCGGCGGTGGAGCTCCTGGCAGGCATTCCCTCGGTGATCTACGGCCTGTTTGGTATGGTGATATTGGCACCCTTGATCCGAGGGGCCTGGAGTGAGGTGCCCTATAACACCGGCTTCGGTCTGCTGAATGCCTCCATCATCCTGGCGGTTATGATTTTGCCTACGGTGACCAACATCTGCGAGGACGCCATTCGGGCTGTGCCCAAGAACTATAAGGAGGCCTCACTGGCGTTGGGCGCAACCCACTGGCAGACTATCTGGTCCGTCATGTTACCTGCTGCTCGCTCCGGCATCGTGGCCGCCGTCATCCTGGGCATCGGCCGGGCCTTGGGTGAGACGATGGCGCTCATTATGGTGATCGGCAATTCGATCGCCATGCCGGCCCCCTTAAATCAAAACCCGTTGACCATCTTCCTCAGTGCGGCGCGGACCCTGACTGGCAACATCGCGGTGGAGATCAACTACGCCGAGGGTGTGCATCGCAGCGCGCTGTTCTTCACCGGCGTGGTGCTCTTCGTTATGATCTTGGTGGTCAATACAGCGGCGCGATACTTAATGAGAGAGAGGTTGGCGTCATGAGCAGTACAAATGTAACCTCAACCGTGGTCAAGGCTGAACCTGTGGCCACAAGTCAGACACCCGACAACAGCCTATGCCGTCGCAAAATCGTCCAGACCATAGCTTTTGGGTTCGTCTGGCTATCCGCGTTCATAGCCGTCGGCGCCTTATTATGGATCATTATCACGGTTGTAGTGCAGGGTTTGCAGGTGATCAACCTGGAGTTCCTGACCACGCGGCCGGCCGGTGGTGTTTCCGGTGAAGGCGGAATGTCCACCACTATTGTCACTACCCTCTACCTGGTGGTGTTGACCATCAGCATCGCAACGCCGTTGGGAGTCGGCGCGGCTATTTATCTGTCTGAGTATGCGGGCGAGATGGAGCGGGAGAGCAAACTGGTGAAGGTCCTTGTCTCCGTGTCTCGCACCGGAGTGGAGATCCTGGCCGGCGTGCCTTCCATCATCTACGGACTCTTTGGTTTCGCCCTGTTCGTATCGGCGTTGAACCTGGGGTTCTCGCTGCTCTCGGCCGGTTTAGCCGGAGCGTGCCTCATTCTTCCGGTCATCATCCGCACGTCCGAAGAGGCACTAATGGCGGTGCCTGGCGCCTATCGCGAAGCGAGCTTGGGATTGGGCGCCAACAAATGGCAGACGACGTGGAAGGTGGTCCTTCCAGCCGCCCTACCAGGTATCATCACCGGGGTTGTACTCAGCGTGGGCCGCATCGTGGCCGAGACAGCCATCTTCTGGGTAACGCTGGGTGGCAGCTATTTCCTGCCCGAGAACCTCAAATCTGCGGGCCGGACTATGGCCCTGCACGTTTACATGCTAGCCACGGAGACTCGGGCCTTTGAAAAAGCCATGGGCACAGCCGCCATCCTGATCCTGACCATCATCATACTCAATTTGATCATCAATATCATCTCGCGACGCCTGGCGGCGCGGGCTCAGGGGAGATGAGTAACATGAACAACGGCACCAAGCTACAAGTAAACAATTTTAACGTATACTATGGGAATTTTCAGGCTCTTCGTAACGTCAGCATTGATATTCCCGTTAACCAAATCACCGCCATCATCGGACCTTCTGGATGCGGAAAAAGCACTTTTCTGCGCTCCTTTAATCGTATGAACGAATTGATCCCCAGCATACGCAACGAAGGGCAAATCCACATCGATGGCGAGGATCTTTTTGAGTTGGACGCTGTGGCCCTTCGCAAGCGAGTGGGGATGGTTTTCCAGAGGCCAAACCCCTTTCCCAAGACGATTTTTGACAATGTAGCCTATGGGCCGTGCTCTCACGGGCTGCGAGACCGCAAAAGGCTGGCAGAGATTGTGGAGCGCAGTCTACGGGATGCTGCCATCTGGGATGAGGTCAAGGATGGTCTGGATAAGTCCGGGTTGGCTCTGTCCGGTGGCCAGCAACAGCGGCTGTGTATCGCCCGTGCGCTAGCCGTGGAGCCGGAGGTTATCCTGATGGACGAGCCGGCTTCGGCCCTGGACCCAATCGCGACGCTACGCATTGAGGAGTTGATCCAAACACTAAAGGAGCACTATACCATCGTTATTGTCACGCATAATATGCAGCAGGCAGCGCGGGCATCGGACTATACGGCCTTTTTTAATATGGAGAAGGATCGAGCCGGGTACCTGGTCGAGCACGGCCCGACTGAGCAGATTTTCACCAGGCCTACAAATAGGATTACTGAAGAATACATCACAGGTCGATTTGGTTAGTTGGTTAGTTGGTTGGTTGGTTGGTTAGTTGGTTGGTTGGTTGGTTAGTTACGTGATTAGCTTGGATGATGGGAGGTCCAGATGACGGGTAAGAAACGAGTGCTGTTCCTATGTACGGGCAACTCCTGCCGCAGCCAGACGGCTGAAGGACTGGTCAATCACTTTCTGGGTGAAGTTTGGGAGGCATATTCGGCCGGTACACAACCGTCTGGTTACGTACATCCGTTGGCCATTCAGGCCATGTTTGAGTTGGGCATTAATATCTCCGGCCATCACTCCAAGTCAACCGATGAGTTCCGCGACAGTCACTTTGATCTGGTAATGACCGTGTGCGACGATGCTGCCGAGAATTGCCCCGTCTGGCTAGGGGAAGGACGAGTGGTACACATCGGCTTTCCCGATCCAGCCAAAGCCACCGGAACCCACGCTGAACAACTAGAAAAATTCCGACAAGTACGGGACGCGATTCGTGATCAGGTGTTGGGATACCTGGAAGAGGAGCAAAGCCGTGCCGATGCCAACCTATAAACAGGAACTTGAGCGCCTCCAAAATGAGGTGCTGGCTATGGGCGGAATGGTGGAGAGATCTATCGTCGAGTCAATAGACATGCTCAAACGGCGCGACCTGGCCGGAGCACAACGACTAATCGCCTTTTAAGGAGACCCACAATGAGTATTCGTACGACCTTTGACCAGGATTTGCAAGCTCTACGCGACAAAGTGATCCGGCTGGGCAGCATGGTGGATACGACCATTGGGCACTCTATGCAGGCTCTCAAAGAGCGTGATCGATCGCTGGCCCAGCACATTATCGCCGATGATGAGAAGATCAACGAACTGCGCTTCGAGATTGAGAAGGACAGCGTAGTCCTGATTGCTCGCCAGCAGCCGAACGCCCACGATCTGCGACTCATTGTGGCAGCAATGAATATTGTGCTTGATCTGGAACGTATGGGGGATCATGCTGCTGGCATCGCCACCATCGTCCTGCGCATGGGCGACGAGCCTTTGCTGAAACCGCTGATAGATCTGCCACGTATGACCCAGATCTCACGGGAGATGCTGCGTGCCAGCCTGGACGCCTTCACGGAGGAGAATGCGGAAAAGGCCATGACCATCACCGAAAGAGACGACGAGGTAGATCAGCTTTACAATCAAATTTTCCGAGAACTCGTCACCTTTATGATTGAGGACCCACACACGGTGACGCGGGCGATGTATTTGCTGTTCTCTGCCCACAACGTAGAGCGTATCGCAGATAGGGTGACGAACATATGCGAGCGGGTTATTTTTGTGGCAACCGGAGAGATGGAAGAGATTCACTCAGAAGCCGGCACAGAGGTAGGGGTAAGAGGTGTTGATGAACTTTAAGAATATACTCGTGCCCCACCACAGTTGAGAACTTGACGTCGTAGACAGGCCTGCTAAAATCAACCCGGGATTGTTGGCATCTACGTGCAGTTCATAAATTCTCTAAATTGTGGGCCTATACATGGTTTACAAATTCTCCATACGGCCTAATTCCCTACCTTTCTCGATTGGCCTGTTTCTGTTTTCTATATACCTCCTCAGTTTTTCCGGCAAGTTCCACGTGATGGATGAGTTGGCCGTCTACACCGCGGGCCACAACCTTGCCCGGCACGGTCGTGCTGACATCAATCAACTGATCTGGACTAACCACTGGACGCCTAACCCGCCAGGTGTTTGGGGAGTTGACGGCAATCTCTACACAAAAAAACCACCTGGTATCTCCTTTATCACCGCGCCACTCATTGCGTTGGGACACGCCATCCCCGGTCTCAACCACGTTCACGTGGCTTTGCTGACCAATACCTTGGTGACTGCGATCACTGCCGGCCTACTCTTTATCTGGCTGATTGACCTGGGTTTCTCCCGGCCCACCGCTATACTGACGAGTTTGGGCTACGGCCTATGCACAATCGCCTGGGTGTACGCTCGGATGTTTTGGGAGTCTTCCCTGCTGGCGCTGATTTTTTTAGTCGCCGTCTGGTCGATATACCGGGCCGTCTACCTTGACCAAGCTAGACGTCGCTGGCTATGGTTACTGGTGTGTGGGATAGCGGTTGGCATCGGTTTGACCCTACGTTTTGAAGCTGCTTTGATCACTGTTCTGATTGGCATATACCTCCTCGCAAGTCAGCCAGGGATCAGTGTGACTGATGAACACCACGATGGATCGGCCAATGGAGAATCGCCGAACAGCGCGCAGGGCATGCCTCGCTCGTCGCGTCCTTCCTTTAGTATCTCACCCCTGATTCGCTCACTCATCATTTTTCTGGTTCCTTCGTTGGTTATTGGCCTGGGATTGCTGTATTTTAACTTAGTTCGCTTTGGCAGTCTCACCGAGACGGGCTATACTCGGGAGATCCTGTTTCGTAAGCCGTGGGTGGGCGCTTTTGGGCTGCTGTTCAGCCCTGGCAGAGGACTGTTCATCTACGCCCCGCTGATGTTGTTGCTCTTTTTCGGCCTGCGTCCTGCCTGGCGTCGATTGCCCCGGCTTTATTTCTGGCTCATCGCGAGCATTTGCCTCTGCTATTGGCTTTTTTATGGCTCGTGGTTCGCCTGGGGAGGCACCTGGGGTTGGGGACCGCGCTTTCTTCTGCCTATTTTACCGCTGCTCATGATCTTTGTGGCCGAACCGGTGGAGTGGCTCTTACGCCAGCAGGAGTCCGAATTGAAATCCGCACTCCTATGGTTGGGTGCCGGCATCCTGGTTCAGATCAGTCTCATTGTTAACTTCCTGGGTATTGCGGTTGACTTTAACGAGCATTTCTCGCGTCTCGGAAGCAACGACAATTTTGTTTTCAACTGGGCAACGTTTCCCCCACTGGCCCACTGGCACATTCTACAAGAGGGTTTGGTGGACCTCATTTGGCTTCGCCCACAAGTCGATGGCCTGAGCATAGAATGGCCAGTGCTCATCCCGGCACTTATTCTTTTTGCCGTGGCAACTGTCAATCTAATCGTCACGTATCGAGGCCATAGGGACACTGCCAATGAAGGATCAGAGGGCAATGAACATGGCACAGGGCGCGAGGCGCTTGTGTCGAGGACTGTGTATTACCTGTTCGCCGCGATCTTCACTATCGGCCTGTCCTGGCTGATGATGGCTGGCGCAGCCCGCATACCTCTGGAGGATGAGCAGGCCTGGTCAGACTTACCGGTGCTGGACACCCTGCTCGCATCGGCCCAACCTGGCGACGCTCTGCTGGTCCCAATGCCTGCGTTTGGGGATGTGCAAGAGATCTCCACATGGCTCATGGCCTACCTGGAGCCACGACTGCCTACCTACACCTGGATTGAAAGCGAACTCCGCGCTATTCAACCTGACGAGCGCGAGCGGGTCCAAAATGCCGTACAGGCCAAGGCGCGGCGAGTCTGGCTGTTTGAGCGTTGGCTGATCCCAAACAACCCGACTACCGAAACAGCGGCTCGTCTCAATCAAGAGGCGTTCCCAATCTGGGAGCGTTGGTTTGCGCGAAGCGGGAAATTAACGCTATACGCGTTGGCTGATGAAGCCCAATCACCACCAACCACGCCATTGAATATTCCCTTTCAGTGGGGACTGGCCTTGGTTGACTTTGCCGTCTGGAATGATGGGCTTACGGCTGAGCCCGGCGACACGCTGAAGCTGCGCCTGACCTGGCAGGCAACGACGAGCGATGCGCCCCCCGAGTACATCCCGGTTGGCGGGATCACCGCTTTTGCTCAATTGCTAGACCAGGGGACCCCGGCTCAGACTATCGTCCAGAATGACCGCCTGCTAGTTGATGTGCAAAACTTCCACCAGTCGCCGCTGCGGCCGGGGCAAACCCTCCAGCAAGGTTATGGCTTGCAGCTACCGGATAACTTGGCACCAGGTTCTTACTCCCTCATTGTCGGCCTGTACGATTCAGCTACCGGCCAGCGTCTCCACCGCGCCGACAGTAGCCCCAATGATTTTTTATATTTGACCAACATCGAGGTCAAATAGGTTAGTCGTCAAACGCTCTTTACTGAGCCGAACCTGACTTTCCAAGCGTTTTAGGTTACCTCATAGGAGCTAACTTTGTCTTTCAGGTTCGGTTCAGTAATGCCTCCCGAATTTGACGTCCTCGATAGGTTGGCTAGAATACTACTTTGCATGATTGTATCCTCTCCAGCCGGGTAAATTTAGGACATGATACGATTGACACTTTGTTGCCCCTCCCTCATCCTCCGGGTATCCTGCTACATTTGGCAGGGCGACCGGCTTTTCGCGTGCCCGTTTTTCGGCAGATCCCGTCTGGCAATACGCCTGATAGCTAGCCTGCTCTTGATCAGTCCGATCTGCTTGCTGACGTCGTGCGGCCTGGGTCAGTCCACACCAAACGATAATGTTCTCGAAGCCGCCCGGACCATCGAGAACAAAGGCTCTGACACCTTGGTCAACCTGGCGCTGGCCTGGGCAGAGACATATATGGAGCTGCATCCTGAGATGCGTATCTCTGTCACAGGCGGCGGATCGGGCACTGGCATTGCTGCTATGATCAACGGCACAGTAGATATTGCCAATGCCTCTCGGGCAATGAAGACCGAGGAGATCGCCGCTGCCCAGGCCAATGGGATCGAGCCTGTGGAATTCGTGGTCGCTAACGACGCTATTGCCATCGTTGTCCACCCATCGAACCCAGTAGACAAGCTCACATTACAGCAAATCTCCAACATCTACACGGGCAGGATCACCAACTGGAGTCAAATAGGCGGCGAAGACCGCCCCATCGTCCTCCTATCCCGCGAGTCGAACTCCGGGACTTACGTCTACTTCCTGGAAAACGTGATCAGATTGGGGGATAATGAGAGTGAACTGCTGTTTTCCCCAGATACGTTACTGATGCCCTCATCCGAGGGCATCAGTTCTGAGGTGCGCAACAATCCCAATGCCATCGGGTACGATGGTCTGGGCTACGTGACACCCGACCAGAAGATGTTGGCAGTGGCCCGAGATACGGACGGCCCTTATGTCTTGCCATCGGTCGAAACAGTAAACGATGGATCATATCCCATCTCACGTCCGCTCTACATGTACACCGCTGGCGAGTTGACCGGGGATGGCAAGGCTTACCTGGACTGGATACTTAGCGAAGGGCAATTCATAGTACTAGAACTGGGCTTCGTTCCATTGAAATAGATTTCGAGCGATCGGATAGATACCTATGAAGAACGGACTACCGCACCTGCGTTGGACCGAGTTCGCTGTGGAAGCCTTAATCCGGGTGCTGGGTTTCTCCAGCATCGGCTTCGTGGTCCTCATCTTTCTTTTCCTGCTACGGGAAGGCGTTCCCACCTTTTTTGAGGTACCGCTAAACAATCTGTTTAACACACACTGGTACCCCACCTTTGATCTGTTTGGCACCCTGCCGTTGATCCTGGGATCGATTTTGATCACCATAACTGCGGTCGTCATAGCTGTTCCGCTAGGAATAGCGACGGCCATCTTCGTGCGCGAGGTGTCACCCGGCTGGGCGCGTGAGATTCTCAAGCCAATGATCGAAGTGCTGGCCGGTATCCCCTCGGTAGTGTTGGGCTTCTTCGGGATGACGCTGATCGCCCCCCTCATCCGTGAGACACTGGGGACACCAACAGGACTGACCGTCTTCACCGGCGCTCTCATCCTAGCTTACATGGCTCTGCCCACCATCATTAGTGTGGCCGAGGATGCTCTCGACGCCGTGCCCAAGAGCTACCGGGACGCTGGGCTCGCTATGGGAGCCACCCAATGGCAAACCATCTGGCGTGTGGTGGTGCCGGCTGCCCGCTCCGGCATCGTGACGGCGGTGATGCTGGGTATGGGGCGTGCTATCGGCGAGACGATGGCTGTGATGATGGTGACCGGCAATGCTGCTCGTATGCCACTCACCCTCGACTCCCTCTTCCGTCCCGTTCGCACCATGACTGCCACCGTCGCTGCCGAGATGGGCGAAGTGGCCCAGGGTAGTACCCACTACCACGCCCTTTTTGGCATTGGTATCATCCTTTTCGCCCTGACCTTCGTTATTAACATGGCGGCCGCCTCATCGATATTCAAGAAAAAGCGACGGGGAGGACTTCGCTGATGAACCGCTATCTGGTGCAACGTCTTGGCTTCGTTCTGTTGGTCCTGGCCGCGTTGGTTGTGGTGGTGCCCATTCTGCTCGTCATCGGCATTATTGTGGTAAGGGGCATCGAGGCCATCAGTTGGGAGTTCTTGACCGGCATGCCCCGCGACGGGATGAAAGCGGGAGGTATCTTCCCAGCTATCGTCGGCACCCTGCTGCTTATCCTGGGTACCGCGCTGGCGGCGATCCCGGTGGGGGTAGCAGGTGCCATCTACCTGGCTGAGTACGCCCGTGACAACTGGTTCACGCGCGCTATCCGGCTGGCCATTATCAACTTGGCTGGCATTCCTTCGGTGGTGTACGGGCTGTTCGGTCTGGGTCTCTTCGTGCTTTTTCTACAGTTTGGCACGTCCATCCTGGCCGGCTCGCTGACGCTGGCTATCATGACGCTGCCCATCATCATCAGTGCCTCCGAGGAAGCACTGCTCGTGGTGCCAACTGAGTTCCGCACAGTCAGCTTCAGCTTGGGCGGTACCCGCTGGCAGGGTATCCGCAACGTTGTACTACCGCAGGCGCTGCCCGGTATCATTACTGGCGTTATTCTGGGACTGCTGCGGGTGGCTGGGGAGACGGCCCCGATCCTATTCACCGTGGCGGCCTTCTACCTGCCGCGCCTGCCGCGGTCCCCATTCGATCAGACAATGGCCTTGCCTTATCATCTCTATGTCATAAGCACCCAGGTGCCCGGCATGCCGATGGAAATCCAATATGGCACAGCGTTGGTACTGCTGGCCCTGGTGCTCTCGATGAGTATCGCGGCGACAATTATCCGCAGTCATTACCGGCGGCAAAGGCAGTGGTGAGGATGGGTAACCCCAAACTTCGCATCCAGAACGTGAGCTATGCCTACGGCGGCAAGCCAGCGCTGCGCGAGGTGACGCTGGACGTGCCATCCAATGCCATTACTGTCTTCTTTGGCCCGGCCGGCGGCGGTAAGACAACGTTGTTACGACTCATCAACCGACTGAATGACCTGGTGGAAGGGACCAATATGTCGGGGCGCATTCTGCTGGATGGACGAGATCTTTATGCCCCAGACACCGACACTGTCAGCTTGCGACGACGGGTAGGTATGGTCTTTGCTTTGCCGTTGCCTCTACCCGGCACCATCCGTGAAAATGTCCTCTACGGCCCCAAACTGGCTGGTGTGCGGGATGGGACCCGGCAGGAGGAAATCCTCCTCCGCAGTCTGACTCAGGCCGCCCTATGGGACGAGGTGAAAGACCGTTTGGACGAACCAGCCAACGCCCTTTCAGGCGGCCAGCAGCAACGGCTATGCATCGCCCGCAGTCTGGCCTTGGAGCCCGAAGTCCTTCTCCTCGACGAACCTACTTCCGGACTGGACCCAATTTCCACAGGCAAGGTAGAAGAGTCTCTCTTCGAATTGAAGCAAGACTACACCATCGTTATTGTCCCTCACAGCGTTCAACAGGCTGCGCGGGTAGCCGACTACGCAGCATTCTTTCTGATGGGCGACCTGATCGAACATCGACCTGGCACCGAGATTTTTACCGCTCCTCACAACCAGAAGACCGAAGACTACGTGACTGGTCGCTTCGGATAGAGACGAGAGATGTCAATCACAAATTCGCTACATTCTGGCATGGCACAGAAAATAGGCGTAGAGAATCTCAATTTTTTCTACGGCGATAACCCCGCTCTGTCGAACATCTCAATGGTCATTGGGGACCGACAGATCACGGCGCTGATCGGACCATCGGGATGCGGTAAATCCACCTTTCTACGCTGCCTGAACCGGATGAATGACACCATCCCCGGCACCCGGATACAGGGGCGGGTATTGTTGGATGGACAAGACATCTATGCCGCCAGCACCAACGTAGTCGATCTGCGACAGCGAGTGGGGATGGTGTTTCAGCGTCCCAACCCCTTCCCTCAGTCTATTTTCGACAATGTGGCTTTCGGCCCACGTGTGCTGGAGTCACACAGAAACCAAAGCCTGGCAGCTATTGTAGAGGAAAGCCTGTACGCGGCAGCCCTATGGGATGAGGTGAAAGACGATCTCAGACAGGACGCTCTGAGTCTCTCTCTGGGTCAGCAGCAACGACTGTGCATCGCTCGTGCCATTGCTGTCAAGCCTGAAGTTATCTTGATGGACGAACCGTGCTCGGCCCTCGACCCTATCGCCACGCTGGAGATCGAAGAATTGATGCAGGAACTCAAGGAGAACTATTGCATAGTCATCGTCACCCACAATATGCAGCAGGCCGCACGCGTCTCTGACCGGACCGGCTTCTTTTGGTTAGGCGAACTGGTAGAGTTTGACGCCACTCAGACTATCTTCACACACCCAGGCCAGAAACTGACGGAGAATTACATTACTGGACGGGCGGGGTAATGGTAGACACACCTGGCGGTAGTGGGAGGAATGAGTATGACCACTCGATCGGCATTTGATCAGGAGTTGCTGGAGCTACGCGACAATGTGCTGCGAATGGGCAATATGGTCGATACGGCAATCAGTCGCTCCATCCAGGCGCTCAAAGAACGTGACCAATCACTAGCCCAGCAAATCATCGCCGAGGATGAAGACATCAACGAATTGCGCTTCAAGATCGAAGGGGATTGCGTGCGCCTGATCGCTCGCCAGCAGCCAGCCGCTCGTGACCTGCGTTTCATTGTAGCAGCGATGAACATCGTACTCGACCTGGAGCGTATGGGGGATCACGCCGCCGGCATCGCTACCATCGTCGTGCGTATGAGCGACGAGCCTCTACTCAAGCCGCTGATCGATCTGCCACGCATGGCTCAGATTGCGAGAGAGATGTTGCGCGCCAGTTTGGACGCCTTCATGTCAGAAAATGATGAGCAAGAGGCTATGGCCATCACTATGAGAGACGAAGAGGTGGACCAACTTTACAACCAGATTTTTCGCGAACTGATCACTTTTATGATTGAAGACCCGCGCACAGTGACACGAGCCATGTATTTGCTATTCTGTGCTCACAACGTGGAGCGCATAGCCGACAGGGTGACCAATATCTGCGAGCGGGTTGCTTTTGTCGCTACGGGGCGCATGCAGGAGATCCCTTCCGAGGCAGGCACAGAAGTGGGGACAATCTGATTTGCATCCTTAGCCCTATACAAGTAGGTGCCCGGCACTCCGCCCAACCCGTTTCGCTCCAGGGATGCCGGGCACCCGTGCTTACGCTTCCAGACGCAAAAAGTGGACCATCTGCTTCAAGATGGTACGCAGGTTGAGCTTGATGGGATGTACGCGGTGGGTGATGGCGTAGCCCTTGAAAAGCTTGTGGATCCACCAATATAGCGTATCGGTCACTTTGTTGTGGGGTATCTTGATGACCAGACGAATGAGAGGCTCCAGCCAGGGAAACTCCACGCCCAGAGCAAACCAGCGTTGTAAGTTTTCCATTTGGAGTTTCTCTTCAGAGTCGCGGATGATAATCGAGCTATCCCATGCAATGGACCCAATATCCTCAAAGCTGCCAGCCATCAACCCATTATTGGAGGTGAACTCACCCAATTCCGTCGCCGGGTAGGGTTGGAAAAGGAAAGCGTGGGCATATTTGACTTTGGCCTCGGCGTTGAGATACATAGTGTCGAAATCGTCTTCCAGCGTGGCGGTCGGCAGGGCCAAAATATTAGTGGAAGTGAGATTGATGCCAGCCTCGTCAAGCAGACGACCCGCTTCGACGATGGTATCGCGTGGCATCTTACGCTTGAGCAGCCCATTTCGAAGCTCATCATTGCCCGACTCGATCCCCATGCTCACGGTGTTGCAGCCCCCCCTCTTAAGCAAAGCCACCTTCTCCGGCGTAATGAGGTTGGCCCGAACATTGCAGAAGAAGGGCAAACCCACCTCTTTGGGAAACCGCTCGGTGAATTCTTCGAGCCAGTCAACAAAAATGATGAATAGATCATCAAGGAAGACAGCCTGGTCGATCGGGTAACGTTCTTTTACCCACAACACCTCTTCGATAACCGAGTCGACGCTGCGCTGGTAGCCTCGCTTCTCATGGGTGTAGATCTGGTACCAAGCGTGGTTAAAGCAATACGTACAGTTGTAAGGGCAACCCCGGCTGGCCATGAAGTGCTTGATGGGGCTGATACGGGATACCTCGTGCTTGTCGTAAATCAAGGACCGATCAGGCATTGGAAGATCGCCCAGCGCCCGGATAAGGGGACGAACCGGGTTCTTCACAACCTCGCCGTCCACCTTGAACCACCAGTTGGGGATGTCCGGGTGAAATCCACCGTTGCTCAGAGCGTTCGCCAGATCCACGATGGGTCCTTCGCCCTCCCCAACGCACACACCATCCACGCTAGGCTCTTCGATCACATCTGGAAAGAAAGTGGGGTGTGGCCCACCAAATACCGATATCAGCTCCCGGTCGTCCAGGGCCTTCTTGATCTTTCGGTTGAGTTCAAAGTAATAATGCTGCGAACCGGTCATAACGCTGTAGCCTACGATGTCCGGCTGAAAGTCCTTGGCAAACTTGACGGGATCCTCTTGCGCGGCGATCGTGAGGCCAACCTCATGCCCCGCCTCCTTGAGCACAGCAGACATGGACATAATACCCTGAGGTTCGTAGTCAATCTGCTTCTCTACCCAGAGGACACGTGCCATTCGCTTCTTTCCTCCTCTCCCGTTTTAGGTTATTTTTCGGAGTAATTTTGTCCGATTAACAACCGACATTATAGGCTAATTTGAAAAGGCTGTCAACATTCTAACCTGACTGGCGTAGTACCCGTTCATCCCCCACCCGTTTGGTAACGCGTTGGTCATCCAAATACTCGAGCAACGCCAGGGCGTATTTGCGACTGGTGTCAAAGGCGTCTCGAACCTGGGCCACGTTCACGCTACCGTGCTCGGAAATGTGGGTCTTAACCCAGGCCACCAATTCTTCATAGGTTTCTCGCAAGAGCAGCACATCAGGGCCAAGGCGCACCAATTGGCCACCTTCAACCAGAGCCAGCACTACGTCTTCGCCGACAGCAGCCACCGAATCCTTGTAAGAGGGAGTCGTGTATGGAGCACGCCTGAAGTCGTGCAAGAGACGATCGATCGCTTCCTGCTGCCCGGGGCTGAATTGGACGCTATGTTCGGGCAGCCGAATGATATTCTTGTCTTCGACCAGCACCCCTTGGGTAACGGCGCGGGCGACTACCTCGTTAAAAAGACGTGTCTCAAGCTTGAGACGACTCTTGAGCGCCTCGCGGGGCATCCCCTGGCGCAGGGGCTGGGCGCGGTGGAATTCGGCCACCTCGCCTGTGACACGACTGCGCCAGGTCGCCCACCCGGCTGGCGAGGCGACGTATTGCGGGCTGGAAGCCAACGACTTGGAGCCCGCTTCCGCCTGAACCGGTTCGGGGGAGAGCATAAAGACCTGCTCTTCTTGCAACAATTGATGCAACGCCTCAGCGGCCGCTTCGGACGGCAACCCCACGTCGGCGATGAGAGTCCGGGCCGGCATCGGCCCCCGTCGGTCGAGGGTTTCCAGCAGCAGGTCGGCGGGTGTGCCATGAGCCAACATCTCAAGCCGCTCAATGACCTCCGGCCGAAAGCGCCGGTGCCGACGACGCGGGAGAGGATCCACTACGACACCGCCCCCGATGGTGATGGAAGGGGAAGGCTGACGGATGATGAAGCGATCGCCTTTTACAATAGGAATGCGTTCGGCCAAGCGAAATTGCACCCAACCGCTCTGGCCCGGAGCCAGGCTGCGCGTGCCCAACAGACGGGCGTGAGCCATCACTTCGGCCGCGCCGCTGTAGAACTCTACCTCCTGGTTGTGACGCAGCTCGCGGGGGGCGTCACGTAGGTAGTCGAGCCGCACATCAATCAGTTGCGTGGGCTCAAGCCAGCCGGGAACGGTGATCACGTCGCCCCTTTTTAACTCGTCTTTGCTCATACCCGTGAGATTAATGGCCACCCGGCTGCCGGGCACTGCCACATCAATCTTATGCTTATGCGTTTGTAAGCCACGGATGCGGGCCTTAAGGCCAGTCGGCGAAATCTCCACCTCCTGGCCCACACGCAGGTTCCCATCACTCAGCGTGCCGGTGACGACGGTGCCAAAACCGGACACGGTGAACACCCGATCCACAGGAAGTCGTGGACGCCCCCGGTCCGTGCGTGGCGGAATGCCGGTCAGCACCTGATCAAGCGTCTCAAGTAAACGGTCAAGACCCCGACCCGTCATAGCTGAGACAGGCACGATGGGAGCCCCCTCCAGGATAGTGCCCTCTACCACTTCCATCACCTCGGCTTCCACCAGCTCGATCCACTCTTCGCTCTCCGCCAGATCAACCTTGGTGAGGGCGACGATGCCAGTTGGAACTTTGAGGAGGTCGAGGATGGCTAAGTGCTCTCGGGTCTGGGGCATCACGCTCTCGTCAGCGGCGACGATGAAAAGGGCGGCCTCGATACCCCCCACGCCAGCCAGCATATTCTTGACAAAATCCTGGTGACCGGGCACGTCCACCACACCCACCTGCTCGCCAGAAGGCAATGTCAGCCAAGCGAAGCCCAGGTCAATGGTCATCTCACGTTCCTTTTCCTCTTTGAGACGATCAGGATCAATGCCCGTGAGCGCTTCAACCAGCGTTGATTTTCCGTGGTCAACGTGACCGGCAGTTCCGATAACGCGCACAACTACTCCTGTTCCACTATCTCTTCAAATCGCATCTGCCAGTCGCGAGTTGCCATAGCACGCATCTGGGCGTCCTCCTCGGCCATTCTCAGCAGCAATTCAAGCCGCCTTGCGTTCTCTTGAGTTTGCTTTTCGAAGACAGTGAACCGCTCGGCAAGCTCGGCGAGATCCTTATCATATTCACCCCACCGTTGGTCCCACTCCATTGTGTGTTTCTTCCAGCGTTGCTCTTCTTGGGCTTGCCATTCGTCAAGCTGGGACCTCTGGCGATTTTCGGCAAGCCGCTGGAGTTCAGTCGATTCGTGCTGCTGACGTTGAATCTGCTCCTCAAATTCTTGCAATTCTTCCGTAGCCTTCTTGATGCGATGATACTGCTCCGCATAGCGCTCAATCTGCTGGCCAAATTCTTCCATCCTTTGGCGGTGCACTTCGGCCTCTTGGAGCCAGCTCCTTATCTGGCGTTCGCGCTGTGCATCCTGAAACTGCACTCTCTCAATCTCTTTGCTCTGCTGTTGGCGCAACTCATCAATGCTGGACCTCAGTTCTCCAATGCGAGGGGGAAACTGTTCCAGTTGCTGAAGCCTGGAGACCTGCAATTCAACCTTTTTGAACACATCAGCGATCTGAACTTGCAGTTGGGCAATGCGTTTGTTGTCCTGCTGGCGTTGTTCCTCAAGATAGGTGATGCTGCGAACCCGTTCGTCCTGCCCTTTGCTGGTTTCCAATATCTGTTGCTGTAGTCGGGCGATTGACTCTCCAAGCCGTTGCGTGTCAGCGCGACAGGAAACCAATTCCTCATCGTAACGACGATACTTCTCAATTTCTTTGCGAAACTCGTTAATAGACTGGGCCACATTTTCTATCTCAACCTGGCGCACCCGGTCACTGTCTCGCATTGCTTGCTGGCGTCGTGATTCGCTTCTCTCCAGCAGCACGTTGATCTCTTGCTTAAAGCGCTCAAAAAAGTCTTCGATTTTAGCTACACGGTCAACATGGGCATGGAGAACAGCCAGTTCGGCCTCCAACTCGATGACACGGTTTGCCTGTTCCTCACGCTCGTGGATCAGCGTCTCCACTTGTTGCTGCAGTTGATGTAACTGGGCACGATCCCGCTGATGCTCTTTATCGAGCCAGTTAACCATCTGCGATAATTGGCTATGTTCCATAGAACAGTGTCTCCTTGGGGAAACTGACGTATTTTGGGGAGCTGGATTATGGATTGATAACCGGCAATCAACAATCCCAGGTCCGCAATACCTTGCTCATTCTATCACGACCATGATGTGAGAGCAAGCGTGGTGCCAGAACGTTTGCCATAAGTCCTTGTTTATGATACACTGATTTGGTACCCAGCGTCCCTGAAGATTCCGAGATGAGGGTCACATATCACTCAAATTCATCGGAAAAACCACAGCCGGGTATGGCATTATGTCAATATCATCTTCACTTAGAAACAAAACCCGTTTAAATGATGGTCTTCGCTACGAAAATGCCGGCGGTCTGCCGGTTTATCGCTTTGAGCAGTTAAACGGAGACCCAGCACTGGTACACGCTGTCTTCACCCGACAGGGCGGTGTCAGCGCCCCGCCCTATAAGTCACTCAACCTGGGCCACACCGTAGGGGACGACTCTGTAGCGATCGAAGTCAACCACGATCGGATATACCGGGCTATGGGAACCACTCGGTCACAGGCAGTAACTTGCCATCTCACTCACAGTGCTGATGTATTGCTAGTGACGGCTGCCGATAGGGGACGTGCGGTGGGACAGGGCGACGCAATGATCACCGCCGATGCCGGAGTGTATTTGAGTATGCGGTTCGCCGACTGCGCGCCCATCTTGTTACACGACCCGGTGCGCAGGGCAGTCGGACTGGCGCATGCGGGCTGGCGCGGCACGGTCAAGAACGTATCCAAATCTGTGGTGCAGGCTATGGTCGACAGACTGGGATGTTCACCCCAGAACATAACGGCCGTGATCGGGCCAGCAATCGGACCATGTTGTTACCAGGTGGGAAACGACGTGATCAAGGCAGTGGAGGCGATCTTCCCCCAAATGTCCACCTCTGACAACGGCACACAACTATTCAGCCGACGTAATGAACGCCATGCTTACTTTGACTTGTGGGAAACCAATCGCCAACAACTGAAGACAGTTGGTGTGGGCCAGATCGTGGTATCAGGTCTGTGCACCGCTTGTCGCACCGACCACTTCTTCTCTCATCGGGCTGAGCGAGGGAAGACGGGACGATTTGGCGTGGTGATTGGGTACCGGGGGTAGAAGACGCAATGAGCCATACTGTTAATATCCCCGCCAATTTAAACCTTGTGCAAGAACGCATTCAAGCGGCTGCCCAGCGTGCGGGGCGCGAACCGGCCGAGGTGACACTGATCGCGGTCACCAAGACCCACCCGGTCGAGGTGATGCAGACTGGCTACCAGTCCGGCCTGCGACATTTCGGTGAAAACCGGGTGGAGGAAGGGCAACAAAAGATCCTCGCCTTTAACGAATGGCTGGCTACCAAATCGGAAGGCGGCGAGCGACCTACTTGGCATATGATCGGCCACCTGCAAAGCCGAAAGGTTGCCGATGCGTTAGCACACTTTGATATCATCCACTCAGTGGACAGCCTAAAACTGGCAGAACGCCTGAACCGGCTGGCCGAGCGGGATGGGTTCGAGCTACCGGTGTCTATTCTGCTGGAGTGCAACGTCTCCGGTGAAGCCAGCAAGTACGGGTTTGAGTTAAGCCAGTGGAAGGAAGATCGGGAGGTTCGGGCCGCTTTTTTTGACGTCGTGCGGCGCATCGTTGAGCTTCCTCGGCTCCGCTTGGGTGGGTTGATGACGATGGCACCCATCGTCGTCGATCCAGAGCTGGCACGTCCCATTTTCGTGGCCTTACGCGCCTTGCGCGATGCGTTGGCCGAGGAGTTTCCCGACGTTGAATTACGGCATCTCTCAATGGGAATGACCGATGATTTCGAGGTGGCCATCGAAGAAGGGGCGACATTGATTCGGGTCGGGCGTGCCGTCTTTGGCCCACGTGCGTGCGAGCTGTGATTCAAATGTCAAAGGCTGATTGCAACATACGAAGTTATTTCTAGACAAGCACCGAGTTGGGACGAATTAGAATTATGCTGAAAGAAACTCAAATTGCGTTCATCGGCAGCGGTATTATGGCCGAAGCGATGATCAAGGGGCTGGTAGGCCAGGGACTGATGCCAGCCCAGAATATTATTGCCAGTGGTCCCCGACCCGAGCGGGGTGCTGAACTGGCGGAACGATATGGTATCCAGGAGACTGAAGACAATGTTGCTGCCGCCAAGGGACGCGACATTGTCGTGCTATCGGTCAAACCACAGTTCTTGGATGAAGTTCTGGAAGAACTCTGTTGCGATGCCATCAAACCCGAGGCACTTGTGCTCTCTATCGTGGCCGGGGCTACCATCACCCGCATCGCCGAGGGGGTCAATCATCAAGCCATCGTGCGGGTGATGCCCAACACACCCGCCCAGGTCGGGTTGGGTATGTCAGTGTGGACAGCAACGCCAGGGACTGATAAATCTCAACGGGAACAGGCGCGCACTATCTTGGCGGCCTTAGGCGAAGAGTTGTACATGGAACACGAAGACTACCTGGATATGGCTACGGCACTGTCGGGCACCGGCCCAGCCTATGTCTTTCTGGTGATGGAGGCATTGATCGACGCTGGCGTGCACATGGGGTTCTCGCGCCGGGTTTCGGAGCAACTGGTTCTGCAAACGATGCGTGGATCTCTCGAGTTCGCACGAGCCTCGCAGCGACATCCAGTTGAATTGCGTAACATGGTCACTTCACCGGGAGGAACCTCGGCCGAGGCATTGTATCAACTGGAAAAGGGCGGCTTGCGCACTGTTATTTCCAAAGCGGTGTGGGCCGCCTACCAGAAATCCAGATATCTGGGAGGTCTAAGCCGTGATCGGTAGCGCGTTAGTTACGGCTGTTAATGTAGTATTTCAAGTGGCTGCACTGGCCATTCTAGCACGAGTCTTGGTGTCGTGGCTGCCGATGGCTGGGGTGCGCGTTGATCCATACCATCCCGTGATACGCTTTCTGTATCAAATTACCGACCCTATTCTGGAACCTATCCGTCGCTTTACGACGTTTGGGATGATGGATTTCAGTCCGATCGCAGCCCTGATTTTGCTTGAAATCATTCGGCGAGTCCTGGTGATGGTGCTCCTCGGCGGATTTTGATTGGAACACGTACCACGTCGGTTGACACCTGGCATAGCCATAGCTGAATTCCATACTGCACATGACGAGGTGAAAAAAATGCGTGAGCACGAAATCGATTTCAAAATCTCCAGCGCTGAAGGTGGCGCCGCCTTTCCGGTGCGAGTTGTGCCCCGCGCCAGTAAGAACGAGATCTGTGGTCGTCACGGGGAGGCGGTCAAAATCCGGCTCACCGCACCACCGGTTGAAGGAGCGGCCAACGAAGCGCTGATCGGCTTTTTATCCGAGATCTTAGAGGTCCGTAAGAGCCAGATCGAAATCCTGAGTGGTCATGCGTCGCGCGATAAGATCGTGTGCGTGGTAGGGTTGATGCCTCACGACGTTGAAGCGCGGTTGAGCACATATTTATGACAGTTGAATGTGAACCAGATCTATGACCAAGTCGCGATAAAGGAAAGGGGTGAAGCGTTTTGCTCTCCCCTTTTTTCTTCAGTTGTAGCGCACGGGGCGATAGACAGCTCACCTCCTGGAGTATCGGGAACTTTCTGAAACGGAAAAACGTCTCTATGGTAGTTAGCCTTGGGAAATAGAGACCAATCCGGGTGAAAGTAATGATGAGGCGCGTATGAAAACTAGTGGGCTTCTTTTTGGTATCCTTGTGTTGCTGATAGCAGCCGGGACAACCAGTTGCGGCGGCGAACCAACGGCGGTTGCACCCACTGATGAATTGGGTGCGGCCGGGAACCGGCGCGCCGAGGTCCGTGAGTCGAAGGAGGCGACGATGACACCCGTTCCTACTCCAGAACCGACCGAACCCACGCCCCCGCCAGAGGCGGAGCAGGTCATCCGGCTGGCTGTAGAAGACCTGGCCGGAAGGCTGAACCTGTCGCCCGAGGATATCCGGTTAGTCTTTGTGGAAGCGGTGGACTGGTCCGACACCAGCTTGGGCTGCCCAGAGCCGGGGATGATGTATGCCCAGGTCATCACGCCCGGATACCGGATCGTGTTGGAGGCGGAAGGGGAACGGTACGAGTATCATACGGACACAGGAGACCACATTGTACTCTGCCAACCTGAAGGCCGTAGCCAGGAGCCCGAAGCCCCTGCTACGCCCTTTGCAGCGACGGGGAGCCAGCCATTGGCCGCTGCTGAGCCGCCCACAGGGGCTAAGCCGCCTGAGGGAACAGAAGAGGTCATCCGGCTGGCTATGGAAGACTTGACCAAGCGACTAGGCATAGCACCCGAGGCGATTCAGTTGGTCTCTGTGGAAGCAGTAAAATGGTCCGACGCCAGTCTGGGCTGCCCACAGCCGGGCATGATGTATGCCCAGGTCATCACGCCCGGATACCGAGTGGTGCTGGAGGCGGAGGAAGCGAAGTATAATTATCATACCGACCAGGATCGCATTGTGGTGTTGTGTCAAGAAGAAGAGGGGTACCAGGTTGTGGGCCGTGGCTAGGGTATGCCTCAACCTACATCTCACTAGCCCATGTCATCACGAATCTGCGGGTGAAGCCAATAAAGACCCATTGAGTTTGGTTTGAGCTTGCCTTCTCATTGACATAGCAGGGCCAATAGATGCGAACCTGAGCCTCATAGTCCCCATGCACGAAGCTCATAACGGGCAACACCCCGGTTGGGTGGACCGACGCAGATTCCGAAGTTCAAGGCTTCGCCGCTTTCCAAATATGATTCATAGTAGTCGCCGAAGTTGACCACGTTACCCTGCTCGTCGTATAGAACAGCGACTATCACCAGGTAGTTTTGCACACTATCACCGGCGCTCCGAATCACGCCCTCCACGCAATAATCATCCTCCTCACTCCATTGGCTGAGTTCCAAAAACTTGAAGTTCTGACGCGGGGACTCGCTACTCGGTTGGGCCTCAACATTCAGCATGTAGTTGGCAGCATCGTTAATGCCGTCAACAATCAGCTCAAAGGGAACACGACTGCCAGAGGGTATCGCATCTACAATCGGCCAGTAGTCGTAGATACTCTCTTCGCCAGCGATAACTTGACCCTGGTCATCGTAGAAGATGCCGGTTATCAAATCCAGGGCTTGACTGGAACCTGTGTTATTAACTAGCTCCCCGTACACCAGCAATCCTTCTTCGTATTGGTCATTGTGGACGCGCACACTGGCAAATGACCAGCCGGGAGTTTCAACTGCCGGTGTCGTCAATGGTACCGGGGTGGAGGTTGGGGCAGTAGTCGGCGCGATAGTAGGTGTAGGTGTTAAAGTAGAAACGTTGTTTGGGATGGCAGTTGGAGGAATAGGCGTATCGCTCGGCAAGCTTGGCGCTGCTTGCGTTTGGCCTTGTACGGAAGTACCAGTTGGCGGTATAGGCGTATCGCTCGGTAAGCTTGGCACTGCTTGCGTTTGGCCTTGTATTAAAGTGGCAGTTGGCGGTATAGGCGTATGGCTGGGCAAGGACGATCCAATCTGAGACACAGGAGACGGCGTCATCGTGGGTACATCAAGACTAGCTACGGGCGTTTGGGCCATAGCTACAAGATTGGGTGTGAAGGTCGGCCAGGGGGTTCGAGTGACGACGAGAGCAACTTGTGATGACGAAGAGCCTATTCCCAGAAGAGCACAGGAGCAAGAAAGAACGGTTAAAGTCAGAACTATGACCAGCCAACCTGCTATGCTATTAGGCAATCGAAGAAATCGGGTTGGTTCAAGCTGCTGCCAGAATTTGATGTGTGATCGCATTCGAATACCGTTGCGTCGTGGCATAGACGAGATTACCTACCGTACGGCTGAAGTTTGGGTTATCCGATGCCAATGAGACTGGATAGCCCTCACCCCCTCCCCCGAAACTGGGAGAGGGGGTGCCCAAAGCAAAGTGTAGGGCAGGGGTGAGGGCCTGTCATCATCGAACATGACATTGTCAAGCTAATGAGCCGGTGGCGCGCGCTTCGGCAACCGCCCCCTCCAGGGGAGCATACGCAACAACGTAGCCTCCTGCGCTAGCGCGTCGGCCGCGACCTGTGTGATATGTCTTGGTGCAAAGCCCTGTACCTGAAAGGCGAAGGCCTTCAACTGGCTCTCATAAGCCCGCCGCTTGCCTGCTTCTTTAAAGCGGCGCGCGCGCGCGAGCCTATGGAGCAGAATGCGGGTGATCTTCTTGTCGGTGATATCACCTCTGGCGTCATAGTAAAGCACCAGTGCCTCCAGCCGATCCAAGGTCGGCAACAGCGTGTAGCTTGCCACCTGCGGGTCATGATCGCTGGTGCCGCGTGGGCCATCGCCATCGTAGTCGGCCGGCCAGTCACTGTTGATGTGAGCGCTCCGCGTCTGTGCCAGTTCGTCCAACCATGACGGCGTGACGAACATCTGATCCAACGTCTGCGTCTGCCCCTGGTAGACGTAGCCAAAAGTGCTAACCGGTATCTCGGCGACCAAGATGTCGTACAGGTTGACCATGCCCTGCTCGTAGAGTGCGGCGAGCTGATCACTGGAGGGTGGCGGGAAGGGATCGTCGGGGCGTGGGTAGACGTTCAAGTCGCCGCCCACTGACACATAGACGTAGGGATTAGCCTGTTGCAAGGCGTCGACGATGGCCGCATTGTAGTTCGCCTGCTCTGTGCGCTGGCCAACGCGCCTGTCCGGCCCGCTGCTGAAGTGGTTATCGACCAGGTATAGATCCTCAAAGACGCTCCCTCCGATGCCGTCGCGCCACATGCGGAACAGCCCCACCTGCGGTGCGCGGGTAAAGACGTTGCTGCCGTCGGTATCACCTGTGACATCGGGCGGCAGTACGGCATTCAACACCTTGGGGTTCTGCACGTCGGTGTTGTATGACAATCCCTCTGAACGGTAGACTACCTGCGGATCGCTGCCCAGCACGGGATCGTCCACCTGCGCCGGCAGCAACTCGACGCGGTCGGCCCGATACAGGTAAGCCGAGACGATACCCCGGTCGTCGGCGCCGTCACGATCGTAGGCCGCGTCGTAGACAGGGCCACCGATACTGGCGACGACCGTGGCCAGTTCCTGCAAGGTGTCCGGCTTCCCATCGGCATTGTTTTCCGCGCCGCAGGCGTAAGTTCCGCTTGTCACCGTGCAGACGTCCTGATCTTCAGCTTCCTGGGCCATAATCACGTCGGGACTGTGCAAGTCGTCGACGATTTGCTGCGCAATCTCAAGCAGGCGAGCCTGGTAGACGGCATCGCTAGACGGCACATAGTCAAAAGGCGGGTCGACGCCCGGACAGCCGGGGTCGGTGTGGAAATCACAGCCGTCAAAGGGGTCGTCATGGTAGTCATACAGGTTCTCCACGTTGAAGATGACGATGCTGTATTCTTTATCCCGTTTGAAGACCTTGGGCGGTGCGTTCAGAGCCGGGTCGACGCCTTGCGAGAGTTCGAGCTGCTGTTCGACCTGGATCTGGTACTTGCTGTAGGAAAAGTACACGCCGCCAACGGGTGAATTGGTCAACGTATCGTAGGTGCGCGCCGGGGCGAGCAGCGTGGTGTTGTCGCCGGTGGCCGCCTTTACGCCCAAGCCACCCATTACAATACGATATCCGTTGCCGTTGTCAAAGATCTGATCGGGAATGTCGTCCAGTGGGTGCGCGTCACGGAAGGCGCGTCGCGCGTACGGATTTGCACGTTGGGCGATGGTGCTGTCGCCGCGTGCTACCCAGATTTCACTATCCAGTGAGCTGGCGAAAACGTCGCGGCCGTTAAGTACAATGCTACCCGCCGGAACTTGCGCCCGCATACCCTCGCGGCGCTCCCAGTAGCGGTTGGCGTCGGCCAGTTCGTCGGGCGGAGCAGTCTCGAAAGCGGGTACTTCGGCATCTAGATCAACGTCACTGCGCACAACTTGCAGCAGGTAAGGGCTGGAAAGCTGGGTTAGATTGTAGTACTCGACTACCGGGCCACGCAGAATCACCTCATCGCCAACCTGCGGGGTGTAATATCCGCCACCATCAACCCGTAGCGTTTCGTATACATAGTGGAAGATAAATATCCCGTCGGATGTCAGGGGGTCACCATCCGAAGTATCGGCGACGTTCTGAATGAAGAAACCATAGTACGACTCGCCGCTGCTGCTTCGCTGTTGTGTCTTCGCGTAGATCACACCCTGCACCACCACGGTATCCCCATAGTCGTTACCAGAGGGGGGCGCATACGGCGAGCGGTGCTCTAGCCCGTCGTCGGCGTCACTGACCACGCCCTGAACGGTGCCGATTGGAAGGATCTCAATCACGGTGACCTGCAGCGTGCAGGTTCCGGTCTGAGCGTCTGGACTGTCGTCATTGGTGGCAGTGATGTCTACGACATAGTCGCCAGCCGGCACCGATTCGTCGACCGTGATGGTGGCACTGGCAGTCTCACCAATTGCTCCAGCCGGGATCAAGTCGCTTACAGTGATTGTACCTGAGGATGGCGACGGTGTTACATTGGTGATAGCGATGTCCACTACTGTGCCGTCAGCATCGCTGGCGGTGACACTCATCGAGGCGGCGTTGCCCTCATAAGTTGCCAAAGGACCGCCGCAGTTGACGAGCACTGGACTATTGACCACCTCTCCAAATGCCTGGTCGTTGTTGACATTGTCGTAAGTGCTTGGAGCAGGAGGTCCCCACGTGAAGTCTTCATAGACCGTACCGGTCCCCGCCAACTGAAGAGAGTGACCAACAGAGGTGTCGGAGCTCTCTGATACGCCAATGTCAGTACTGGTCATTCCGTCGGCCGGTCCACCCACCGCGGTGAAGGTACCTTCATAGCTGAGGAACTGCACGAGCGTGTCGTCAGGAGCCACAAGCGCGAAACCATCTGGAGAACCATTCTGAATACCGGCTCGTGGAAACGCGAGAGTGCCGTAGCCATTCTGCTGATCGGGTATAGAGCCACTTAAATTAATGGTGTCATACGGGACACCACCGTTGCCATTGTACAGCACGATGCTCCAGCCGCTTAGATCCGTTCCCGCCGGACCTGCCACCTCGATCCCCTCATCAGCGTCTCCACCAGAATTGTCGTAGTGAAGCTCGTTGACAAAGACAGGCGTCTCAACAACCTGAGCCGATATATCTCCCAATGGGATCAAGTTCAGTGCCAGGGTCAGAACTAGCAGCCCAACTCCCAAACGGGTGATTTGTCGTCTGTTATCCATGTTTTGCTTCTCCTTCAAATCGAGTGTAATCGTGTGAAACAAGTATCCTCTACGAGCTTGTCCAGTGCCATTGTCGTAGGCAGCACGGAGCAAGCTCACAAGCTTTAGAGAGTTTCAGATTACAGGATTTGGCCTGGCCGAACGCGGGTGCTAAGTCCCGCGACCGCCAGCGCAGCAATCATTGTCAAGCTCAATACGCATCACCCCCTTGCACTAAAGCGGCAATGCCCTTGGAGCAGGGCAAGGATAGCCCCGCGCCTCTATGCGCCTTAAGCAAATGGCCTACAGTACTTTCATTTGTGCTGAAACTGTCGATATCGAAATAGTAATGTGAAGAGAAAAACAGATATTAGGGATATGTAAATGCAGGTTTAGCAATCAGTTAACGTTTGGTTAACTTGGCAGATGGGATCCCCCCCTGGTGTTCTCACGCCGCTTGGAGGTGTTGGCTCTGAGGTAGATAGGACTTGAAAATGGGAGAAAAGAGGTAGTGGCTCGTGATGGAGTTGGAGAGAGGCAAGCGGCTTAGTTCTTCTTCCAATGCCAGTTTATCACATTCCGGACACCGTGTCAACACCCATGTTCAAGGTTCGGGTTCCAGGTTATGGTGTACCGAAAACGGGGGAAATGCGCGGCTCACGTAACCGCCAGCAGGGAAAAGTAAAAGGTGCTACCTTGTCCCTCGATGCTTTCGGCCCAGATGTGCCCGCCGTGGCTCTGGACGATGTGCTTGGCGATGGCCAAGCCCAATCCAGTACCTCCACCGCTACGAGCCCGGTCGGCCTTGTAAAAGCGCTCGAAGATGCGGGGCAGGTCGTCGGCGGGGATGCCCACACCCGTGTCGCTCACTTCGATGACAACTTCCGGGCTGTCCCTCCCGATAGATGACATCTGGTTCTCGCCCTCGGTGGCGTATGCCCGCACCGTCACCTGACCACCCACCTGGGTGAACTTAATCGCGTTATGCACCAGATTGGTGACCACCTGTTGCACCCGTCCTGCATCGGCCAGAACTTGGGGAAGATCGGTCGGTAACTCAACATCGAGAGTCAAGTTGGCCCGTTCCGCCTGGGGATACAGCCGCTCTGTGGGTGGAGTCACCACATCGGCCACCGGCGTTGGAACCAGGCGCAACGGTACCTGCCTCGACTCAATACGCGACAGTTCCAGCAACTCCTGTACCATCTGAGTCATGGCATCTACTTCAGTCTCGATGCGATCCAGGAAACGCTGGGCGGCCGGGGGGTCGTCCAGCGCCCCATCCCGCAAGGTGTCCACCAATGCTTTCAACGAGGCTAGCGGCGTACGCAACTCATGGGAGATGTTGCTCACGAAATCGCGGCGTACGGTATCCAGCCGGCGGATCTGAGTCAGGTCTTGCAAGATGACCACGAGATCCTGTGAATCGGCCGCCTGGAGGGGCGCGACGATTACCCGCAGGAAGCGTCCCAAACGGTCCGATTCCAGTGCTGTGGTTTGCCTATCACCATCTTTACAGCACTCCTCCCAGACTTCGATCAGCCGGTGATCACGCACAACCTGGACAAAAGACTGTCCCAGAGCATCGGTCTGAGTAGTGCCCAGGAGGCGGGCAGCAGCCGGGTTGATGAGTTGCACCCGCCCCCCAGCCTCGGTAATAAGAATCCCATCCGCCATGTGCTCCAATACGGCAGCCAGTCGACTCTGTTCTCTGGCCAACGTCGTCATCTTTTCATGAAGTTCGTCGGCCATGTGATTGAAAGCCAGGGTAAGATGCCCGATCTCATCTTGGCTGCTGGGTAGAAGACGAGCGCTCAGGTCCCCTTCCGCCATTCGCTCCGCAGCCCGTGTCAAGCGGCGCAAAGGACGGGCGGTGCGCCCGGCAATGAGCAAAGCCACAGGCACGGCCAGCAACGCTGTGAGCAGACCGGCAATCAGGATGGTTTGCCGCAGGCGGCCCACGCTGGCTTCAATCTCACCCAACGGAAGTGCAACACGCACAAAGCCTAGCACTTCCTCTTCTACCGTCACCGGGATGGCGGCATACATCATTTCGTAACCCAGGGTCTGGCTCAAGCGCGTGCTGATACCCTGTCCCAAAGCTAGCGCCTGCTGCACCTCTGGGCGGTATCGGTGATTACCCATCTGAGCCAGATCTGCATGCGACTCGCCCAACACAGTACCATCCCGCCCGATGATGGTGACTCGCGCATCCAGCAACCTGGCCCAGCGCTGGACCATCGGGTTGAGCAGTTCAGAGCTTTCCCCGGGATCCAGCATAGGTTGGGCACCATCGGCAACGGCCCGTGCTTCGGCCAGCAAGAGGGTCTCCAGGTCTGTCAGGCGTACCTGGCGCACCTGAGCCGACAAGAAAGCAGTCAATCCCAACGTAGACAGTAAAATGAGAGCCACGTAGGGGATGGCGATGCGCCAGCGAATGTTGTGAAGCACGTTTTTCCCTCGCTTTGGGCTATTCCCGGCTCAGCCCTCGAAACGATAGCCGACACCTCGTACGGTGATGATTCGGCTTGGATTAGCCGGGTCCGGCTCTATCTTTTCCCGAAGCCAGCGCACGTGAACGTCTACCGTGCGGGTGCCTCCGTCGTAGTCCCAACCCCACACCCGCTCCAAGATTAGGTCACGCGATAAGACGATGCCTTTGTTGCGGGCCAAGCAAACTAGTAGATCGTACTCCTTCGGCTTGAGGCGCACAGGTTCTCCCTCGCGCAACACCTCACGGCGGGTTATGTCTATGGTCAGATCCTCAAATCTTAAGCTGTTGCCGCGCGCCTCTGCCTGGCTGGATGTATCATCGGCAGCCGCCAACTCCTCCCTAATCAGACGCACCCGCCGTAACAAAGCCTTGACCCGGGCCAGGAGTTCTCGCATACTGAAGGGCTTAGTCAGGTAGTCATCGGCGCCCACCTCAAGGCCGACGATTTTGTCCACCTCGTCAGCCCGGGCGGTCAGCATAAGAATTGGAATATTCATTTCCCGGCGCAGGATGCGGCATACTTCAAAACCATCAATGCCAGGAAGCATCACATCCAACACAATCACATCGGGGTGTTCTTGCCGGGCTACTTCGAGGGCGGTCAGTCCATCGGCTGCGGAGTAGATCTGATAGCCTTGCCGGGCCAAGTTGTATTCCAGCGTCTCCAGCAAGGTAGGCTCGTCCTCCACAATCAGCACTTTCTCTTCCATTAATTCCGCGCTCCTTAGTTCATACGATTATCCATCTCTGACTCCGGATTATAACAGCAAAAGTAACCACGGTCGAATAGCAAGTAGGTCTTTGCTACATACCTGGGGAAATGATATAATGTGAGTCAAACCCCAAATCCCTGCCCGGAGCGAACCGTGCCCAAACTCAGCCTTGAAGAAGTAGAACACATCGGTGAACTGGCCCGACTCGGTCTCAGCGATGCCGAGAAAGAGATGTTCCGCGATCAACTTTCGGCCATTTTGGATTACGCGGGAATGCTAAACCACCTTGACACCACCGGCATACCGCCCACCGCCAGTGCCTTACCACTTAACAACGTCATGCGGTGTGACGAGATGAGGCCTTCTTTACCTAATGAGCAAGCAATGGCCAATGCCCCCGACGCTGAGACGAACCAATTTCGCGTACGAGCCGTGCTGGAGTAACCGTCGATGGCTGAGCTACATTGGTTGACAATTCACGAAGCCCGCACCATGTTGCGCCAGGGTGAAGTCTCATCAGTCGAACTGACCCAGGCAGTGCTCGATCAAGCGTTGGCTGTGGACAACGACGTGCGGGCCTTCGTCAGCCTGCTGCCCGAAGAGGCGCTTGCCCAGGCCGCGGCAGCCGATCACCGCCGCGCAGATGGAGAGGATGCTCCTTTACTAGGCATCCCACTGGCCATCAAGGATGTCCTATGCACCCGGGGCGTCGCAACTACGTGCGGCTCCCACATCCTGGAGAATTTTGTACCCCCCTTCGATGCCACCGCCGTTGCCAATCTGCGCACCGCCGGGGCAGTCTTCCTGGGCAAGACAAATACTGACGAGTTCGCTATGGGGTCCTCTACTGAGTATTCGGCCTTTTTCACCACCGGCAACCCTTGGAATTTGGAGCGGGTGCCGGGTGGCAGTAGCGGTGGAAGCGCTGCCGCTGTAGCCGCTGGTGAGACGTTGGGCGCTTTCGGCACGGACACCGGCGGCAGCATTCGCCAGCCGGCCGCGCTGTGCGGCATCGTGGGCCTTAAACCAACCTATGGGCGTGTAAGTCGTTATGGCCTGGTTGCGCACGGGTCTTCGCTGGACCAGATTGGTCCTTTGACCAGGACCGTGGAAGACGCAGCTATCCTGTTGGGCTGCGTAGCTGGCCACGATCCGCTGGATTCGACCAGTCTGGACGTTCCTGTGCCCGATTACGTAAGCGAGATGAAGACCGAAGCAGGGGTAAAGGGAATGCGAGTGGGCGTGCCGAAAGAATACTTTGCCGGCGAGGGTATCGAAGCCGGTGTAGAAACCGCCGTCCACGCCGCGCTGGATGTTTTGGCCGACCTTGGTGCGGAATTGGTCGAGATCTCGCTGCCCCATACAGAATATTGCATCCCTATCTATTATCTCATCGCCACAGCCGAGGCCAGCAGTAACCTGGCCCGCTACGACGGCGTGCGCTATGGACTCCGGGCAGATACCCCTGATATGTGGCAGACTTACTACGATACACGCCAGGCCGGCTTTGGCCCAGAAGTGAAACGCCGCATCATGCTGGGTACTTATGCCCTGTCGGCCGGCTATTACGACGCCTACTACCTGAAGGCGCAGCAGGCACGCACGTTGCTGCGCCGTGATTTTGAACATGCATGGGAACAGGTGGATGTGATTGCCTGTCCCACCTCGCCTGTCGTCGCCTTTAAGATAGGACAGAAGGTGGAAGACCCATTACAGATGTACATGACCGACGTGTTCACCGTTTCTCTGAACCTGGTAGGCATGTGTGGCATTTCCATCCCGTGCGGGTTCTCGGAGGGGATGCCGGTCGGTCTACAGTTTATGGGGCCCGCCCTGGGCGAAAGCCTCATCCTACGCGCTGCCTATGCTTACGAGCAGACAACCGAGTGGCATACACGACGGCCGAGTCTATGAGCCATGACAACCAGCCGAGCTCTGACTAAGGTCACAATTGCTCAAAAGTCACTGGAGGGAGATTTGCTCATCCGGCAAGAGGACGGACGCCTTTTACCCAGTGCTTTGCTATCGGAGGAACAATGAAAATCACCAAAGCTGTCATAGCCGTAGCTGGCTACGGAACTCGTTTCATTCCGGCCACCAAGGTCCAGCCAAAGGAAATGTTGCCCATCGTCGACAAGCCGGTAGTCCAATATCTGGTGGAGGAAGCTGTGGCCTCGGGCATCACCGACATCATCTTGGTCACCCGTTCCGGCAACCAGGCATTGGAGGATCACTTCGACAGTTCACGTGAACTCGAGCTGCACCTGGAGACCCAGGAGAAGTGGAGCGAATTGGAAGAGGTCCGTCGCATCCCTGATCTGGCTAACTTCATCTACGTTCGCCAAAACAAGAATCTGCCTTACGGCAACGGCACCCCTTTGCTGTCCGCCAAGTCGCTTATCCACCCTGGCGAGGCAGTGGTCTACATGTTTGGGGACGACGTGGTGAAGTCCGACGTTCCATGCGCCAAACAATTGATTGACGTGTATTACAAGTATCAGCCAAGAGCGGTGATTGCCGTGCAGCAGGTACCTATCCAAGAGATCGGTCGCTACGGAGCCGCCAAACTAAAGCCAGGCACCGACCGAAACGAATTGCAATATATCGTAGAAAAACCATCTCCGGATAGCGCGCCCTCAGATCTGGCGCAGTTAGGGCGGTTCGTCCTCTCCTACAAAGCCATTGAAGTGTTGGAGAACATCACAGTCGGGCAAGGGGACGAACTGTGGCTGACTGACGCCATCGACCGTCTGGCGGCGGCCGACTCGGTCATCGTACACCCTATTGAGGGCAAATGGTTTACCACCGGCGATCCTTTACGCTTTTTGAAAACCACGGTGGAATTTGCTCTGGATCGTCCCGACATCGGCGCTGAGTTCGCCCAGTACCTGCGAGGGCTCGACCTGTCACATTTTGATAGTTGACCAAGCTGTTTTCGAGAATCGTGAACGTCCCAGTTCAGGTCGAATGTTACTCAGGCCATACCTATGCCCAGGAGCCACGAGCCTTTGAGTGGCGTGGGCAGCGGCACGAAGTAGTTCGTGTCGTCAAACGCTGGCGTACCCCGCGTGGCCCGGCCTTTCGCGTGGAAGTTACCGGAATCTCCAATCTCCAATCTCTAGTCTCTAATCAGGTTGACTTGCATTATCTTGAGCTTGAAGATACGTGGACAATGGACATCCAAAACTGACTCAGGAGGATCAAAGATGATCGTTGGCGTTCCAAAAGAGATCAAAGACAATGAATACCGGGTGGCCATGACGCCTGGAGGAGTCCGTCAGTTGTCAGAGGTAGGGCACCAGGTGTGGGTCGAGACGGGTGCCGGCGAGGACAGCGGCTTCCCCGACGAGCAATACCTGGCCTCGGGCGCTAAGGTCGTGTCCACCGCCGCCGACGCCTGGAACGCGCAATTGGTGGTTAAAGTCAAGGAACCCCAGCCTAGCGAATATGAGTTTATGCGTCCCGACTTGGTGCTCTTCACCTATCTGCATCTGGCGGCCGAAGAACAATTAACCCGCGAGATGATGACCCGCGGGCTGACCGGCATCGCCTACGAAACCGTGGAGCTGCCCAATGGCCATTTGCCCTTGCTGACCCCAATGAGCGAAGTCGCCGGACGTATGGCTATCCAGGTTGGCGCCCACTACCTGGAGAAGATGAACGGGGGTCGTGGCAAGCTGCTGGGAGGTGTTCCCGGCGTGCGGGCCGCTGACGTGGTGATCATTGGTGCGGGGGTAGTCGGCACCAACGCAGCCCAGGTCGCATTGGGGATGGGGGCGCACGTCGTCCTTGTCGACATCAACCTGGACCGACTGCGGTATCTTAGTGAGGTGTTGCCAGGACGACTGACCACTTTGAGTGCCAATCCTCTCAACATTGCCGAAGCGGTGCGACGCGCTGACTTGCTGGTGGGTGCCGTGCTCATCAAGGGGGCCAAGGCACCCAAGCTGGTGACAAGCGACATGATCAGCACTATGAACCCCGGCAGCGTGGTAGTGGATGTGGCGGTTGATCAAGGTGGCTGCATTGAAACCACTCATCCTACCACCCATTCCAACCCCACTTTCCTGGTGGATGGCGTGGTTCACTACTGTGTGGCCAATATGCCGGGAGCGGTGCCCCGCACCAGCACCTACGCCCTGAGCAACGCCACGTTACCTTATGTCTGCAAACTGGCCGATATGGGAGCCGAGGAGGCCATCCGAGCCGACCATTCCCTGGCCAAAGGAGTGAACACACATCAGGGCAAGATTACGTATCCGGCCGTGGCTGAGGCCTTTGACCTGGCATACACGCCGCTTGAGAAATTGCTCTGAACTCAACGGAGGGGATGATGACCGCGCAACCACCTGAAACTGGCGATTTAGCTCCTGACTTTGAGGCACTGACGGATACCGGCGAGACGGTAAAACTCAGCCATTATCGTGGCCAGCGGGTAGTGCTCTATTTTTACCCCAAGGACAACACCTCTGGCTGCACTACCCAAGCCTGTAGTTTTCGCGACAACTATCCCGCGGTAGAGGAGCAGAACGCCGTTGTCCTCGGCGTCAGCCCGGACAACGTGACCAGCCATCAAAAATTCAAGGCCGAGCACGACCTGCCCTTTACCTTGCTGGTCGACCAAGACCACGCCATCGCCGAGCTGTATGGGGTATGGGGTGAGAAGTCAATGTATGGCCGGAAGTATATGGGCATCATCCGCAGCCACTTCGTCATTGACGAAGAAGGAAGAATCGTCGATGCGCGCGTGAAAGTCAGGCCCGCCGACAGTGCGGAACTGGCCCTCAAGGCATTGAAAGACAACTGAAGCATCAAAAGATATAGGGGCGTGCGGCCGCACGCCCCTGCTCGTCTCATCAACTGACTTTCCTGGAATACCCACTCCGGCCCCTCATATAAACTCGTGGGGCAACCACGACCGCCCCCCGGGCACATTGCGCTGGGTACCAGAGCCTTCTTCCTCTGTAGGCTGCATACCAATCGGCGCTTCAACGACCTCTATCGAGTCCGTTTCCACGACCACACACTGACCCGATCTCAGCCCCTGCACGGCTGCTAAGAGTCCACCGGGACGATGAAGAGGCAACGCAACCGAGCCTAACACATCATCTGCCCCCTCTTCGCCAACCATTACTTCCTCAATTAACAAGCTCATCCCTTCGGCCGCGAAACGTACCCACGGGACCTGCTCCTCCGGCTGCACCAATGGAGGGGTAGGCGGATAGTGGGCCACGATATCTTCAAAGTTGGCGGTGTCTACCGCGCCGCGCAGCGGGATGAAGTGCTCCACGCTGTCCACTTCAAACCAGATTTCCTGCACCAAGTCGGATTGCGCCAGGCCGTAAAAGACGGTGCGGGGCGCGTGTTCCTCGATGGCTGAAATAAGGGCATCCGGTGAAGCATCAGGGTCCAAAAGCAACGCCGTCAAGCCGAACTTGGCCGCCGCCACGACAATCTGTAATACATCATCACTGGACGTTGCCAGAAGTCCAACACAATCACCGGTCAGCAAGCCCACCCAACTCTCGCAGAAATGCGCGATCTGGTTGGCTCGGTTGTCGAAGCCTCGAAAGCTGTGACGTCGGCCGCTGGTCGCGTCAATGACGGCGATGTGGTCGGGGTGTTGCTGAGCGCAGTCGCCCAGCCAATCTGTGAACAACATCCTATTCTCCTAAAGTGGAGTGAGGTTGCAGTTTACTATCGGCTGGTCGTGTTGTCAATCAAGTGCAACACACCCGCTTTGCGAGGTGCGTTGCACTTCGTGATCCATGAAGGGGGGCGAGAATTGGCTTGCAACCAACCCTCGCAATTTGTAACATCCCTCGCCAGATCTAGTTGACAACTCCCAAGGTCTTCCGCTGGAGCGCATCGGGAGCACTCAAGATATTTGGAGCTGATTGTCTCTAGCCGCTCAAAGCACCCATCCCGGCGGCACCGATACCAAAAGCTACACCGAATATCGCAGCGAGCACGATTTGAATGATGAGGATAATCACCCATCCAATCACGACGGTGATGATTGCCTTGACCGTGTCGTCGCCGAAGTCCAGCGCCTGGCGCACGGCGACCACAGCGGTAACCAGTGACCAGACCGCACCAGCCAGGGCAACTAGCCCGCCTACACACGGAATGAAACTCAAAATACTCAGTACGCGTGGCGCGCTGGCATAGCCCAACGTACGCAGTAATTCGCCGACGTCCGCTGTACCCTGGAAAAGATTGGTGCCTACGAAGTAGGTAACGTAGGCCCAGACGTAGTAACTGATCACTCCTACGACCACCATTAAAATCAGCCCTACGATGGCTCCAACAATGCTCCCGCCGATGACGCCTCCCACGAAAGCACCGATACCGGCGGCGATTGACACCAGGATGACCACCATCAAGGCTTCTTGGTTCAGAGTGGTATCTGCCTCCACCTCTTCGTAGAAGTCGACGTCCAGCATTGCCGCTCGAACCATACGATTGATCATTACACCGAAGTCCATTTTGTTCCCTCCTTAAGGGTAAGTTAATAAAAGATTGCTGAAATGAGTGAATACATAATCACTCACTATAATAACCCGTCTACACACTCATAGTTACGCAATTCCACCCAGAGTACTTGGGCAGAAGCCAACGTGCTGGTATAATCCGAAAAACAAGATCAACCAGATTTGAGGAGACGTCCAATGAACCGAGAGATCGTTACCACCGACAAAGCCCCGGGCGCCGTGGGTCCCTACTCCCAGGCAGTGCGCGTGGGCGACTTTGTTTTCACGGCCGGACAGATTCCGCTTGACCCCGCCACAGGACAGATGGTCGAAGGCGGCATCGAGGTGCAAGCTCGACAAGCACTGACCAACGTCAGTGCCGTGCTGGAAGCGGCCGGTACCTCCCTATCCAACGTAGTGAAGACCACCGTCTTTCTGGCCGATATGGGTGAGTTCCAGGCCATGAACAGTGTCTATGCCGAATTCTTCCCCGACGCACCTCCTGCCCGTTCGGCAGTGCAAGCGGCCGCTCTGCCGTTGGGTGCACGCATTGAGATCGAAACCATAGCTATCGTGAAATAGCCTGACTCAGCGCTCAAAAAGCACCACCGCAAGTCCGCCTTGCCCCAGCTCCAGGGTGGCGCTGACGGGAATACCCTGTGCCGTGATAATGTAGGTTCCGGACCCCAATGGAGCGAACTCCAGGAAGGTGGGGCCATACTCCGGTTTGGTGCCGGTGCGGTTGGTGGTGCTCCAGCTCCCATCAGCCGATGAGATGCGCACCAACGTCCCTACCTGGCCTTGCACGCTGACCCGAACCACGCTAAACCAGGTACTGGGGATCGTCGTGTTCGTCGGAATACGGACGCGCCATTCACCGGGCACGGGGGTGGCAGTCGTCGTGGGCGTCGCGGTTGGCGTGGGAACCGGTGTGCCAGGCCCTCTCGGCTCAAAGAGTATCTGGGCGATGTGACCGGGTGGCAGGTCAATGGTTACACTCACGCCCAGCCCCTGCGGCGTAATGACGTAACGACCCGGGCCCAGCGGCGCGAACTCCAGCGCATCGGGGCCGTACTCCGGCTTGGTGCCGACGTAGTTGACGGCGCTCCATCCGTCGTCGGCGGCTGCAATAGTGACCGGTAACCCGTAACCCCCGCGCACCCAGACCCGCACCACGCTGGTCCAGGCGCCAGGAATGATAATCGGATCCAGTTCACGGCCAACCCAGCCTGTGGATGGCGTGCCAGTTAGGGTTGGCATGGAAGAGGGAGTGGGAGTGGGCGTGGCGGTGGAAGGTGGCGTGGACGTAGGCGTCGCCGGCGTTGGAACCGGGGTGGCGGTATGCGGCGGCGTGCCAGTCAGCGTCGGAGTGGCAGTACTCGGTGGCGTGGCAGTCGGCGTCGAAGTCGGCTCGAAGAGAATCTCGGCGACGACTCCGGGCGCCAAGTCTACTGTTACTTGCACGCCCAACCCGTGGGGTTCAACAATATAAGGCCCCGGCCCCAGCGGCGCGAATTCCAACGCATCGGGGCCATATTCGGGTTTGGTGCCGACGTAGTTTACGGCGCTCCAGCTTCCATCCAGTGAGCTGATGGTGACCGGCAGGCCATAACCCCCGCGCACCCAGACCCGCACCACACTGGTCCAACCGCCCACAGGCGTCTGGCCTAAGACGCGCCCACTATAAGCAGGGGTGGAGGTCGGGGTCGGAACAGGTGTGATGGTTCCCGTTGCGGTCGGTGTTGGCGACGGCAATTCACCTTCGAACTGGTAGGCTCCCAGCAACGTCTGGCCGCTGTAAACCAGTACAGCTAGCTCTGAGGCGGAAAGGCCGGGTGTGTCGATCCAGGGCGAATGGTACGGCTGGTCGGGAAGTGTCTGAGCGAGAGTCTCTTCGAAGAGAATTGTGTTATCGCTCCGGCGCAGCAGCAAAACCCTCACGTTGGGGCGTGGGCTTGAGGCAGTCACATGCACTTGAGCCTCGTCAGGCCTGCTTTCCAGGTACAGAGCCACGTGGGCGTTGGCCCAGGTTAGCCCTCCCAGCCCAGCCACCGGATACCATTGTTCGCTCCAGGTGATACGTTGCCCCGGCTCCAACCGGTGCGTTTCGGCGAAGGTGGGGGCAACTCCGCCGTGCATCTCTACGTAAGCAGAATCGCCGTCGGTGTACAGATCAGGCGAGATGGCATCATCTCCCCAGCCGAAGGCGAAGAATTTGGCGCCCTGAACCACCCCGCTGTTATAAGCACGTACCACCCCTTCGTCGTAGCCTCCATCATAAACAGCCTGGAAGTCGCCGGCGGCCTGCGGACGCTGGAAGAAGCCGAACCATTCTCGCCAGTTGCCGAGCCGGCTCCAATCCACGCCGTTGTAAATCGGCCAACTCATACCTTCCCAGGCGTCAGGCAGACGCGAGTCACCGGTGGAGTGGACTGTCACCTGGTCACCAGGCATGATGAAGCGCAGATTCTCGCTGGGGGTGTTAGCCGGTCCAGGGGCGAGCATAGCGTTCAGCCAGAATTTGTAATCAATGGGGTGATCGGTGGGATTCTCGATACTCGGCGCTACGTGAAAAAGAGCCTGATCATCAAGCAGCGTGATGGAGATCATAGCCCGTATGCGGTCATTGGCGTCGGTGTCCCACACGCTGACGCGAGCACCGTCAGCCAGATCACTGATAGCATATTGCCACGGCGTGCCCCACTCGTAGCCGTGCTCCTCGACGGGCAGACCCCACTCCATGCCTCCGGCTGCCAGCCACCAGCCCATCTCCGGCGGGCCCCACGGGCTGGGCTTGATTACCGGGTTTTGGTAGAACATATTATTTCCGGTGGGCTTGAAGACGGCCTGGTAGATGCGCCCACCCAATTCGGGCAGGATGGTCAACCTGAGGTAGTCGTTCTCCAGCACGACCAGGGTGTAGGTACGCTCCTCGATACGGCTGGGGTCGTACTGGTCGCGGTCGAGCCGGTAGTAGGTCATATTGTAGGTTGGATTGTACTCTTGCACCAGCGCTGGCTCAACGATGTGAGTCGGGATGGTGATGGTCGTGGTGCTCACGGTGGTGTGGCCGTGGGGTGAGGCGGCGATGACACGTCCAGGGCTGGTCAAGGGAGTCCACATTCTGAGGAGGAAAAAAAAGGCGACCGCTACGAGAATGAATGGTGCCAGGCGGACGAGACGAGTTGGCATCGGAGAAAACAGGTGCCAGGTCTCCAGACCAAATCTTTTCCGGCTTGACCGCAGGGGGGACAGGCGGACAGGTGAGAATCGGGTGGACGAGTTTCGCGCGCTCACTGGACCACTCCTCGTGGAGTATCTTACCCGATTGCATCGCACGGATATGAGACGCCCCATACCCTGGCCTTATCTTATCATCTTAGGAATTATACGTCAACCTATGGGGAAGGATAGGGTCTGTCCCAGATTTTAGGACAGACGGGGGGATTTCGGGGGGTATCCCCCCGCTCCCCCCTGTGCTCCCGAAATTTGGGACGCACCCAGAAGGATAAACCAAAAGACCGCCTGCAAGGAGAGGTCTGCCAGCATCACGTGCATCCATCGTGTTCACTGGGGTGAGTTCGGATTTGGGGGCATCGTAGCATCCTGAGTTTGTCGAAGGATGCGGCGATGCCCCCAAATCCGAAC
>DAOUMD010000002.1:0-46527 GCA_034412795.1 Anaerolineae bacterium
CTTCAGCGATGAGCTGGAGTACTTCAAGTTCGCGTTCGCTCAGCGGCTCGACCAATTCAGATTTGGTGGCTTGCGTTCTTGGTGGGTCAGTATGTTCAGGTTCCACAACGGGGAATGCTGCCAACAACCGGCGAGCGTAATCTGGCGCGATCCCGTGTGTAAGTGCTTCGTAGAGCAGACGCGCCGTTGGTGGGCCTTCATCCACAAAGATGCGGATGAAGCCTCCCGGCTCGGCGAGGGTGAGAGCCTTCTCCAATTTGATCATTGCCTGGGTTTTATCGCCGCTGGCTTGAAAGGCCAAGGCCTGGAGCATCAGTATCTCGATCACTCTCGTCGCTCGCCCCCCTGTTTCGGGTGGCTCAACCAAGAGCTGCAAAAGCCCTGTTGCTTCATCCAACCGACTTTGAGCAATCAGGATTCGAGCTAACATTATGTAATCAAATAACAGCAAAAAATCCATGTCGTCCAGGGTTTTGGGCTCTCTATGGGTATTCAGTCCACGTTCTTCCACCCATTGGGATGCAGAATCCAGCTTTTCTTGTACCAGCCATATTCGCGCTTGCCAGGTTGCCATCTGGTTCGTGAGCCAGGGAGGCACAGCGGTTTCTCGATCGAGATGCGCTACCTTTTGGATGATCTCTTCGGCGGCTGCTAGATCCCCTCTGGAGAGTAAAACCCTCATTAGATACAGGTAGCTATAGCCCAATATCGCCAGATTCCCACCACCCTCGGCAATTTCTACACCCTTCATTGCCTGATGTATCGCTCCATCCAGATCATTCAATTCGGCTAGCGTCTCGCCCCACAACGCCAGCAAACAACCAACCGGGCTCGTTTGCGACAGTCCGTATTCGTTGGCAGGTTGCATCTGTTGCCGGCAAACCTCCAAGGTCCGTTGCAATTCACCCTGCTCCCTCAAGGTCGAGGCCAGTTTCAGATTGGCTACAATGATGTAATAGACATCACCTGCCGCTTCGCAGGCTCTCAATGCTTCAGATCGGGCCTGGTACGATGCAGCCATATCGCCCAAAAAAGAGTGTGCATCGCCCAAGGTGAAGGCAGCGAGACTGCGCCAGGTCAAGTCCTGCTCGGGTAGATGTTCAAGTGCCTGGTTTGTATGCTGAATGATCCCTGGCACATCTCCGCTGAAGGAATCGATCAAGGCCCGGACAACGGCCACTCTCCCTCGTAGCTTTGCCATCTCTGCTCCAGACAATTGGTTCCCTTCTAGGAGGGGGTCTTCAACTGCGCGATCACCACTGAATTCCAGTACCTTCTCAATCTCTTGGAGAAGATGCTCACCTGTACGATGCTGACCACTGGAATACAGATAGTAGGCGCGAAAGATGCAGAGTTGTGGTTTGGATAATACTAATTCAACAGGAATTACCTCCAGCCAACGTCGCAATTTGCCGTGTTCACCGCGCTGCCATAGAGCATCAGCATGTTCCTCGATCAGGCGCGCTGACCGCTCGAAATCCTCGGCGCGTAGAGCATATTCTATCGCCTCATCGGTGAATCCGTTCTGCTCATACCATTCACTGGCACTGCGGTGCAGCACTGGCAACTGTTCTGGTTGGGTCTGCTTCAGGCGCTGACGAAGTAAATCGGCAAATAGATGGTGATAGCGATACCAACGCCGTTCTTCATCTAAGGGTATAATGAATAGGTTGGCGTGTTCTAACATTTCCAGGGTCGACTGACCGTTGTCCTGACCGAGGAGAGCGTTACACAAGGAGCCAGTCAACCGGTCGAGAACAGAAGTTTGCAATAAGAATGACTGGACGCTTACGGATTGTTGTTCTAGGACTTCTTCGACCAGGTAGTCCAAAACGTAGCGGTGGCTGCCGGTGAAAGATTTGATGAAGCCGGTGACGTCTTTATGTCCCTGCATTGAAATGGCGGCCAATTGCAGGCCGGCAATCCAGCCTTCGGTACGCGTTTCCAGCGCCCCGATGTTCTCCGCCGAAAGGTCCAGGCCCATCACCTGGTTGAGAAATTCAGCGGCTTCGGAGGCGGTAAAACGTAAGTCCGTGGCGCGTAGTTCGGTCAATTGGCCCCGGGCCCGTAGACGGGCCAGAGGCAGATGTGGATCATCACGGGTGGCGATGACCAGATGCAGTTGAGGCGGCAGGTGTTCGAGTAGAAAGGTAAGGGCATCGTGGATGGGTTGGGCTTCGATCAGGTGGTAGTCATCGAGAACGAGGATAATTCTGTCGGGGATGGCGGCGACCTCGTTGAGCAGAGACGTCAGGACGGTCTGGGCTGGCGGCGGCTGAGGGGATTGGAGCATGCCCAGCGCTCCTTCCCCAATGGTGGCTTCTATTCCTTCAGCTTGGCCCAGGGCAGCGATAAAGTAAGACAGGAAACGCACTGGGTCGTTGTCCCCTTCGTCCAGCGAGAGCCAGGCAACTTGGGCGGGGGTGCGGGGGTGCGAGGGTGCGGGGGAGATATTTTTCTCCTCTACTCCCCTGCCCCTGTAAGCGAAGCGTCGCTCCCCTGCTTGTTGGTGAATCCATTCGCTCAGCAGCGTGGTCTTGCCAAAGCCGGCCGGGGCGGAGATGAGGGTCAGCCGGTGGCCCGGACGCAGCCCCTCATCCAGCCGTTTCACCAGGCGCGGACGCTCCACCAGGTTGGGCAAGGGTGGGGGGATGTATAGCTTGGTCGTCATCAGGATGGGTGTGGCCATTAAACCCTTTCCGGGGCGTCTTACGGTCTACTCAGCAGCGAATGTGCATAATCGGATACCCCAATCTTATCATGCTTTAAGCATCATCGCAATGGGCCGACAAAACGACAGGCCATCCCAAGCATCATTGCCATTAAATTGAACCCGTAAATGGCAACACAAACAATATCAACATAAGGTGCCGCTTTCTATGGTGGTGGAAATTCACAGTAAGGCACGCGAACAGAATACATAATGCCTCGGTAGTATGCGGCTGAATACGAAACATCGATTCTGTAAAAAGTTGGCAGTCAGAGGCAAATGTGGTATACTGAGCGTGGTAACTTCTCAGATACGCCACCCCCAGCGGGCAGCAACCCAACGAAGCCGGCCCCCCAGCCGGAACGAGAAAAGGCTGTCCCGCCGAGGGCGACGCGCCAAAGTAATGGGGCGTGGCCCGCTCTCTGGACCCACCCCTGAATATCCAAGTAAATACGTCGTCGGGCGATTCGTCTGCTGAGCGATCGTCGCTTTCAGGATTGACCTTTCCTGGAGGCATGCGACTCCGTTCTTCGTTGTGTCTCATCGTGATCGCACAGCTTCAGTCCAGTGAGACAACGGGAACCAGCGAGTTGTCAACCCGATTGCCTTTTGAATCCAAAACTTTCCTAAAGTTGGACGATCCCGGTAGTGCTGCTGAGGCAAGTGGAGGAGGGCATGAGCGGAATCATATGTGCCATCCGCGGTGGGCCGCACAGCCAGCCCACGATTGCCAGGGCCATCGCCCTGGCACAAGAAACTGGTCTCCCGCTGCATTTCTTGTACGTCGTGAATCTCGATTTTCTGGCTCACACGAGTAGCAGTCGCGTGCACACCATATCGCAAGAGATGTACCAAATGGGCGAATTCATCCTGCTTACAGCCCAAACTGCTGCGGCCGCGCAAGGTGTCACAGCTCAGGGATTGGTGCGCCACGGCAGCGTGAGAGAGGAAATCATCGGACTATGCCATGAATTAGCCGCCGACTATCTGGTCCTTGGGCGGCCCCGGATCGGGCGAGAAGAAAGTGTCTTCACCCAGGAGCTGCTGGCACGCTTCATTGAACGAACTGAGAAGCAAACTGGAGCCAGAGTGGTTTTGTCGGAGGGAGGTTCTAGGTGAGGAAACCGGTTCTACTCTGGCTGTTGGCAGTGCCCCTTGCGGTGATTGGGCTGGTCATGGCGCTACCTTGGACAGGTAGCCAGGCCCAGGAATCGATAGGGTCTCATCTGGTTACCGGTAGCGTCTACGACCGGCAGGATCAGCCGGTAGTGGGTGCCCAGGTCACAATAAGCGCTGCTCACGAAAGCAATCCCCTCGCCGAGGCCACGACCCAGCCCGATGGCCGCTACGCTCTGGCGCTGCCCGAAGCTATCTCTCAGACGTTGACCGTCCACATCCAGCGGGCTCACTTCCAGGGGGAGAGCATCGTGTTGGACACGGCCGCCATCCAAAGCCTGCGAAACGGACAAGCGGTGGTCTTGCCTGACACGACCTTGCTGCGGCGCGTCAGCCTGGCCTTCTGGATCGCCACTCTGGTCTTTGTGGCTGTACTGGCACTCATCGCCACCGGAAAGCTGCATAACACCCTATCCGCCCTGGTGGGGGTGACGCTGATCTTTGCCGTCAGTTATCTGGGCCATTCCCTCAATGAGGATCTCTTTATCTTTGACTTTCGGGTCGCTTTGCACTATGTGGACTGGAATGTTATCTTTTTGATCATGGGAATGATGATCGTCATCGCCGTGGTGGAGAGGACCGGCATCTTCCAGTGGCTGGCTTTTTTGGCCTACCGCCTGTCTGGTGGCCGTATCTGGCTTTTGGTGCCCATTCTAATGGTTGTGACCGGCGTCGCTTCGGCTTTTCTGGACAATGTGACCACCATGCTGCTGATGACGCCCATCACAGTCCAGATCGCTTTGGTGCTCGGAGTCAACCCCCTGGCATTACTGATGCCGGAAGTGATGGCCTCTAACGTGGTTGGCATTAGCACTCTGATCGGTACTCCCACCAACATCCTGATTGGCTCTTACGGGGATATCTCATTTAACGCCTTCCTGACTAACCTGACGCCAGGTGTGCTGTTGGCCCTGGTCGGCCTGATCGTATACAGCGAACTTGCTTATCGGAGAGAACTCCGCGCAGGCGGCGGGAGCGGGGTCTCGGGCCTACTACTGGAGAAACTGGCCGAGCGGGCGCACATCACCGAACCGGACCACCTCAAGAAGGCCGGCTGGGTGGGGGCGGGAATGCTTCTCCTTTTCCTCTTTGGCGAGCGCGTGCACCTGCTGCCAGCCGTGACGGCGTTGATGGGTGCCACGGCGCTCTTGGTCTGGATCAGACCTGACATCGAGGAGATGATCGAGGAGGTAGACTGGACAACACTGGTGTTCTTTATCGCTCTATTCGTCATTGTCGGCGCTATCCAGGAAGTGGGCCTGATCAGCTTCATCACTGATGCGATAGGCAGGCTGGTTAGCGGCAATCTGTTGCTGGCCATGCTGGCTGTGACGTGGTTGAGCGCTATTCTCTCTACGGTTATCGCCAACATCCCGTTCACGGCGGCCATGCTACCGGTCATCGGCTACCTGACAGCGACGGTGCCGGGCGCGCACACCAAGGCGCTGTTCTATTGTCTGTCGGTCGGCTCAGCTTTGGGCGGCAACGGTTCATTGATCGGTGCTTCGGCCAATATGGTCACCGCCGGCATCGCCGAACGGGCCGGTCACCCGATTACCTACGCTTACTTTCTCAGGAAAGGCTTCCCCGCACTGCTGGTCACCGTTAGTCTGGCTACGCTGTGGCTACTCCTGCGCTTCCTGGTGCTGGGCAGTAGCGGTGGATGATGGCCTACGCCCAATAGGAGGGAAGTATATGACATCTCCAATGCCTCGGCACATCATTTGTGCGGTACGTGGCGGACCAGAAAGCCGAGAGACGGTCACCCGCGCCATTGACCTGGCACTAGAGGCTGGCGCCAGGTTGACCTTTTTCCACGTGATGGATGCCGAGTTTCTTGAGTACGCGACCGTCGGGCCACTCAGCGTGGTTTATCATGAGTTGGTCGAAATGGGCACCTTTAGCATGTTGATCTTGTGCGATCGAGCTCAGCGGCGCGGTGTAGCCCAGGTGGACTACGTCGTGCGGGAAGGCAACATCCGCAAGCAATTGCGCCAATTCGCCATCGAGACCCGGGCAGAGGTGATGGTGATGGGGCAACCAACGCGCAGCCCAGGCCGGAACGTCTTTGGTCCAGACGAGTTCGCGGTTTTTGTGGCCGAGGTCGAACCGGAGGGGGACTTGACAATCATTACAGTTACACCTCATAGTGAAGGATAATCAAGCTTGTCGGTTTATTTGGAACTGACAAACCAGTCAGACAAGAGGAAATCTGTGGGCAAGATCCTGTGCGCCACCCGCGGAGGTGAAGCGAGCTATCAGACTCAAGATCAGGCCATCACCCTGGCCCGCCAACGAGGCGACTCGCTCATCTTCCTGTACGTGATAGACACGCACTTTCTCGACAAGACTGCCGCGCCCATCGTCGTTGACGTGGGCCGACAGGTGCAGAACATGGGGGAGTTTTTGCTGGCGATGGCGCGGGAAAGAGCTGAAAGGGAGGGGAGATCAGTTCAGTGTCTTTGCCGTTCCGGGCGCGTGCGCGACGAGATCAAGGCCGTGGCACTTGAAGAGAAAGTAGACGTTGTAGTGCTGGGTCGCCCGGCTGGCGAAGCCAATGCCTTTGCCATAGATGAACTCAAATCTTTCGCTGCCGAGATTGAAGCCGAGACGGGCAGTCAGTCTGTGATCGTCTGACCGATAGCGAGCGGATGCGGTATGATGGGATACCCGACTCGACTTAGCGCTCTGGCTGCGGCGGCTTGCTAAGCTCATTTGAAACAGGAGGTTGATTTGGAGTCTGCAAGCACGACACTGGGCAAGGATAGACACCAAAGATTGGCACAGCGTATTCGAAGCTTGCTCGACCGTTGGCAATCGCCTGAAGAGGTTGTCCTCATCGCTACTGCTCTCATCGTGGGCCTGGAATGAGGGCTGGGTGCGGTCGTCTTTCGTTGGTTGATCAACAGCTTTACTTACATCTCTTTCGACGTGATGCGGGAATGGCTCTGGTTTATGGGGCCGGCCTACGTGATCGTCGTGCCGGCCATCGGCGGGGCCTTCGTCGGCCCCATGATTTATTTCTTCGCCCGCGAAGCCAAGGGACACGGTGTACCGGAAATGATGGAAGCCGTCGCTCTTAGAGGGGGACGGCTTCGCCCGATCGTGGTGGTTATCAAGTCACTGGCGTCGTCCATATGTATCGGCAGTGGTGGTTCCGTAGGGCGTGAGGGGTCCATCGTGCAGATTGGTTCGGCGCTGGGACCCACACTCGGCCAATTGCTCAAGCTTTCAGACGAACGTATCCGTAACCTGGTGGTCTGTGGGGCGGCCGCGGGCATCGCGGCCACCTTCAATGCCCCCACCGCTGGCGTCATCTTTACCGACTCAGATGGTGATCGCGTCGAGATGCCCCTAGACGAGGCTTGGGCCTGTGACGAATGCTTGGTCGCTTTCGGTCAATCGGGACGCGAGTTGCATTTAGTCATGCCCGGTCAGCCGGTCAAGTCGTGGGTGAAGAATCTGGTCATTATCGAAATACAATGAGCCCATCTGAAGCAACTTCCTGTTTGATGGGGCCTTTGACAAGCCTGCTGTTCCTGGCTACAATGCTTGACAATTGAGGCCAAATGGGCATGATTTACCCCTTTCCTGTTTCACTTTCGTCTACTAATATGGCAAGCGGAGTCAGAGTTCATGTCGGAAAATCGAAGATCCCCTGATCCACGCACTATTGCCCTAATCGCCATCCTCAGCGCCGTGACCACTGTGTTCACCTTGGCGGTTCGGATTCCTTTCGCACCTACTCGGGGGTATTTCACCCTGGCCGACGTTGGGGTGTACTTTGCCAGCTTTGCCTTCGGCCCTTTCATAGGTTTTGTCGTGGGCGGACTGGGTACCGGTCTGGCCGACATACTGGGGGGTTACGCCCACTTTGCGGTTTGGTCCTTCCTGATCCACGGACTCCAAGGCCTGGTGGTGGGGCTATTGGGCTATCGCCGAGGGTTGTTGGGCATGTTGGCAGGTTGGTTTGCGGGGGCTTTCGTAATGGTAGCTGGCTACTTCACCGTCGAGTACTTCCTCTATGGCCCGGGGCCTGCCATCAGCGAGGCTACTACGGTCAACTTACCCCAGGTGCTGATTGGCGGCCTGCTGGGTCTGTTGCTGGTCCTGGCCGTGCGCCGGGCCTATCCTCAGATCGATCTGCTCGCCCAGCCCCGAACATGGCGCGAAGGGTAGACACACGGATCAGGAGTGCCCGTGAGCCGCCACGCCGTCCGCATCGAAAACCTCCACTATACCTACCCTCCAGCAGTCACCGGGATGCCACTTGAACCAGCCCTGCAAGGCCTTAATCTGGTGGTGGAGGCCGCCGAGTGTCTGGCCATCATGGGGCCAACAGGGGCTGGCAAGACGACCCTGTGCCTGACCCTGAACGGGTTGGTCCCGCAATCCACGGGTGGCAGCTTCCGGGGTGAGGTCTGGGTTGCCGGCCGTAACACGAAGGCTTACCCGGTGGCCGAATTAGCCACGGAGGTGGGTATCGTCTTCCAGGATTCAGAGAGCCAGCTTTTCAATATGACCATTGCGGACGAGGTGGCCTTTGGTCCTGAGAGCTTGGGGCTTCCAACTGAGGAGATAGAACGCCACACTCAATGGGCGCTGGAGGTTGTGGGTCTGGCCGACCTGCAAGCCAGGTCACCAGCCCATCTATCGGGTGGGCAACAGCGGCGGTTGGCCATCGCCGCCGTCCTGGCCATGCGCCCGGGCATTCTGGTCCTGGACGAGCCAACAGCCGGCCTTGACCCGCTGGGGCGGCTCGCTGTTTTGGCCCTAATCGCCGAGCTACGCAGCCAGGGGACGACAGTGGTCCTGGCCACCCAAGACGCTGATGCCTTGGCCAGCCTGGCCGACCGCGTAGTTGTCCTGGAGGCAGGTCACATTGGCCTGGAGGGGACGCCGCAGGAAGTCTTGGGGCGGGTAGAGCACCTGCACAGCCTGGGAGTAGATGTTCCCCAAGTGACCGAGCTGAGCCACTGCCTGGGAATCCACCCCCCTTGCCTGGCCATTGACCAAGCCGTCCAGGCTCTTTCGAGAAACGACTGGCACTCGCCTCCGGCTGGCCAATCCGCCCCTTTTCCTGGCGGCCATGCGCCGGCCACCCCGCCTGCTGACTGGCCCTTGGAGCGGTCTTCCATCATCTTTGAAGACGCGTGGTATCGTTACCAGCCGGGCGTCCAGGCCCTGGCCGGGGTTGATCTGGTCATATCTCCAGGGGAGTGCGTGGCCCTGATTGGAGCTAATGGATCGGGGAAGACTACGCTGGCCAAACACGTCAACGGACTCCTACGGCCCCAGCAGGGGCGCGTCCTGGTGGCCGGTCGTGATACCCGCCGTGGATCGACCGGGGAGCTGGCACGTCAGATAAGCTACGTGTTCCAGAACCCCGGCTACCAGATCTTTGCCCCAACGGTGTGGGAAGAGATCGCCTTCGGGCCACGAAACCTGAGCCTGGGCCGGGGGGAGGTCGAGCGCCGGGTGGAGATGGCCCTCACCGACTTTCACCTGAGACCCCTGGCTGACCTGCCGCCGGCCACCCTGGGCTACGGTCAACGGCGGCTGGTGACCCTGGCAGCAGTCCACGCTATGCAGCCTCAGGTGCTGATCCTAGACGAACCCACGGTCGGGCTAGATCGACTTCTCACCGGCCGGCTGGTTGAGTGGATGTCAGGGCTCCACGCGGCGGGCGCCACTGTCTTACTCATCACTCACGACATGCGGCTCGCCTCCCTGACCTCCAGATGTATGATGATGGATAAGGGGCAGGTGATTTTGGATGCCCCCACCCCTGAGCTCTTCACTCACCTCGAGCGTCTGGCTGACGCCGGTATCGAACCCCCGCCCATCGTCGACCTGAGTAATAGGCTGGGCCTGCCAACAACGCCGCTGACCGTGGGAGATTTTTGCCAGGCCTTTCTGCGCTGGGTTGGTGAGAGGGACGCCCCATGAGCTTGCCTCCCAACCTTTACGTGCCCGGAGACTCGTGGCTTCACAGCCTGGATCCGCGTGTGAAGCTGGGCTTCGCCACCCTGGCCACAGTGGCCCTCATGAGCCTGAGCAGCCTACCCCTGTTTGTGCTTTTTCTGGTCCTGTGTCATATTATCCTGCTTTCGGCCCGGGTACCCCTCGCCCGCCTGGCCTGGGCCTGGCGCCTGATGCTGCCCATCACCATTCTGATCCCCGCTCTGTGGCCCCTGTTTTCGACGGCGGCCGGCCCCATCCTGCTCCGACTGGGACCGGTGACCGTGAGCTGGCTGGACGTCTGGCAGGGGCTGGCTATGGCCGCCCGGGTGGACGCTATGGCTTTCGCCTTTTTTGTTTGGTTGTTTACCACCGATCAGACAGACATGGTCCTGGGTTTCGTCAACCTGGGGATTCCGTACGAGTGGGCATTGACGATGAGCATCGCGCTGCGCTACGTGCCCACCTTGTCCACGGCTTTTGAGCGAGTGATGGATGCTCAACGCGCGCGGGGGCTGGTGATCTCACGCCAGAACCCAATAGGGGCAGCCCGGGCCTACCTGCCGGCGCTGGTGCCCATGCTTATCGACGCCTTGCGCACCGCCGAGAATCTATCTCGGGCTCTTGAGGCGCGAGCCTTTGGTGCCCCAGGCCGGCAGCGCACTATCCGTCGTCGGCTCCACTTCACTTTGGTTGATGGCCTTTTCCTGGCGGTGATCTTTGTCTTGTTCAGCGGCATCATCGCAGCCCGCATCCTATGGGGATTTGGATTGGGGCCACTGTTCTAAGAGGCGACTTTGCATTGTCAAGACCTATGGCTGATCCGCTCTACCAAATAGAAGGGGGGTCTCTCCACATTTCACCTGGAGGGAGTATCGCCCAAATGAGGTTGGACATCAGTCTGGGAGAGGTGTACCGTTAGCCCACCGCAGCGCAAAGAAACCTAAAACGAATGGCAGCCAGAATGTGATGCCACGGTAAGCGAGCGTTAGAACAGTTGCGCCAGCTCTTGGTATTCCTAATGAAGTCAAAACAAGGACCAAGACCCCCTCAACAAACCCGATTCCACCAGGTGTTGGTGAGATGATGTAGAAGAGGATGCTAACACTGTAGACCGCGACCAATACGCCAAACGGAAGCGACAAACCAAAGGCTCGGTCCAGTAAGTACAACATAGCAAGGTTCAGTGTTTCGTTTAATAATGCGTGTCCAGTAGGACGTAGGAGACAGCGCCAACCGAGGTCACGCACCTGTGCAACAGCGTCTTTCAAGTCGTGAACAAAGCGATCAATTTGATGCTCTTTGAGGAACGGAGGACGACTAAACCATCCAACCACAATTTCCAATTCTTGTCTGAATTTGCTCAGCAGGGATTTCAAAAGACGAGGAGCAATGCCTGCTAACAAAAGAATGGCAACCATAATGGTATCGGCTGTCAATAACAAGATGGCTGCACTGATTTCAAACCATTGAAGATCGTGTACTAAGAAAAGATGCAGTAATCCAACCAAAAGGAATAAGGAAAAGACACTGTACCACAGGATCATATAAACAAGGTTGGCTATAAGCACAGTACCTACGCCCAAGTCCCGTCTTCGCGCATCTTGAATAAATGGCATCCATCCTGACAACCCCCCACTTGGGGCCGCAACCATCACAAAGCGTGTAACCAGATAGAGTGGTAACAAATGCTTCTTGTGAGGGGGAAGCTCAAATATCTCATACAGACTGGCGTACAGTGCGGCCTGGTTGTAGACTGCCCCCGCCAATACGAAGAGGGTCAGTAACACCAGATACCACACTCCCTGGCGAATAACCTCTGCTGTTTCGGCCAATTGGTCACGATATGAGAAGACTGCATAGACAAACGCAGCGGCCAGTAGAATGTACAGGATATGCTGGAAGGTAAGCGTCTTCTTCATACAAACGCACACTGATCTAGATATCCCGTGCAGCGCGGGCGTCTTTTTTGGACAGTAGCAGGCGATCTTTTAGTTCATAGCGCGAGCAAGCCGGGGCGGGCGACCAGGTCCGGGCGCGGCGGTGGGATATACAGCTTGGTGGTCAGGAGCGTCAAGTCCTGAGCGTCGGCGTCGGGCGGCGCGGCTATGTGACTCGCTCTCAGGGCTTCCAGCTTCCGGGAAGCTGGCTGCGGAAGGCTATCGTCCGCTGGGTACGTCGAGTGTCTACAGCGGCGCATGGGTAGGCTGGGCTACCACCATGTTAGCATGCTTCTGCTATCATCGCAATGGGAAGGCAGAGAGGCAGATCACCCCAAGCATGATTGTGGTTGAATTGAACCCATAAATTACAACTTAAACAATGTAAATTACCATTTTCTATAGTGGTGGTTATCCAGTAACGGGTCCCGGCTTAGCCCTGGGCGATCATTCCTAGACGAACAGATGGATCGTAGAAAGGGCGAGCTGGAAACAGGTGCTCCACAGTCTTCTTACGGCCAGTATTCTCGTTGCACCTAACCCCTTTACCTGAGTGCACAGCCAACGGTGAGGATTGAGGGCCGCGCTGAGGTGAGGTAAATTGCGTGAAAACCTGAGGAGAATTATCCAACGTTTCAACTCGAGGTCCGTTCTCTTCGGCACAAAACGCGAGATTCACCGATAGCTGTCCCCAGCTCGCTTCACGTACTCTTAGCCTTTGATTCCTACCAAATCATCGTCATTCACAGGTTCGATATGGCCCAGATACATTTTGAGGAATCTGCCTGCAGATTATCGCTCCAAACGCGACATTTCCCGCCCAAAACGCACAAATCGCCGCCAGGCCATGCCAAATTTAACAGGGGTTTAGAAAGCACCCCCTTGTATGTTTTATATCAAGTTAAGCCATAAACACAAAGAGGCCGTCCCGTCGAGCAGCTTTGGCCTTTATGATCGCGGGTTCGAACCCCCCGCGATCAGACCCGCGTCTAACATCGTAAGGCTTCAGCGTTCTTGTGGTACATAATTGGCACCGGCAATGGTCACCCTACGGCTGAGAAGCCAGCAAGGCACGTCTTCGCACACTCACTGTTTCCGCGGGCAAGCGCCGCGTCGGGTGATCCAGGCAGTCAAAACCTGGAGGAAGCTAAAGGTAAAAAATCGTAAAGCTACACATCGACTTAAAAAGAGGGGGGACCCGGCAAGGGAAGACAGGGACTGGTGCATCTCCCGCTCAGGCGATACGCCAACACCGCCTCCAAAAGGAAGAGGCCCTCCCTGGATGGGAGAGCCTAGCTTAGCGGGCCCGATGGGGGGTCGAACCCGCGTGTGACATCAAGGCCAAAGCTGCTCGTTTATACGAATACCCAGACCAGGCTAAGCAAGTCTGCCGGCCGGCCTGAACAGCAGACTGGTACCAGCGGTGGTGCCGGTCCGGGGTATATGGTGCCATCGCATCCACCCTCTATCCTCTCGTTAACCGAGATGACCAGGATCTGTGGATGGCGGTTCCCTGGCTCATGTACCGTCCAGCACTTCGCGCACCTTGCGAGCCAATGCTATCGGCGAGAAAGGCTTTTGGATGAATGGAATACCGGGCTCCAGCACGCCGTGATGCGCAATCGCCTCATCGATGTAGCCGGACATAAACAGGACTTTCAAGTCAGGCCGAGACCCGACCAATTGCTCAGCCAGGGCCATCCCGCTCATACCGGGCATCACCACATCGGCCAGCAGCAGATGGATGGGGCCGGGGTGACCGGCCGCCAGCCGCAACGCCTCCTGGCCGCCAGCTGCTTCCAGCAGCGTGTAGCCCAACCCTTGCAATACCTGCCGCGCCAGGTCGCGCACCTCATCGTCGTCTTCGACCAACAGAATCGTCTCGTCCCCGGCCGGCGTATCGGCCATACCCTGTTGAGGAGCCACCGGTCGGGCGACTTCCTCGGCCCGCGGCAGGTAAACCTTGAAGGTGGTGCCGTGGCCCTCTTCGCTGTGGACCCCAATATGCCCCCCACTCTGCTTGACAATCCCGTAGACGGTGGCCAACCCCAGGCCGGTCCCCTTGCCCACCTCCTTGGTGGTGAAGAAAGGCTCGAAGATCTGTGCCTGCACCTCATGGCTCATGCCGACCCCCGTGTCACTGACCGCCAACAGCACGTGTTCACCAGGTTCCACCTCCGGGTGATGAGCGGCATAATCCTCCTCCAACACCACGTTGTTCGCCTCGACAGTCAGCCGGCCGCCGTTAGGCATGGCGTCCCGGGCATTGACAGCCAGGTTAACGATCACCTGCTCAATCTGCGCCGGGTCCACCTTGACCGGCCACAGCTCGGGCGCCAGGATGGTCTCCAGTTCGATGTCTTCGCCGATGATGTGCCGCAGCATCCTGTCCATATCGGCTACCACATAATTTAAGTCCAAGATCTGCGGTTGGATGACCTGCTTGCGGGAAAAGGCCAGCAACTGGCGCACCAGGCCGGCGGCACGCCGGCCCGGGCTCAGAATCTTCTCCACAAATTCCTGAAGTGGATCATCCGGCGAGAGTTGAGACTGCATCAGTTCGGCGAAGCCGTTGATGGCGGTCAGCAGGTTATTAAAGTCGTGAGCAATACCGGCCGTCAATTGGCCGATGGCCTGCATCTTTTGCGCTTGGCGGTATTGTTCCTCAAGTTCCCGCTCGTGGGTCACGTCACGCTTAACTGCCACATAGTTGATAATAGCGCCATGCTCATCCCTCACCGGTGATATGGTGGCTTCCTCGGTGTAGAGCGTACCGTCTTTTTTCTTGTTGATGAAATCCCCAGACCACACCCCCCCGGCGCAAATGGTTGACCACAGATCTTGGTAAAAGGCAAGGCTTTGGTGACCGCTTTTGAGGATACGTGGATTTCGGCCTATAACTTCGGCACGGCTATAGCCGGTGATGCGTTCAAAGGCCGGGTTGACATAGACAATATTACCCTCAGTGTCGGTTATCACCACAACTTCAGCCGCCTGTTCAATGGCGGTGGTCAGGCGTTCCATGTCACGGGTATGCTGACGCAGCGCCTCCTCGGCCCGCTTGCGCTCTCGCCGATTCTCCGCTTCGTGCAACGCCCGAGTAATCGCCGGCGCGAGACGCGAAAGCTTTTGCTTGAGCACATAATCCGTCGCACCTTCAGTCAGTCCCTCAATCGCCGCATCCTCGCCCATGGTCCCCGAAACGAAGATAAACGGAACATCAGGACATAATTCCTGCGCCAGCCGCAGCGCGGACATGCCATCGTACATCGGCAACCGATAATCAGCGAGGATGACATCATATCCACCCTGATGCAGCGCTTCGCTGAATTCATCACGAGCTTGGACGCGGGTTATCTGGTAAGTCAGGCCTGCCGACTCGATCATTGCCTGAAGGAGTTCCGCGTCTGCCGGATCATCTTCCAAGTGCAGAATATGGGTTAACTGCTCCATTTTTTATATCTTTCTTTCACCTGCCTCGAAAAGAACATTAGGATCATCGTATCTTCACACTACCCGGCGGCGGTTCGTTGATCAGCGCCCAAAAGATGCCAATTTGCTTGACGGCTTCGATGAATTCGGTGAAGCAAACCGGTTTCACCACATAGGCATTGACCCCAAGCTTGTAGCACTCTTCCAGATCACGAGATTCATGCGATGAGGTCAATATAACGACAGGAACAAAACGCATTTGCTCATCCGATTTGAGTTGCCGCAAGACCTGGAGGCCGTCCAGCTTGGGCATCTTGAGATCGAGCAGGATCACGACCGGATTCCCTGCGGGACGCTGCGCGAATGTCCCCCGGCGGTATAGATAGTCTATCGCCTCCACCCCGTCGCGCGCGACCACAATTTCGTTGGCCAGGTTGTATTCGCCCAGCGCGGCGAGGGTAAGCTCGACATCTTTCGGGTCATCTTCGACCAGAAGAATACGCTTGAGTGTTTCCATAAGTCATGTCTCCTGAAAGGCTTGAGGCAGCGAAATGTAAAACGTGGCCCCCTGGTTGACCTGTCCTTCCGCCCAGGTCCGACCCCCATGCCGGTGGATAATCCGGCGAACATTGGCCAGGCCAATCCCGGTGCCTTCAAATTCATCGGCCCGGTGTAACCGCTGAAAGACGCCAAAGAGTTTGTCGGCATAAGCCATATCAAAACCTACCCCGTTATCGCGGATAAAGACGACGGTCTCTGTGCCCCGGCGCGGCAGACAACCGATTTCAATTCCCGCTTGTGGATGCAGCCGGGTGAATTTCAAGGCATTCGAGATGAGATTGACCAGCGCCAGGCGCAACATGGCCCGATCGCCGGTGACAGTGGGCAGGTCCGCGATGCGCCAGTCGATGGTTCGGCCTCGCGTCTCCGGCTCCAATTCCTGGATGATCTCCTGCACCAGACCTCCCAGGTCAACTTGCATTTTGGACATTTCATAACGTCCCATCCGGGAGAAGGAGAGCAAGTCGTCAATCAATGTTCCCATGCGCTTGGCCGAGTCAGAGATGGTGTCCATATAGTGCTGGCTACGTTCACCGAGTGCCCCGGTCAGGCTCTTTTGGAGCAGTTCCAGAAAGCCATTAATGTGCCGCAGCGGCGCACGCAAGTCGTGCGAAACCGAGTAGGCAAAAGCCTCCAGTTCGTTGTTAACCGCTTCCAGTTGGGCGGTACGATCGGCGACCCGTTGTTCGAGTTCCTGATTGAGTTTGCGGATTTCCTCTTCCGCCCGCTTGCGCTCGGTGATATCCACCAATACGGCAATGTTGCCAGTGATCTGGCCCTCGGCGTCACGCAGCGGCGAGGCATAGATGCTGTAATCAATGGGTGTGCCGTCGTGCCTCTGCCGGCGTACTTCCACGTCATCCAGGGTTTTGCCACTGCGTATCATTTCTCGAAAGCGCCTAAATTCCTCCTGGCTCTCTACCGGCACGTTGGGGAGCGGGTGGCCCATGACCTCTTGGACGCTCCAGCCGAGCATCTTCTCAGCCGCCGGATTCCACACCGCTTGCACGTTTCCGTCCAGATCCAGACCAATGATGGCCGTTGGTGCGGCCTCAATGATGGCCCGAAGCAGGTTGTTGGATCGCTGCAATTCCCTCTCGACTTGCTTGCGCTCGGTGATGTCATGGGTCAGGGAGGCAAGGCGATAGCCTTTTTCCGTTTTGATGGGGAAGATTATCTGGTGCATATAACGTTTTTCTTTGCCCGGCTGTGGATAAAACTCTATCTCAATCGGCGCTGCAAACAGGTAGGACTGGCCTGTTTGTAATGCTTCGAGTACGGCTGCCCTGATGAATTCACGTCGCTGGGATGTTTGCCGTTCAGGCGCGGCGGTTTTCATCACCATATTCCAGAATGGCATCCCGATGACCTCATCACGCCTCAAGCCCGTCATGCGCTCGTTGGCCTGATTCCACTCGACAATGTTGCCTTCTTCATCAATGAGCACAACACCTTCCGTCGACTGCTCGATGATGGTACGAAATTTCTCTTCACTCTCCCGTAGGGCCTCCTCCGCCCGCTTCCGCTCCTGCTCTTGCTGGTCCCTTTGCAGTCTTGCGTTAAGGATGGGTGAGATATAGCTGGCAATGCCCTCGAGTAAATCCTTGTTCTCCTCGGTATAGCCCCGTTCGTTATTGGCAACGGAGATTATGCCGATCGTCTCGTTTCCGAAGACGATCGGCGCCGTGAGAAAATTGTCAATGTGAATGTGACCCTCTGGGATATGAAAGGGTCCATCGGAATAGAACGTCTTTTTTTCTCTAATCGCTCTCCCCCAGAGACTATCTCCCCACGTATCCGGCGGAAAGACAATTGATTTGTCGGATACCTGACATTCGTTCCAGATTTCTCTGGTTAAACTTGGAATGACCAGGTCATTATTGGCTCCTATGAACCCAAATAGGCCGAACTCGCTTTTCATCACCTGAAGAACAACTGCCAGCACCTCCGCGTACATCTCGTCGTCCGGGACGGTGAGAAAAATATTCGCAATCTGGTTCAGGATGGTCTTTCTTTGTTCTGATTGTCGCAACGCCTCCTCTGCCTGCTTGTGCTCGGTCATATCTTGGGCCAGCACCGCAACCCCGATGACCTGCCCCTCTTCACTTTTGACGGGGCTGTGTGAGACTTGAAAATATCGGCGCAACCGGAGTTCCTCTCCCGAATACGCCTCCTCCATGAGTTGCTCCCCGGCCAATGCTCGGTCGAGATTGCGTCTCGCTGCCTCTCGATCCTCCGACACGGTCATATAATCCAACAGGCTGTGGCCGGTTTCGATCTCCACGCCGTAGAGCGCTTTCATTACTGCGGCATGTCCTTTGTTGAAACTGGTATAACGGTAGTGCCGGTCCACTGAAAAGACGAGCGCATTGGCGCTGTCAATGATGCTGCGTAAGGTGGAGTACTGTTCTTTCAGCGCTTCCTCCGCCCGCTTGCGCTCGGCGATATCCCACGAAAGGTCACCCAATTGTGATACGATCTCAATGTCGCTCTCATTATAGTGAGTAGATTTGTTACCAACACCAATGATTGCCTTGATCAGGTTACCTCTGAAAATCGGGACAACGACTTCTCTAACGACCGGTGCATGACCTTCAGGCAATCCCTTGCGATGAGGCAAAGAAGCATAATCGTTGTGAATAACGGGACGACGTTCATATACACAATCTACCCATACACCCGCTTGGGCAACATCATAATGGCAGCCTTTTCCTTCAGCCGTGCACATGTTCTTCAGCGTGTTTGTTGACCAATTCTGCAATGAGAGCGTTTTTTGATCTGCTTCAAGAAAATGATAAAAACCGATTGTACTTCCGGTCAAGGCTTCGATTTCATCCAATGTTGCGGTCAGCAATTCGTCCATCGAATGCGAACTGGCAAATTCTAAGAGACGAAGGCGCGCCTGCATAATACTTTGAACTCGCTTGTGCTCGGTAATGTCACGTACCATCCCCAGCAAGCTGCCGCCCGAAAGCATCCGCGCGTTGATTTCTACCGGCAGCAGGTGGCCATATTTAGTGCGCAACCGGCGTTCTTTGAGTACCGTTTTACCGGTCCGAAAATCACCCAGACGTAGTGGATCGCGCGCCAGGTCTTCGGCCGGGATCAAGTCCTCTATGGAGAGGGCTAACATTTCCTCGCGCGTGTAGCCCAGCATCTCGCAGCCGCGGCGGTTAACCTCGGTGAAACACCCCTGCGCATCGGCGATAAAAATGCCATCGGCGGCCTGTTCAAATAGGACTTGATACAATTCCGTCGATGTATTATGGGGAACGCTTGCTACAATTTGCTTTCTGGGTTCGCGGTTCATAGATGTACCCCCAGCCTCTGCTCTTATAGTTAACCTTATTATACCGCGATAGGATACCACGAGTGAAGAGAATCTAGCAAGCGGCCGAATTGCCTCAAATTAAATCTTACTTTGAGAAGTATCGCTTATTGCCAAGCCGAGCACATCACCTTCACCCGCTCCCGTCCCTATAAGAAATATGACCAAACCCGCGTCGAACAAAAGAATTGGACTGCCGTGCGGCGCCTGATCGGCTATGACCGGTATAGGTTAGCACCCACTGGGTGAAACTGAGCAGGCCTTGGCCCTTTTCGAGACTATCTACCAAGACTGGCGCCTCTACGTCAACTTCTTCCAGCCCGTCCTTAAGCTGCTCGATAAGCACCGAATTGGCAGCCAAGTCGTTAAGACGTATGATACCACCCGCACACCCTACCAGCGTGTCTTGGATCACCGGATGTCTCCGATGCAGACAAAGACCGCCTGCGCCAACTCTACCCTACCCTCAACCCAGTCACCTTACGCCGGCGGATTGATGAAAACCTGGACCAGCTATGGCGACTCGCTCGGTAACACTCCTATTTGAGGCAACGTTACCCCTTCGGTAACATTTTCTTTTGAGGCAACACGGCCTCGATTCAATGGGCTTGCGTAGAGAATGAATTTGAGTGAACACGAGAAGTGTGGAGAAAGATAGGACTGGTAGCCAGAGATAGGGGTCAAGCTGGATGGGAGTGAGGTTGGTGGACTAAGCAAGACGAGTTTTGGGCGTCTGCTTTAGAAGCACCCAGCCAATTTGAACCGAATTTCGTCGGAGATTATTGTCAACTCTTTGTGCTGGTATTTAGCCCTAAAACACTGCTATCCCCAAAATGCTCAGATAGGTCTGTTTGGTCGCCCAGCCACTATACCAAAACTCGCACTATCTAAGGTTCCGTGGAGGCGGACTTCCATCAACCAACATCATCGTGATTAAATTGAACCCGTAAATTACAACAGAAACACTGTGAACATAATCTACCGTTTTCTTTGGTGGTGGAGATCAACAGGGAGGCGTAGGGGGCAATCACAATTCACCTTGAGAGAGACCTATTCATCAACCGTGAAGACGCCTACGCCAGCCAGAGGATGGATGGAAGCTATATCTGTCGAAAGAAGGAGGTCACCGATGAAGTTCTGGGCGATCACCTTAAGGGAAGGATAACCTGCGGCTGGTATTGCTTTAACAAAGCTAATGAGATCAAATGGGCTTGCTTGGACGCTGACAGCGAGGATGGGCAGAAGCTCCTTCAGCGGGTAAGCCAAAGGCTGAAAGGGCTTGAGATTCCCTCATATTGGGTATTCACCTCAAAACTGGCAAGCGCTATGGCTTCCTTGATCTAAGTGTTTGCCGAACTGCGACCAGGGTGGGGTTTGTGTCGCCAATGCCGATTGCTGCCCCTCTTTTCTGGCTGAGGTTTGGCGAATGAGCGATGCTGGATGACTGCTAACTGCTATATGTAGCAGTGGGTCACGCGCGGAAGAGCTGTGGTGAAAGTGCTATAAGGCTGGCGATGTAGTGTGACGCTCTACGCGTGGCTCCCGGCCACTACGCGATGGTTTATCAAGTCCAGTCTAGTGCCAATTCTGGCAACTGTCCAGTGAGTGAACTAGGGTCCAACTTCTTCAACGCGCAGCCGTATTATGTTTGATACTGAGCAGATCAGGTTTTGCATCTGCTCAAAACCGACCTGCTGAACGGAGAGAATCAAACAGTGTAGATCAGATTGCTTCGAAACCTGTCTTCTTCTCTAGTTAGTTGTCAAACGGTGCAATGACTCAATTTCAGGCTGCCGTTTCGGGTAATTTGGCACCTCGCACGAGAACCCAAAGCCAAAATACTACTTCCCCATATGTCAGGACGTCCATGACCTGGAAGAATATTGTTTCGGCGTTGGGTAAAAGAAGACGCGCAAGAGAACCTAGCAGATAGCCAAAACCTGCTAGTATCATCAAGTGCCCGAAAATCCGAGGAAAGTATCGCGACTCGTAAGTCAAAGTACCGATAGGAAACAGCCACAGGCCCCAGAATATCGAGGCGATGAAAATTCCCTGTTCGTTCAAATTGAGAAAGAACATCATCAGAGCCTGTGACTGATCGGCTGTGAATACTGCCAAGTAGTCAGCGCCGCTCAATACTGACAGGGCAGCAACCTGGTTAAGAGCATTGAGCATCGCGATAGGGACACCGACCAGACCTAAGACCACAATAAGCGCAGCCTGGTTTTTGCTAACTGACTTGAATAGCTCGTATAGGACTAGAACGAACACTATATGGATCAGTTGGGTGATTAGACTGCTAAGAATGCCCAAATTGAACAGCAGCTCATTAGCCATCAGATTATTGGCTGTTGCTGCGGCGTCTCCGGGCACAATAAGGGTGGTGGGCACATACATGATGCCGAAGATCCCGACTACCAGCCAAATTGGAAACAGGATCCTCAAGACTGTTACAGCTTTGCGTTGTGATAAATCGGCGAAAGTGCCTGTCATTTCAATTCCTCCTAAAGGGTATTGAGCCACGTGCGGAAGGGCTTGTGGTGAAGTGCGATGAGGCTGGCGGTGTAGTGTGACGCTCTACGCGTGGCTCCGGGCCACTACGCGATGGTTTGTCAAATCCAGTCTAGTGCCAATTCTGGCGAATGTCCAGTGAACGAACTATGGTCCAACTTTCTCAACAAGTTGCCATATTTTGTCTACCGGCTGGGGTTTCGCATTTTCACATCGCTACGGCGAGTTGCCTTTCCCGTGTTTCCGGCTGGCTGGGAAATCATTCCCCCTCGCCAGAACTCAGGTCACCCTCCTTCCGATTCCTCCCGTATGCCCTTGACCAGAAGCCATACTCCCATTGTTAATTCAAACGGGAGGTTTGGAAGGAATACAACTAGAGGAACACTAATGGCAAATAGTTCAAGCAAGGTTCCTATGAATGCCAGAGGGGCTGCTATGAGGCCCCAGAGAGCCAGAACCCGTGGAATATATCCTGATTTGTAGAACAGGGAGTAGAACAGTGTTGCCCCAAGGGCGAAGAAAAGCGTATGTAGTGTGTATGCAAAACTCTGGGATTCATAGAGCAGATTTCCCAGAGTCTGCAAATCGGCGGGATGTCCCGCTAGCACAGATTCTTGACTGATGCGTAAGAGAGAATAGGCCAACACTTCCCTGAGACCAAGCAGTGCAACCTCTACCAGATATAGTCCCAGGGCTACGAGGGCTATCTTCTCGTTCTGCTTCTTCAAGACCACATACATCAGGCTGCCCAGCATGACGACGCCAATGGCAGTGATCATCTCACCCACAATGCTGGCCCGCATCCCCATCGCCCCATTCGCAATGGTGGTCATGGTGTAGGCTACGTCACCCGGTACAGATGCTGGTATCAGATCAACAGGCGCGAGAAGAAGTCCACTGGCCGCGGATGCAGCTGCCTGAAGAAGGAAGGCTGCGCCTAAATATCTGGGAGTGTTCCTATCTGAATTCATGCCTGTGCTCCTTTTTGAATGATTCTCTGGACATTCGCCCTTGGTTCATATCTGCTCAGGCAGGCTCGGAAGCGATTGCAGATGGATTGAATCCTTTAGCTATAAGCCATATCCCTAGAAATATTTCATTCAACATTATTGGAACACCCAAAATCATCGACGCTGTAGGCATGGAGGCCCCGGCTCGATGGCCGAAAATAGCAATCACACCTGCTGCTAGGGAAAAGGTGTGAGTCGTCCGGCTGGCGGCCCGGCTCACCTGCCGCAATGAAGCGCGGCGGGAGCGTGCAAGCGGCTCACGCCGGCTGTGTGGGCCACTTCCATGCGGTCCAGATAATGAGCGCGAGGAACACGGCTTCCAGTAGCTCATAGAGTCTCCAATAAAACCAGGTCTCGCCCTCGCCCACAAACTGCGTGCCGAGCAGGACAAGCACATGGAGAATGCCTACGATGATGTTCACCAGGCGATTCGCTCTGGCCTTCAATGTGAGGGACAGAAGGACCATGAAGCTCGGAAACGCCATCAACACCGCCGCGCCGAACAGGAGTGTTTGAGTGAACTGTACGCCTTCTAAGTGTCCCTCTACCAGTTCCGCTACGTGCCCTGGCTGATAAAGTGAGAAAAGATCGTTATATATGTAGAAGAACATCAAGGCTACCCATAGCAGGGCGAGCTTGGCCTTCACATTCACTTTCCTATCTTCCAGCATTGTCGTGGTCTCTTGCGTGTTCATTTTTCATTCCTCCTGGGTTCAAGTGTCTGCCGAACTGCGACCCCGTAAGGGTTTGTGTCGCCAGTGTGGTTGCTCACTCCCTTTTCTGGCTGAAGTCTGTCGCATGAGCGATGCCAGGTGACCGCTATGTGTAGCATTGAGCCACGCGCGGAGGGCGGTGGTGAAGTGCTATGCGACCGCGATGTAGTGTGACGCTCTATGAGTGGCTCCCGGCCACTACGCGATGGTTTATCAAGTCCAGTCTAGTGCAGATTCTGGCGAATGTCCAGTTCATTTTAATACTCCTTTTTGCCTATTTCCGAGATTGGTGAAATCTTACGTCTTCAGTCTAACCGCGAGGTGGTATTAGTGTCATACCCCGAAAGTGGTAATATTCGGAATTATTTCCGCCTAAATCTCTCATATGCGGAATTTAACCCATCTAAAGCCTGAGATTTATAGACGAGGCCTGAGTCCATCACTCCAAAACGAAGACCAGAAAAATCAGTTGAAACAACCTTATTATATCCCAACTCCCCCTTTTTGTGTAGGAGGCACAAACTACTGAAGAGACCGGCAATGATGGAGGTGTCAAATCCGTAAATGGCGACACAAACACTATCAACATAATCTGCCGTTTTCTCTTGTGGTAGAGATACAGAAGAAGGATCAGGGGTGAGGGTTGGGGTTGTCGGTGAGCAGGCATGGGGCCTGGTCACTAATGGGGCCGCGGCGGGTGGTGAATCATAAATGCGTCGCAAGGACAATGTTTGGTTTTCACGAGTGTGAACTCCTCAAATAGCGTGTGACCTATCAGTCGCAATCAACACAAACTACCGAAATCAACGGCAGGCCCAGGGAGTAGAGCCGGCGCAGCAGACCCTGCAAAGCAGCCTGGTCGACGGCGCCGGTCAGGGTGGTGACCGGCGGGCCATCGCCCTCGCTTTCGACCGTAATGGTCATCCCACCGGCCCAGTATGACCAATGCTCATCAAGCTCTCCCGGCACTTTGATTTGGTAGGTTGCCGGTCGATCCAGGGTAAGCTTACGTTTGGCTTTCTTCATCATTATCGATTACCTCTTACACCTATAGCATATCCGCAAGGTGGTATTAGCGTTATACCCAGAACATGGTATTCAGGGGTTAACTCTATGCTGGTCACATCCCGTCACATCCATTCACATAGCAATGACTACTTTGCCTCTGGCGTGTCCTTCTCCATAATATCGGACTGCTTCAGCAACTTCACTAAACGGGTAACGTCGATCGATGACAGGTACAACCTTGCCGGCTTCAAGAAGCTCTGTCATGAAAACCAAGTCTTTTTGATTCGGTTTCACTTGAAAGTTATGCATTTTCTCATTCCCGGCTATTGCTGTTTGGACTATTCGAGCCACGGAACCTCCGGCCAGGACATACATCCCCTTGGGAGTCAAAACACACTCATAATCTGAAATCGATCGGTATGCTTTGATATCAAGAATCAGGTCATAACGCTGTTCATTTCGGGTGAAATCTTCTTGAGTGTAATCAATGACCTGGTCTGCACCAATCGAGCGCACCATGTCCAGATTTCGCGTACCGCACACGCCCGTCACTTCCGCCCCGAAGAATTTTGCAATCTGCACCGCAAACGTACCAATACCACTAGACGCTCCATTAATCAGAACCTTTTGCCCTGGCTGAATCTGTCCTTTATCGCGAAGACCTTGCAGGGCGACGATTGCCGCCTGCGGTACGGCCGCGGCTTCTTCGAAGGTCAAATTGGCCGGTTTCACCGCTATAGCATCTTCAGGTACAGATACATACTCGGCAAAACCGCCCCAACCACACACGGATAGGTCCCCAAATACCTCATCCCCTGGCCGAAACTGCTTTGTGTTTCTGCCAACTGCTTCAACCCGCCCCGCTACGTCAGCTCCGAGCATCATGTTTTTGGGTTTGAGCAGCCCCGCGCTCATTAGGCGGGCCACGAGTGGTTTACCTCTAACGTAGACCCAGTCAGAGTAGTTTACGGATGCCGCCTGAACTTTGATCAGCACCTCATCCTCTTTGGGCGCAGGTTTTGCTACCTCTTTGAGCTGAAGAACATCCGGTGGTCCGTATTTTTCATATACAATTGCTTTCATTCGAATCTCCTTTCCTATTTTCGATGTGCTTGTTTAACTCAGTGTAACTGTTCAGGTGGGGGCAAAGAAACCTGTTTTTTTGCACACCAGAAGCGATTTCTTCCTGCAGAAAGCTACCATTGGTCAGCGCCGATGGCCTTGCCAATGGCTGAACACTTGCCCTGGCGGGCAGTGCCAGGGAAACCAGGTTTCTGGATACCCCTCTGAACGCTTACTAACTGGAGTTTCGCCCATTTGCCGGGAGGAACTCCAGTCCTGGTCTAATCAGCCCGCTCAGCCCAAAGATGTCCGGCTACTAGAAGTGGGCGTAGCCACCCGACATCTATCACCTTTTGGTTGACGCCTTATCAGACAGGTGGCCGCCCGGTTGCCAGTTGAACGTAAGGGGCAGGCCACCTGTTCGAATACTTGATTCTTCTTGGCTAGGCAAGTATCTTTTCTGGCGGCTCAGCCCGCGCGAGCACAGCACTCAGTAGTTCAATCATGGTACGCAGCTCAGATATTATTGCCTAACCAATGGAAGAATATCGACAGCGGCAGGCTACCCACCGGGCCAAAGATGTATGCTATGGCAAGGCCCACAGGCACGAGGTAAGGCAGTCTCCACCAGACATAGACATGCTTCAGGCCGAACAAAGCGCCGTTGGCTACCCAGCCCCAGCGGCCAAAGACACCGCGCATCTTGGGCTGGAGCGCAGCGCGATAATACAGTTCCTCGCTAAGAATAGTCACGAGCAGACTCATGACGGCAATCTCGAACAGGGAGACCAGAACGTTGCCTGCAACGGGTATGTCCGGGGATTGCCCCTGGATTCCCTCCAGCGGATGGTCGGGTAGCCAGGCAGGCGGGGGCAGAGCAGTTGCTATCTGTGTTTCAAAGGGTACTAGTAATATGACAGCGGCAACTGCTGCAATGAAGGCGCCGACGGCAGCGCCCCATTTCCACAACTTGTCGGGGAAGCGCCAATTGATGCGCTCGCGCAGGGCCTTGGGCGTCAGGCGGTACCCCTCCCGCCGCAAAATGATGAGCGCGACGGCCAGTTCAGCGCCGTGGCCCAGCAGATTGACCAGATACTCGCCCCATATTGGAAGCGTCCCGTCGGGCCTCAACAACGTCGGGCTGATAACGTAGATCACGAACGAGAACCACGCGGCGGGCCAGGCGAACATGAAGAGGATCATCAGTAGGCTGTACTGCGGTATGCCTCCCTCCTCTCTCGAACTCTCCATTGCGGCAGTTGCAGTTGTCATGTTGTTCTCTCCTTTGAGATGGAATCGACTTAATCTTCCTGCTCGGACCACTTCCATGCGTACCAAACAATCAGTGAAGTACACACAGTTTCTATAGTTCCAAAGAACATATAATATAGACTAGGATGTGGTCCAAAGACCATTGATGAGAGAATAGCAACGGTTTTTATAGTACCTACGATGATGTTTGCCCATCGATTTGCTCTATACTTCAATACCAGGGACAGGAGAACCATAACAATCGGAATCTCCATAAAAATGGCTGCGCCCAACAATAATCCTTCAGTGACTTGAATACCCCCTCCTGCGGTTCCCTTAATCAAGTCCCCCAGAATCTCAGCATCCATTAATGACATAACATCTGCATAAATGTAATTCAGCGTTGCAACTATCCATAAAGCTGAAAGTAAAACTTTCATATCAATTCTTGTGGTCCTTTTGTTCGTCTCAAGGGGACTTCCTGTGGTCGTATTCATTTAAGATTCTCCTCTTCCGAAGGACGCGCAACTGCGAACCTGTACCGAGCCAAGGACTGGGACCCCCATAATAACGTCACAGCGAAGGCGGCGATCATGATAAGGCCACAAATCATAGCCGAGCCCCAAGGAGTGATGGCCTTGATCTCTGGAAATGTTACGAGTGCTGTGTTATCCACAGCGTGGAACAAGATGACTGCAAAGACGCTCTTTCCCGTGTTATTGAAAATCCATGCCATCAGTATACGGATTCCCACCAGTGTGATAAACTGAGCAATAAGATCGAACGGATCTGGCATCATGAAGATGAAGAACGGGACGTGCCAAAACGCCCAGATCATTCCCAACACAATTGCTGCTCGGAGTGCGCTATCCCGCGCCTGCATCGACTCGAACGCATACCCCATCCAGCCCACCTCTTCTCCGGCCGCTAAGACAAAAAAGAACAGAAAGACCGCAGGCAACGTCACGAGCGGGGTCAATGCAGGGGGAACCTGCATGCCCAACAAGTCGAAACATACCAGGGAAAGCAGAAAAACGAGAGGCGACAGGAGGATGATCACTATATACCATCGGCTTTTTGCGATCCTCTTGAAGTCGAATATCCTCCCGAGCAGCTCCTTCAGACCCTTGCTTCCGCGCCTTCGAAATGTCAGGATCGAAGCCGACGCGATTGGCGTAACGGTGAAGAGGGCAATGTATAAGGCACCCATCTCGGGCTTACCGACGACGTTCAGATATGCGAGCGCGTTGAGGATGTAGAAAGGCACCGAGAGGAGGAGGGTTAACGTAAAGAACGCAACCAGAGAGTCTCTTGTGGAGTCTAAGTTTTTCATATTTGATTTCTCCGCTTCCAAAGAGAGGAAAGAATGCTGACGCTCCCTTTTTGGATTTTTGCCTTTGTAGGTCATCGTTTTTTTCCTTTTTGTTTGTATTGAGATTGGTGAAATCTTACGCTTACAATATAGCAGCCAGACGGTATTAGTGTCACCCCCCGAACGTGTTGTTCAGGGGGTTATTTGTAAGCCTGAAGGATGGTGGAATGTGTCAGGGGGAAGCAGAAGAAGCAGGCCGCTACCCTATGGACCGGCCTGCCGGGAGACGTTGTCTTGGTGTGCTGTCGATGCCGCCGATGCGTTGCATCGGATGGCATCAGAGAGATCAGGGGGAGGATAAAAGACTCAAGCTCTTGTCCTTGCAACCGCCTGCATCTGGCTGCGGATCCCTGATCCCTACCTGCGTGGCAAGAGCCCTAACGCTTGAGCGCGTGCGATTGCCTGTGTGCGGCTATGTACGTTGAGTTTGCCATAGATGTTGTGGGTGTGGCCCTTGACGGTGTTCAACGCGAGGAAAAGCCTGGAAGCGATCTCGGGATTGGTCAGTCCTTCCGCGATGAGTTGCAGTACTTCAAGTTCGCGTTCGCTCAACGGCTCAATCAGGTCAGATTTGAGAGCTTGAGTTCCCAAAGGGGCAGCTTGCTCCATGTACTGTTGACGATCATGCGTTTACAGAACCCTTGGTTGACCAAGCTGGCTATCAGCCAACTCATCGAGGATTTCACTCATGTCACCTGTGATGTGGAGGTCATTGACGGCCAACCCAGCCTGGTTCTACGGCCTGACTATCTCTTCTTCCAAGCGTTAGCCGACGCTGTGGGCAACTCGGAACTTGACATATGATTGTGTAAGTCCTGATATTACATTGTACGAGAACTCTTTCTGTCTACTCAGCGTTACGTGTCCTTATTAGTATGAAATGCAGGGCATCTTGTGCAGATAGCTATTATCTGCCAACTGCTTTAACATAAAGTCGGCTGTATCTGCACGTGAAATTTTGTTCGTGACTGTTTTGTTATCAGCGGTATAGCCGTGCTGGTAAGAACCTGTGTGCTCACCGTCGGTTAAAGCTGCAGGGCGAACAATTATCCAATCCAGTTGGCTCTCTTTGATATAGTTTTCCTGAATCTCATGATCCGCAAACGCGCGGCGTAGCATGAATGGAACGATGAGATATTTCATAAGGAACGGCAGCATGTCACTACTGTCGCCAACGCCAGCAGATGATTGGCAGATGAATCGCTTGACACCAGTTTTTTCCATAGCACGGATAATGTTTTTCGTGCCATTTGCCCGTAACATGGTTTTATCCTTCATGGACATACCTAGCGTACATAATACAGCATCCTGTCCCTGTATCGCACGCTCTACCGAAGGAAAGTCCAATATATTTCCCTGCACTACCTTTAGTTTTTCATGCTTTTGGTCGAGTTTTTCAGGGCTGCGGGCAAACGCAGTAACGTCATGTCCCTGTTCGAGAGCTTGCGTCACAACTTGGCGACCTGTGCCACCTGTTGAGCCGAAAATAATCAATTTCATTTTTTTCTCCTTTTTAGTTAGTTTCATTTACAGATTTTCAGACAAGTGCTAACGCACCAGATTTATTTATGTGACGCCTAACGATCACTTGTATGACCTAAGTTAGGTTTAGTTTAAAATGAACGCCTTTAGCCCATAAGCGGATGGCCTCCCAGTCTCGATAATCACCTTCCTGAACGCCCAATATTGATAATATGACTTTGAAAATTAGGCGAAAGAAAAAAGATAACTTGTTATAGTCCAGTACACCTGCAAAACGCCCTACGTCTACCGGCTTAACTTGAGGGACCAACGAGTACAATTTATCTGAATATGCCATAGCTTTCTTCTTAGCTGCTTTTTCATTCTGTATAGACAATGCCAGGCAGGTAAAAAAGTATGCCACCGGCAGTTTGCTTAATATATTTTGATTGGCCGTCACAAATTCTGTTGCTTCGGGCATCCACCGGTCGTATTGAATTGGACTGCCTATAATTACCGCGTCATAATTGTTTAAGTCGTTCACATTTTTGACCCATTTCGTTTCTACTGTGTTGCTTTCTTGACATAAAACCTCTCCGATAGCTTCTGCAACCTCAGCGGTAGTTCCAAATTCACTGGCGTAGGCAACTAAAATTTTCTGGCCGCCTTTATTTTTACTGCCGCAGTTTGTTTCTGGAAATTGGACATTTGCGACTTCACTGGTCTGAGGCAACAGGAGCTCTTTCCCCAAAATTGCTGTGCCAATAACAGCAACGCCTATTTTTGCGCTGTCGATGATAAATTTTCTTCTTGTCTGATCCTTCATTGTAGACACCTTTCATATTTGGACTGTTAAAGAGCTTTTGACAACTGTCGTACCCCCCTAACAACACTTAACAGGGGGACTATCGCCTTTGTAGGTCATCGTTTTTCTCCTTTTTGATATCCGCAGCAACACCATTAGTGATTATGTTCGCCCACCCAACTAACATCAGCGGCTTTTCTGGATACCGTGCGACGATAGACTGTCTTGGGGTGGCCCAGGGTAATGGCTCCGAATACCCGATAGTCTGATATTTCTTTTTGTCACATTGACAAGGCCATTTCTGAGCGCTTCCAAAACTTTGGGATCGGTGATCATCTCTTCCTCCAAATAGCTCACAATCAGGCCAACGACTGCAGTATAGCAGCCAGATGGTGTTAGTGTCACCCCCCGAAGGTGTTGTTCAGGGGGTTATTTGTAAGCCTGAAGCATGGTGGAATGTGTCAGGGGGAAGCAGAAGAAGCAGGCCGCTACCCTATGGGCCGGCCCGCCAGGAGATGTTGTCTTGGTGTGCTGTCGATGTCGCCGATGCGTTGCGTCGGATGGCATCAGAGAGATCAGCGGGAGGACAAAAGACCCAAGCTCTTGTCCTGGCAACCGCCTGCATCTGGCTGCGGATCCCTACCTGCGTGGCAAGAGCCCCAACGCTTGAGCGCGTGCGATTGCCTGTGTGCGGCTATGTACGTTGAGTTTGCCATAGATGTTCCGGGTGTGGCCCTTGACGGTGTTCAACGCGAGGAAAAGCCTGGAAGCGATCTCGGGATTGGTCAGTCCTTCCGCGATGAGTTGCAGTACTTCAAGTTCGCGTTCGCTCAGTGGCTCAATCAAGTCAGATTTGGAAGCTTGAGTTTTCAAAGAGGCAGTTTGTTCCGGTTCGGCGCAGGGGAATGCCGCCAGCAACTGACGAACATAATCCGGAGCTATCCCAAGAGAGAGAGCTTCGTAGAGTAGACGAGCCATCGGCTGACCTTCATCTACAAAAATCCGGACGTAGCCCTCCGGCTCGCCCAGGACCAGGGCACGCTCCAGCGGCGCGAGAGCAGCAGGGATGTCACCCTGCGCCTCGTGAGCGAGCGCCTGCAGCGCCAGGATCTCGATAACACTTCCCGTCCTCCCACCTTCTTCCGCCGCTCTCAGGAGGCGCTCCAGTAATCTCACTGCCCCGTGAATGGAGCCATCTACCCCGTCGCTCCTATACTGGGCGATGAGGACTCTCGCGAGAGTAATGTGCTCGAACTCGCGCAGGTAGCTGAGGTCGTCGTCAGCGGACAGCCCCCCCTCACGTGCCCAACCCAGGGCTTCGGTCAACCTGCCCTGCCTGACATACACCCTCGCCTTCAATGCCTCTATGGGACGTATGTCTGGTACGAGAGTCCTGACATACAGGCGTTTTGCCTCATCCAACAGGTCAAGACTAGCCTCCAGGTCTCCCTGGGTCTCCTTGAGTCTGGCCTGGGCAAGACACCACCGGTTGGGCCAATCAACTAACGCAGTCTGTTCGCCCAGCTCCCTGCTTTTTAGCAGGTGCTGGGCGGCGGCTTCCTGATCACCCATCTCATGATACAGCATAGCCAATCCTAAATGATGATGCGCTGTTACCTGTTGTACATGCTTGTTATGCTCTGATGCAAGCTGCAATGACTGCTTGTATGTTCTTACTGCTTCGTGGAGACGACCCTGCGCTACCATTATGTCAGCCAGGGCAAAGGCACTGGCAATGGCAAAAACGATATTGCCCGCCTTCTGCATACTATTCATCCAGTCGGCTATAGCCTTGTGGGCTGACTCCAGATCCCCGCTCACCCAGTATGCGATCCCCAGGAGCGCAGCTGCCTGTCTGCGCTGGAGGTGGTCTCCCTCAGATGAAAGGTCGAGTGCCCGCCGAGCGTACTTCACGGTGCCGGGCGCATCGCCGAGAGCCTGGGCATGATAGGCACGGGCGGCGGCTAGCGATGCTGGTAGCGACCGAAACTGCTCTTCGTCCACGACGACCATCCTTCGACTTCGCTCAGGACAAGTCTCAGCCGATGGGATTTCCGGTCGTTCACTCATATCCGGCGCAGTGTCCAGCCACCGTTCGGCGTCCAGTAATCGGGCTTCGGCGGCCTCCAGCTTGCCAGCATTCAGAAATGCCCAGGCATACGCAGCGCTGAGCACAGGCCTGGCGCGGACCAGTTCGTCTGGTAGCGCCTTCACCCAGCCAAGCCACGCGGTGGACTGAAAGCTCCCAGACATTGCCGGCCATGCCAGCTCGACCAGGCCCGCCGCTCGCTCGTAGTCCTCGGCGGCAATCGCGTGGCGGATCGCATCGGCCGACGAACCATCGTGCTCGTACCACTCGCTCGCCCGCCGATGCAGGGTAGGTACCTGATTAGGCTGCTCCTCCATCAAGTGGGCTTTCAGAACATCTGCGAAGAGGTGGTGATAGCGATACCACTGGCGCCTGTCATCTAGCGGGACGACAAACAGATTGCCACGCTCCAGGGCTTCCAACATCCCTTTGCCATCTTCCTGGCCGGTGACGGCATCGCACAGAGGCCCACTTAACCGGTCGAGAATTGAGGTTTGCAGCAAGAAGCTGCGGACATGTTCGGGCTGGCGCTGTAGAACCTCTTCGACCAGATAGTCCATCACGAAACGGTGGCTGCCGGTGAAAGCCTGGATAAAACTGGCGGTGTCTGCTCGCCCCTGCATGGAGAGGGCCGCCATTTGCAGGCCGGCAATCCAGCCTTCGGTACGGGTCTCCAGCGCGGTGACTTCCTCGGCCGAGAGGCTCAGGCCCATCATCTCGTTGAGGAAGGTGGCCGCTTCGTCGGGAGTAAAGCGCAGGTCGGCGGCGCGCAGCTCGGTCAATTGGCCACTGGCACGTGGACGGGCCAGTGGCAGGTGTGGGTCATCACGGGTAGCGATGACCAGGCGCATGTTTACTGGCAGGTGTTCGAGTAGAAAGGTAAGGGCGTCGTCGATGGGTTGGGCTTCGATCAAGTGGTAGTCGTCAAGAACAAGGATAATCCCCCCGGGGACGGCGGCAACGTCGTTGATCAGAGAGGTCAGGAGAGCCTCGGCGGGCGGCGGTTGAGGAGATTGGAGCATGCCCAGCGCGCCTTTTCCAATCGTGGCTTCAATCCCTTCAACTCGGCCCAGGGCGGCGATTAAGTAGGTCAGGAAACGGGCCAGGTCGTTATCACCTTCGTCCAGCGAGAGCCAGGCCGTCCTTATAGGCGGGCTAGGTGCGACGGCGCCCCCTATGCGTGCGGCCCATTCGCTGACCAGGGTGGTCTTGCCAAAGCCTGCCGGGGCGGAGATGAGGGTCAATTTGCGGTGCAGCCCCTCGTTCAACCGCTCGATCAGGCGGGGGCGCTCCACCAAGTTGGACAAGGGTGGTGGGATGTATAGCTTGGTCGTCAGAAGCGTTAAGTCCTGAGCGCCAGCGTAGGAGGGCGTGGCCATTTAATCCTTTCCGGGGCTTTTTATGGTCTGCTCAGCAGCCAATGTGTAGGATCGGATACCACTATCTTATCATGTTTTGTGCATCATCGCAATGGGCCGAAAAAGGGCAGACCACCCCAAGCATCATCGCTATTAAATTGAACCCGTAAATGGCAATGATATCCCCACATTCGAGGCAAACGTCCAGGGCAAACGCATCTGTTATGTCAAATATCAGCTTATGTTAAACAAAAGACCCAGAAATGCACGTTTTGGATAAGAATCACAAGAAGCTCAATACACTTCCACTGATACAAGATTCAAATCCATCAAAGCAGACGGATTCCGCTATCAAATTCAACCATGATATTACATAACAACACCGATTTCACTCAACAAGACCCGTTTTTTGCTCAACATAACAGATAATTGCCCTAGGCAAACGTCAGAACTTTATTGACAGGTAATAAGAAGTATGCTAAAATAAAATACGAAACTGAAACCGTGGTTTCACTCTATGAAACAAGAGACAAACCAGTCCTCTCAGCGTGATTACTCAATCCAGGCCCTACAACGAGGTATGAAGGTACTGGATGCCTTGCTCGAGTCCCGTACCCCGCTCAGCCTGGAACAAATCTGTGCCTATACCGGGCTTCCCAAGTCAACGGCCTTTCGTGTCATTGTCAATCTGCTCCGCGGCCATTATCTAACCGAGACAGAGAACGGCTACTGGTTAGGTCTGAAAATGCTCCGTTTTGGCGCGTTGGTCGAAGAGAAACTGGTCCTGACACAACAAGCACGCCCCTTTCTTTTGCAGTTGCGCGATCAAGCCAATGAAACCGTCCATCTGGCCGTTCTCGACGATGACCTGCGAGTGGTCTATCTGGAAAAGCTCCCTACCCAACATGCGGTCGGACTGATGATGTCGCGCATCGGGAGCACTGCTCCTATGCACGGCACTGCGTTGGGTAAGGTCATGGCGGCATTCCGGCCTGCGGACGAGATCAGTCAATGGATCCGCAACGATGGCTTGAAAGCGTTGACAGACACCACGATCACCGACGCAGATGCTCTCCTATGGGAACTGCGTGAAATCCGCTCGCGGGGTTACGCCGCCGACAACGGTGAATTCGAGGCCAGTGTTCGATGTGTGGCCGCGCCAATCCGAGATAGAACTGGCGGAGTTATCGCCGCCGTCAGCATCTCAGGCCCGGACACCCGCATGCCCGTTCCTCTAGTCGGCAGTCCTATGGCAATGCAGGTTGTCGAAACTGCGCAAAATATCTCACACGCTCTCGGCTACTCCTGACCCGAAATCTTTGAAAAACAGAGGAGCGAGGTCGCTCTACTCTAAAACGTTAACTCCATCAGCCAAAGGAGGAGAAGGATGGAATATCGCTTTATGGGAAGAACCGGGCTAAAGGTTTCGGAACTCTGCCTGGGGACGCAGACCTTCGGCTGGGGTGCCGACGAACCAGCGGCTCGTGCTCTGGCTGACCGCTTTGTCGACGCCGGGGGCAACTTCTTCGACACCTCCAACATCTACAATGAGGGCCAGTCGGAGACCATGCTGGGCAACTGGCTCAAGAGCTGCGGCCACCGTTCTCAGCTTGTCATCGCCAGCAAGGTCTTTTTCCCGGTCGGAGAAGGGCCTAACGACACCGGTTTGACCCGAAAGCACATCTTCGAACAGATCGACGCCAGCCTGCGCCGTCTGCAGACCGAATACATAGACCTGTATCAAATGCACTGCTGGGATGCCTCCACACCCTTAGAAGAAACGTTACGGGCACTGGATGATCTGGTGCGCGCTGGAAAGGTGCGCTACATCGGAGCATCGAATTACACCGCTTCCCAACTGACCCGAGCCATCATGCTCAGCGAGATGCGCGGCTGGGCCCGCTTCGACTGCTTGCAGCCGGAATACAGCCTATTGGTGCGCAGCACGGAGTGGGAACTGCTACCCCTGTGTCGCTCCGAGGGCATCGGAGTGATCCCCTGGTCGCCCCTGGCCGGGGGCTGGCTGAGCGGCAAGTACCAGCGCGGGCAGCCGCCCCCGCCTGAGAGCCGCGTGGGCCGGGCGGACCGCTGGGACGATCTGCCCGAACAGCGCGAAAGTGAGCGAACCTGGCGCATCATAGATGCCCTGATGGAGATCAGCCAATCGCGGGGCAAAACGCCGGCCCAGGTGGCTCTCAACTGGCTGCTGCAACAACCCGGCGTCACTGCGCCCATCATGGGTGCCCGCACGCCGGCCCAACTGGAAGACAACCTGGGCAGTGTGGGCTGGGCCCTGTCCGCCGATGAGTTGGACAGACTCGAGGCCGCCAGCCATATCCCACTTCCCTCCCCCTACAACTTCATTGCCAGATACACGCGGAAGCGAGATGGAGCATGAAAAACTACATTCTCGCCCATGACCTGGGTACAACGGGCAACAAAGCGACACTCTACGACCGAGAGGGCAGCCTGGTAGGCAGCGCATTTTACGGCTACGAGACCGAGTACGCCCAAACCAGTTGGGCTGAACAAGATCCAGAGGACTGGTGGAATGCCGTCTGCGCTTCGACCCATAAACTGCTGGGACAGACCAAGGTTCGGCCCGACGAAGTGGCCTGCGTTGTCTTCAGCGGGCAAATGATGGGCTGCGTCCCGTTGGACAGGCAGGCCAGGCCACTCCGCAAAGCGATTATTTGGGCCGACCAACGTTCGGTGGAACAAGAGCATTGGGTGGGTGAACGCATTTCTCCAGAAGAGGTTTATCGCATCACCGGACACCGTCTCAGTGCCTCGTACTCGCTAAGCAAGATACTCTGGCTACGCGACCATCAACCCGAAATATATCAGGCGGCATACAAGTACCTCCACGCAAAGGACACCATCGTGGCCCAACTAACGGGCGTCTTCGTCACCGATCTCTCGGATGCGTCCGGTATGAATTTGTACGATCTGCAGGCTGGTACGTGGTCCGAGCGCATCGTCGAGGCCGCCGAACTGAACCCGGCTCAACTGCCTGACTTGCGCCAATCCATTGACGTGGTGGGCGAAGTACTGCCCGAGGTTGCCGACGAAGCGGGGGTGGCGGCCGGGACACCCGTGGTCATCGGGGGTGGAGATGGGCCGTGCGCCGCGGCCGGTGCCGGCGTGGTGAGTGAAGGCACCGCCTACAACTACGTTGGCTCGTCTTCCTGGATAGCGTTAGCCACCGAGAAACCAATCTATGACCCTGATCTCAAGACCTTCACCTTCGGGCACGTGGTACCCGGCATGTTCATGCCCACCGGAACGATGCAGGCTGCGGGCGCTTCTTACCAATGGGCTCGTGACCGGTTATGCCCCGTCGAGGCAGAAGCTGCTGAGAGTCTCGGCGTCAGCCCCTATGAGTTGATGAACCTTGAGGCGGCAAACTCACCTGTCGGGGCTAACGGACTGATTTTCTTGCCGTATCTTCTGGGCGAGCGCAGCCCGCGCTGGAACCCGTGGGCACGGGGCGGGTTCATCGGATTGACCATCCGGCACACACACGCGGATATGATACGCGCCGTATTGGAAGGCGTCACCATGAACCTGCGCGTGATTCTCGACGCTTTCACATCCCAGGGCGCCCGGATTGAAGCCATGCGTCTCATCGGTGGCGGCGCCCGAGGGCGCTTCTGGAACCAGATGATGGCGGACGTTTATGGCATGCCGGTGCACCGGCTGGCCATCCTTGAGGAGGCAACCTCTATGGGGGCGGCGCTGACCGGTGGCGTTGGTGTAGGCTTGTACCCCGACTTCTCGATGATAAAGACGATGAATCAGGTGAACGAAGTCATCGAGCCTGACCCTGCCGCTCGGGCAGCGTATGAAGTGATTAAGCCTATCTTCGAGGCCGCATATCAAGCGTTGGTGCCCGTGTATGACATGATCGCTGAGGTTACCTGAAGCTCCTGGCGTATCTTCTCAAAAAGTAGGGGCAAACCCTTGCGGTTGCCCGCTTGGGCAGGCGCAAGACCTGCCCTTACCCCGAGATATTGAGAAGATACCTCCTGACTATCACTGGATCGGACGCGGTAGAAGACGTCGGGCTTGCAGGCGATTTAGGCGATGGGCACGCCTGGGCGGTCGGGCTGCGGTGCAATCGGCTGCCATAAATCTAAGCCAGAAAGGAGGGAGCCTATCGACCGATGTCAGTTCTTTTTTCCGCGTAGTTCGTTTGTGTTTTGTTTGTGTCTTGGTTGACACTTGGACACACCGTTGTGGTAACGTCAAGGAGGACCAAAATGAAATTCCGTAAGCTGTTGCCCTTGATAGCGATCTTGGCATTGTTGAGCCTGGTCGCAGCCCAATGCGTCGTAATGACGCCAACACCCGCACCGGTCGAAGAACCCATGGCGGAAGAAGAGGAGGCTGCTGAGCCCGCAGCTCCCGAGCCAGAGGGGGAAGTGACCCTGGTATTCTCCGACTGGCACCTGACGGAACCTCACTGGGAAAAATCTCTCAAGGAAGCCTTCGAGACCTATGAAGCCGAGCACCCCAACATTAACCTCGAGCTAGACTATGTCTCGTATGGGGATAAGGACACCAAGTACGCCACAGAGATCCAGGCAGGCGCCGGACCGGATGTGATCCACCTCCATGCCTACTCGCTCCGGTCCTTCATCGAGAGAGACTTTCTCTACGATCTCACCTCCTTCATTGAGGAAGAGGGTGGCGACCAGTTCCTCGAACCCTGGTATCCCCAGACTCTGGAGATGATGCAGTACGAAGGTTCCTATTACGCGATTCCGGGCGATTTCATGTCGATGGCCCTCTTCTACAACACCAACCTGTATGAGGAAGCGGGGCTGGATCCGAGCCAGCCGCCAGCCACCTGGGACGAGTTCCTGGAATATGCGAAGGCGCTGACGCGGGATAGGGACGGCGACGGGCAAGTCGATACCTGGGGATTTGGAACCATTGGGGCCGTCGATCCTGGTTTCGAACTCCGGGTCAGCCCCATTCTCTTCAGCCACGGGGGCAGCTACCTGAACGAAGACGGCACTTGCTCCGCGCTCAACACCGCCGAAGCGAAGGAAGCCTTCACTACCTTCATCGAAATGTTCACCGTGCACGAAGTGATCCCACCCGGCGTCACGGCCCAGAACCCGGGAACAGTCAGGGAGCAGATGGCCAACGAGCAAATCGCCATGTTATTGGGCTCCGGTTGGACAGCGCCTATCGTCGACACATCCAATCCCGACCTGAATGCCTTCGAGGTTCTGGAGGTGGCGGACGTCCCCATCAAGGCAGGGACGGACCCCGAGTTCATCACAACCGCCTGGCTGAGCGCCTGGGCCATCAACCCGAACACGGAGCATCCCGAAGAGGCCTGGGAACTGATCAAGTTCATCACGGCCAAGGAACAGGAGCAAAAGTGGTTCGAGGATGCCCGCGTCACCTCGGCGCGGATGGATGTCTCGGAGGAGTATGAGCCGCTGGTCACGGACAAATTCGCCAAAGCCATTGCCGGCCAGTTGCCCAAGGCCCAGTTCGTGCCTCAGATGAAAGAGTGGCCGCAGATTATTGAGGCAGTCAACAGTGCTGCCCAGCTTGCTTTCACAGGGGACAAGACGCCTGAGGAAGCACTTGAGGGCGCCCACAACCAGATCAACGAGATCTTGGGCGGCGAAGGGTGCCCAGAATTCTAAGATCAATCGCCTGAAGAGGCAGGGGGCTGCATCGGGCGGCCCTCTGCCGTCACCTACACATACCCAAACCTGACGATGGATGAGTCTCCAAGCCTGACGATGAAAAACTCTCACGTTCGCTTCCCACTAATTAAGGGCCCGCTCCGGCTGAACCAGGGTTTTGCATTCGTTATGCCGGCCCTGTTAATGCTCGTTCTGGTGCTGGGGTTCCCGATCGTCGTGGCGGTGGTCAACAGCCTCAGCCTGCCCGACGGTGGCTGGACCCTGGAAAACTATGCCAAGCTCCCTCGGGACGGCCGCTTTCGCAACTCCCTGGTCATCACCTTTATCTTCGTCGGCGGTACGGTTCTGCTGCACCTGCTCGTAGGATTCATCATTGCGCTGGCCTTGAATGCCTCGGTCAAAGGAAAACGATTCTTCAGAGTGGTGGCCATTCTCCCCTGGGCCGTGCCCGACGTCATCTCCGGTCTGATGTGGCGGTTTATGTACAACCCTACCGCAGGAATCATCAACCGCGTGCTTCTTTCACTGGGTGTCATCAACACCTATGTCGAGTGGCTGGGGGACTCAGATCTGGCCTTACCAAGTGTGATCTTTGCGGACGTGTGGCGCGGCTACCCATTCGTGATGCTCATCCTGTTGGCGGGCCTACAGGCGATTCCGGGCGAACAATACGAGGCAGCCAAAGTAGATGGTGCCTCAAAAATTCAAGAATTTCGCCACATCACCATTCCTAACATGAGAGGAATGATATTGATCGCAATGGCCTTGGACACCATCTGGCAATTTAGGCGCTTTGGCCTGGTTTTTAATATGACTGCGGGAGGGCCTGGCAACGTCACTGAAATCCTATCTCTCTACGTATACAAGCAATATTTCAGGTATTTTAACTTCGAATACGCCGCCGCCATAGCCATAGTTTTGGCGATTATCATGCTACTTCTGAGCCTGCCCTATATACGTGCCATGGTCCGGAGATTGTGATGAAGAAAAGGTTACAACCCGGTATTATCATTGCCTATGTGATCCTGGGCCTGGTTCTTTTGTACACCATCACTCCCTTCTTGTGGATGATCTTCACCTCGTTGAAGACCGATAAGGAGGCGGTGGCCATCCCGCCTACACTCTGGCCCAAAGAGCCCACGCTCGAGGCGTACATCCAGATTTTGATATGGGGAAACTTCCCCATTTGGTTTTTGAACAGCACGATCATCTCTTTGGGCACGGCGTTGTTTTCCACAATGATCGGATCGTTTGCCGGTTATGGCTTCTCTCGCTTCGGCTTTCGGGGCCGAGCCACGTTGATTGGCGTCATCCTGGCCAGCCAAATGCTGCCCGGTGTGCTTTTGGTGGGGCCCTACTTCAAAATGCTCTCTACCGTTGGGCTGTACAATACCTATCCGGGCCTGATCCTGGCCTTCACCGCCATCACCTTACCCTTTAGCACCTGGATGCTGAAAGGGTTTATAGACTCGGTGCCGGAGGAACTGGACGACGCAGCCCTGATCGACGGTTGCACGCCCTTGAGCGCCTATTTAAAGGTAATTCTGCCACTCATTGCGCCGGGCATGGTGGCAACCGTGATCTTTGCCTTTTTGCTGGCCTGGGGGGATCTGCTCTGGGTATTGGTCCTGACCAGCGGTGAGAAAATGACCACCGTCACGCTGGGTCTGACGCGGCTTGTGACCCAGTTCCGCATCATCTGGCCTCAGTTGATGGCTGGGTCCATGATCGGAGCGCTGCCGCCATTGATACTCTACCTGCTCTTGCAGAACTATCTGGTCGAGGGTATGACAGCCGGGGCGGTTAAGGAATAAATTAAGGAGGCCGGAGAAATATGAGATTCGAGGGGAAGGTAGCCTTAGTGACCGGTGCCGCCCGGGGCATAGGAAAGGCCATTGCGCTTACACTGGCCCGAGAAGGGGCGAACGTCGTGGTTACTGACGTGGACCTGGAAGACGCCAGACGGGTAGCGCAGGAGATTGAAGAATTGGGGCGGAAGACCAGGGCTATCCAGGCCGACGTCTCCCAACGCGAAGCGGTACAGCAACTGGTCGGCGAAGCGGTCTCCCTCTTTGGGAGGATTGACATCCTGGTGAACAACGCCGGTATCATCCGGCGCGGGACATTCCTCGATCACGAGCCGGAAGAGTGGGACAAGGTCCTCAGCGTCAACCTGGGTGGGACCTTCAACTGTGCCAAAGAGGTGGTGCCTCTCATGATCAAACAAGGAGGGGGAAAGATCATCAACATCTCCTCTGTGGTGGGCAAGATGGGCGATATTGCCTCCGCTCCGTCCTACGGCACGTCAAAGGGGGCCATTAACACATTCACCAAGTCCCTGGCGCGAGAACTGGCCCCGCACGGGATCAACGTAAACGCTGTGGCTCCCCACGCCATTGAGACCGAGATGAGCCAGGAGTGGTCAGAGGAAAAGCGGCGTCAGATCGTGGAGGCCATTCCCCTGAAGAGGCTGGGCCAACCAGAGGAAGTAGCTGAGGCGGTGGCCTTTCTTGTCTCGGATGGTGCCGGCTTCATCACCGGTCAGATTCTCGACGTTAACGGCGGTTATCTAATGGAGTAAGGTCGCACTCAATGAACCTGGATAGAGCATTCGATTTCACACAGAAAGTGGCAGTAGTCGTCGGGGGAAGTGGCGTGCTTTGCAGTACGCTGGCACAGGCACTCGGCCAACAAGGGGCGGCCATAGTGGTGGTAGGGCACACCCATATGGCCAAGGCTCAAGAGATAGCGGATCAGATTATCACGCACGGGGGACAAGCCATCGCCACCCAAGCCGATGTGCTTGACAAAAAATCGCTGAACAGCCTAGCTCACAAAACGATCGAGACCTTTGGGCACATTGATATCCTCATCAACGGAGCGGGTGGCGCCAAGAAGGAAGCGACAACCAGCGAAGAGTTGTCCTTCTTTGACTTACCCGAGGATGCGGTCCGTTGGGTCTTCGATCTCAATTTCATGGGGACTTTCCTGGCCTGCCAGGTTTTCGGCCGGTACATGGTTGAACAGGACAGCGGCTGCATTCTCACCATATCCTCGATGGGGGCCGACCGGCCCCTGACCAGAAGTGTGGCCTACTCTGCCGCCAAAGCAGCCATCGTCAACTTTACGCGTTGGCTCGCCGTACATGTATCCCAGGAGTACTCGCCGCACATCCGCGTCAATGCGATTATGCCCGGTTTCTTTCTGACCGAGCAAAACCGATTCCTGTTGGTGGATGAGGGCGACGGTGAACTAACCGAGCGGGGGCAGAGAATCATTGCCCATACGCCCCTGGGGCGATTTGGACAGCCTGAAGACCTGATTGGACCTGCTCTCCTGCTGCTTTCAGATGTTGCCGCGTTTGTGCACGGAACAACCGTCACAATCGACGGCGGAATATCTGCCTTTGGGGGTGTATAGCAACCATGGAAGACCTCTCCTTTAAAGCCACATTAGTAGATTACGACGAGGACCTCTTTGCTCCGCCGAATTGGGTGGGCGAGGAGCTGACCCGCCACGGCATAGAGTGGGTTATGGGCCAGCATCGCTCACCGGAAGCGGCATTGGAGGCGGCACGGACCAGCGATGTGGTCATGATCCAGTCAGTGCGTCCATTGCTCACCCGAACCGTCATTGAGGGACTCGAGCGCCCCCGATGCATTGTACGCCTGGGCACTGGCTATGACAACGTGGACGTCGCAGCCGCCACGGCACAAGGCATCCTCGTGTGCAACACCCCTACTTACTGCATAGACGACGTGGCCGATCACGCCCTGGCGTTGCTGATGGATGGTGTCAGACATGTCGCCCGCCAGGACCGCTGGATCCGGGCCAGGCGTTGGGATCGCACCGGGGCGCGTCCTGCCCGCCGTATGAAAGGCTGCACTATGGGCTTCGTCGCCTTCGGTCAAATTGCCAGCGCCCTGGCCGAAAGGGTAAGCGGCTTCGGCATGACCTTGCTGGCCTATGATCCCTATCTCGACGCGGAAACCATCGGCCATTATGGAGCGCAAAAGGCGGAACTGGAGGAGCTATTACAGCGCTCCGATTTCATCTCGGTCCACTGCCCGCTGACTGACGAAACCTATCACCTACTGAGTGTCAGGGAATTCAGCCTGATGAAAGAAGGCGTGTTCATCGTCAACACCAGCCGGGGACCGGTCATTGATGAGAGCGCGTTGGTGGCGGCCTTACAGACGGGCAAAGTGTGGGGAGCCGGGTTAGACGTGTTCGAGCACGAACCCTTGCCTCTCGACTCACCGCTGCGTGAGTTCGACAACGTGACCTTCACGCCCCACGTGGGGGCTAATTCTCTGGAAAGCGTAGCTGATGTGTATCGTATCGGCGGCCAGATCGCAATTGACGTATGCCACGGCCGCTGGCCGCAGTGGGTGGTTAACCCTGAGGTCGAGGGCAAGACATCGTATGCGTATCGGCGTGATTAACTATTGGACGTGTTCAAAACGAGTTGTAGGGGCGGGTCTTGTGCCCGCCCTGGGCACCCACAAGGGGATGCCCCTACCAACTCATTTTGAATGCACCCTTAGTTATTGGACGAACGATGGATGACGAAGGACGAAAGCCCCCCGCTAAACCCGCTCATTCGTCCTTCATCCTTCGAATAAATGGAACAAAGAGAGGAAATATTAACTATGGCAAAGAAAGTGGTAACCTTCGGTGAGATTATGATGCGTCTATCGCCGCCGGGCTTCTTGCGCTTCGGGCAGGCCCGCTCTTTTGACGTCATCTACGGCGGCGGCGAGGCCAACGTAGCCGTGTCGCTGGCTAACTTTGGCGTGCCGGTGAACTACATCACCCGCCTGCCCGATAACGACCTGGGCGAGGCCTGCATTCAGTTCCTGCGGGGTTATGGCGTGGGCGTGGACAAGATTGTGCGCGGCGGCGAGCGGCTGGGCATCTACTTTATGGAGATGGGCGCTGTGCAGCGCGGCAGCAAGGTGATTTATGACCGGGCCAACTCGGCTATCGCCACCATCGAGCGCGGGATGATCGACTGGAAGCAGGCCTTCGCCGACGCTGATTGGTTTCACTGGACAGGTATCACCCCGGCCATCTCAAGTGGAACGGCCGACGTCTGCCTGGAGGCAGTCCAGGTGGCCAAAGAGATGGGACTGACGGTCTCGTGCGATTTGAACTACCGCAAGAAGCTGTGGAAGTGGGGCAAAGCGCCGGGCGAGGTGATGCCCGAGCTGGTGCGCAACTGCGACGTAGCCATCGGTAATGAGGAAGACGCCGACAAGGTGTTTGGCATCAAAGCGCCCGAGACCGATGTGACCGCCGGGCTGGTAAAAGCCGACAAGTATCGCTACGTGTGTGAAGAGCTGGCCAGGCGCTTCCCCAACCTGAAGACGATTGCCATCACCCTGCGTGGCTCGATCTCGGCCAGCCATAATACTTGGTCCGGGGTACTATGGAGCGAAGATATGTTCTACACTGCCCCCACCTACGACATCACCCACATCGTGGACCGGGTGGGGGGTGGCGATTCGTTTATGGGCGGGCTGATCTACGGCCTGCGCACTTATGGCGATGATCGCCAGAGCGCATTGAACTTTGCCGTAGCCGCTTCTTGCCTCAAACACTCGATCTTTGGCGACTTCAACATGGTGACCGTCGCCGAAGTCGAGAAGATGATGGGGGGCGATGTGTCAGGGCGTGTGTCACGCTGATGCGTCAATCTGAATATAACTCTCACGAGGAGAAACATAATGAACGATATGCTTGATACGCTAGGACGCCTGGGGGTGGTGCCCGTGGTCAAGATCGAGCGGGCCGGCGACGCCGTAGAGCTGGGCAGAGCCCTGTCGGCAGGCGGGCTGCCGTGTGCCGAGATCACCTTCCGGACTGAAGCCGCCGAGGAGGCAATACGCCGAATCGCCTCCAGCTTACCGGAGGTTATCCTCGGGGCGGGGACGGTGCGGTCGGTGGATCAGGCCGACCGAGCAGTCTCGGCCGGCGCGAAGTTTATTGTCTCGCCCGGCTTTAATGAGAAGGTGGTCGATTGGTGTCTGGATAACGGGGTAGCCGTCACGCCGGGGGTGGCCACACCCACCGAAATCGAAATGGCAACGGACAAGGGGTTGAATATCCTCAAGTTCTTCCCCGCCGAGGCCATGGGTGGTATCAAGACGCTCAAGGCCATCTCTGCGCCTTACGGGGGCGTCAAATTCATTCCCACCGGCGGTATCAACCGCGACAACCTGGCCGACTACCTGGCCCTCCGCAGCGTCCACTGCTGCGGGGGAAGCTGGCTGGTCAAGGCGGACCTGATCACGGCCGGCAAATTCGACGAGATTGCCCAATTGGCCCAAGACGCCGTGTCAGCGGTGCGCCAGGTGCGCGGAACATAGCGGCCACATTACGAAGGTTAAGAGTATCTTCTCAATAATCCGGGGTAGGGGCAACCCTGGGTGTTCGCCCTTGGGGCAGACACCCAGGGTTGCCCCTACTTTTTGAGAAGATAGGGTTAAGAAAATAAAGTAGTTGCCTCTTGACTCCTCGCGAGCCCTGTGTTACAATGATTACACTTATAATTACAAGATAACAGGATAACAGGATAGCAAGGTGCCGGCCAGGGCGCCTGCACATCAAATTCATAAGGGTGTCCAGGCAAGCGCAGTGCCGAGAGACCTTGATGGCAATTGTAGCACTCTGGTTCGGTACCTGATGCGAATGCCATCTGTTCGCGTAACTCAAACCCCGATTTCTTAACCCGTCAAGCAAACTACTAACTGAGAACGCACTCAAAGGGTGATGCGTGATTGCTCTTGGACACCGGGAGGACAATTTGGCTGCCTCTAACGATTTGTCACGCGTCTTCAGAAATGCAGTTGACCGCAACAGCCCCATCCCATATTACGTCCAGGTGAAACAGACTCTGCGAGAGTATATAGAGAACTCTGATTGGCAGCCCGGCGATCAACTTCCGGGAGAACCAGAGTTGTGCCGCTTGTTCGACGTCAGCCGAACTGTGATCCGACAGGCTCTCAATGAGATGCAACATGAAGGCCTGATCGTGAAGAGAAAAGGCAAAGGAACCTTCGTTGCCGAACCTAAAATCGTCGAGCATCTGTTCCAGAATCTCAC
>DAOUMD010000003.1:0-36171 GCA_034412795.1 Anaerolineae bacterium
GGTAGGACTGCATTGAACCGTGGCTGTCAAAAAATAGCAGCGTTATCAGACGAACGTCCCTATATGTAGGGCAGGCTCGTAGCCTGCCGCCCCCAAATGGCGGGTTACGAACCCGCCCTACATACCGACCACGATTAAATGCAGTGCTACCCACTCGGATTTTCGGCCTGAAAATCGAAAGTTGTTTCTGGACGCTTCCTAAGGGAATCTGAATTCCCCTGTTTCGCAAGTATAATCGGCGCCACCAGCGGCTGGCAGTGACACATGTCATCGGCCTGGGGGATAAACCTCATTATTTATACTTAGTCGAGATTCCCAAGGCGACGTCGTAAGCCTGGTCAAAGGCAGACTCAGCCCTGGTGGCATCGATGAGTTCAAAATCCCGGGCCAGGTCCAGGGACGCCTCAGCCGGGGCCAGGGCATCACCACGCACGCGAGCGGCCAGTGCCATACCCAGCGCCCGCTCAAAGAGATCATCGTCGCCGGCGACAACGGCGATCGCGCGCAATGCCTCGGCCTTATCGGCCTCACGGTCCATCATGTCTACGACGGCCAAAGCAGCCTGGGGATCGGTCTCCGCCCAGGCGATAGCCAGCGCACGCAATGGGTAGGTATCGCTCAACTCCCCGGCAGCTTCAAAAGCAGCCTGGTATTGGCCAAGAGCAGTCAGTGCCTGCACTCGATAATAAACCGACTCGATGCTCCCTGCCAGCGCCAAGTCTTGGTCAGCGATGGCTATGTCGCGCAAGGCCAGATCGCGCAGGGTGAGATCTGAGATTTGCCGGGCAGCGTCGATATTCCCCCAGGCCCCGGCGACAGTCGCCTGCGCGCGCGCGCGGTCAAAGGGATCGCTAATTTCACCGGCAGCCGCCCACGCTTCGTCGAACTGGCCAACACGATACCAAGCAGCGACACGTGCGTCGGGGTAAGCCCGATCAATCTGGGCGGCAAGGGAAGCATCGCCAGAGGCAGCGGCCAAGTCGCTGAGCGCATAAGCCCGCGAAACGGGCTCGACGTCTTCCAGAGCAGCCAACGCTTCACCAAAGAGCAATTGGTTCCCGGAAGCAACGGCGACTTCGCGCAACGCGCGGGCGCGGTCAACCGGGTCCGACACCTCAAGAGCTGCCTCGGCCGCCCGGTCATGTAGAGAGATATCCCCCGTAATGGCCGCGATCTCCCGCAACGCCCAGGCACGTATGGCCGGATCATATATCCGCCCGGCGACGGCCACAGCCTGTTCTGGATTGAGAGTCGCCCAGGCGACAGCGATGGTACGCACATCCAAATCCCGATAGATGTCGGCAGGGGCAGTGCCTGGTGCCCGACCAGTTGCCACGTCTAACGCTGCTTCCAATACATCCTCAGCGCGAGCTGGGTCTATAGAAGTCCACTCGGTGGCGATAAGCCTCAATGCCCAGGACCGGGAATTAACGGCACCGAGACGATTGGCGCTCAGCCATGCTTTTTCTTGTGATGCCTGCGAGCCAAGTGTCCCCTCTTGCACCGCCTGTGCCTCACCCCAGAGGGCATCGGCGTTCATTTGCGTCTCCCCGGCGGCGGTCACGGCGTCCGTCAGAGCATTTTCGGCACTCTGCGGGTTTAGGTCGGCCCAGGCTGCCCCAACACGCCCCAGCATCCACGAACGGGCCAAAGCCTGGTCGGTGGCATCGGCGGCCCGATCCGCGGTGTCAAGAGCAGTCTGGCGAGCCAGGGCCTCTTCGCTACTTTCCACTGCCTGGCTCGGAACGCGGAAGATGGGCAAGGAGAACAGGACCAAGACAAGCACTACGAAGAGAACGGCTTTGAAGCTGAGGCGAGGTCGTCTCCCCCCTTGCTTGCCACGGCTCGTGATGAACCGGGCAACGTTACGCAAACCCCAGCCAAGCGATATGAACAGGACGAGCGTTACCAGTATGGCGATGATCAACACGATCTGTTGCTTCAGGGTGTCGCGCACGTCATTAAGCCAGGTATAGCTCTTACCCAACTGATAGCGGAGCACCTGCGCCTCGGACGAGGTGGCATCCAGGCTGGTGACGGGTGTGTCGAGGAGGCGGCTGTAGGTCTGGCGGGCGGCAGTGACGCGGGAATCGATCTTGCTGGCATCCACCCGATTGGGCAGACCAGCTCGGGCGCGGGAAATGGCCAACAGCATCCGGTCCGTGTAATAAACCTCCTCGCGCACACGGCTGGCCGCAGGACATGGACTGATCACTTCCCGGTCGATGCTCCCGGTCCAGACCATAACAGAGGTCGGCCTCTCGTCACCAGGGGTGTGGCAACTGACGCAATAGTTGCCCGGCTGGAACTGCAAGAGGCTGGGAGACCGAGTTGGCGCGTCGGCGTTCCCAACCACCGGGGGTACAGTGGTCAGCAAGATCACCAGCGTCAGAAAGCAGAAAACCAACAACACTCGCGACCACTTCATGCTTCCTCACCTCCTGCCTCAGTCGCTGTGCCGTCCTCATCTTGCGCACTAGCCTCTACGGGAATAGGTTCAGGTGGGGCCACTTGAATCCAGCGCAACATGAAAATGTAGGCAATCAACACGCAAAAGCCTACACCCAGCACGACAATCGACCCAATGCCAGGGGTGTCCATTAACCAATGTCCCATGCGTGTCCTCCACTAAGTTGACTCGTCGACCCATTAACTAGCTTGCACTCTGAACAGCCAACTCCTCCGCCTTGCACCGGACGCGCTCGATTACTTCGCCCTCCTCCACCTCCCAGACAGATATGGCCGGAAAGACTTTGAAGAAGAGCAGGAAGAGTATGGCAAACAAGGCTAAAGAGCCTGCGGTGATCGCGACTTCAGTTATGGTAGGTGTATAGATGGCTGGCTCAAAGCCCAACGAGGGCCGGGTCAGGGTGGGCGCAACGATCGTGAAGCGCTCAATCCACATGCCGACGGCGACGGACACGGCCGCGATAAAAGTACCAGTCGGCGTGCGCCCCCTGCGCCACAGCAAAATGGCAAAGGGTATGACCAGGTTACATACAATCATCGTCCAGAACCAGGGGGCGTACTCGCCGGTCAGTTTAGCCTGGATCACGTGTGTCTCGTGCACCAACGATGCGTAACCAGTAGTCAGGTACTCGGCAAGAGTGAAATAGCCCCAAAAGGCGCTCATCACTAACAGCAGTAGGCCCAGGTAATTGTATTGCTTCTCCCCGATCCATTTCTCAAAGTGCCAGGCTTTGCGAATGAGGGTCATGAAGATAAACAGCATGGCGATTCCAGAGTAGATGGCGCCGACCACAAAATACGGTCCCAGGATGGTGCTATGCCACATAGGCTGCATCGTCATCCCAAAGATCCAAGAGACGACAGTGTGAACTGAGACAGCAATGGGAATGATGAGAATAGCCATAATGCCGATGGCAATCTCCAAACGACGTTTCTGTTCGTGGCTGCCGTGCCAACCATAGGACATCGTACGGTAAAGCCAGCGCCGCCAGCGAGGCGCATCCGTCATACGATCCCGCATACGGGCCAAGTCGGGCATCATAGGCAAGTAAAGGTAAAGGGTACTGCTCAAGAAGTAAACTCCGATGCAGGTGAAATCCCACAAGAAAGGCGACATGAAACGTCCCCAGATGAAGGGGTAAAAAAATCGCTCAGGCCGACCCATATCAAACCAGATTTGTAGCAAACCCATCACAAGCGCAAAGAAGGTAATAGCCTCGGCGATACGCGTGATGGGGCGTCGCCACTCGGCCTGGGTCACGCGCAGAATGGCCGAGATGAGGGTACCAGCGTGGCTGATGCCGATAAAGAACACGAAGTTGGTAAGATAAATGCCCCAATAGACAGGCCGGCCCAGCCCGGTGACCCCCAGGCCCAGCACCCACTGGCGAACAAGTGAGACTGCACCCCACAGGAACACCAGGGCCAAAACCCCCATCACCAGATAAAACTGCATCGTCGTGTGGCGCAACGGATTGAGAACGGTTCGCTCTAATTCTGATTCGCGATAGGGTTGGCTCATAACAGTCGCTCCCGTTCAAATCTTGGAAATCTACAAATCTGCAAATCCACAATCCCAAACCGCCACACACGTGCTGATTTGGCGATTTGCTGATTCACTACCCCTGTTTTAAGTAATACACCTTTGGCTCGGTTCCCATCTCTTCCTGGAGGCGGAAGGCGCGCGGGCTGGCTGCCAACTGCGAGACCAGGCTGTCTGAGTCATCTAAATCGCCAAAGTATCGGGCACGGCCGGTGCATGTTTGCACGCAGGCCGGGATGTAATCGGTGGCAGTGAAGGGACGCCCTTCGGCCTCGGCCTGTTCACGCGCCTTGCGCAACCGCTGGATGCAGAACGTACATTTCTCAACCACACCCTTAGGCCGGGGAGCAACCTCCGGGTCTGGGTTAAGGTGCTCCTTAAGCGCCTCCGGCCACTCCGGTCTGTACCAGTTGAAATAGCGAACCTGATATGGGCAGGCGACGGTACAAAAGCGACAGCCGATGCAGCGATCATAATCAACTTGTACAATACCTTCTTCGTCTATGAACGTGGCCTTCACGGGGCAGACTTTGGTGCAGGGTGGATTGTCGCAGTGCTGGCAAGGACGGGGAATGAGCGTCATCGTCACATGAGGATATTCACCCTCCACGAAGGGGAGCACCTCATTCCACAGAATCGCCCGGTCCCGAAACGTCTGATCAGGCCCAGCCACCGGGGTGTTGTTTTCCATGCGGCAAGCTACCGTACAACTCTGACAGGCAAAACATTTATCCAAGTCGATGACCATTCCCCAACGGGCCATAACAAAAGCCTCCAAATCTAAAACGTAAAGCGTAAAACGTCTCTACTGAAAAAACCAGGTTTTGGACGAGATGAAAGGGATGGTGTGCCAAATTCTGGCCAGAATGGGTGTATTTTAGGGAATGCACCGACAAAAAACCTGGTTTTTATACGTTTCACTCTTTACGCCCTATAAATTCGCACGCGGGTTGGGCTGGACGCCGCCAGTCCTCCTGGCGGCTCGGTGCCGGCTATCAACAACTGGACAGGATTGGCACCGACGACCACGTTGGCTTCCGACCCACGCCCCCATTTCACCAAAGTTCGATGTCCCTGACCGGGGGGTATGTACACGGCGTTGGGCCATATCCCTTCATACAGACGGACCGGAACCTGAACCCGCCCCACAGGCGATTCGACCCATACTAGATCACCGTCCTTAACGCCCAACGACTCGGCCGCGCGCGGGTTAATCTCCACCCAGCTCGACCACTTCGCATTGGTCTGCAAACCATAGGCTTCCTGCAAACTGGGGATAATGCCCTCCCAACCTCTGGGTTGGGTGATGAGCACCTGAGTAACGAGCAAATAGGGATAGGACTCTGAGCCGCCATATTCAGAGGTCATTGGCAAGGCGAAGTGAGGCAAACATTCCAAATCCTCCGGCGATGATAGCGCCGCAAAAAGCTCGCGGGAGAAAAAGTCGAAACGGCCATCCTGCGGTGCGTGCAGCCGGTCGCGCCCCACGACATCCCCCCAGGCGGGGCTGCCAGGGGTGGCGTGAAAGTAAACCATCTCCGACCAGACCCCGTTTTCTTGGAATGTGTCCCAATCTACGTCAATGCCAGAGAGACGATATTCAATCAGTTCCTGGTAATTCCCCCAGGGGAGCGCATCAGCCAAGGACCCGCCCACCTCCGTAGCCAGGCTCAACAATACATCGCCGGGGTTGCGTGTGTCGTGGACCGGCTCGACGACGGGCCGGCGCAACGAAAGGCCCGCGTAACCGGTTCCCTCTACATAGTCGTCGCCCCATATCTCCAGGAAAGTACTGGCCGGTAGAATCAAGTCGGCGTGAGCGGCACTCTCATCCAAGGTAGAAGCAAAGCTGACGACAAACGGTACTTTCTTCAACGCCTCAGCAAAGCGACTACTATCCGGCACGTCGTAGACGGGGTTGGCATTGTAGAGGAAGAGCGCGTTCAAGGGGTAAGGCTCGCCGGCAAGAATACGCTCAGCAACATCCTGGTAGGCAGAGATTGCCAGTGGTAATGCGTCGGTGCCAGCGCCGTCAACCCGCTCCTGAGCCAGGCCAGCCTCCGCCACGGCGTCAAGTGTAAAATCGGGCCAGTCGGCCAGACTGGGGAAACGTTGCACTTGCACACCGCCCGAGACATCGATCGAGCCTAGCAGGGCGTTCAGCGAGTGGATGGACATGGCCGTGTATAGACCATTGCCACTGGCCAGTCCACCAGGCTCGGTAGGCATCACCGCAATTGCCGGACGATTGGTGGCAAACTCCCCGGCCAGCCGTGCGATGTCGGCTGCCGTGACACCTGTGATGGACTCTACCCGATCCAACGGATAACGTTCCAATACCAGACGCTTAAAGCCCATATGCTGGTTGCCGGCCTCATCCTCAAAGTCCTCAAAGCCAAAGGTAAAGTCACGGACGAAGTCTTCATCATAGAGATTGCTGTTGATAATCACGTTGGCCATACCCAGCGCCATCGCGCCATAGGTACCAGGGCGGATGGGCACCCACTCGTCAGCCTTGATACCGGTCAGCGACATGCGCGGATGAACGGCAACCAGCTTACCGCGTTCGGGACGGCCACGTCGCATAAAGGCCAACGAACCCAGGTAACCGATCACGTGGCGGCTAGACTCGAGCATATTACCACCAAAGGCCACCGTGTAACTGGCGCCGTTCAAATCATACACAGGGATGCCATTGATACCTTGAGTGAGGAACATAGCCAGCCGGGCCGCTTGTTCGTTGAGGCTATCCTGCGAGATGGTATTAGGCGAACCATAGGCGGTCATAAAGCGATTAATAAGGGCCCGCATCTGGCCCCGAGTTTCGCCGTACAAAAAAGCAACGGTATGGGCCTGTCCAGCCGCCCGCAACTCAGCCAACCTGTCAGCCGTCAGCCTCAGAGCCTCGTCCCAGGAAACTTCTTGCCAGTCACCACCCCCTCGCTCACCAGTTTGCAGGCGCGGTCGCTGAATACGCTCGGGACTGTAGAGTACCTCGGGAGATGCCTGTCCCTTCAGGCAGCAAACGCCCTGGTTAAGCGGGTGGAGCGAATTGCCCTCCACCTTGACCGCCTTCCCATTCACAACCCGTACCTCCAGGCCACAACCGGAAGGGCAGAGGGCACAGGTGGTCTTTACCCAGACCTCATCAAGGGAGGAAGCCGCCGTTACGCCGCTTCGCTTTAGGGGTGACGCACCTCCTCGCTCCAATAGCGTCCGCGTTCCACCGGCCGCGGCCACCGCCGCCCCGGCAGCAGTGGCCGTGGCCCCTATCTTGATGAAATCTCGTCGTGAAATCTTGTCCATACTTGCACTCCGACCCATTCCGTGAAACGTGATGCGTGAAACGTCAAACGTGATGCGTGATGCGTGATGCGTGACCGGTGTATTCGCGTTTTACGCATCACGTTTGACGTTTTACGCATCACGCATCATGCATCAGGTTTCACGTATCAGTTACCCTCGTAGTCTTTAAGCCATTCGTGGATGACCTTCGCCTGTCCTGGCTTGAGGTTAAGAGGCTCGGCAGGAGGAACCGACTCAGGAACGGTGACGTAGGCACTCTCATCCACCTCCAGGTGAACACCCAGCAATTCCAATGATTCGGTCAGATCCGGCACAGTCCCAGGCTTGTCAGCACCCACCCACGCCTGTCCACGCGGGGTGCGTAGACCCCCACCAGAGGGGCTAACGTGACAGATAGCGCACGGCTCACCCGTCTGGGTGGAGTATTCCGGCAATGCCTGCATCGGTTGGCTGGCAAACGCCAGCGTCAAGATTATGGTTAAAAACAGAGTTAAGAGCAGCAATAATCGCCTCATCACTAACCTCCATTTCTACTGCGTACTGCGTATTGCGTACTGCGTACTACGCAACTCGTATGTCTCTTCCACTACATGCATCAGTCCCTACGATCATAATACGCAGTACGCAATACGCAGTACGCAATACGTATTCACATCAAACCACTTCACCCACGACAACCGTCCCATCTTCCACACTGACCGAAAACTGCTCCAGGGGGACCGGCGGCGGTCCGGCGATCACCTCACCAAACTGATCGAAGCGGCCATCGTGACAGGCGCAGTAAAACTCTTGGGCCTCCTGCTGCCATTCCACGATGCAGCCCAGGTGGGTACAAACCAAAGAGTAGGCATTGATGCTCTCGGGGGTGCGGATGACAATGGCCGGCACGCCACCATAAGTGACGTACTTGGCCCCGCCAACCGGCAATTCAGACACAGGGAACGTGACCGGTTTGGCCTCCTGGGCCGTGGCCTGGGGGAATAATCTCGATTGTACAAACGTGCCGACCCAGGCGGCGCCGGCGGCCACCATTCCAAGCTGAATAAACCTCCGTCGAGAGGCAAAGACAGAGGGTCTAGGGGTCTCATTTGCCTGAATATCGTTTTCCGCATCCGTCATCGTTCGCACTCCTAACAAATCTGCAAATTAACAGATCAGCAAATCGGCAAATCAGCAAACCGACAAACACCTGTTCCACCAAAGGTACGGGTCGGCAGATTCCCCCTCTAAGATGCATGCCATCCAGCGGCTCGAGAAGGTGCGGATTTGCAGGTTCTCGTTCATTTGGTAGATAATATGATCTGGTCCACACCCACGTAGTTGTGGCAGTTATTGCACGAGGTAGCCGGGTCGTGGCAATATAAGCAATCTTGCCTGGTCAGGTCACCCTGGTTGACTACATCCATATGATGGGTCTGCCACCAGTCGAGAGGGCTATGGGTTACAGGCGCAGGCACATCCGGATCCAGGCGGATGGCCATAGGCCCGGTGCCATCCTTCACCGGCTTCTCGACGTAGGTTGGGTAGAAGCCCACGACAAGAGCCAAGATGATCAGAACTGCCAGAACCAGGACTACTCTTCGCATCAAGTTTCTCCTTGTAACCGAGCAGGGACCGCCGACGGTCGACTGTCAGGTACATTACCTCAGCCGTCGGTCGCCCGTCACCGACGAGCATCATCACCACTTAGGCAATGCCAAGAAAATCGGGCATTGGGCAATGCCAAGAAAATATTCTTGGCATTGCTTGGGCTTTTCCAAGCATTGGGCTGCTCGTCTGGCTTTGTTTCAACGAGTCTTAACAGGACGCTTGCGCAATTAGATTCTTGGAAAAGCCTTAATGGCATTGGTGAAAAGATCAATCACGCCACCAACCTGGACCGGCACATCCCAGTACTTCATGGCTTCCGGCAACTGGGCCTTGCAGATGGCGCAGATGGTGGCCAGGTAATTGGCCTTGACGTGCTTGACCGCCAGCGCACGCGGCTTGCCACCGGCCATACGGATGGGCATCACTTCGTCGGTCAGCAAGCCGCCCCCCCCGCCACAGCAGTAAGTCTTTTCGCGAATAGTGTCGGCCGGCATCTCGACAAAGTGATTGCAGCAGGCACGCAAGAGCTGGCGCGGCTCATCGATGAGTTGACCAGCGCGGGCAGGGTTGCAGGGATCGTGATAGGTGACGACATATTCGTCGTTGGCGCTTTTGTCGAGCTTACCATCAAAGGCACCTTTGCGCATCATATCTACCATAAACTGGCTGATGTGATAGGGATAAGGCGGATCGAACATATCCATAGGACCACTAAGGGTAGGGGTCATAATACCGCCTCGCCAGGCGTGACCACACTCGCCCCAGATAATCGTTTTCACGTTGAGCATACGCGCAGCATCGATGATGCGCTTGTTGACCTTCTTCAAGTTATGGAAGTTGAGGAAGAGCCCAAAATTCCCGCCTTCGTTGCAATAGGTACTGGTGGTCCAGCTAATCCCCAGAAAGTGGAAAAGCTTGGCATAGCCGATCATAGTGTCCACGTTGGCGAAATTATCGGCTGAAGGGGGCACCAAGAGGACATCAGCACCCTCAACATCTACCGGGAAGGGGAAGAGAATGCCCGTCTCCTCCTCGACGTCCTCTTCCAGGAATTCACAGTTGTCTATCCAGGCGGCGCGAGGGATGCCCAAGTTATTGCCTGTCTCATAGACTTTGGCCACCACCTCAGTGACATACTTGGTGGCGACTCCGATACTGGTCATAATCTCACGGGCAGCCATGGTAATCTCAGCAGTGTCAATGCCATAGGGGCAGAAGACGGAGCAGCGCCGGCACTCGGAACACTGGTAAAAATACGTATACCACTTCTCCAACATCTCCTCGTCAAAGTCGGCGGCGTCGCTGAGACCAGGCATTATGCGCCCACCCAGCGTAAAGTAACGCCGATAAACCTGGCGCAGCAGTTCAGCCCGAGCAACGGGCATGTTTTGCGGATCGCCAGTGCCCAGGTAGAACTGGCATTTGTCGGCGCAAGCTCCGCAACGCACGCAGATGTCCATGAAGACGCGCAGGGCCTTGTTTTTCTCCAACAATTCCCCCAATTTGGCTATGCCTTTCTCCTGCCAGTCGGGGACGCGCTCCTCGGGTATGTCAATTGCCCTATGATCTTTGGCCTTGCCGGGATAGCAACGCACGTCCACCGAGGCGTGCTCGCGAATGAGCGGCGGTACCAGGACACCCTCTTTGGCTGGGTCCTGGATAATGGGGGTCTCATCGAATTTGGCCATTCGTCTATCTCCTCCAAAAGCCTGATCTCCTATCGACTGGCACGGAAAGAAGACAGGTTTTTCGGTCGGTATGCTGGTTCGGATCTGGATGAGGGCTCAACGAACTGGATAATCCCAGGGATTCACGTAACGTCTGCCCGGTTTCTGGATCTGGTAAGGCTGGTTGCGGCTGGGGCTGAAGAAAATGCCTCCCGCGTGCAATAGTTTGCTGAAGGGGAAGTAGAGCATCAGCGCCAGGACCAGCAGGTAGTGAATCAAGAACAGGGGATGCAAAGGAGGCGAGACCGGGCGTAAAGTAAGCAAGCCCAGAACAAAAGCTTTCACATCCACTAAGTAAACGTGGGCCCAATAGCCGACCATGATGCCTGTCCCGGCAATCACGCCCAGCAGAACCAAGGCAAAGTAGTCGGGCAAACCCGACACGTACAGGGCACGGGGCAAAACCAGACGTCGCCACAATAGATAGAGCGCAGCAACACCAAATATGTAGCCAAACAGCAGGGCAACTGGCTCCATGTATAGGACAACACCGGGCACCGGATAGGTGAAGTAACGCACGTGGCGAAATAGGATGGCGAAGAGCGCCACGTGGAAGACCCAGGCCCCAGCCCACAGGAGCTTATCCGCCTTGAAGAGATTGGGGAAGATGAGCACGTCGCCGATGACGCGCACAACGGCCCCACCTTCAGTTTCAGGGGCCGGGGTGGTGACTTCGGGCCAAGGCATAGGAGTACGCAGATAGCCCCAAAGCCGCCATAACAGGCCCAGTATAAACGTCAAACCAGCGAAATAGGACAGACCAACGATAAAGTATGAAGCCAGTGTCCATAAAGCCGTGGAGGTATCCATTTCGCCTCCTTGTTAAACGCATAGAAGACTGAAGGATTATAAATAGAATAGATGGCCGATGGCCTATGACTTTTGGCTCATAGTCGGTGGCGAAAGAAAGAAGTGACTACAGCGCCGCTGTCAACGGCCATCAGCCATCCGAGAATACACAAATCTGCTGTGTCGTGGCTAGATCACACGCAGCCGGTGGGCTTGGGCAATCCAGCAATCTTGCAGGCTCCCTTGGCCGGGCCACTAGGAAAGAGTTCGTAGATATACTTGAGCTGGAAGCCGGTTTCCTTGCACAGCTTGCGGATCATAGGCGCGATGCCAAACTCCTGGTAATAATCGCGCAAGTAGTTGATGACCTTCCAGTGATCTTCGGTTAGATCTCCCACTTCCTCGGTCTTGGCGATGACCAACGCCAACTCTTCACACCACTTTTCCGGTTCCTGGATGAAACCGTCCTCATCTACTTCAACTTCGACGCCATCCAACTTGATAACAGCCATGTTTTACCTCCGCTTTGAAAATCATCAAATCTGTGAATCATCAAATCAGCACATGGTACGGCAGATAGATCGGGAAGCTCGCCCTAACCGTTTACGTCTATGCTCGCCTGCACCAGTAGGTACCAGCAAAACTCTGCACCCCAGCTACACCACTCCCGCGACCCCGCTCGTCCCGCAATCTCGGAAACCACGGGACACGGGGGAAGGGCGGATAGGGCAGCGGAGGGGAAAGTGTTCGCCAACTCGCTGATTCGCTTATTCTTCGGGGAGCTTGATGAAAGTGGCTCCGCCGAAAGATATGAACTCAAGGGTGCCCGCATTCACCAATTCGGTGAGGGCCTTCTTGGCCGTTCGGTTATCGATGCCGAGACCTTTGGCCACATCTTTGGGGGTCATCATCTTGTTCTTCTCTTTGAAGTACCCGATGATCTGTCCCTTAAGTTCCTCAGTTACTTCCGCCATAGGATCACCCCTTTACCATTTGAAGGTAGGTGTAGAGCGAAACGTCTCGGTCGCCAGGGTGAAGTCGTCAATGAGTTGCATAGTAAACGGAATATCGGTCAGGTCGAAGAAACGTTCCCAACCAATGCGATCGATCCACTCGCCCATGCGCTCGTGCTTGTGGGCGTGCTTGGCCCAGGTCTCGATAATGTTCTTGACGGCGTTGGTCACCTCAGGCCAACGAGGCGGGTTGTTAGGCAGGAATGGGATGACCAGACGCGAGAACCTGGGTGGCGTGCGCGCGCTTGAGATCTTGCCGCCCACCCAGATTGATATGCCGTCCCCTTCAGGATCGGCCAACGGCATACCAGGACACATAGTATAGCAGTTACCGCAATACATGCACCGCTCTTCGTTAACCTTGACCGTCTTGTTCTTGGGATCAGGCCGAATGGCGCCGGTGGGACAGGCGGCGACCACGTTGGGGATTTCACACTTGACCTTAATCTCATCATGGTGTAATCGAGGCGGCAGACGGTGGATGCCCAGAATGGCCACATCGGAACAGTGCACAGCGCCGCACATGTTCAGGCAGCAAGCCAGCGCAACCCGGCAGTAGGCGGGCAACTTCCATTCGCCGAAGTACTCGAAAAGCTCATCCATGACAGACTTGACGACACCCGAGGCATCGGTGGCCGGGGTATGACAGTGTATCCAGCCCTGAGTGTGAATGGGATTGGTGATGGTGTGACCGGTGCCGCCCACCGCGTAGCCGTTGGCCGCCAGGTGCTCGATGAGTGGCTCGACCTTGTCTTTGTCGGAGACCAAGAATTCCAGGTTATGGCGGCTGGTGAAGCGCAGATAACCGTTGCAGAACTGATCGGCGATCTGGCATACGTCCCTGATCCAGTCGGTGCTGACCAAGCGCGACGAGCCCACCCGCACGGTATAGAGCTCGTCTCCCGACTCGGCCACGTGTTTGAGCAAACCGGGCCTGATGCGCTCGTGATATTTCCACTGGCCGTAGTTCTTCTCGACGACCGGTGGCAGCATATCGCGGTAATTGGGGGGACCAAAATCTGTTCTGCTAGCCATCTTGCTTCACCTCCTCAGGATCCCAGAAGTAGTAGGGATTGGCACGCGGCGCGCGGATCATCTGCGGCACGGGTGGCAGGTCCACGGCCTTAAGGAAGGCCCGCATTCCGAGACGACCGATCAATTCGCCGAGGCGCTCGCGCATTTTGCCGTTCTCGTCCCACCAGTCCCAGATTCTGGCCACCAAGTCTTTGAACTCGTCGTAAGGTGGTTCCATCTTCATGAAGGGGATGATGACCCACGAGAGCAACGCCCCCTGGACGATGGGCGCCTTACCGCCGACCAAGATGGTTGCTCCTTTATCAACACCGACTCGCAACGCCTTGGGCATAATGTTGATGCAGTGCATACAACGATTGCATTCGGCGTCGTCAATGGTTAGCGCCTTAGTTTCGGCGTCCCAGGTCATGCAGCCAGTGGGACAAAGGTCTACGACTTCAGCCTGAATATCGATGCCGTTGGTAGCATACTCGACCACCGCGTCGGTGTCGACCCGGATGCTATCGCGCCAGGTGCCGACAACCGAGATGTCGGAGCGGGCCACAGAGGCCACGCAGTCATTGGGGCAACCCGCGATCTTGATCTTGGTCTTGTAAGGGAACATAGGCCGGTGGAGCTCATTTTGGAACTCCATGGTGATGTTGTATAGGATGTCGAGCGTATCAATGCAGGCATACTCACAGCGCCCCGGTCCCACGCAGCAACTGGGCGTGCGCATGTCGCTGCCCGACCCGCCCAAGTCGAAGCCGATCTCGGCCAAGTCATCGAAGCAGGGCTGCAGCTCGCCGGTAGGCGCGCCTAACAAGATGATGTCGCCGGTAGCACCATGCATGTTCGTCAGCCCGCTGCCGTGCTTATCCCATACGTCGCACAGTTCACGCAGCTTGTCGGTGGTGTAGAACCAGCCGGAGGGCATGTTGACACGGAAGGTGTGGAACTCGGCCACGGCCGGGTAATCGTCGCCCAACTCTGAATAACGACCGATCACTCCGCCGCCGTACCCCCTGACACCGACGATACCACCGTGCTTCCAATACCCGACCTTGTCTTGATACGAGCGCTCGAGTTGGTGTATCAGGTCTTTGGCTGATTCTTTCTTTTCGGCGGCCCGCTTCATCTCGGTGACGAAGCTGGGCCAGGGCCCCTTCTCTAATTCGTCAAGCAAAGGGGTCTCTGACTCCGCCATAGCTTATACCTCCATACTTAGTTTTGGTACCTACCCTACCCGGTTACGCGACTATAGTAATATGATCATCCTCATTGTACACGATTTCACAGCCAATTAGAATAAGTCTCTACCTTATATCGATCTAAGGAAAGCCTTATATGTAATGAGGAAGAGCTTATTGTCCTCCTTTTTGAAGACATGGTAAAATTGATTAGAAAGATCATCAGGCATAGCTTTCGAGCCGAACCCTTTATACGCAGGGCGAAGGGCCGGTTGGTTTTGCGTCCTGACCCGGCAAGAGTACCGACAACAGGCAGGGCAAGATTCCGTTTTGCCCTGCACTACTATTTGAAGGCGCCTCTACGATACTTAGGAAGCGTCCAGAAATAACTTTCTATTTTCAGGCCAAAATTCCGAGTGAAATATTTCAAAATGCACAAAGGTAACTACTCAACCTGATGGTTGCAGATATGTATCTGCAACCCATAATCGGCGGATGTATATCCGCAAATACCCATTACGGTTGAATAACCGTAACGATCAGCGACTGGTCTGTAGTTACGCACAAAGTTATTCTTGGACGCGGCCTTATGGAGGCTTGATGAAGATGACCGAAAACTGGAAGTAAAGGACAAAAGCACCATGTCGTCAAAACCCTGGTACACGTTATCCCCGCAGGCTGTAGCAGACGAATTCCAAACATCGCTGGATCATGGCCTGAGCAGCCAAGCCGTCCAGCAGCGGCTGGAGGAGCATGGCTATAATGAATTGCAGGAGCAACCACGCCCTGGTTTCTGGAGTATGTTGCTCGACCAATTCAACAATTTCGTGGTCCTTATCCTGATTGTAGCCAGCGTGATTTCGCTGGTGCTGGGCGATTACCTCGAAGCAGGAGCCATCCTCACCATCGTCATTCTCAACGCCATTCTGGGCGTGGTGCAGGAGGCAAAAGCCGAGCAGGCTCTGGCTGCCTTGCAAAAGATGACCGCACCCGAAGCCGACGTCATCCGGGATGGCTGCCGGCTGGCGATCCCCTCCCGCGAGGTAGTACCCGGTGACGTAGTCATCCTGGAGACAGGCAACTACATACCGGCCGACGTACGACTGGTTGAAAGCTTCAACCTGCGCATCGAAGAAGCCTCGTTGACTGGAGAGAGTGTACCGGTGGGCAAAAAAGCGGAGGTGACCCTGGAGGGCGAGATGCCCATCGGCGACCGGCACAACAGTGCTTTTATGAGCACTATGGTCACCTACGGACGAGGACGAGGCATCGTCACCGAGACGGGTATGAAAACCGAAATCGGCAAGATCGCCGAGTTGCTCCAATCGTTCGAAGCTGAACCAACGCCCCTCCAGGTAAAGCTGGACAAGTTAGGGCGGACGCTGGGCATCGCCGCGCTAAGTGTGTGTGGACTGGTCTTTGTGTTGGGGGTGATCCGCAACCCGGCTGGTACACCTATCACCGAGACGTTTCTCGACATGTTCATCGTAGCCGTCAGTTTGGCCATCGCTGCCGTGCCTGAAGGACTGCCGGCAGTGGTCACCATCGTATTGGCGCTAGGTATGCAGCGTATGATCAAACGCAACGCCCTGCTGCGCAAGCTACCGGCAGTGGAAACGCTGGGCAGTGCCACCGCCATTTGCTCCGACAAAACCGGCACGCTGACGCAAAACGAGATGACCACAGTACGAATGTGGGCCGACGGGCAACTCATCAGCATCAGCGGCAAAGGGTATCGCCCGCAAGGCGAATTCTCAACCGATGGGCAACCTTTCGACCTGGCTCAGCATCAAGTCGCTGCCCTGACTCTGCGGGCCAGTGCCCTATGTAATGATGCAGCGCTGGAGCGCAAGAACGGGGGCACGGATGAAGAGTGGCGTATGGTGGGTGACCCCACCGAGGGATCCCTGGTAGTGGCCGCAGCCAAAGCTGGCCTATGGCAAACCGAATTGACCCAAACCCAGCCCCGGGTGGCCGAGGTACCCTTCGAATCAGACCGCAAACGGATGACTACCATCCACCAAGTCTCAGATAAGGAATTTGATGCGCCATACGTGGCTTTCGTGAAAGGGGCGCCGGAAATCCTACTCGAGCACTGCACACATATCCTCAGGGACGGCAAGGTGCACGCGCTGGGGACTGAAGACCGCGAGCAGATACTGAACGTCAATGCGTCGCTTGCCTCCGACGCGCTGCGCGTACTGGCGACGGCCTATCGCCCTATAGACGAAGCACCGTCCGAACCAAAGGCCGAGGAAGTTGAGCGTGACCTGGTGTTCCTGGGGATGATCGGCATGATTGACCCGGCCCGGCCTGAGGTAAAACCAGCCATCGCCGAGGCGCGCGTCGCCGGCATCAAGACAGTGATGATCACCGGTGACTATCCGGACACCGCGGTCGCCATTGCCAAGGAGCTTGACCTGCTCCAGAGCGACGACCGAACCCTGACCGGCGCGCAACTCGATGCGCTGGACGAGGAGCAATTCAACCCAATCGTGGAGTCGATTGATGTCTACGCCCGGGTCTCGCCACAGCACAAAGTACGCATTGTGGAAGCACTGCAATCCAAAGGGCACGTCGTAGCTATGACCGGCGACGGGGTAAATGACGCCCCGGCGCTTAAACGGGCGAACATCGGCGTGGCCATGGGCATCACCGGCACCGACGTGAGCAAAGAAGCGTCCGACATGGTGCTGACCGACGACAACTACACCAGCATCGTGGCTGCGGTGGAAGAAGGGCGAATCATATACGCCAACATTCGCAAGTTTGTTTTCTACCTGATTAGCTGCAACGTAGCCGAGATCCTGATCATCTTCCTGGCTATGTTGGCCAACCTACCTTTGCCATTGACGGCTATCCAACTGCTGGTGCTGAACTTGATCACGGACGGCGCACCGGCTCTGGCCTTGGGCATGGAAAAGGGTGATCCTGACGTGATGAATGTCCCCCCCAGGCCCGTGAACGAGCCAGTGATCAACCGTGAGATGCAGGTGGGCATCCTGGTTCAGAGCGTCATCATCACAGCGGCGGTGCTAGGAGCGTTCGTAGCTGGCCTCAAATGGTTTGGGAACACCGGCGAAGGGTTGCTCATGGCCCAGACGATGGCGTTTGGCACCCTGTCTATCAGCGAGTTGATCCGGGCGTACACATCTCGCTCCGAGCGGTATAGTCTGCTCCAAATCGGCATTTTCAGCAACAAGTGGATGCAGTACGCCGTGATCTCCTCGCTGGCTATCTTGTTGGCCATTATCTACATACCCTTCCTGCAGCCCATCTTCAACACCGTCGCTCTGGGCTGGCGCGAGTGGAGTTTGATGCTGCCGCTTCTCTTTGCCCCGGCGCTTGCCGCTGAGATCACCAAGATCTTCTTACGCACGCCTCGCTTCCAGGATTGGCTCCATCCGATGCACGCGCCGACGATGCTGGAATACGCAAACCCAGGCGAGGAACCTAAAGTAGCAATCGAGTAATCTTAAACTTGAAAGACCGCTTGCGTGGTTGGCTGGCAAACCAAGATTACGAAGCTATCGCCGAGTTGGCCGGGCGCAGGAGGCGCGTGCTGAGCTTTCTCACGGCACTGACCTACGACCAAGATCCGCTGATTAGCTGGCGCGCCATAGAGGCCATGGGCCTGGCCGCCGGTCGCATCTCCGACGAAGACCCGGAATATGTGCGGATTCACCTGCGCCGCCTGATGTGGCTTCTCAACGACGAATCGGGCGGCATTGGCTGGCAGGCTCCGGAGATGATGGGCGAAATAGTCCGCAGCCGCCCGGAGTGTTTCGCCGAGTTCGTGTCGATCATCATCTCCATCCTGGATATGGACGAGGAGGACGCCGTCCGCTTTCGAGCCGGGACACTGTGGGCCATCGGTCGCCTGGGACAGGTCACGCCGGATGCGGCCCAATCGGCCATCCCGTGGATTATCCCTTGCTTGAACGACCCCGACTCGCAAACTCGCGGCATGGCCGTGTGGTGCCTGGAGCAATTGGGGGCTGCCAGGCATGTGGTCGATCACGAAGCGCTGCTTGAAGACGAAGGGCCAGTTGAGTTGTACATCGACGGGCAACTTGTCCCTACACGCGTAGGCGAACTGGCTCGTGCCGCCCTGCAATCAACGGACAAATCCATGCTCACCAGCCAAGACCTTCAGCAATTCATCGATGAAAACCAGATCACCGCAGAAATTCTGCCGATGGAGGAAGATACCCCAACCGTGCCCGACGCGGCACGGGCACTGGGCGTAGAGGAAGACCAAATCATCAAGTCCCTGGTCTTCCTGGTGGACGGTCAGCCGACGTTGGTCATCGCCAATGGGACGCATAAGGTAGACAACCGGCTGGTCGCCGGCCACTTTGGCGTGGGGCGCAAGCGAACCAAAATGGCCCGCCCGGAACAAGCGCTGGAGATCACCGGCTATATCGTCGGCGCCATGCCCCCTTTCGGGCACCAAATCCGGCTGCGCACCGTCGTGGATCCCGGTGTTGTCGCTCACCAGGAAATCTTCGGCGGCGGGGGTGAGATCAACGCGATGCTTCGGCTAACACCTGAGGAATTGGTGCGCGTCACCAGGGCAGAGATTGTCCGCGTCACATAGCTGGGGACCGGAGGCTTACGTAACTGGCAATGGGAATGAGGGCATGGTTCATTTTGCCAAGAAAAATGGTTGACAATTTGGCCTGCTTTGCCAGACACATCCGTAAAACGTAAGGCGTAAAGCGTCATGATTCTGGGCGAATACGCCTTGCAAATGTGCCTTTACGCATCACGTTTTACGTTTTACGAGGTTACTTTGCTTGATTTGACCGGTAAAAAGTGTCGACCAAATAGTGAACCATCCCCAATATGCTAAAGATATTGGCCCTGATCCCGGCTTACAACGAAGCGGCCCACATCGCCGAAGTGGTGATCGGCGCCCTAACTCACCTGCCGGTGTTGGTGGTAGACGATGGCTCAGCAGACGACACCGCCGCTCGCGCTGAAGAAGCCGGTGCAACCATCTTACGGCAGACGCCCAACCAGGGCAAAGGGACGGCCCTGAGAAGCGGCTTTCGTTGGGCGTTAGATGCAGGATATGAGGCGGTCATCACGCTGGACGCCGATGGTCAGCACGACCCGGCTGAGATCCCCAAGTTCCTGGACGCCTACACCGACCGCGGGGCAGACCTGATCATCGGTGCCCGAGATTTCAGCCAAATGCCCTTCATCCGTCGCCTGTCCAACACGGTCGGCGGATGGGCCTTTTCGTGGGCCATCGGCCAGCCCATCCGCGACAACCAGTCCGGCTACCGGTTGATCAGCCATCGCCTGCTGGAGGGGATCCTGGCCAGCGACGAAGCCGGTTTTGAGTTTGAAGTGGAGATGATCGTCGTTTGTATCCAATGTGACTTCAAACTGGACTGGGTGTCCATCCGCACCATCTACGCTGGGGAGACGAGTCATATCCACCCCTGGCACCACACGGTCAATTTCTTCCGCATGGTATGGCAGACGTGTAAGAGAAGGAAGTAGGAAGCAAGGAGTAGAGAATAGGAGCAGACACGATGTCGCTTCCGGGCTCATCCCATTGCGGTCTGTCTCAACCTGGGGTAGAATGGAGCCACCAACCACCCGGGAGGTTCCCTTGAGCCGGTTCAACTTGCGTCGTCGTTCCGCCGGGAAAGGCTATTGGCCCGACGCGGCGATCATGCTCATTCTGGCCTTGTTGCCGGCACTTTTCTTCTGGCGGCTGATCGCCCCCAACCCGGCGGACCGGATGAACATCCCGGCCGGCGACTTCACCGAGCAATACTACCCGCTGCGCGCCTATGCCGCTCGTGAAATCACTGCTGGAAGACTCCCCTTGTGGAATCCATCCCCTTATGGGGGCCAACCCGCGCTGGCCGACATTCAATCGGGCGCTCTGTACCCGCCGCAAATCGTCGAGGCCTTCTTGCTCCACTGGCTGGGATTGGGGTTTCCGGTCTGGGCGTTGAAATTGCAGGTCATCGCCCACTTCTCGTGGGCAGCAATTGGTGCCTACCTGCTGGGCAGACGCCTGTCACGGCGGGCCAACGTCAAACATAGCCACGCCCGATTCGCGGGCCTGCTCGTCTCGCTGATCTTTACCTACAGCGGCTACCTGACCGGGTTCCCGGTGCAGCAGTTGACGATTCTGGAAGTCAGCGCGTGGGCCCCGTGGGTGGTGTTGGGAATGGATGTGTTGGCGACTGAGAGTTCGAGATTGGAGATTAGAGATTGGAGATTTAGAGCTGGAGCTCTTGTGCTGGCTGGTTTGGTGTTGGGCTTCTCGCTGTTGCCGGGCCATCCCCAAACGTCGCTTTACGTAGTATACCTGGCCATCGTTTACTATTTATTCCGAATCTTGTCTCAGCCGATCGCTGACCACCGAACGCCGACTGCCGAACGCCAGGTGACGTCGTGGATTCGCTACCTGCTACCTGTTACCTGTTACCTGCTACTGGCTCTTCTGCTCGGATTCGCCCTGGCCGCTGCTCAATTGCTGCCCACGCTGGAGTTTATCGCGCACTCGCCGCGTGTTGATATGAGCTATGAGGCCGTCAGCTTTGGATTGCCCGTGCACGAGCTGGTATCGCTCATTTATCCTGGCTATTTCGGCGGCTCGCCTGCATACGTGGGCATCTTGCCAATGGTCTTGATTGGGCTGGCGCTGGCACTGGGACAACCCCGGAGGGAGGTGACTTTCTGGGCCGCGGCCTTGCTGCTGGCGTTGCTGTTAGCCTTGGGCGGCAACACCTTCCTTTACCCGGTCTTCTACCTGGTGGCCCCTGGCTTCGACGCAGTGCGCCAGCAGGAACGGGCCTTCCTGGTCTACGCGCTGAGCGCAGCCGTGTTGAGTGGCTACGGTGCACTGGTTCTGGTAAAGCCGTTAGATCGCGTTCGCCGTGTCAGGCTGCATAGCTTTGAGCGGGGGCTGAGAGTCGTCTTCGGCGTCGCGCTGGCACTGACCGCTCTCTTCCTATATGGCTGGCGCGGGAGCGAGCACGCCGATCTGTTTGGCGGTGTGTTACGCCATCACGTCTTTGGATTGGTGTTGTTGGGCGGGACCTTGATCCTGCTGGCGCTGCGCCCGACCCGCATCCCCCGCCGGCCGTGGGGCATGGCGCTGATCGCAGGCTGGATCGCCTTCAACCTGTTCAGCATTAACTGGCGTTTTAACCTGGAACAACTGGGGCCGTCCGCGCCCTACGCCCCCACCCCGCTGACCGAGTTTCTGAGAGCCCAAAGCGAGGCTGCACCCGAGCCGGTACGCATCGCCAGCGCCGGCCTGCTGCCTGGCGGACCGGGAGCTGCGTCGGTCTACGGGTTACAGGACATCACCGGCAACACACCGCTGCACTTGGCCAGCTTCGAAACCTTTGACGCAAATGTGGCTGAATGGCGTCGCTGGCAACTATTGAACGTCCAGTATATACTCAGCGAACGTGATTTGGACGGCGCGGGTCTGACCCGAGTCTACCCGCCCGGTGAGCCAGCCGAGGATCAGGTACGCGTGTACGTTATGGGCGACCCCTTTCCGCGTGCCTGGGTGGTGCACGTCGCCGAAGTCATCCCGAACGTAGCAGAGGCATTAGCGCGGCTGAACAGCGACGAGTTCGACCTGCGCCGGGCTGCGGTAGTGGCTGAGCCGCTGGATGTGCCCTTAGCCGATACCCCCCATGACTCAGCCGCCCAGGTGACTGCGTACGCTCCCAACCAGATCACCGTTGAGGTAAACGCCGCCGACGCGGGCCTGTTGATCTTGAGTGAGGTCTATTACCCAGGCTGGCGCGCCAGCGTGGATGACACACCGGTACGCCTGATCCGCGCCGATGGCTTGCTGCGCGGCATCCCAGTTCCAAAAGGTCACCACACCATCCACGTGTGGTATGCACCGTCCACCGCCAGCTCAGGGTTGGTGATCTCGACGCTGGCGCTGGTCATAGTGATTGGTGTGGGAGGGTGGTACGTGATACGTGGTGCGTAAAGCGTACTGCGTACTGCTACTGCGTATTGCGCACAACTGCACTTGCACTGTCCTCCACTGTCCTGTGGCTAGCACGGAGGTGCGGTGGGTGCAAGTGTTGCGCCCCTATCCCTTTTATGTCATAATGACAAACTACACATCAACGTAACCGACTATACACGCCAGCCGCCAATTCGCGGTACGCAGTACGCAGTACGCAATACGCAGTACGTAGTACGTAGTACGCAGGAGGAAAGTTTATGCGTCGTCCCGGTCTTTGGGCTGCCAACGGTATCCCAACCGACGTTGAGAAGATGTATAGCTGGCGTCCCGCATCCATCACCTGCTTCTTCGATTACCTGGCCGCCAACGGGGTGTGGGAGTATAAAGCTCAGAACCCGGATGTCCCTATTATCGTCCGATTCCAACATGCCTACCAGTGGCGCGAGGACCCGGTTGGCTGGGCACGCTACCTGGGAGACGTAGTCGTCAGCAAGTGGCCAGAGTTGCAGCAGATCGATCCCTACATTTATTTTGCCAACGAGATGAACCTGCACTACGAAAATGGTGACTCTGACCCAGGCAATCAGTGGAAATACGAGACGCCAGAGTTTTACGAGGAATACGCCGACTGGGTGCGGATGACGGCCGATCACATCAAACAGCAGGTGCCGGAGATGAAGCTGGTTTGCCCTCCCTTTGCCTCCGGCCATCACGAGGACGGCGCACCCGACTGGAACGGGGTCCCGACCGAGGAGTGGGCTGGTTACGACTACCTGGCCGACATCATCCGTAACTATTTCGACAATGTCATCACTCATCACGACTACTGGGGGCACGCCGGGGGCAGCGTCCCCGAGTGGTTGTATGACCCGGAGCTATCGAGTTGGTACGCCTTCCGCTGGCGACGGGTGCTGAAGCTTTTTGAGAGCCGCTATGATATCCCGGTCCAGGTCATCATCGACGAGGCGGGTAACTTCGGCGCCGACGATCCCGACTTCACCGACCAGATCATCTACCACGCCACCGAATGCCTGGCCGACCCACAAGTTACGGCCATCACCTACTTTTTGTGGGAGGACCCCACCAATAGCGCCGGCAACATACTCAATTCGTGGGTACAGCGCTGTCTGAATCTGGATGACCACGTCGCCAGGCTGGCGGCTATGCCACCCGTGGAGGTCACACCTCCCGGTCCAACCATCCGCCTATTGCTGAGCGACGGCACGGTGCAGGAGATGCTCGTGGAGGAATATCTGCGCGCCGTCGTCCCGGCCGAGGTGTATGCCACCTGGCCTATGGAAGCGCTCAAGGCCCAGGCCGTTGCTGCGCGTAGCTACGCCATGTATGCCAAGGAGCATCCCCGTCATGACAACGCCGACCTGTGCGCCACTCCCCACTGTCAGGCCTACAACCCGGACCGTATCCACGCCAACTCCGACGAAGCGGTTCGCTTGACCGCCGGTGAGTTGGTGTTATATGAGGAGAAAACAGCCAACACTGTTTTTTCTGCCAACTGCGGTGGTCATACCCTGAACAACGAGGACGGATTCGGCAGCGAGACCGTCACGCCACCCCCTGTGCCGTATTTACGGGGCGTACCCTGTGTTAATCCCGGTCCCGAAAACGGGCACAGGGTCGGCTTGTGCCAGTGGGGCGCCCACGACATGGCACAAAACAGCAACGACTACGTGACCATTCTCAAACATTATTACACCGGCGTGACTATTTCGTCCGAGGAGTCGACCGAACCGGGTATCATCCGGGGGACAGTGTACGATCAAGCGGGCCAGGCGTTGGCCAACGTGCGGCTGCGTCTATTGCGCTCAGACTGGAGCGAGGACACCGTCAGCGGACCGGACGGCACGTATACCTACACCGACCTGAAGCCCGACACCTACAGCTTGTTGGCAGTGGACTACGACACCCGGATTGAGAGTCTAGTCTTGACTTCCGGGCAGGAAATGGTCGTAGATATGATGATACAAGTGCCCACGCAGGGCTGGACGATGGAGATCGAACGGGGTTCGGGCCTGTCGCTCATCATCGGCATGATGCCGCGGGCTGGCATCGAAGTCACTATCGTCGACCCCTTTGGCAATGCGACCCGGACCTTCAGCGGTAGCAAACCGGAATATGGTGTAGGTGGCTGGGAGACCTGGGCACCCCACGTGGGCACCTACCGTATCCTGTTTCTTGACCAGGCCTTTGAAGTGCCCATGAACGGCCAGTACACCGTTCTCACCTTCTATGAAGGCGAGGCACCAGCAGCGCAAGGGATCATCAGCGGGATACTGCGCGACCACGCCGGCGTATCCCAGCCGGAACGGCAGATTTCATTGATCGGCGACTCGGTGACACGTTCCACCACCACCGGTGACGACGGGCGTTATCAATTCGACGGTCTGACGGCCGATACCTACACTGTGAGCGTAGTAGGTGCCGATGTGGCGGAGACTATCCAGTCCGATGGGCTCACCTCGATCACGGTGGATCTGACATTGCCGCCGCCCCAAACCGGAGACTGGATTATGGAGGTGCAGCGCGGCACCGGGTTGCCCCTAATTACGGCCAGCATGCCCGAAGCCGGCATCCAGGTCACAGTCACCGACCCGTTCGGCAACCCAGCCCAGGTGAGCAGCGGCAGCAAGCCAGAATACGGCGTGGGGGGCTGGGAGGTCTACGCGACACACACCGGTGCTTACACCATTCAGTTTCTCGACCAGACCTTCACGCTGTCTATGAGCGGACAATACACGCACCTCACTTTCAAACGCGGCGTCCAGATCCGGGCCCAGGCCCAGGCACGGCTTGTTTCACGCTCGATGCCCTTCTCTCAGGCTGATGCCTGGCTCCAGTCCTTTGACTCCCACGAGCAAACACAGGGACTTTTCACCCTGGAAGAACTGTGATGCAACCCTCCCTATTTGACGACCTCGCGCCACGCGTCTACAGTGTGAGCGCTATCACGGCTCACATCAAAGCACGGCTGGAAGCAGACTTGATGCTGAGAGACCTGTGGCTGGAGGGGGAAATCTCCAACTGGCGACAGGCCCCCTCGGGGCACGTTTACTTCACGCTCAAGGACCCAGACGCAAGCATCCGCTGCGTTATGTGGCGTTCCACCCTGCCGCGGCTGAGCTATCTGCCGGCAGGAGACGGCGAGGCAGTGCTGGCCCACGGGCACGTCTCAGTCTACGAGCCGAGCGGGCAGTACCAATTTTACGTAAACGAGCTGGAACCGGTGGGATTGGGCGCGCTACAGGCCCAGTTTGAGAGACTAAAGGCACGCCTGGCCCAGGAGGGTCTCTTTGACGAAGAACGCAAGCGGCCGCTGCCCCTTTTCCCCCGGCGTATCGGCGTGGTCACCTCACCGGTGGGCGCCGCGCTGCGCGACATCCTTAACGTGCTGCGCCGCCGCTATCCGTTGGCCGAGGTGATTCTCTCGCCCACCCCGGTGCAGGGCAAGGACGCACCCCCCCAGATCGTGAACGCCTTGGGGGCATTGAGCACAGTCGAGGGGATAGACGTTATCATCCTGGCGCGCGGCGGGGGTTCCCTGGAAGACCTGTGGGCCTTTAACGACGAACGAGTGGCGAGGGCAGTGGCAGCATCACCCATCCCCGTGGTGTGCGGCGTGGGCCACCAGACCGACTTTACCATCACTGACTTCGTGGCCGATCTGCGCGCCCCCACCCCGTCGGCGGCGGCCGAATTGGTGACGCCGGACCGGGACGAGCTGGCCCGCCGGCTGAGATTGCTTACGGCCCAACTGGCAGCCGGCGTGGGCGAAACCATCACCCGGCGACGACACAGGCTGGCGATTGAAGCCCGCGCCTTGGGACGCCTGTCGCCCCGGACCTGGATCGAGCAACGGCGGCAGCGAGTGGACGACCTCAGCCACGTCGCCCAAACCACCATGTCCCACCGGCTGTCCTTGGGGCGCGAACAGCTTAACGGTCTGTCTTCCCGGCTATCAGCCCTGAATCCCGAAGCCACGCTGACCCGCGGTTACGCCATCGTCCGTCGTAAGGAAGACGATCTAGTCGTGAGTCGCGTCGAGCAGGTGTCGCCCGGCGACCGGCTGTCGGTGCGGGTATCGGATGGGGAGTTTGAAAGCGTGGTCCAGAGGGACAAATGAAGAATGACAAATGACAAATGGCAAATGGCAAATGACAAATGACGAATGGCAAATGACCGATTGGTGAGCAATTCGTCTTGTCTCGTCCGTCATTCGCCTCTTATAAGGATGAGAGCAAATGAGCGAGATGGAGAACCTGAGTTTTGAGGAAGCGTTCACGGAACTGGAAGCGGTTGTCCAGCAGTTGGAAGCGGGCGACCTGACGTTGGACCAGGCGATGGCTCTCTTTGAGCGAGGCATGGCGCTGGCGGCGCAGTGCAATACTCAGCTCGACGCGGCCGAACTGCGTGTGCAGCAGTTGGTTCCTACTGAAGGTGATTACCCGCCAGATGAGGGCTATGACTTGACATCCTTTGATGAATACCCTCCGGATTAAGGACTTGAGCGTATGTTGAACCTGGGGGAGTGTCCGTAAAATCCTTCACATCGGTTTAGGCAGATATTAGTTGGACCTGCTCAGGACCCATTTCTAAGCAATTTTCGCCTCTATGGTGAAGATACACTATTGGGGCGATTTTGTTTTCTGCATTTCCATACCTAAATCTATTAAACTCGTGAATCGTTTACAGCTGCTAACGTTTTTGATGAATATTAGTAGCCATTCTTCATTCAGAAAGCATATTTTTTGGCTAAGTGCCATAGTTATTAAGTGAAAATGCGAGGCTGAGAGTTGGTTTATGCATTGCTTTTTGATTGCGTAAATAATGGGCCATGAATCACTATATTCAGGCCGTAAACTACGTGCTTGTTTACAGGCGAAAGAGATGTTCATGCATAACTTGCGGACACATCATTTCTGATGTATAATCAGTATCATTTCAAAGTTGGCTTTGCTACGTCTGGTTCTGATTGTAAATAGGTACGGGCATATTGTATTCTAAATCCAGAAGTAGTACAATTAGTTGGGGTGATCAATAGATTGATTTACATAATTGGCGGGTGTTGGATACTCGAATTGATGGGGTATACGACTTGGGTTTGACTTGATAGCGATCTATATTTGATTCGATAAACAATTGGAGGTGCTAGAGTGAACACGAACAATGATGAACTCTTGAAAGTCCTAGCGGAAATTCGAGAGCTCCTTGTTCCAATTTCAGTCTGTCACGAGGAACAATACTTAGAAATCCAGAAGCGGAAACGAGCGGAAAAACGTGACACTTTCCGGGCAATGTTGACACCCATACGTAGAGAGATGTACCCCCTACTTTTCGACCCTCGTCGTCTATCTCAAGTGGAAATCGCGGATGAGATAAATACCTCTCAGCCAACTGTCAGCAGATTTGTTAATATGCTACTTGAACAAGACTTGATCGAACCAATTTCAGACGAGGATGGGAGTGTTGTATATCGAGACAAGTATGACCTCATCAGTCTATGTCGAACGGGAGGGCAGGGGAATGAAGAAAACTGACTCTCAATTGCAGTTGTTACAGAGAATCGCGTTTTCGCTTGACGAATTAGTGAAATGGACTCGAGTGATGTCCTATCCTTCTGTCAAACAAGTGCTTGAGACTGTTCTCGATACCGACGAAAAACGATTAGTATATCATCTGTTGGATGGAACCAAGACTGTGACAGCTATCCAGCAACTAACAGGTGTCAATGTCCGCTACATCTCTGAGTGGGGGCAAGAATGGGAGAGAATTGGCATTGCGGAGTCCAGTATAGAACGGAAAGGTCGTCGCCAGAAGTTGTTCGATATTACAATGTTTGGGATACCTATTCCTGATGGTCTAGTCGCGAATGTGACCGATCATAATGGGTGAGTTTGCTAGGGAGAGAGGTCAAGAATGCCAGAGACCCCCGAGTTACATAAAGATATTCAGGCGATTAAATACGAGATTGATACCCAAAACCAACTCATAAAGACTTTGCTGTCTCTTCAGAAAGACGAGCTTCTGCAGCAGAAGATTTCCCTATTTATAGGTAGGACAGGCCCTAAGGTGACCCTTATCAAGTTGTATCTGGCAATTGGTACAGGGGGGAAGACCCGTCGTGAATTAGAGGATTTGGGTTTCAAGCCGGGAACGATTTGCCCATATTGTGCCAAGCTTATGAATGGGGCTGTCCTGCGAGTCAAGGAGACACGACCTGACGGTCAAGACGTATTAGGATACACTGTTGTGGAGGAACTTGCACAGCTTTCACTCCATCTCAAAACTCTGCTTGAGACAGTCGCCGTGTAGAAAAGAGTTTAAGCTATGGATTCTCTGCAGGGGGAAATCATTCGAGTATCTCATTGTGTCAATGAGCTTAATCTAAGGAACAGATGGACCGATCCCGACGATCTTTCTATTAGACTCAGTGAAAGTCTGGTCAGAATTCACTTCCCCAAAGACGAGAGAAGGTTACTTGAAGTTGTTGAGAAAATAAAGACTTCCTTCTTCCGTAGGAATCGCATATCAAGAAGTCAGTACGTTTCCTACTTATCGCCATATCTCTCGACGTTGGAAATTGAAGGTCCGCGCCAAGATGTTGGAGATAAGGCAGATGTTGATTCAGAGGAGACTCTTTTTGAGTTGACCAAAACGGTACTCTATCAGTATAAGGAACAGGTTGAGGCAACACATCTCTGGCAACCATTTTGGAATGAAGACTCGATGACTCCCAAGAAGGAGACCAGTCTTCAGCCCACAGTTTTCCACCAACTCAGGCCAGAATTCCGAGGGATTGGAATCGAGTTCACAAAAGAACCAGACGACGGTGCAGGTCCGCTTGATTTCAGATGTACAGCGACTTGTGGTAGTGAGGTATACAACTGTTGCATCGAATTCAAACGAGCACAACATGGAGAACTTGAGCGTAAGCTCAGGAGGCAATTGCCAAGCTATATGGATGCGGCAGGAACAAAGCACGGAGTTTTCTTTGTCTTTTGGTTTAAAGATGGCGTAAATTGCAAATTGCCCAAGAAGAAAACTTACTCTAGTCCCACCACGTTACGTAGCGAGCTATTGGAAGTCACGAGAGCCGATACATCTAGAGAAATTGAAGTCATAGTCGTTGATGTAACGCGTAGACTCTCTGCTTCCAGACAGTAGACTCTATTTGAGTGCTTCCGATACAAGCCTGCCCAAGTCGCTGCAGCGAACCCCAAGGGCGGCACTCTCACAATGATTGACACAATGCGTGGGGCTGTAGTGCGCCCCAAAAGTTGGACAGGTAGGAAAGTGAACTATCACGTCTAACGAAGGAACGCAGCGATGCCCAAACGTCGATCTTTTACGCCCGAGTTCAAAGCCAAGGTTGTTGTGGAAGTAATCCGCGGCAGCCAGAGCGCGGCAGAAGTGTGCCGCCGATACAGTCTGAAACCACAATTGCCATCGCGCTGGAAAGCCGAGTTCATCGATAACGCAACCAGAGTATTCCAGAGTGATGAACAGCGCAGCCAAGAACAGGCGCGTATGCTGAGATGGAACGGTCGGTGGGGCGCCAGGCCCTGGAACTGGAGATCCTAAAAAAGCCTGCAGGGTCTTAGGATCACACCTGGGCGGCATGTTCGGACTATGAAGATTATGTCGATGCCTATCACCAAACCTATAGGTCCCCTTTGGGGATTGATCAGTTCCTGAAGGATGTGTACAATCATAACGCATTCACTCAGCCTTGGGATGCTTGACCCCCGTCGAGTTCGAAACCCAGTGGCAGGCTTAACAGCTTACCCTGGAAGGTGTTCACTAAGAAACGCCATTTTTGTGTCCAACTTCATGGGCGCAGTTCAATGTATTCATGGTATTCCTGAGATAGAAGCAAGAGCGTCTCAACCCTACCGGGCAAGACGCTCTTGTGGGTACAAACGTCATCTGGCAGTTATATTTGCTTTCCAGTTGAATGAACATCTGCATACTCACGCAGCATCCACTAACCTTCAAACAAATGCCAGCATTTGTACCCGGTGACAGAGTTTGTTTTACATCCGTCACTCTCTCAAGAATAAATTAGCCGCAAACAGAATGAGCCTTGGAGTAGGTTCATCTAGTTTACCTAGTTACAATATAAATGCACTAGAGGATTTTGTCAAGTGAAGAGGATTCCAGAGAAATATTGGTATGAAAATTACGGTTCCAATATTCCATCCCCCCTTCAACGTGCTTGGGTACAAAGGTGGTTTGAACTTCTCGATAGCAATACCAGTTATTTGTTTTCTTTACATGCGGTCAATTTTCCGCTTATTCTTGAGGATTTGTTAAATCTTTCCGATAAGGCCCGTGGGAGTCGGACTTACAGTAGGTTTGCAATCGAGTTAAACTATTGTTTTTCGGTCAGACGAGAAGAAGATGTAATCCGTGAATGTTTAGGAGCTACAAAATGGAATAGGATAAAGCATATTGTCGACAGCCTATGCTTAGAAGCAGATACCCTCTTTGAGCAAACAGGTTATGAAAGACCCTCAGTTGAACACGGGAACCATCGCCGACATAGGTTCAAAGAAACGATGGAGAGTCTGGTGACTGGAGAAGATCCTGAATTTAGGGATTTATTCGAGCAACTCAGAAGAGATAGTTTGTCAATTATTAGTCAGACAAAATCATACCGACATTGCTTACAGAAATTGGTATTTACAAGACTGTTGGATAATTCTGAAACTTCAGACTGGCATGATGAATTCGGTTCTTTGGATTTGCTTACGCAAGCTCTGGTTACAGATTTGGTAGTTCAAGATGGCTATTCATTTCTATACCTAACTAATCTTTGTAAAAAATGTTTCCTTCGCACAAATAACAGAATGCCATTTGAAGAGAGGGCGGCTCGTTTTTTTCAAAGACTTCAACTTCCAGACTCACAAGGTAACTCCCCGAAATTTACAGTGTATCTACGTGTCCAGGCGAAACGCATTATTCAAACCCTAAGTCAATTTGCCGGTGTACTTTTTTCTGAAACTGCAGATGAAGAGGTTAAGGCAATTATTTCACTCCAAAAACGCCTTGAAACATGGAGTAATGAACAGGTTGAACGTGCCGCACATTTTTTTTACTTGAATTATGGATCAACGCCAGAGCTTACGTTTGCTATCGTACCTGATCTACGTGCTAGGGACTCATACAGCGCTGCTGCCTCGGCTCTCGAGATTATTACGAAAGCAATTCAACAAGCTAAATTTGAATATGAATTGGGAGCGTTCAATGTCGATAATCGCATGTATGTGTATAATCAGCAAACTCATGAAATGACTTCTATTACTCGTAAGCAATTAGCCCCTGCACGTTACGGTATTGTGGGAGATGAAAGGAGGCTAGAGAATTTTTTGACAAAATTGGCCTTAGCCAACAGAATTTATCCCCATGATGATAGCAATGAAAGAAAGTTCATTGCTAAACTGAGAGACGTTACCTTAGGTTGGCACAAATTGGCATTAGAGTCTGGTACAAAAGAAACACGCTTTCTAGATCATTGGATTGGATTGGAGCAACTCTTTACGTCAATTGAGGATATAGAACTTAATAGACAACAGACTGTGAAATCACCAGCTGATAAGTTGGTGTTGTGTTTTAATCAAATTCTTAACTGGCAGTGGAAAATACAAATACTTAATGATTTATGGGGTGACGTCTTACGATCTAAGATTTTAGGAGTGCGTCGAGTAATAGCTCCAAAGAATGGAATAATTGAAGAAGTGTTAGACTCAACATCGGATAATGCAGACTTGGGGACTTCTGGCAAAAACAAGCACTATTATGTCCGTCTGAGAACCCAACATGGCGGAATAACGATTAGGGTTATGTCAGATGCTAGCCTACTGGTTACACCAGGGGCGGAAGTTGAAGAAAGTACTTGGCTTGCAAGCGCGAACTATAATCATTTACCATTTGAGAATGTGGCTTTACAATGTCTATTTGCTGATTCTATGCCTACCATGGAAAATCTTCTTTTTGTTGCAGTCTATGGTGATAGAATGAGAGTCGAAGAGGCACGTATTTTTTACGACTCTGAAATTGCAGCTGTGTTTGCAAAATTGCCGAGAAAATTAATTGAAATATCCCGACTATATGACGCAGCTGAGGCTGTGGTTGTGGACCTTGCAGGAATTGCCCCCTGGTTTGCGGATTATTACCCCGACTCTGAGTTAAGGTTGTTACGTGAGAACGTATTGAACCCGGAACATATTAGCGTCTTCTTAGAGAATCTGAAAACAATTGCTGAACGCGTTGATCGAGAATATAGAGGACAAAATAATTCTATCAATGCTGTTACTGGTAGAATACAGCCGTTACTGTTCAAACTACCAGATATGAAAGATTTTTTTTATCTTTACAAAACTCTGCATGACACATGGTTGACAGTAGTTGATGAGTATTGTGAAACAGAGGTTCGTAACGGTGAACACTATCCATTTCGTTTAATGCTGCCTTCGGCTCTAATTTGTGAGCTTTTTCATCGTCAAACTCCCCATATTGATCGGCTCGAAAGACTGTTATTAGAAAAAACGGAGGGATTTCTGGAGTTGTGTGCTTCTCAACCATTACTGGAATACCGGGTTTTTGAGATAGAAAGAGTGTTAAGCAGCGTAGGCCCATATCTTCCATATCTTCCACTTTATTACTTTGTCGCCGATCTTGACAGAATGCGTCGTACTCGGCACTCCTTAGTACATCAAGGTAGGGCTTCCAAATCATTAGAACTTCTAACCCAAAGATTATATAAATATAGTCGTGTATGTTTGCGTGAATTAACACATAGCTTGGTTCACGATGAAGCAAGGCTTCTAAACCCACTCACTTATAAGTAAACGAGCTAACACCTAACACCTCGTTAAAGACATTGGAAGCTATAGAGTGAATACTGAGTTGGTTCAAATGACCCAGGCACTATATATAGGGAATGGGTCAGCTTGAACCACCTAATAATAGGGTCTTTATGCCCTGACTGTCTAAGTGTCACACTGTGAGCGGCACAGGGAATTTGGCTATCGCCGAGACTTACTACATGTTGCAGATGGCGCTTAATTTGACGCAGCATCTAGGGGGATGCCTTTCGCCTCCTCCCAGAGTATGTGATGATTAGACATTCAGGGGTCTTTATGGCTCATTGGCTGAAAGACGATGGGCCATAAGAACCTATTATGTTTTGCTCATATGTTTTGCTCATAAGAAATTGAGACTCTTGACGTAGTTATTTAAGTGAGAGTCAGCGGCTCCCTTCTGTGTCAAAATAGGTAAGGAAACTCATGCCGCAATACTATTGTCATGAATGTTCCATATCAAATGGGTTAGTTTAGCCACAAATTACTCGCTGATAACTCACTTGCATTGGGAAGTAATCATAGCTATTTTTGAAAACTGTGACCTCCCCCTCGGAGCGGTAGTTGAATATGATGAGGATATATCATAACAAACCTGATGGCCTCAATCTTTTTGCAATCTGTCATCTGCTGAATAAAATGGGTGAAAAAACGTAAGGTGATAAGATGTCTCCCAAACGATGGGTATTTGACCCCGATAGTGGTGGTGTGAAGATAAAAGAAGCTGTTAAGAATCGGACTGAAAAACGTATCCGAGACTATGCCGAAACCCATCTCGTGGGTCGTTACACCCGACTTGACATTCGGTTTCGGGGACAATTTTGTTATGTTGATGCCTACACGGAACCAGAGCCACCCGGTCTAAACTGGCCGCCGCCGGATTGGCCGGAAAGCCGCGAAGAGTATTTGGAACGTCTGCGCAATACACCGGTTCATCTTTTTCGGTTACGGTACTTTGGTGATGAAGAAGGATGGGGATTAGCGTTTTACAGTTACGCTCACGAAAAATATGAGTTATCAGTGTTTCCAACAGGTGAATTTTTTGGTACGCCTGAAGTGGCGCTCCAAACAGCGGCAGAATTTCACCTTTGAAATTGGATAGTTTTTCGGGGATCAACCAAGCAAACAAACTCTGTTCAAGGCTAGGCCGTGCCAAACAAACCCATTGCAGGGGACGGTCCAAGCTCGGCTTAAATTGAGGGAGTGTTTGATTGTGGCTATTCGTGCCTGTGGAAATAGCATCAAATCAAAGGTTCTGCGCTGGTGAAATGGTGTCTGGTATTGTAACCTGGCTTCAATTGAAGTGTTGTCTTCGTGCGCCGCGTGAATAGAAGGCATTGGGCGGCTGGAGAGCAATTGTAGCAGTTAAGGCTTGGGCGAGGATAGGATGGACTATTCCAGAATCATAGAGGAGTTGAAGCAAGCATCGCTGTTTGATTTGTATAGATTGCAAGTTGCTATAAGCCATCAACTGGAAAACCCACAGCGTATTCAAGAAATCAAGAGGCGATTGAAGCCTGGTCGGACTATTACCTATTTTGATAGCGTAGAGAATAGACTGATCGAAGCCAAGGTGATCAAGCTGAAGAGGACACGGCTGTTAGTGGAGAATAAGCACGACAAGCAACGATGGGATATACCCTTCTATTGGGTTAATCTGGATAGTGTGGATACAGACATTACACTCTCATCACCAATGGGAGTGGATAAGAGTCAGATCAAAGTCGGTGATAAAGTAGGTTTTCGGGATAGGCAAAACAATGATGTGTATGGTGAAGTGGTTAGACTGAACCGAAAGACAGCCACAATCTTGACAGATGACCATACGAAATGGCGAGTTGGTTACGGGCTGCTGTACCCGGTGATAGAGGGTGAGCGAGGATATCCACATTTGATTGAAGGTAAGATCATCGACCAAGAATAATGCGTTTGAAATACGTGGTTTACTCTCCACCAACAAGGGTATTGTGTAATGCGTGGTGAAGTGCTGCTTTTACGTAGGTGGGTGCGCTGTCCACCGATGAGTTGTAACTAAAATCTCAACTCTAAGGCTGTATTGCCTGAGAGTGCAAAAGGTTGGTCTTGCATGGGTGAGGAAGCCGCCCAACCGTTGGGCAGCCAAAAAACATATAGGAGATGAAAATGTTAAGCACAGAATTTCTTCTAACATCGCTTGTAGTTGTGCTTGTTCCTGGTACAGGGGTCATATATACGGTTTCTACAGGAATTGCGCAGCGCTGGAGAGCCAGTCTTGCAGCCGCACTGGGTTGTACAGCAGGAATTCTCCCCCATTTAACAGCAAGTATATTAGGCCTGTCAGCTATCCTTCATATGAGTGCGCGTGCATTCCAGGTATTAAAACTTGCCGGTGCGCTTTATCTACTCTATCTCGCATGGGGCATGTGGCGTGACACGGGTCCACTCAAATTGGATCAATCCGCACAAAAAATGAACGCCTTTCAAATCGCGCTCAAGGGCATCTTGATCAATATCCTTAATCCGAAACTAACACTATTCTTTTTCGCCTTTCTGCCACTTTTTGTTTCTCCAGATGCAGTCTCTCCCACAAAGCAAATGATTGGGCTTAGTGCAATCTTTATGGGGATGACCCTTGTTATCTTTGCCCTGTATGGGATTTTAGCCAGCGGGATTAGCACGTATTTGATTAACTCGCCAAGAGC
>DAOUMD010000004.1:0-26237 GCA_034412795.1 Anaerolineae bacterium
GGGGGGGGGGGGCCCCCCCCCCCGATTCCCCCCTGGGTTGCCCAATTGCCTAAAAATTGGGACGCACCCTGTTCATTGTTGGAGGTGAATTATGCGCTACGGATACTTTGACGACCAGGGTCGTGAATACGTCATCACCCAGCCCAATACACCACTGCCCTGGATCAACTATCTGGGCAACGAAGCGTATTTTGGCATCATCTCCAACACCGCCGGGGGCTATTCATTTTATCGCGATGCGCGACTGAGGCGCATCACGCGCTACCGCTACAACAATGTCCCGTTTGATTGCGGCGGGCGCTACATCTATGTGAGAGATAATGACACGCAGGAGTTTTGGTCTCCTACCTGGCAGCCCACCTGGGGCCGGTTGGACGATCCCATAGGGACAGGTTACACCTGCCGTCATGGGCTGGGCTATACGATAATTGGCTCCACTTGCCGGGGGATCGAAGCTCGAGTCCGCTATTTCGTCCCGTTGGGTGAAAGCCTGGAGATCTGGCAGCTCACGTTGACCAACCGGCGCGAGGAGTCTGCGCAGCTCTCGCTTTTCTCCGGCGTCGAGTTTTGCCTGTGGGACGCTCAGGACGACGCCACCAATTTCCAGCGTAACTTCAGCACCGGCCAGGTTGAGATCGAAGATGGCGTGATCTACCACAAGACCGAATATCGCGAGCGGCGGGACCATTTCGCCTTCTTCGCTTGCTCTGAGGAATGTGTCGGGTTCGACACCCAGCGTGATGTGTTTCTGGGACCCTATCGTGGCTGGGACAGACCGGCAGCGGTTGAGCGTGGGGAGTCGTTCGACTCCGTGGCCCACGGCTGGTCGCCGGTGGGCTCGCATCACGTGGCGGTCGCGCTGGAGCCGGGCGAAAGCCGTCAGATCATCTTCTTGCTCGGTTATCACGAAAACCCTAAGGACCAGAAGTTCGATCCTCCTGGTTCGCAGACCATCAACAAACGGACGGTCAGGCCGTTCATAACGAAATACCTGGACCCGGCCAACGCAAACGCCGCCTTCGACGCGCTGCATGCCTATTGGGATGGCTTGTTGGGTATCTTGCAAGTGGATACACCGCATGTCCACACCAACCGTATGGCTAACATCTGGAACGCCTACCAGTGTATGGTCACTTTTAACCTGTCGCGTTCGGCGTCTCTCTTTGAGTCAGGGATCGGGCGCGGGATGGGCTTCCGTGATTCCAACCAGGATTTGCTGGGCTTCGTGCACATGGTTCCCGAACGAGCTCGCGAGCGCATCCTGGATCTGGCTGCCACCCAATTGGAGACGGGCGGTGCCTATCACCAGTACCAGCCGCTCACCAAGCGTGGCAACGATGACGTTGGCGGAGACTTTAACGACGACCCGCTGTGGTTGATCCTGAGCGTGGCTACCTACGTGAAGGAGACGGGTGACTGGAGCATCCTGGACGAAGCGGTGGTCTATGAGAACCGGCCCGGCAGCGAGGGTCCACTTTATGAGCATCTACAGCGTAGTCTGCGCTATACCCTGGATCGGTTGGGGCCGCACGGCCTGCCACTGATCGGCCGCGCTGACTGGAACGATTGCCTCAACCTGAACACTTTCTCTGAGGAGCCGGGCGAGTCCTTCCAGACCGCGACAACCAGGGATGGCAAGACCGCCGAGTCGGTCTTCATCGCCGGGATGTTCGTGCTGGCTGCCAAGGAACTGGCCGGCATGGCCGAAAGGCACGGCCTGCCGGAAGAGGCGCCACGTTACCTGGAAGCTGCTGCCCGGATGGAAGCGACCGTCCTGGAGCATGGTTGGGACGACGAGTGGTTCTTGCGCGCCTACGATGATTTTGGTCACAAGGTGGGCTCGCACGAGTGCGAAGAAGGTCAGATATTCATCGAGCCGCAGGGTTTTTGCATACTGGCCGGCATCGGCCTGGAGGATGGGCGGGCGGAGAAGGCGCTGGGCTGTGTGGAAGAGCACCTGGCGACACCGCACGGCATCGTTGTCCACCAACCCGCCTATTCGCAGTATTACCTGCACCTGGGCGAGATCTCCTCCTATCCGCCCGGCTACAAGGAAAACGCGGGTATCTTCTGTCACACCAATCCATGGATTATGATCGCCGAGGCTATTGTGGGGCACGGTGACAAGGCTCACGATTACTATACGCGCATCAATCCGTCGGCGCGGGAGGCCATCAGCGAGGTGCACCGCTGTGAGCCGTACGTGTACGCCCAGATGATCGCCGGGCGTGATGCGCCCACCCACGGCGAGGCCAAGAACTCCTGGCTGACCGGCACCGCCGCCTGGAACTACATAGCCATTACCCAGTGGATATTGGGTATCCGGCCCACCTTTGACGGTTTGCAGGTCTCACCGGTCATTCCCGGCGACTGGCCTGGTTTTGAGGCCACACGCGTCTTCCGCGGTGTGATCTACCACATCTCGGTAGAGCGCGCCGGTCAGGGGAATATCGCTTCACTCACAGTGGATGGCGAACCGATTGATGGGAACGTCGTCTCTCTGCCTCCCGCTGGTCGGCGTGAGGTGCAGGTCAAGGTAATCCTGAGCTAGCGTCCGCGCCACCAATCGGCCCGCGAGCGGGGGTCCATAAAGGTGCCGTTGTCCCGAATAGCCACCCCAATTTCGTCGCCGCGAGCACGGCCAAATGCCTGCCCCGCTTGCAGGGCCGGCAACTGGCCGCGCCCGGCGCTGTTGGACGCCTGGTAGAGGGCCAGCAGGTTGGGCTCCACGCACACGTTTTCCACGTGTAGGGTGTAGCCCAAGACCACGTTGTCGTCGCGGGTGTATTTGAGCGTAATGCGTTCGGCGCTGGCGTAGAGGACCAGCACTTCGTAGCCGCTGCCGATGGAGTAGCCCGAGTCAGGCACGTGGATGGTCTCGCCAGGCGTAACCTCCAGCCCGGCCAGGGTGACGGGCCAGTTGGTGAGCAAGTCCCCGCGACAGTTGCATCCCCAGTCCCAATCGTAGACCTGGTAAACACTGGTGAAGACCCCGGTGCGGTTGTCGGCGAAGAGACCGGGGAGCTGCGGCGCGCTCGGTTCACCTCCGCCGTTGTAGTCCACCAGTCCCTTGAAGGCGTCGGTGAGTTCGTAACTCCGCAGGGCCAGGTTCAAGTCGGCGTGTTCCTCGGCCGGCCGGTCGGTAGGCGGCGGGTTCACTGAAAGGGTGCTGTAGCTTTCGCCGGGGATAGGTTGGCAGCTTTCGGCTTTGCTGATAAAGGGTAGATAGATATAGGAGGTGAGAACGTTCGTAAGGTGAACCGCCCAGGAGGAGTCTCCGCCGATTATGGCATCGCCATCCCAAAGACAGACGGAAGGTGTGGTGGATACTCCGCCAGTCGCGTAGACTGGTGCGGGGCCACTGGTGAGACGGAGCGTCAGGCCTAATCCCAGGCCTAATCCTACCCCCATCAGCAGCGGGACAAGTATCCTCCAGTCGATGCGTCGTCTGTGGGTCATTATTCTCTCCTGGTGACTACTTTGACATCGTCAAGCTACTCAGTTACCCTTGCGAAGGTTGCTCATAGGCCTGATAATTCAGCCATTCCCACCTGGCAGAGGATGCTTCTCACACGAAGCCTGCCGCGCCCCGGTGTGGACCATATCGTGCAGATTGACACGCCCATGTAGCGCGGGCGAGGATTCGCAACACTCTATCATAATTGTGTGCTGCGTGCAAATAAGTCTGGTTATCACGACTTCTGAGCAAAACAAAAAGGGTCTACGCAAAATAGTGGGGTGTAACCCCACTATTTTGCGTAGACCCTTAAATCCTTAGTCCTATGCGCGCAATTTGGCTCCCAGCTCTTTATCCAGTTTTTTCACGATCCGGCTCTGAACCTTGGCCGCCTCTTTGTCGGTCAGGGTGCGGTCTGGGGCCTGGAAGGTGAGCGCGTAGGCCAGGCTCTTTTTGCCCGTGCCTATTTGGTCACCCCGGTAAACGTCGAATAGGTGGGCGTCGGTCAGCAAACTGCCACCCGCTGCGAGGATGGTCGCCTGCACCTGGCTGGCGGGCATCCCTTCGTCCACCACCACGGCGATGTCCTGCCGGATGGCCGGGAAGCGAGGTACCGGGCTGACCAGATGGGTGTCGGGAATGGTGCGGCCGAGCGCTTCGAGGTTTATCTCGGCTACCAATACAGGCTTCTCTTCTCCTCGCGGATCGACGGGCGGTAGATCGAATGCCCCCTGGACCAGGGGATGAAGCTGGCCCAGCACACCGACCGAGTCGTCGTTCACCAGCAGGCGAGCTACCCGGCCCGGGTAATAGCTGGGATGTTCGGTCGCTTCAAAATCAACCTGGCTGGCGTGCAGCCCGTCCAGGAGATCTTCGACGATACCCTTGAGATCGTAGAAGTCCACGTTTGAGTTGTCGGCGACCTTCCAGCCTTCTGGCTCGCGCGGGCCGGTTATGGCAATGACCAGGTGGCGCACTTCGTCAGGCAGAACCGCGCCCTGAGCCTGCCGAAGGGCGGCATTGATCAAGAAAACCTGGCCGATCTCGAAGAGCCAGATGCGGTCTGTGTGGCGGGCGTTGCTGGCCATCACCTCGAGGGCGCTGGCGACCAGGCTGTGACGCATGCTGGTCCGATCGACGCTGGTAGGATTGGCCAGGGTCACGTAGGGCTCGTTGGAGGGCGAAGCCCCCGGCGGGTAGATCAGCGCCTCGCGCTCGGGCGTGGTCAGCCGGTAGGTGACGATCTCTTGCAGACCCGCTTCCACCAGGAGGTCGCGGACTTTCTCCTCTCGCAGGAGCGGCAGATTGTCACGCTGGGGCGGCATCATATCATCGAACTGCGTGTCCGGGATGCGGTCGTAGCCGTAGATACGCGCGACTTCTTCGACAAGGTCAGCACGCCCGACCACGCCGGTGCTGATGTCCATACGATGGTCGGGGGCGGTGACGCGCAATGTGTCCTCCACAACTTCACATTCAAACTCCAACGACTCGAGAATGCCCTTGATCTCCTCCAGCGATAGGTCGATCCCCAGGAGGCGTTTCACCTCGGTCATGGGCAGATCCACGATGACCGGCTCGGGGGGGGCGGGGTAATAGTCCACCACACCTTGAGCGATGGTGCCATCGGCCAATTGATGCATTAGCTTGGCGCCACGCAATGCGCCAAGCATGGCCTGAGAGGGAGGGACTCCCCGGCTGAAGCGATAGGCGGCCTCGGAGGGCAAGTCCAGGGCCGTCACCGAGCGACGGATGTTGATGAAGTTCCAGGCGGCTGCCTCGAGGAGGATGTTGCTGCTTTGCTCGTGAACTTCACTCTCCGCACCACCCATAATGCCGCCGATGCTGAGAGCCCCAGCCGGGTCGGTGACCAATATGGTGTAAGGTTCTATGGTCCGCTCCACGTCGTCGAGGGTGGTCACTTTCTCTCCCGGTTCGGCCAAGCGGGTGATGATATGCACAGGTTCATCAGGCCCGGCGTATCCGTCGGCGCGGGTGCGCAGCACATCGTAGTCGAAAGCGTGGTTGGGCTGGCCCATCTCCAGCATTACGTAGTTGCTCACGTCGACGATGTTATTGATGGGCCGCATGCCTGCCAGCCGTAGGCGAAGCTGCATCCAATAGGGCGATGGCTTGATCTTTATCCCCTCGATAAGGATGGCGCAGAAGCGGGGATTTAGATCGGGTTCGGTGGTCTCGATGATCACACGCCCCTCGACGGAGGGACCATCCATAGGCAGTTCGTGATAATCCGGGTAGCGTATGGGTTGCCCGGTGAGGGCTGCCACCTCGCGCGCCACGCCGATGATGGAGGCGCAACGGGCGACGTTGGGCGTCAGGTCGATGTCGAGCACTGCCGTGCCTAAATAATCAACCAGGGGTATGCCGGTTGGTGCGTCGGAGTCGAGGATGAGGATGCCCTCGTGCTCGTCGGAGATGCCCAGCTCTTTTTCGGAGCAAAGCATGTGCCGGTTCATGATCCCCCGGATGGGGCGGCCTTTGAGCTTCATTTTCGAGCCATCGGACTTGTGGCCGTCGTACAGGGTAACCCCTTCCAGGGCGAAGGGCGATTTGAGATTAAGATCTTGAATGTCTTGCCCAATGTAGGGGAAGAGGTTGGGAGCGCCGGTGACGACCGTCTCGATCTCGAGCGCGCCGTAATCCACATCGGCCAGCACCAGCCGGTCCGCATCGGGATGGGGCTTGACAGCCAGGATGTGTCCCACGACGATATTGTCGCGGTCCCAGGGCAGGTTGGCTCCCTCGACGCCCAGGTATTCGATCCCGCTCACTTCGAGACCGGCCAGCGTAAGTCGTTCGGCCAGTTCTTCCACCGGGAGGGTGATGTCTACATAGTCTTTAAGCCAAGAGATAGGTACTTTCATTGCAGCCTCCTCTGATAATAGATATCGATGAGCAACAGAAGTAAACAGACAAGGGTAGTGAGATGATTAAGCATCAGGGTATTTGCATGCACTGCTGTTCTATTCAAGAACAGGCGGATATCCTTAAGGGACGTATAGTTGCTCCAGCAAAACAGCATTCTCGCCGCTTTGATCACCGACAACGGGCAGTCTCTCGAGCGTGTCCCAGCGATACATACCAACAAGAATCCTGTAAGCGCCCGCCGGAATATCATTGGGGAGAGGAATCTCGACCACGTCGGCTACCAATTCACCAGGTCGCCAGCGCGTGGTTGGCACTGTAGGTTGCTTATCTGCCTGCAATACCGTTTGATTGGCTTCGTCTCGGATGTGAACGAATTGCGTGTAATCTATATCAATGGGTCTTCGTGCCTGCCAGAACAGGGTGAAGGTTAACATTGTGGGTTGGACGCTTAGGTCATAACCTCGCAGAAGAACTATGTCTGCCATCTCTTTATCTAACGTGACAGCCGGGTTCAAGTTAAGGCTTTTCAACTGCGGTCTGCTGACAAGAACAGTGATACGTTTGTTCTCCCACACAGGCTCCATATTCACGCTGGAAACAAGGAACCAATCTGCCCCGAAGAAACTCTCGTTGAAGAGTGCACTATCTACAATAAGCCACACACGAGGGTGGTTCTCGATAGCCTGCTGCAAGTCGGCGCCGGTGGACAGGTGAGGTGCTCCCCACCAGCGGTCTACATCCCGGCCATCGCTACCGGTCGTCGTGTATCGCTTCACCTGATACTGTCCGATGAAGTAGTCTGCCTGGTTCAAGTATAACGCGCTGGCCGGGGTATTCATAGTCGCGATAGCATCACCCGTCTGTAGATTCTCCCTCACAAGGCGAAACGCGTGGTCATAACCGGGAGTTGCGTCCTCGTCTATAGTCGCGAGTCGTTGGGGCACACCATACCCCAGCATTCCAGCAAAGACGAGTAAGACGAGAGTTATCGCAACGAGCCGAAACCGGTATTCTGATAGAGGCATCTTCCACACGAGAGGTTCTAGATTTAGCCAGATCGAATGCAGGCATCCTCCTGCCAGTAGACTGACCAAGGGGGCCAAAGGTACGAAGTACCGTAGCTCAGGGTTTCGTGTGCCTATAAAGATGGTCCCCATCAGGACAACAGCGATAGTAAAGAATAGAAATAGGCCAAAGATCAACTGTCGGCGCTGCAGCTTCTTGCGCAAAGCAGCCATAATCAAGCACACTATGCCAACGCTCGCCAGGATAAAGGTCACGGTGCGAAAGAAATCGGCTTCCAGCGCATACTTCGACAGATAGCGTATATGTTCAAGTGAGAATTCAATTTGCACGTGCTCCGAGAGCAGCATCAACTGTTGGAAATAGCTGGAACCTGCCGCGTACGAGCTAGTCTGTGGCGGGCGTCCTACCAGAACGCCCCCCATCAGTTCGACGCCAAAACCCAGGCACAGAACGAGTCCAAGGCCCGGCAATAGCCACAGCGCTGATCTTCGCCAAAACCACGGCTTTTCATTGGCTGGGCGCGAGAACCACGCCACCAGTATGATTCCCGGCAAGAGCGCGCCCAGGAGTATGACCGTCCAGAACTGAGTAACAAAGGTCAAGGCGAGCAGCAGTAAACCATACATGCGCCACCGGGCATTGCCTTCCCCATATGCGCCTCTGAAGGCTGCATAAACCGTCAGCAGTACCAGAAGTTGCAGCAGCGAGTACATGCGTGCCCTCCCCCCCCAGATTATGCTCTGAGACTCGAGGGCCAGCAGACTGGCTGCCAGCAGTCCTGCCAGCGGGGAAAACTTCTGTTTGCCGATACGATATACCGCTGCAATAGTGATGGTTCCCAGGAATACGCTTGTCAGCCGAAAGGGGAGTTCAGGCGTAGTGAGAAGTGCAGCCTGCCCCCAAGCCATCAGTGCACCCGCTAACGCGGCCAGGTACGAGAACAACAGTCCATGGCCGTAAAACGCGCCAGAACGCATCACCGTTGTACCATGATCTTGTATGGACTTCGCCGCTATTATGGTTAAATACTCGTCAAAGTAGGGCGAAGTATTGAGCGCATAGTTCAGACGCAATGCAAAGCCAGTGATCAGTATGATTATGAGTAATAAGCTAATGAGCCAAGTCATTCTTGGGGCGGGACAAAGTGCCATCGCTTCCTCCTATGGTCGGCCAGATGTCCCATTATGGTACTGGAATGGTCGTCACGTCTACAAAGTCTTTGTCAGGTTGATTCTCTTGTAGGACTTGCAATCTCTCCATCGATGGATAGCGATACATCCCCACGATGAGTCGATAGCCCCCGGCCTGCATCTGTGCGGGGAGAGGGACAAGATAGCTATCCGGGATGATGGCTCCCACCTGCCAGACCGAAGTAGGATAAGTACCCCCCACAGGCTGGTTATCTTTCTGTGTTACCAACACACCTGACTCGTCCAAGATTTGGACAAACACAGTATAATCCTCGGTTAGCGGCTCGGTAGCCTTCCAGTAGAGCGTGACGTCCAGAGCCGAACCGTCCTTGATTTGCTGGGTGTCCAGGTCGTAGCCAAGCAGTCGAATACCCTCATCTAACTGGGCGTCTAGAGCGTTTGGGATATCTTCTTCGTTCACAGGTTGCACCTGGGCTGCGACCAGCAACTCGCCCACGTTGATGACCGGGGGTAACGATTCCCCCTGGGCATCAAGCGCGGGCAACGAGTCGCTACTTCCCCGAGATACCAACCGAAGGGTAGCTTGGTAGCGCCCGGCATAGGCGTTGGCTGGGATGATCATCGGCAGTCGGTCGGCGTAAATGGCCTCGCGTTCCCAAACTGAAGGGGGAAAGCGGGCATCCACCGGCCAATAGATAATGTCCACAATTTCCTGGCCGGCCGGGTCTGCCAGTCGCACATGGGCTAATAGGTCCCAACGGTCTGTGGTAAGGGATTGCCAGTAAAGATGTAACGTCGCTGTGTCCTGCTCCCCGGGCGAAACCACCGCTGGGGTTATCTCCGCGGTTACAAGTTTGAGCGACTCGTCAAAGGTTACGCCGACCGGCTGGGCCGCTTGCCATTCCACCGCGTCAACGGGGCCCGGCACTCGATAGCTGGGCCAGACGATCCACGGGATGCTGGCGATGCTGTACACCAATAAACCGGTGGCTAGCCCACCTGCCAGCCACGGCAATCTGCGTCCCCCCACCAGCGCTTGCCACCCCATCAGTGTAAGCCAGGCAATCGCCGCCGCCCCCGGAAAGAGCAAGCGCCCGAAACCGACTGCGCCGAATCCCAACGAATAACGAAACAGCGCGGCAGCCAGAATGAGCAACGAGACGACCAGGGTGGCCGACTTCTGCCAGGCCTTATCGCGTAGCGCATTTCGCAAACATGTTGGATGGATCAGTTGGACCAGGGCCAAGACCAGCGCCAGCAGCCAGGCGGCCACCGTGCCCACGACAGCCAGATTAGTGACAACCTGCCACGTAATCGGCCATACGTTCTTTTGGTATGAGCTTTGGTAGAGAGTGACAAAGATAAGCATCATTACTAGCAGTGGTACGATTATCAACGTCACGTTCAGAACAGACTGCCTGGTGCGATTGGCTGTTGGTCGCTTGGTTTGCCCCACGTTTAAGCCGATGCCGGCAGCAAGCAACAGTCCCCACAGCAGGGTGTAGAGCAGGTAACTGGTTTTGAGTTGGGTATAACCAAACGCTCCCCAGAAGGTGCCTCCAATCTGGCGCAAGAAGACCAGGAAATCGAGCCAACGGTAAGGTGTGGTACGCACCATCTGGCTGAAACGGATCTGGTTTAGCTGCCAGGCCAATGGATCTCCATAGAGTTGCCAATTGCGCGCGTACCACCAACCGGCGATTGCGCCTCCCACCAGCAAGGTCACCGCCAGTGGCCGGAGAAATTGCCCCCATGATCTGTAGCGCCAGGCTCGCAAGGCAATGGCAAGCCCATAGACACCGATAAGTCCCAAGCCACTGGTTTTTGTCAGCGCAGTCAGCCCCAGCAGAATACCTCCCAGTGCTTCAAAGGCCAGGGATAAACGTTGGCGGTGAAGCAATGATATGGCCCACCAAGTTCCCAGCGAGTATAACGCGACAATGGCTACATCGTTGTGTACGGTGCTGGCCATGAACACAAACGATGGGTTAAAAGCTACCACAGCCGCCGCCAGTGTCGCCAGGATGGGCGTTTCCAGCCACATATGCCGGTTGATCCGGTACACGGCGTACAGTGCGACAGTTCCCAATACTACCGACCACAAGCGTAGAACGTGGATGCCCAACACGGTGCCTTTGTAAGGAAACCGTTCTTGCCCAAAGTGCAAGAATATGTTGGGAATGGCATCCTTGAAAGAGAAACGTGGATTAGGTTTTATCACCCGGTTGAAATCGCCGGTATCTACGCTCGCCACCAGTGGAGCCGCCAGTGCGTAGTACAGCGGTGGGTGGATGACGATAGACATCGATGCTCGATTGCCTTCTACGTTCGCCACCGGCAACTTCCTGTGATCTCGAATAAACAGCGCGTAACTTACATGCTCTACTTCGTCCACAGCTTCGGCAATGGGAATGGCTATACTATAAAAGGTAGCCAAAACCACAAAGATGGCCAACACACCAAAGACGAGCTTGTTGTCATTGTATTGAACTGTCCGTGTACTCATCGACATTGGTTCTTTCTCGAGGGGGCAGACCTGAGTGTCTGCCCCTAGCCCGAACATCCAGGTTCGACCTTATTTTTTGAGAAGACGCTTGTTTTCTTTAGAACTGCTCCAAAAATCTCAAGTCGTTGCCCCAGAAATAGCGGATGTCCTCTATGCCGTGCTTGAGCATAGTAATGCGCTCGGGCCCCATGCCGAAGGCGTAACCGGAATAGACGGTGGGATCATAGCCGCCGTTTTGCAGCACGATGGGATGGACCATACCACAGCCCAGGATCTCCAGCCAGCCGGTGTATTTGCACACACGGCACCCATCCCCGTTGCACAGAATACACTCCACGTCCATCTCGGCCGAGGGTTCGGTGAAGGGGAAGTAGCTGGCCCGGAAGCGCGTCTGCCGGCCGGCTCCGAACATACGCTGGGCGAAGTCTGTCAGCGTTCCTTTCAGGTCGGTGAAGCGGATGTTGTAGCCCACGGCCAGCCCTTCCACCTGGTAGAACTGGATCTCGCTGCGAGCGGTGATTTGCTCGTGGCGGTAGCACATGCCCGGCAAGATGACGCGGATCGGCTCCGGGTAGTACTCGCGCATGGCGTGGATCTGCCCCGGCGAAGTGTGCGTTCGTAGCAACACATCCTCGTCAGTCGTATAAAATGTGTCTTGCATGTCGCGGGCCGGGTGGTGGGGCGGGAAGTTGAGCAACTGGAAGTTGTACTCGTCGGTCTCCACGTCGCGGCCGCGATAGATCTGGAACCCCATATCTGCCCAGATCTGATAGATGCGTCGAAGAATTTGGGTGCTGGGATGTAACCGTCCGCGCGCCACGGGTCGCCCAGGCAGGGTCACGTCGATGGCGCCCTCGGCCAGGGCTTTTTCCATTTCAGCAGCTTTGAGGACCTGAGCCTGTTTCTCGTAGGCTGCCTCCAGTTCGCTCTTGATCTCGTTGGCACGCCGGCCGAACGCGGGGCGCTCCTCTTTGGGTAGTTCTCCAACGCGCCGGAGCATGTGCGTAATGTGCCCTTTGCGGCCCAGATAGCCCGAGTACCAGTTCTCCAGCGCCTTGCTGTCGGCGACGGCCTCCAGGGCCGAAAGAGCTTGCGTAGCAGTACCTTCGAGAGTTTGGGTGGTTATAGGTTGATCGTGCATAGGGTGCCTCCGAATGTTAGAGATTGGGGATTGGAGATTAGAGATAGGGACTATCCTCCTCTTGCAATCTCACTCTTTTGTGTTATACTACTTATGACAAATTGTTATGGTAACATCTGTGCCATTTGTCATTTGCTATTTGTCATTTGCTATTTGTCATTTGCTATTTGTCATTTGTCCTAGGAGTGTGACGTATGGACACATTGCAAGCTGGCATTAGCGCCGCCCGGGAAGGGCGCCACGCCGAGGCACGCGCCCTGTTGCAACAGGCCTTGCAGGCCGATGCGCGCAGCGAGCAAGGCTGGCTCTGGATGAGTGCCGTCGTCGAGACCGATGACGAACGTCGCATCTGCCTGGAGCGAGTGCTTACCGTCAATCCCAACAACCAGACTGCCCGGGCCGGGTTGGAAAAACTCAGCGCCCCGGATAGCTCGGGGCATGACGCTGAGAGCTACCTGCCCGTCTCCAGGTCGATCCAACCCCAGGCCGACGAACTGCGACAGACCGTTGTGCCAGTGGCGCCCACCAGCCAGGTCGCCGAATCACCATCGCCGCACGGCATGCCGACCCTGGGCATGACGCCCGTTGTGCCCAGTTACCGCCCGATTCAACGCCTGTCGCCACAGCCCGAGCCCACAGATGGTTGGGCCGAGTTGCGCGCTGCCCAATTTCAGCCGCCGGCTGAGCCGGACGACTCCTCCTCCGAGTCCGATCCGTTCATGGCGCTGGTACTCATCGGCGGACTGTCGGTCACGGCTCTCGCCGGTGGGTTGATGTTGGTTCTGCTGTGGCTTATTGGGTGGCCGCCGTAAAATAAAAAAGCCTCGCCCCATTGGGACGAGAGCCTGCGCAGGGCCTCGCGGTACCACCCAACTTGACCCGGCGAGCCGGACGCCGAGTCCCCTCAACGACCAACGGCCAGCAACACATTCGACGTGTCGCAGCGATTGGCTGCCCTGATAACGGCGGGCCAACCGGATCGGACTACTCTGGCTGGTAACCTGCTACCTGCCATTTCCCCCGTCGGCTCGGGAGTGAACTTCAGCGGGTTTCCTCCGGGCGGGGCTTTCAGCCAGTGCACCGGCACGTTTGCCAGGTGCAGCGACCCCACCTCTCTGGCGGTATTCCCCCGCCTACTCCTCTCCGTCGTCGCCTTTGCATACGGGTAATTCGGATTTGGCGGCTATTATCCTACAGAGTGGAACATTTGTCAAGGGCGGATGTTTTTGCCACGAACACTTGCGCCCCCCGCGCCGCTTGCGGATCAGGTGTTCGTGAAATGTGAGCTCTCATTCGATAATCGTGTGTCTGTTCCGGAATCATGTGTCCGTTCCGGGCACCCGCACTGTGATCCCTTCTATTCGTGAGAAGTGCACGTGGTCAAAGGTGTAGGCAACGTTCATATCCTGTGCCAGCAACCAAGCCGCATTGTAGGCGTCGATGAAATCGATGTTTTTCTCGGCATACCAGGTGACGGCTTGTAATATCAGGTCCCCGTCTACCACCTCGAGACCAGGGGTATTCAGCACGGCAAGAACCTTGTCCCGGATATCAACCCGCGAGCATTGGTAGTAAGATGCCAGAACCCACACGATTTCTGCTATAACCAGACTGTTAGTGATCAAAACCATCTGTCCGCCCGCAGCTTGCTGAAGCAAAGCCTCGACATCGTCTGCCTGAGCCGGTACGTCGTTTGTAAAATAACGCAGAAAAAGGTTGGTATCGAAAAAGACACGTTCAGCTTTCACCCGTGACCACCTTTCGAGCATGTTCCTCAATCACCTGCTGGCGGATTGCGTCAAAATCTTGAGGCCCGGACACAGGTACACTGCCCCGTAGATCTAACAGCGTACGTGTCAACGGCTGCAAGACAACTTCCTCGCCCCTGTTTACAAAAGCCACGCGGTCTCCCTCCTGAAGGTTGAGCCGGTGGCGAATGGCCTGGGGCAGCGTAATCTGGCCCCGGCGACCGACTTTTCTGATAATCATTGTACAAACCTCCATTTGACTGGCAGATAACACAACTTCTGACAATGTTCAATTCTACATATCAATCGTGAAATTGTCAAGCAGTGCAGGTTAATTCCGTCTCCCAAGCTAAAGTCCGAAAATTCTCGAAATGTCTCCATTTTCTCCGTAATTCAAGCGGTAAGTTGGATTGTTATCCTATCTGTGTAAATCTGTGTTCATCCGTGAGCCATCAACCGGGTGGTTTGAGGCAAAGCTTCGCTAGTATTTCGCTTGCATTTGAGGAAGCTATCTAATTCTCAATCCTTAGTTCCGGGGACGGAATTTTAGATTGGGTGAGCAATTGCCACCCAATTGGTCGACGAGGCAGAAAACATTATCCGTGGACGTTCAAGCGTGGCTAGCATTTGTTTTGATCTTTATGCAGATTGTGGCGTCGCCCGGCTTTACAAAATCCGGCTTTTATGTTAATCTCCCTGCTATGCGACGCACAATCTTCCTTGCCTTGATAAGCCTTGTCCTCACTAGCCTATTCGTGCCTGGCGCGACAATAGGTATCGCCCAGGCACCCCCGCCTGATTCTCGTTTTGGGGTGGTCGATGCTTACGTGAATTCGGCGGCTGCCACCGAGGCCGGAGCGGGTTACACGCGTATCACGTTTCGATGGGACGTGATACAGCCGGGCGGCGTCGATGACTGGAAACCGGCCAACGTGCCTGACCCGTTCATTGAAGCCGAGCTGGCCGCCGGACGCGAAGTAGTCGCGGTGCTGATGGGTACCCCGACCTGGGCGACCGCCGATGGAAGCGGCAGCCCTAAAGCTGTCCCTGATATGAGCTATTGGGAGCACTTCGTGCGCAGGATGGCGCAGCAATACCAGGGACGCATACGACACTGGATCATCTGGAACCAGCCGGATGTGTCGGACGTGAATCACCCCGGTAACACCTGGACGGGAAGCGAGGAGGATTATTACCGGCTGCTGAAGACGGCTTACCAGACCATCAAGGGCGTGGACTCCACCCTTCAGGTTCACGTGGCCGGGCTTACCTACTTCTGGGATCAGGAGCACGGCCAGCGCCAATACCTGGATCGTCTGTTGGACTTCGTCGTGGCGGACCCGGAGGCGGCGGCCAACGGCTATTATTTCGATGCAGTTGCCTATCACCTCTATTTCGACCCGCACCAAACTTTGGACGTCATGGAGGAGGTACAGGGCATGTTGGGTGCCCGTGGCGTTATGGCCAAGGAGATATGGGTCAACCAGACGAATGCACCACCATCCGAAGATCCGCAGGCGCCGGCTAGCGCCGCGCCGGGCTTTCGTCTTACGCTGGAGGAACAGAGTGCATTTGTCGTCCAGGAATATGCGCTGGCCTTCAGCGGTGGTGCCAACCGGGTGGCTTTCTACAAGTTGCGTGACGATGGCCAGCGTGCGGAGTCGGCTGTACCCTATGGACTGTTGCGTGCTGACGACTCACGCCGTCCCGCCTTCGATGCCTACCAGGTGGTGACGACCTATCTGCGTGATTTTCGTGCTGTGGGTTGGCAACGCCTGGACGACGTGTATGCCGTTACCTTTGATCGGGGCGAGACCACGACTACCGTGCTGTGGACGGTGGACCGCGCCCCGACGCGCTTCACCATTAATGCCATCGCGCCCCAGGCTACGCTGGTGGATGAACGGGGCAACACGAGTACCCTCAACGCCTCGGGTGGGACGTACACCGTCGAGCTGCCTGGCGCTATCTGCACCGAGGAAACGAATTGTTTCATCGGCGGTGCGCCGCGGTTGTTGGTGGAAGCGGGCTCCCCCGCTGACCGGCCGGGCCTGGTTCCGGTGGCGACCCCGGCACCGGAAAGTACCCAGGGAGCCGACGAAGCGCAGGCGACGTCCACTCCGACCATCGTGTCATCTCCGGCTACATCCACGGCTCAGCCGTCGCTTACAGTCGTCCAACCTACGCCTCAACCGATCCCGACCTCGACCCCCACGCGGATAGCGGTAGCGCAAAACCTTACGCCGTCTCCCACGCCGCAGCCCACCCTCACCCCATTGCCTCCAATTACCCCGCTGTCTATCTTCACTCCGTCTCGTTGTCTCATCCTGATCGTGGTTGGACTGGTGGTCTTCACCGTCACCTATGGCCTTCAGATGGCTATTTGGTGGCGGCGACGCGGGTAGTTTGACAATGCCACATTGACATAACAGGAGTAGCCAGGCTCTATGGCAAATGAGTCTATAGCTAGTTTTGCTCCGAGGGGGTTTAATATTGGGACATATCACCCACGGGTCATTTGTCCCAATATTAAATCCCCGATTTTGCCAAATCTTCGATTTGGGGGCAAAAGGCCGGGATTTGCCAATCCCTGGCGAGCAAATAACTATGTACCTATTAACGCCGAGATGTACTAGTGCAGTTGGGCGTAAGTAACCCCATAGTAAATCCAAGTTTCAACGCCCAACTGCCTAAGTGTTTCGCGTCAGATGGCTACCTAATCAGGCATTTAGATCAAGTCACCGAGAAAACCAACTGTCGATCTATTTACGCCGCGAAACACTAGGCTGCCAGTTTGAGCAATGTCTCGTTGAGAGGCTGGTGGACGAAGTTCCAAAATTCAGTCTGGGCGCTGGTGGCGGCGCGGCGTATGTTATAGGCCATGTATAACTTACGCTCCAGGTTCAACCCCTCAATCTCCAGCATCTTGATGCGTCCCAGGTCTACCCCGCGTTGAGCCACCAGTCGCGATACAATCGAGACGCCGATCCCTTCCTCGACGGCCATTTCGATGGCTTCGGCGTTGCCCAATTCCATCACAACGTTCAGGTCATCCAGATGTATACCGTGCTCAATAAGCCCTTCGATCATCACCTGTCGTGTTCCGGCGGTATCATCACGTAGGATAAAGTCCGCCTCGCGCAGTTCCTGGGGCTCGATACGGCTGCGATTGGCCCAGGGATGATCGATAGGCACGATCAGCACCGCCCGGTCGGTGAAGAATGGTTGAAACTCTGCGTCCCGACAACTTACCAGGCTGCTGATCATCGAGATGTGCGTCATGCCGTCACATAACATATCCATCACCTGATCACGCCCACTGTTGTACACCGTAACCTGCACGCGGGGGTGCATACGTCTGAAGCGGGCGATGAGTTGCGGCAGGATGTATTTGCCGGCCGTGGTGCTGCACCCAAGCTTGAGGTGCCCCACCACATCTCCCCCCAATGACATCATCGCCTCTTCGATGCGTAGCGACATATCTACTAACTCGCGAGCCATAGGCATCAACGTTTCGCCCGCTTCACTCAGTTGGATGCGACGTCCTGAGCGATCGAACAGATTAACCCCAAGTCGCTGTTCCAGGGATTGGATCTGCATGCTGACGGCTGGTTGCGTCATGTGGAGTTGGCGTGCCGCTTCTGAGAAGTTCTGGGTTTCGGCGGCCGTCAGAAACACATTCATCTCGTGTATATTAAGCATATGTCTCTACTATCCTCGCAATCAGCCAGGCTTATGAAATGTTGAGTTAATAATAACATATTTCCCCCTGTCAAACAAGATATTAGAACGGCTTTTTGATAAGTGTTTTTGATATAAGGCAATAAGAAAGGTATATAATAAAAACATATATCAGCTATTGCGTTATATAAGCAAATGTAGTATAATATTGTCGTTATTATGCGTGAATATTATCACTAGGGCGCTGTAGTAGAAGCTTCGCTTATTATGGGCAATTTGGGACACCATGTTTTGAGGAGGCCGATTTTTATGAATCGACGCTGGCTATGGGTGGTCATAGCCACGGCGCTGTCGATAGGACTGATGGGGGGAGAGGCAGCGCAGGCCGGAGAACCGCCTCAACAGACGGGCGACAACGGGGCCTGCCTGAGCTGTCATAGCAACCCGGATTTGACCTACGAGTTTCCCTCGGGGGAAATCTGGTCGCTGTACGTGGACGAGGAAGTCTTTGAATCCTCGGTGCATGGGCAGCAAGGGCTGGCATGTACGGCTTGTCACCCGGACATCCAGGGATATCCCCACCCACCCCTGGATGCGAGCAGCCGTCGCATGTATCAACTGGGGCAGTATCAAAACTGTAGACAGTGCCACGAAGAGGTGTATCAACAGTCGCTGGACAGCATCCACGCGCGCGAGGTAGCAGGTGGTAATTGGGAGGCTGCGATCTGCACCGACTGTCACGGATCACACGACACGACGCCACCGAACGAGCCCCGGGAGAAAATACCCTTGACGTGCTCCAAGTGTCACGCAGGTATCGATAACGAATACCTGGAGAGCGTACACGGCGAGGCGTTGACCGAGGAGGGCAACCCTGATGTCCCGACTTGCGTCGACTGTCACGGGGTGCACAACCAAGAGGATCCACGCACCACCCAATTTCGATTGAATTCGCCGCACTTGTGTGCCACCTGTCACGCCGACCCGGCCCTGATGGGCAAGTATGGGCTTTCGACCAATGTCTTCGACACCTACGTGTCCGATTTTCATGGGACGACGGTGACACTGTTCGAGCGGCAATCGCCCGACGTACCGACCAACAAGCCGGTGTGCTACGATTGCCACGGTGTACATAATATGAAACGCACCGACGATCCCGACTCGCAGGTGGTTCAGGAGAACCTGCTGCAGACGTGTCAGAAATGCCATCCGGATGCAACGGAGAACTTCTCGGCGAGTTGGTTGAGCCACTACGAGCCGGATCTGGAACGGTATCCGGTGGTGTACTTCGTGGACCTGTTCTATAAGATCTTAATCCCCGCGGTGTTAGGTTTTATGGGAATATATGTAGCCATTGATTTGGTCGGTCACCTGGTGCGAAAGGCGAGAGGTGGCCACGGAGAGGAGGCGGGATAGGCGTTATGGCAGAACGACAGAAGACCTATCCGCGCTTTGGCGTCTCGCAGCGGGTACAGCACTGGGTGATGACGCTGTCCTTCACACTGTTGGCGATCACCGGATTGCCGCAGCGCTATGCGCTGGCTGACTGGGCGGAGTGGATGATCGACGCTATGGGGGGGATTGAGACGGTGCGCATCATCCACCGCGTGTCGGCGGTGGTATTCATCCTGGTGACGACGTTTCACTTTGTGTCCCTGGCTTATGGGATATTCATCAAGCGGGGACGCATGACGATGTTGCCCGGGTTGAAGGACGTGACGGACATGCTGGATGCGGTGCGCTACAACTTGGGCCTGGCAAAGAGGCATCCACGCTTTCCGCACTTCAGCGTTGCGGAGAAGATAGAGTACTGGTCGCTGATATGGGGCTCGGTACTGATGATCCTGACGGGTTTTATGCTGTGGAACCCGATTGCCACGTCTCGTTTCTTTCCGGGGCAATTCATCCCGGCGGCCAAGACGGCGCATAGCGCCGAGGCACTGCTGGCGGTGCTGGCGGTGCTGGTCTGGCACTTCTACGGGGTGCACGTCAAAATCTTCAACCGTTCAATGTTTAACGGGAAGCTGACCCGGAAACAGATGGAGGAAGAGCACGCGGGCGAATTGGAGGAAATCGAGGCGGGTATCAGGTCTGCACCCGTGCCCCGCGAGGTGAAACGCCGCCGGGAGCGGGTGTTTATACCGGTGGCGGTGGTGCTCCTGCTGGTGCTGGCGGTGGGGTTGTATGCCTTCCTCACCTTTGAGCAGACGGCAATCGCGACGGTGCCACCCGCAGAGACAGTTCAGGCCTTTATACCGGCGACGCCAACACCGACGGCGACGCCGACCATTACGCCGACGCCGACCAATACCCCTGTTCCCTCCGCTACGCCTGAGGGTGCTGTGGCCCCGCAACCGGTTGATGAAGAAACGCTGCTGAGTTTGATGGTAATCCCCCATCCCTTGGAGGGGCGAGAGGATTGCCTGATGTGTCACGCCGAAGGTGGCGCCGTTCCTTATCCGCCGGATCACGTGGGGCGGCCGTCGTCTACGTGCCTGGTGTGCCATGCTACCACGGAAGCCGAGGAACATTTGCCAGCTACGGTCAAGCATGACCTGGAGGGACGTGAGAACTGTCTGATGTGTCACGCCGTGGATCTGTTGCCTGAAAGTCACAAGACAGGGGCGTTCTCGAACAGCGACTGTCTGTTGTGTCATATACCTGGTAGTGCTGATACCGCTGCCGCCGGTTCGGGTGATCAACCGGCGACGGGGGTCAGCTTTGCGGACGACGTCCTGCCCCTGCTGGAGGCCAACTGCGCCTCGTGTCACGGCGAGATGGCCCTGGGTGGCCTACAGGCGATAGATTACGAAACCTTGATGGCCGGGGGGCAGAGTGGGGCGGTAGTCGTGGCCGGCTCGCCCGACGAGAGCCCCATCGTGGTCCAGATGGGGGAGGAGCACCCGGCTGTGTTGGCGGGCGATGATTTGCAAACCCTCATCGATTGGATCGCCGCCGGTGCACAGAATAATTAGAAGTACCACAAAAACATTAGCCAAGGAGGTATGAGAGAAAAATGAAACTTCGGAGTCTAGTCATTTTCACTTTGAGCCTGGTGCTTTTGTTCAGTGCAGTAGGAAGTGCAATGGCTCAGGAGCCCACCGGTGATTTCGCCGTGGTGCAGGCGGCCGTCGACCAATATCTGAGTTCTGACAAAGCGCCGGTGATCAGTGCTGACGCGTTGTGGGAGAATCTGAGCGACGGCGATCCTGATAATGATCCCTTCATCCTCAGCGTGCGCTCACCCGATCACTATGCCATCGGGCACATCCCGGGCGCAGTGAACATCCCCTGGAAGGAGCTGGCCAATCCGGAAAACCTGGCCAAATTGCCCAGCGATCGCCCGATCGTGACCTACTGCTACACCGGGCACACTGGCCAGATTGCGTCTACCGTCCTCAACGTGTTAGGCTATGATGCCACCAACCTCAAATACGGTATGATGGGCTGGACAGAAGATGATGAGGTACTGGCCACCACTCGCTTTGGGCCAGACACTGATCAAAGAGACTACCGGGTCGAGCAAGATGCGAACGAGGCCACAGAGACCTATGCTTACCCCGAGTTGAACCTCGGAGTCGAGGGCGACTTTGAGATCGTGCGTGCCGCCGCCGAACAGTGGCTCAACAACCCGGCTGCGGCGCCTATCATCAGCGCCGATGCATTGTGGGAGAACCTGAGTGATGGGGATGCTGATAATGACCCTGTCATCCTCAGTGTGCGCTCACCCGAACATTATGCCCTGGGGCACATACCTGGCGCGATCAATATCTCCTGGCGAGCGGTCGCCAAGCCGGAGAACCTGGCCAAGTTGCCCGCAGACCAAGACATTGCTGCCTATTGTTATACCGGTCACACCGGGCAGGTAGCAACTACCGCGTTAGGTTTGTTGGGCTATTCGGTCTCTAATGTGAAGTACGGTATGATGGGCTGGACCGAGGATGACGAAGTGTCGGCCACCACGCGCTTCGGCCCGGACACCGAGCAGCGCGATTACCGCGTCGAGTCCGCGGCTGAGATGGAGATGGAGCAACCGGCTGAGGAGCAACCGGCCGAGGAGCAGCCAGCGGATCTGCCTGCTACCGGTGCGCCTGTATCTCCGATGGTGTTGGGCGCTCTGATACTCGGTTTGAGTTCGCTCGGGACTGGCCTGGCCATACGCCGGCGACAGGGCTGAGGGTTGGCTATCACGGGGAGGAGGCCAACCATCTCCCCACAGACGGGAAGGAACACGGACAACAGAAAAAGGAAGATGCGTCCGTGTTTCTTTCTGTCCGTGAGGAAAACTTGACTCATTTGTCAAGAATCTGGCTTATGAGGGTGCATTCAGATTTGGGGGCGAACTACTCTGATCCGAGGAGTGAGGCATTCCCAGATGCCGAACGGAGCCGCATCTGGGGATGCTGGCTCCTCGTTTTCTCCCAAATCCGAACACACCCGCTTATGAAGATGTTTTGGAAAGAGGGAGGGTTTGTATGAGTGCCACAATAGTCAGGGCCCTGGTCTGGCTGGTTGTTCTGGGGATTGTGACCATGGGACTGACGGTTTGTAGTGTCCCGACAACTACCTTAGTTCCGCCGTCTGGAGGAGAGGTGGCTGCACGCCCATCGCCGACGTCCTCGTTATCGACGCACACGGCGGCGCTGCCCAGCCCAACCCCGGCCCCAGAAGAAACGGATACACCACCCCCGGCAACGGACACGCCGGAGCCACCCAGTCCGACGTCCCCTCCGCCGACGGACACGCCGGAGCCGGCCACTGATACCCCCGAGCCTGACCCTGGCCCTGAGGCTCAGGCTGAGGCTCAGACATCATCCACAGATACCCCCGAGCCTGACCCTGACCCTGAGCCTGAGGCTCAGGCATCACCCACAGACACGCCCGAACCTGAACCTGAGGCTGAAGAAGTGGACGTGGCCTCTTTAAGCTCGGATAACTGCATAGGCTGCCACACTGATGAGGCGACGTTGCAGGCGCTGGCCGAGGACAAGGCGGTTAAGTCCGAAGCCACGTCGGGCGAGGGCTGAGGTGGCCAATTGCCTCCGTTGGAGGCATGGGAAAAGGTATTCATCAGCGACGAAGAGTTCGCGGCGGCACCGTTTCACTTTCAGCCTAACTGTATCGTGTGTCACGGTGGTGTGAGCGAAGTAACCACCAAGGAGGAGGCCCACGTCGGGCTGGTGCGCGACCCAAGCGCCTTGCCGGAAACGGTGTGTGGCAATTGCCACGCGGATGTGGTCGAAACCTCCTCTAGCAGCCTGCACTTCGGTTTGCAGGGCTACCAGACGGTCCTGGAAGCGCGGGGCGCTGACTTCAGCAACCCGCAGATGGCCGAGGCTTATAACAATCACTGCACCGAATGTCACACCACGTGCGGCCAGTGCCACGTCAGCCGGCCTACTTACGCCGATGGCGGCCTGCTCAGGGGTCACACTTTCAAGAAGGTGGCCTCGATCAGCGACACCTGCCTGGCCTGTCACGGTGGGCGCGTCGGCCCGGAGTACCAGGGCAAGAATGAGGGTGTAAAAGGCGACGTGCACTGGATGAAGGGCGGCATGCCGTGCGTTGAGTGTCACACGGTGGCCGATTACCACGGCGACGGGGAAGAGTACGCCCATCGTTACGACGGGGAGGAAATGCCCAACTGCCTGGACTGTCACCCGGACGTGGCCGGTGGCGAGGACGGCGTGATGCAGCACACCATGCACCAGGACAAGGTGGCCTGCCAGGTGTGTCACTCGGTGGGACCCTACAAGCAGTGCTATGGCTGTCACGTGGGGACGGACGAAGACGGATTGCCTTATCGCCAGTTGGAACCATCGGAACTGGACTTCAAAATCGGGCTCAACCCGCGCCAGAGCGAAGAGCGTCCCTGGAACTACGTCTTGTTACGCCATATCCCGGTGAACCAGGACATCTTCGCCAGCTACGGCGAAGATCTGCTGCCCGACTTCGACGCAGAGCCGACGTGGAAGTACACCACGCCGCACAACATCCAGCGCGTCACACCGCAGAACACCGAGTGCAACAACTGCCACGGCAACCCCGAGCTCTTCCTCATGGAAGACGACGTGCTACCCGATGAACTGGAGGCCAACCAGAGCGTGATTGTGGCTGAGCCGCCTCCGGAGATGGGGGGCCAGTAGCTGCAGGATCGTCGTCGGTATCAGAAAACAAGAATAGGGGCGCAGCGCGCCCCTATTTCATTTACTAATACCCCGCTTTAGCGACACCCCTGAGTGGATGGCATCGCGCACTTGGTCCAAGGGTTTCTTGGGCCTCTTCGCCATCCTTGTGTCCCTTTCCGAGAATGGGCTTGAACAGAAAGGTCACTTGCTGTATACTATTGAGCGACATAAGTCTCATGGGATTTTCGTAAAATCCCTCTCATTTGGTAATTGTGTAGAATCATTAGTTGGGCGGCCGTACAATACGAATACCGATGAGATAAGGAATGGGAGCATCATGAAGAGCTATTGCAAATCCCTGACTTTGGTTATACCCAAGCTCAAATGCTTTTGGTTGTTTCTTTTCTTCGCCGGGATACTCGTCGCCATTCTGGGTGCAACCGTGTGTCGAGATTCTTGGGCTGAAACGCTCTTGATCTATGGAGGTGGTGCCGTCATCGGATTCGCCAGCAGTGCCTTTTTTTCTCGTCAGGAGCAATTTCTGCTTAGAGGTGTCACGGATCGTGTGTACCTTATAAAGAACTATTCCTACTCTCCGCGCATTTACGAACTAGCTGATCGAAAAACACTTGCTGCCTTTGGTGGTATCTGGCACGAGATTCAGAATGTCTCCGAGAGTTTGGTTAAGCATCTTTATCGCTGGTTTGGAAAAGGAGAGTTAAAGTTAAGCCTTACGGAAGCCAAATTATACAAATTGAGTAACAACGAGAAAGGTGTCTTTGCCGTGCTGTTGGGCGTTCGGTATGGAGTTCCTAACCCGGAGACACTTAAATCCATTTGGGGAGATCAACCCACCATACACACGGTGGATATTTCTGAACTTGATAAGTGGCTCCCCGGGGTCGATCTTGTTTCTATACGCTACTGGCCTGAGAAAGACCGTGGTCATATCTAGGCAACAATCATTCTGATGATTGTTGGTATATTCACCAACCCGCAATCGCCTGATTTTGGGGCGTTAGCGTGGGACGCGAAGCGTTCCGCGCTAACGGCGCGGCGGCTTGACACCCGCTGCTAGCCTACAGTCGCTGACGCTCACAAGCGGATGGGGCCGTCGGCCTGTCGCCTCATCCGCGCCGCGCCGTTGGGCAGTAAAATAACATCTGAAATCTTCAACTGTCAGACAAAGTAGCGTTTATAGGTGTAATTGGATGGGTGTAAAACCTCGCGGTTGTCTGCATTATTTATTTATGGGGTTGGGGGGAATGAGTGGTGTTGTCATTTGGGCAATTTTGGGATTAACACTTATGAATTCGATTGAGGAGCAAACAGGTAGAGCGATTGATAGTTATGGATTATTATTTTTTGTCCCATATTTTACGTCAATGATTGTGTTTGCTGGTGTGGGGAGTTGGTTGGGGGGCGTGTTCACAACATATCGTAGAAGTTCTGTAATTGCGAGTGACCTCAAAGATCGCCCTGAATCTGGTAAGCGTCTGCTCATTCGTACTTCAAAATCTGAATTATTTGCAGCCTTAGCCTTGGCGGTAATGTTCTTTGTTTCCCCTTTCCTTGTGCTACTAATCGGTGAAGTAAATGCAGCCAGCCAACTGTTATTGTTTGTGGCAGGCCCCGCAATCAGTTTAGTAATTATTTATGTCCTTACACCACAAAAGCTATTTTCAAATGAACCACAAATTATTATTGATAAAAGTGGGATAACAAGCAGGCGGTGGAAAAACGGTTTTGTTCCGTGGCAGGATATTGACCAAATATGGTTAGAATATAATAGGTCCTACCGAAGTAGTGTCCCAGTGATAAATGTTTTGCTAAAGGATACTCATAAAACCCTAAAGCTAAATCTGATTGGTCTCGATAGAAATGCGGAAGAAGTATGGAATTTTATTAGAGGTTTCAGAGTAGCTGAGAAACTTGCATTAAAAGGTATAAGGCAACACGGAGTAGATTGGTAATGTACTGCCCAAGTTACGGTGGGCGGGCTGGTCACCCGACCCACCCCTCGCTCCCGAAGCACGCGTGAGAGCTCCTCACGTGGCTCTTCGGGATACGGACTTTTGTCATAAGCCCCTTGAGCCGTGAACGATGTCGTGACAGTGAGCGTGCATCAAGCGTAAGTTGTCGAAGGCGTTGTTGTGGTGGTTCCTGTCGTGATGATGTACTTCTATCACGTCCTCTGACGTGAAGCGCATTCCACGGTTTCAGTGTATGTTTTGATGGGAACATCGCACCCAGGTGGATACACAGTTGTCAAAGATCAGGGCGGCTTGGTGTCCGTTGCCCACCAAGCGCATGCAGATTCGCTTTAGCGAGCGAATCGGACGCGACCTTTGCTGCCCATCCCTCGGCTTGTGCCGGTTTCGGACGAACGGGTCGCACCAACGGCTTGCAAGCGACCCCAACAGCCGCGCTTTTTTTAGAGAGTCGCCTTGCGTGGGTGAGTTGGTTTTGATAGTCAGGCTTCGAGCGGGCGCTTGAAGCCGAGCGTTAGG
>DAOUMD010000005.1:0-42251 GCA_034412795.1 Anaerolineae bacterium
ATTATCTGCACGGTTCTGGTGTTGCTGTGAAGCCTGGAAGCCTGCGTCTCCGTGTAATTTATTTCGGTGGATTACTTGAAGGCACATTCGCAAGGCGCATTCGCCCAGAATCATTACGCTTTACGCCTTACGTTTTACGAATGTGTCTGGCAAAGCAGGCCAAATTGTCAACCAGTTCTCTTGGCAAAATGAACCATGCCCATTGGGCAATGCCCAAGAAAATCAGGCATTGGGCAATGCCAAAAAATGGTCATTGCATGGGCTTTTCCAGGCATCACTTGTCCGGCTTTGCTTCAACGAGTCTTGGCGGGACGTTTGCGCAATTTAATTCTTGGAAAAACCTTGGGAGCCGGACGCTCCCAAAATCGGCGGGGATAACCACATTGGCCAAGGCCTTATGCTGGGAAATGATCTGGTGCTCGCGTTCCAGCACGTCTTGCATAAATGGCTCCCACTTGTCTCTGGCGCGGCGCTTGCGCGCTTCCAGCGTCTGGTGATAGTCACGGTCAATAAATACTCGAAAGTCGACAAACTGCAGGAGGGAGGTATAAGTCCCTTCAGCAACGATTGCTTTCAGATCACCGGTGTCCATCTCCTCGACCGTAATCCGATCCTCATCGAAGATAACCAAGGGTTTATAAATGGGGCTCTCACCGCGCTTGAAGGAGCGCAGATTGGAGGTGAGAAAGTCGAGCTTGACCTCATAGGGACCGACCTGTTCCAAATTACGGCGGCGCATCTCATGGTTGGTCTTAGGGGGAAAGACGAAATAATCGTCCTGCTGAAGGATGCCCGTTTTGAAGCCCGCTTCTGTCAGTTGCCGGGCGATCTCGGAAGCCAACTCTGACTTGCCGGCGCCCGATTCGCCAGCCACGGTGAAGACAAATCTGTTCAGGAAGCGGTCCGCTACCAGCTTGCAGATCTCGGCAGCCCGATCAGTGTGATGTTGCTCAATGATCAGTTTGTCTCCAATCATTGATTTGCTTCTCCTTTAGTAACGCTCCGAGGTCTTATTCGGAAAGCAGCTCGCATATGTGGGCGGCTGCCATTTTCGGGTTCCGCTGGCATACATAGAGACCCAGATGCTCAAGACCGCCCATCTCCTGGGTATATGGCAGGAATTCAAAATAGAGTCCAGCGCCAGGGCCGTTATGGGTAATCACATTGTAAGCAAGTTCTCTGCCGATTTCGGCCAAGACCCGGCGCATCCCCCGAATGGCGTCGCACCAGCCCTCAGCAACGGCCCTGATCTCAGATTCGGTCAATTGGTGAAGATACTGATTGCCTGCGTCTTTCAGAAGCAGCATCATGTCATACGGGCGTCGCATGAAGTAGGGTACCAGGAGGATGGCTGGCCCGTAGTCCTTGATGATGAGTTCAGAGGGGTTTTCGCGCAATAGATATGTGGAGAAACGTTCTCCTCTCTCGGTCTCAAAGCGCCAGTTGTCCTGAATACGGCGGGGCATTAAATTGCTAAAAGCAATCTGCTGATGACCATGAGATAGAGACCCCCCGACCAGACGACCGTGATTCTTGATGATCAGAACAAAGCCGTGCCCCCAATTTTCGGCGGCGGGCAAAACGGCAAGTAGTTTCTTTTCCAGAACCGCGAGCCGCTTCATAACGATGACGCGGTCCGAAAGGGGCATATTGTGCCAGTCTTTGTCGTGATAGGACGACGTCCATTGAAGGAAATGAAAACCGTAGGGTGATCCTCCTTCAGGCCCCGGGTCCTGGCTTGATCGGTCCAGCGTGCCATCTGGTTGATTTATCTCTAACGGGTACAAAACGGGAAAGAGATTCTTGTTGATAAAAGTAAAGCCCTGGCTGAGATCCGCGACATCGATAACGCCTGTGGTACGGCCTTGGCAGATCACACATTCCTGCCCAGAGTCCGTGGAGGATGGCTGCGTCGGACGGTTATCGTGAGGCCGGCGAGCGCGAGAAGAATTAAATATGATCCGGTCTCCGTTCCTGGGATCAATCTGATATACCCCATCCGGCAGAAAATCGACGAGTCCCTTTTCCTCCTCAAAGAGTCTAACAAGTTCAAGGACCGATAGACTCTCGATGTCTTCGGCCTGAAGTATGTCTTTAAGCGTCTCGCGGTCAAGTTGTCGGTTCATACTGATTGCAGGCTACCAAGCGCTAATACCCCAGCGTGACAGGGTACTAGTACACCTCGGCGTAAGTAAGCCAATAGGTTGTAGTAGCGACTTCAGTCGCTTAACCAGCCCAAAAACGACTGAAGTCGTTACTACGAACCATAGACCCATTTACGCCTCGGGGCACTAGGGATTTACACCAATCTCTTCCAGAAAAACGGTAACCATGTTGCCCCAGGTGAAATAAGGGACAGTGATGTGATAAGCGTTACCCCCCATCGTCTCTCGCAACTCATCGTTGGAGAGAAGCAGTTCCAAAGCGTGGGCGAATCCATCTACATCGTCTGCCTGGACGGCAATCGCCCCCTCTCCCAGTTTTAAAGGTGGCCTACCTTCTTCAAAGTAGACTGCCTCAACGTCTGTCCCCAACAGGTGTTCAGTCACGAATGGAACCAGATGACTGGCCACCACGGGAACGCCAGTGGCAGCCGCTTCCTGGGCCGACATGCCAAATCCTTCCATGACAGACGGCGTACAGTAGATGTCCGTAATCGCGTAGAGGGTCGGCAGTAGTTCCCAGACGGAGCCTACCACCGCAACGTGACCCTGCAAATCGAGAGCCTGAATCAGGTGCTTGAGGTCTCGGGTCAGTTCTTCCTGGGTGTCGTCAATGGATACTACAAGCAAGCTGTTTGGGACTCGTTGCCGAGCCTTGGCAAACGCTTTTATCAATACGTCCTTGCGTTTGGTGGTATCGGTCCGGCTGATCTCTGTGACAATCTTGCATCCTCGCACTTCTCCCGGCGAGGTCCCAGATCTCTGGCTCAGGAAATCCCACACATCGTCTTCCTCGGAGACATGTCGCTGGTGATACCGATCCGTATCGACGCAGGGAGGTAAAAACAAGAGCGGCTGGGTGTATCCATAATTTTCCTGCAATGCTTCCATAACTGTAGACGACGTGGCCGCGATGCCGTCCAGCTCCGGGATCAGGCTTCTTTCGGTCGCGATGCGTTCGTCGATGCGCAGGTCAGGCCATCGCTCGGGTGAGACGTTGCGCTTTTTTATGGCCCCCAAAGAGTGGGGCACCCAGACGTGTTTGACCCGTTCCTGGCGACTTCTGTAGTACAAGACGCCGATTTTCGCCGCATCCCAGTAGTGGGAAAGGATCAAGTCAATGCTTGTGCATTCAGCGGCAAGGAAGCTCCTTAGAGATACGACAAGCGCGGGTATGTGTGCGTCCATATCCTCTTTGCGGACAAATTTATGTACCCCATCCTCCAGGTACAGGATGCGCTGGTGTTCGTCTTGGTAGCGAAATCCTCTCTGTGATTCGCCGGTGACCGGATGATCATATCCGCCGCGATTGGCAATCGTTATCCTGAAACCAAGTTTGGCCAGGGCCTGGGTGAATTGATTGACAAACACATTCTGTCCACCCGTGTCCGGCAGGCCGGGGATAACCTGCCACTGGTGGATGCCGTGGTTGGTGATCATGAGCACGTGTTTCCGCTGGGAGGCAAGAAACGTTTTGTGCTTCTCCTGAGAATCGATAGGTGCGTCAGACATATAAGGGTCAGCCCTTGATGCCCGTCGAGGCCACGCTCTGCACGAACCATTTCTGGAAGAGCAGAAAGACGATCAGCACCGGGATGGTGATCATTGAGGCGAAAGCCATAAGGTCCCCCCACAACCGGGGGTCCTGCCCGAAGAAGGACTGCATACCGACGGTTAAGGGGCGCACTTCCACACCACGGGTGACCATCAGAGGCCACATAAAGCGATTCCAGTTGGCGAGGGCCTGGAGAATGGCCACTGTGGCGAAGACGGGCCTGGACAGCGGCAGGATGATGGTCCAATAGATACGAAACCGGCTGGCCCCATCCACCAAGGCGGCTTCCTCCAGGTCTTTGGGGATGTTTATAAAGAATTGGTAGAACAAGAAGATGGAAAATGCGTCGGCGATAAAAGGGATGATTTGCACGTGATAGGTATTGAGCCAGGTGGTTGCACCACCGAACCAGGGTAAACGGTTTACCAAGAGCAATAAGGGGACGGCCACCGCTTCAAAGGGGACGATGATCAAGGCGATGACCACGCTCAGCAGCAACGCCCTCCCTTTGAAGCGCAGGCGGGCCAGGGCATAAGCGATCAAGCTGTTAACGATCAGGCCGACGATGACTGTCACCAACATAATAAAAGTAGAGTTGAACAGCAACCGCCCGAACTCCAGGCTTTGAAAGACGTCGTTATAGTTTTTCAGTCCCAAATCGCCGCGCGGTATGAAGGCATACAGCGTGCTCATATCGGCCATAACCTGCATCTCGTCGTTCTTGACGGACGAGACAAGCATAAACACGATTGGGAAAAGGAAAAAGATCGCCAACACAGTCATGACCAGATAGTTGGATCCGGTCCGGGTTCTTTTGCGAAACCGATAACCTGTACTGTACGTCGCGGTAGTCGAAGTTTCCGTAGTGGTTGCCATATCACTCCACCGCCCTTTCTTCACGCAAGAAGCGTCGCTGTAACAAAGAAACAACCAACACGATCACGAAGAAGACAACGGTGATCGAGGAAGCATATCCGACCTTGAGTTGTCCCCAGCCCTGGTCGATCGCATACAACATGGTGGTCATAGAAGCGTTTTGGGGACCACCATCAGTCATCACCTTAACCTGATCGAACAACTTGAAGGCCAGAATAGTAGTGGCTACCACCACAAAGATGATGGTGTTGCGCAGTTGGGGGATAGTGATAAAGAAAAACTGCTGTAGTCTGTTGGCGCCATCCACGTCGGCAGCCTCATAGAGATCGTCGGGAATCTCTTGCAGACCGGCCAGGAAGATCACCATCTGAAAGCCCACCCCTTGCCAAATAGAGAGCACCATGATGGACGGAAATACAAGTTTGGTATCTTGTAACCAGTTGAATGGTCCCAGTTGACCAAAAGATATGGTCTGGATAAAGGCATTGATCAATCCGACCGGGTTGTACAGGAAGGTCCAGACGATGGACACCACCACCATCGACGTGACCACGGGGGCGAAGTAGATGGTGCGGTAGACGTTCACCCCCTGGATCTTTTGATTGATCAAAATGGCCAACAACAGCGCGAATGAAGTTTGAAGAGGTACGACGACGACGACGAAGTAAAAATTGTTCAGCAATCCGCGCAGGAACGCTTCGTCATCGACCAAGCGGACGAAGTTGCGCAGACCGACGAGCTGGGTAGGCAAGTTGGGATTAGGAATGAGGCGCTGGTCGGTAAAGGCCAGGCCGATGGCCATAAAAAACGGAACCACCAGAAAAACGATTAACAGGATGATGGCTGGGGCAGAGAAGACCCACGCCATGATACCTTCATTACGGTGATAGGTGGCCAACCGGCGGCGGGGAGAAGGTGCCTGTGTTGGTGAGGGAACAGCAGTAGACATTGCCACATCTCCTGTGCGTGCTCGTGCCCAAAGAATCGCATTTCGTAAACCGAAAGTAACTACTCAGACCAGTCGCTGATCGTTACGGTTGAATAACCGTAACGGGTATTTGCGGATATACATCCGCCGATTATGCCATCAGGCTGAGTAGTTTGACAATGTCACATTGGACAGGTGTTCTATCAGAAAATGGATTTAAGGTGAATTATGGGGCGGTTCCAGATGAATCTTGCCGATTTGCGACAATCTTGGCTGTCCGAGCAGATTTCTCCCCCCTCTAACTCCCCCCGCTGGGGGGAGGCTTTTCACTTCCCCCCCAGCGGGGGGGATTGAGGGGGGAGAAATCTGCTCGGATTAGGTAGGCTATCGCCCCAAAACCATTATGTTAATGTGACATTGTCGAAGTAGTTACAACCGAAATATAATGCAGCCGTCGGGGGCGAGTTGCCCCCGACAGCGCATTTACTGATCTGAACACAACTACCTAAACCCGTGACGATGTTGGGTGAAGCGGCAGAACTCGCTTAGTTTCATAGGTTCGGATCAGCACAATCCGGTGAGGTCAGCCTTTACTCCGGGAGTGGGTATCCCTGGTTGTCCTCAATATCCTGATCGATCGTCGCGACAGCCTTGTCGAGTTCCTCCTTCACATCCGCGCCAGCCACGATGTTCTGGATAACGTCGGAGAAAGAGGAGGTGATGACTGGATAGGCGGGTGTTACCGGGCGCTCCACGGCCACACCACCTTCTAACTGCTGCACGAAGACGTTGAGCGGACCACCTTCGGCATATAGCTCGGACTCGGCAATGGCGTTCTTGCGCGCCGGCACCGCACCGTTGGCGTTGGTCATGCGCAGGATTTGCTCCGGCTCAATCAGGTACTCCAGGAACTTCCAGGCAGCCTCAGGGTTCTCACAACTGGAGGTGATGCCCCAGTTCCAGGAGCCCATACCGGTCACCGCCTGATCACCGAGCTTGGGCATAGGAAGCAAGACCAGGTCCTCACCCAACCCCTCGCTGTGGGGGCCCCACATCCAGTGACCCACCCAGGCCAGCGCACACGTCTTGGTGCCGTAGAAGCAGTCGTCACCGGCCGGCGCCGGGTCGGCATAGCCATCCACAAACCAGCTCTGGAAGAACTCCAGAGCTTCGACGGACTCGGGGCTGTTGAGCACACCGTCGGCACTTTGATAGTCGGTGCGGTCGATCAGGTCGCCGCCCCAGGCCTGAATGATGGGCGAGAAGCCATAGGTGTCCCACTCGCCCGCGCCGTAGTTGAGCTTGACGTCGATGGCATGCTCGACCCCATCCAGGGCTTGCAGTTTCTCCAGGGCGTCGGCGAACTCGTCCTTGGTCCAGGCGTCGTCGATGCCGGTGGGGATGCGCACTCCAGCTTCCTCCAGATACGCCTTGTTGCCCCAGATGGTCAAGCCGGAGTCGAAGGTGCCCAGGCTATAGAGGTTGCCCCCATAGGTACCCTGGTTGATGATCGAGGGCAGGAAGTCGGCCTTGAGATCGTCTGAAACAAGATCGTCCAGGGGCCGCAAGTAGCCGGACCAGGCGTAATTGTACAGGAAGGGCCCATCGAAGTCCAACAGGCAGGGCAGGTCGCCGGCCAGGGCGGCTGCGTTGACCTGGTCGTTGTACGACCCTTCGGGCAACTGCACGGCGTCGATAACGACCTCGTCCTGCATAGCGTTGAAGTCTGTGACCTGGGCGTCGAGCACGTCGCGCTCCTCGCCCTTCCCGGAGTGGAACCAGACCTCCACGGTAACTGGTTCAGCCGCAGGGGCCTCCTCCGCAACTTCTTCGGCGGCCTCCTCCTCAGCCGCCATCTCCTCCTCGGGTGCGGCCGCTTCCTCCTCAACCGGTGCCGGCGTCGGGGCGACGGTGCAGGCGCTGGCGATGAGCGACATCACAACCAGCGCGGCAAGTATAGACCAAAGTGTGATTTTCTTGAACATTTTCTCCTCTCCTTCATTGGCTAGGGTTCTGAAAAACCGAAATACGATGGGTCTGATAAACACTTACAGCCATTATCCGGTATTTGATCACCCCCTTTTCAAATCAACGAGTTTTCTCGGAAAGTACCGTTCGCACGTGGGCGTGCTCACTCCGCCCTGCGTAATGAGGAGCGAGGCACCCCCAGGTGCCGAAGCGTCTGCCCCGTTTGACACACTTTCCGAGAGATCTCATCAACAAATACTACTTAAACCGGTTGCAATGACCGTTAAAAAAACAACCGACTTACACCAGCACTAGGGCAACGGAGCCGTTGTACCTCGTACAACCAATTCAGTTGGTAACACTTCATGCACCGGCTTGATGTCTGGATTTTCCAACATCTCAAGCAGTAACTCCACACCCTGCTGGCCGGACTCAAAAAGCATCTGGCGCATGGTGGTCAGTCCCATAATGTCTGCAATTTCTATATCATCGTAGCCGACTACCGACAAGTCTTCAGGTACGCGCAGCCCGGCCTCGCGGGCTGCTTCAAGCACACCCACCGCCTGCGTGTCGCTGGCGGCAAAGAAGGCTGTCGGGCGATCAGGTAGCGCCAACATCTTCTTCGCCATGTTTCGCGCTTCATGTCGCCCATGTTGGTCTTCGCCGCAGTATTCCGGTCGCAGTGCGATACCAGCGGCTTCGAGGGCCTTCCGATATCCCAGGTAGCGATCGCGGCTCGAGACAAAATTGAAGGGATTGTCTATGACGTCACCCACGAATGCAATCCGAGTGTGCCCTAATTCGATCAGATACTCGGTAGCAGCTTGCCCTCCTGCCACGTCGTCCACTATCACCTGGTGAAACATGGTCAGTTCGGGGTGCCCCGAATCGATCAACACAATCGGCACGCTGGCGTTGGCAAGATATGCTGTTTCTTCATCGACGGGCGGGAGCGATAGGATCAAAACCCCGTCTGCTCGTTCCCGGCGAGGGATAACTCGAAAGCAATCATTCCGCTCTTCGGGCGTTTCTATATTATGGATGACCAGGTCGTACTCGGTTTGAGAAAGTACGCTCACGACGCCACTCAGGCGCTCGCTGAAGCCCGGGCGAGTAAAGAAGGGGACGATAACCGCAACGACCAATGTTTTGCCAATCGAGAGACGGCGCGCGACGAGATTGGGCGTGTAATTAAGTTCTTCTACAACCGCCAGTATCCGCCTGCGGGTCTCTTCGTTGACCAGCGGGCTGTTGTTTATCGCACGGGATGCCGTGCCTGGCGACACCCTGGCTTTTCGTGCTACATCTCGAATCGTAACAGAGCTTTTGCGAGGCATTCTGAACCCAGAGGAGTATTATTAAACCGGTTTAATTAAACCGGTTTAATAATATCATATTGTAAGACGTTTGTCAAGGCTTTTTCTCATCAGGGGGTAAGGTATCTTCTCAATAATTCGGGGTAAGGGCAGTGCCTCGCGCCTGCCCAACGGGGCGACCACAAGGGTCCGCCCCTACATTTTGAGAAGATACGGGGGTAAGGATGGTTCAGAAATAGCGTGGTCACTGGCGACGTGGTGGGATGCTTGAACCTCTCACTCTGAGGATTCTTCAGATCTTACTGATGTTCGAGCATCCCACCTAATCGCTGATTGAGAGATATATCTAACACGCCAACAGATTGCTCGTGGTTCGCCCCATCCAGGTTAGATCACTCAACTCTCCAAAGTGTTCTCTGAAGATCCGATAGTACATCAGCTCCTCTTTGGAGATGAGCGTCCACCCGTTGGGCAAAGTGCGCTCGCACTTGAATTCTTTATCCGATATCCGTGCCTCGGCATATTGAGCCAGCACTTCGCTTACGCCAGCGCCTTGCCAGAACTTGGCTTTGGGCCGCCACAGCACCTCGTCAGGGAGCGCGTCAGCCAGCGCCTGACGTAGAATCCACTTCTCAATCACCTCGTCTTTGCGCCGCACCTTAAATTGTGGGGGGATGCGCATCGCATAATCAGCAACGTCGAGATCGAGGAACGGGATATGGACGGCCAGGCCGTGAGCGCTGGCACTGCGGTCAACGCGTTGGAGTGCCGAGCTGGGTAACATCCGGATGAGGTCTAATAACTCATTGGGAAGTTGATTGGTTTCCAACTCCTTCAAATACGCATAGCCGCCGAACAGCTCGTCCGCGCCCTCGCCGGAGAATACTGACCCCACATAGTCAGCAGCATACTGGGTCACCAGGTAATTGGTGAGGGTCGAACGCACCAAGAGCGCGTCGAAGGATTCCAGATGATAGATCACCTCTGGCAACACAGCCAGCAGGTCATCCAGATTGACGATGACTTCGTGATGCATAGCACCCAAGAAGTCCGCCACCTGCCGGGCAAACCTCAGGTCCGGCGCGCCGGGCAGACCGGCTGCAAAAGTATGAAGGCTGTCCAGGTGTGGTCGCGCCAATGCAGCCACCGTACTCGAGTCCAGGCCACCGGAAAGCCAGCATCCCATGACGTTGGCGTCAATCCGTCGGCACACGGCCTGCTCCAGCCGCAGACGCAGGCCGTGTGCGATTTGGCTGGCATCCCCTTGCAGAGCAGATCGCCGGTCTACCGTGGAGAAGGTCTCAAAGCCATCCTGACCATCGTAATACGCACCGGGCGGAAATTCGCGCACGTCCTGCGTCACCTGCAGGAGTGCCTTGACTTCCGAAGCAAAGCACAGCACCCCGTCGTCGGTTCGGCCGTAGTAGAGCGGAGAGATGCCCAACGAATCGCGCGCCAGGAACACACCGTCCGGCGTCGCTGCCGCCAGCGCAAAGGGCTCACGCTTCTGCGCCAGAGCTGATGGCTCGGGCAACGGGGGACGGTTCCCATCCCAGGCAGCTTGCTTTCGCAGCGTCGGCGATGTCGGCACGGCCTGGGCTTCAGACCAGACAGCGCCGAGTGTCACACCCTGGCTCTCGATAAGCTTGGAGCCAGCTTCACCGCGATGCGCGATCCTCTCAAGCATTCGCGTAACCTGCTCTTGTTTGCCATCGTTACCAATACCTACAATTCCTGCCATGATTCTGTCTCCTTTAGTTGAACCACGATCTCTCACATTCGTTCACAGTGCCCCGTGTTATCTACTTCGAATCACCTCCGCCGGTCAAGCCGTACATATCCCGCGCCGCGACGGGCGTGATGAGGCCGTCGCGCAAGTCCCGGGCAACCAGCGCTGGGTCACGCTGGCGCGGGTCCCCATAGCCTCCGCCACCGGCTGAGGCATTGCACAGGACATCGCCCGGTTCCAGGGGAATTTCGGCCCCCTTGCTAGGCAAGGGGCGCTTGCTAGGCAAGGGGCGCTTGCTAGGCATGGGGCGCTTGCTAGGCATGGGGCGCTTGCCAGGCACAGGGCGCTTGCCAGGCATGGGGCGCTCTTCATCGCCGGAGATGAGCCGAAAATCATGAGGTTGACCCGGCTGTCCCCCGAAGAGCCCTGGCGGTGGCACCTCTACCCCATCGCCAGAGGTATTGACCGTCGCTGGCTGGTCACCTTCCAAGCGCATTTCAAAGACAGAGCCTAGCCCGCCACGATGCTTGCCAGGGCCTCCAGAGTCCGGGCGAAACTCGTAGCGCCGGATGAAGAAGGGAAACTGGCGTTCAGTCAACTCGATGCTTGGGCTGCGCACGCCACCGGGGTTGATGATCACCCCCAGGTTGGACCAGCCATCAGCGTGAGTCGATGCGCCGGCCCCGCCACGCCCGTAAAAAAGATGCCAGACGTAGCGCCGTCCCGTGCGTCCATCGAGGCCACTGATGCTGTAGCGGAAGCGCCTGGCGAAGCCAGCCACAGACTGGCTTGGAGCAGATGGTGCCAGGGCCAATAAGACCGCCTCCACGATTTCCGATCCGATGTGGGTGGTGCAGGCCCCGACCGGGGCCGGTGGTCGAGGGTTGACGATGGAACCCTCCGGTGCGATCACCCGGATGGGACGAAAGCAGCCGTCGTTCACCGCCACCCGACCGGCCGTCAGGTACATGAAGGCCACGTAGACCGCAGAGCAGGTGTTGGCCCAGGAACTGTTGAGAAAACTGTCCAATTGCTCAGCCGATTGGCTCAAATCTACTGTGGCGGCCCCATTCGCCAGACTCACCCGGGCGCGGATGGGGATGCGCTGCCGCCCACGCCCATCGTCGTCCAGCAGACTCTCACCCGCATAGATGCCCTCAGGCCATGAGGCTATCTCAGCCTTCATCGCCCGCTCAGTACCATCCAGGAGGATGTCCAATGCGCCAAAGACCGTAGCCGCGCCGTAGCGTGCCAGCATATCCTCCAACCTCCGACAGCCCAGCACCGTGGCCCCCATCTGGGCCAGTAGATCGCCCCGGAAGTCGCCCGCGTGACGGACGTTGAGCGCCAGTAGATCCAGCACGTCTTCGCGGGGCCGCCCTTTCTCCACCAGTTTCAAGGGCGGGATGCGCAGGCCCTCCTGGTAAATCTCACGCGCGGCAGCGTTGTAGCCGCCGTGGGCCGCGCCGCCGATGTCATTGTGGTGGGCGCGGACGGCCACGTGGAAGGCGGGAGAGTTCTGATAAAACAGAGGACGCACCACTGTCACGTCCGGCAGATGGCTGCCGCCGTGGTAGGGGTCGTTGCTCACCAGGACATCGCCGTCGTAGATAGCCCCTTCGAAGCGAGACAACAGGGCGCGCACTGCCAGGGGCATAGCGCCGATGTGGATGGGGATATGCTCCGCCTGGGCCACCATGCGCCCCTGGGCGTCGAAGATGGCCGTGGAAAAGTCGTAGGCTTGGTTGAGCAATTGGGAGATGGCGCTTTGCTGCATGGCAACACCCACCTGCCGGGCCACCGCTTCCAGGCGGTGGCGGATTACGGATACGGTTGCTGGATCAGGTAGGGATGGGTCTTCAGGATACATGGATGATCAGACCTCCCCAGGAGTCTACTTCGGCATAGCATGCTGGCGGCAGCAGAACGGTGGTGTAATCGCCGTCCACGACTGCCGGGCCGGAAAGCCTCTCGCCAGGCACAAGCTGTTCAAACAGGTAAACCGAGGCCGGCACCCACTCACCCAGGTACAGCGGACGCTCGCCGATCGGCTCGGTCGACCGGGCTGATCCGGGCATAGACGTCGCCAGTTGCGGCCGGTGCAGCCGCCCGGTGGCGGTCAGGCGTATGGCGCACGCTTGCACCGGCTGGTCGGGTTGATGATAGCTGTAGCGCGCGCAGTAGATCGCTTCAAAACGGCTACGCAAGCGGCCAGGCCAGTTGTCAGGCAACAAGTCTGCGTCCTCCAATGGCACTGTCAGCGCGTGCACCTGATTGGCGTAGAGCAGGTCCACACCAAAGTCCAGAACCCTATCCCGCTCCGGTGTGCCACCTGCAGCCAGACGACGTTGTCCCTCTTCCGCCAGACCCTCCACGACGCGTTGGGGGTCAGCAATTGACATCGCCCCCAACTCGCCGACGCAAGCCCCTACCAGCTCGTGGCGCACGTCGGTGGCCAGTAGACCCAGCGCCGAGATGACCGGCGCCAGCCGAGGGACAACCACGCGGGGAATGCCTAACTCGCGGGCCAGGGCGACAGCGTGCATCCCGGCCGCGCCGCCACCGGCCAGCAGTGTGAAACGGCGCGGGTCGTGACCTTCGCGAACGGTGACGACTCGCATCCCTTCGGCCATCTGCACGTTGACAAGACGATGCACGCCGAAGGCAGCCCTCACCGTATCCTCACGCATCGGTCGAGCCACATGCTGATTCAGGGCAGCCTCGGCTGAATCGCGGCACAGCGCTACGCTAGCACCGAGAAATCTGCTCGGGTTCAGATAACCCAGGAGCAGGTTGGCGTCGGTCACAGTGGGCGATGCCCCGCCCTGACCATAGCAGGCTGGCCCTGGCTCGGCGCCAGCGCTCTCTGGCCCGACCCCGAGTAAGCCATCCGGCCCGACGGCCGCGATGCTGCCCCCGCCGGCCCCCAAGGTGTGCACGGCCAGGCTGGGCAGAGCAATGCGCGTCCCGCCCACCTCCCGCCGGGATACCACGGCCGGCCGGCCTCCCTCAACGAGCGTGATGTCCGTGCTGGTCCCCCCCATGTCCAGGCTGATCAGGTCTTCCAGGCCCAGCAGTTTGCCGTAAAAGGCAGCGCCGTAAACGCCAGCGGCCGGCCCCGACAGGACAGCTCCGGAAGCCAAGTTGGCGGCCGCTGGAGCAGGCAATACCCCGCCGTGGGATTGCATGACCAACACCTCACGCCGATACCCCAGGCGATGCAGGCTTTGACCCAGTCCATGGAGATAGTTGCTTAGGATAGGCCCCACGTAAGCGTTCACGACCGTTGTGCTCAGACGATCATATTCGCCGACCTGCGGCAAGACCTGGTGGGACAGGCAGACGTATAGCCCTGGGAAGCGTTCAGCCAGTGTCTGACCGGCCAGTTGCTCGTGACGGGGATTGACCGTGCTGTGTAGAAAACAAACGGCCAAGGCCTCGATATCCTCCCTATCAAGCTGCTCCAGGCATCGCGTCAGGCTGGCTGGGTCCAGGGGTGTTTCGATGTCGCCAGTGTAGCGGACACGCTCTTGAACCGGCAGGCGCAGGTAACGCGGCACCAGTGGGACCGGCGGCGGCGACAACAAGTCGTACCGGCCCGTCGTCTTACTCCCCTCGCGCATCTCCAGCAAATCACGAAAACCCGCCGTGGTTAACAGGGCCATCCGCGCGCCGCGCCGTTCCAGGAGCGCGTTGGTGGCGACAGTCGTACCGTGGGCCACCGATGCACAGGTGCTCATCAACTCAGCCACCGACACGCCCAATCGCTCAGTCAGCAGCGACAGCCCTTGCTCCACTGCCTGTGCCGGGTTGCCTGGTGTGGAAGGTGTCTTGGCAACGGTCACATTGCCGGCGTCGTCCATCAGAACCAAGTCAGTGAAAGTTCCGCCGACGTCAACGCCCAACCGAAACTCGGTCAATCCTTGAGAAGCATCCGCTGAAAAACTCATTTGGCCTTCATCCTTCCTCGGCCAACTCCACATTCCATGCTTCTGGGCCTGGATATACGTGGAATCGAACCGCTTGTCCATCTCGCAGTTTGCGCCCTTCGCCATCGAGAATCTGTTCCTGATGGAGAAACACGTCCTGGGTGATGAATTCCTAAACACAGCGTGGCGCTGCGGAGGATGATGGCCATCATCTCCTCTGAAGAACAATAACGCCGTTCCACAACGTGGGGTGATAATTGCAAAAAGTAGTCTGGTCCAGGATTACTTCGTATTTATAAGAGCTATCGTCAATGAAATCCATGGTGGAGTTTCTCACTTCATCGTAATTGGCATCATCGATTAAAATGACGCTGTTTTCCGATAAGAACGGTTCTGCCGCTCTTAGTCCCATTAGCTGGCTACCATAGCTATGATTCCCATCGTAAATGTAAAACCCAATCGGCCCACTATGAATCTGCGAGAAATACTCAACATAGTCCATTTCATAGAAATAGTGATCAGGTCCCCTGTAGTTATTGAATCTTTTCAGAAAAGCCTCTCGTGGCCCCCAAATTCCGTGAAATTATCGACACCTATACACCTTTTTTGCCCATTGTTCACCAGTCCCGACAAAAATGTAAATCCATGCCATACCCCGACATTAACGAATGCGTGGTTTTCAGGCATCTGGGATACACCCTGATTGATCATAGCCCCTATAGCAAATGTGGACATCTTTGGAACATTGCAGAGTTTACGCAAAACACGTTTCGTCTCTCGTTCACGGTAAGTGAGCCTGGTATTAACAATCTCTAAAAAGACACTGGGCTTTAGCCACTTTGTAAATCTATAGAAACTTATCGGTATTATCGGCGTATGCGGCTTAATAAAGCGAAACGTTATATCTGCAATGTAATCAACGCAGTCCATAATCACCCTGACCTGGCAAATGGTTCCCAGCGCGACAAGTTCATCCTGTTAGTCGAGGCAGTTTGGGGGACAACAGGAAGTAGTGGGGTGCCTTCAGACACGGTGTATAATCCGCCCGAATCGCCAACCGCGAGGACTTCCGTCCCGGTGAGCATTGACCCGCCCTTGTGCCCGGAAGAGCTTTTCGCTCACTTCTGACGGCAAATCAGCACCTCTAATCTCCAGGCAGCGTTTCCAGCCAGTGGCGCATGGCTTGGGGTGATTCCAGGCGACAATCGGCCTGCGTGCCGCATGGTTCCCTGGCTACCAAAATGGCGATGCCCTTATGTGCTTTGATTATCCCAAACCCTCTTCGTCTTTGTCGTCATCACCCAGGTAGAGAGGCAAGGCGCTGGCCAAGGGTGATGTTCAAGCAGGTACTCTACTGTCTGCCTTTTGTGTGCTAGCTTGAGACCGACCTCCAAGAACTTGTGTCTGCCCAGCAGGCGGAAAGGTCTCGAAGTCGTATTCGCTTGTCATCTACCTTATCTACCGGGAGATCTTTATCAAAAGAGCGTCGGACTCGCTTTGATTTCCTGCAGCGCAGGTGGCTGCGCCGTTGCTTCAGCCGACGTAACTCCCCCTTGCCTGTGATCTTAAAACGTTTTGCGGTTGCCTTGTGTGTCTTCATTTTCGGCATACCAGTTGTACTCCCTTCTCAAGGCTTAGTGGTAGTCTAAGCGCGGCTCCCCAGAGGTGAAGTTACGGATGTGTCCACTGCTCGTGCGCAGTCCACGCACAACGCTGTGGCAGGCAGGATCTCCAAGCGCTCAGGGTCAATTTGAGCACCGCAGCGCTCACAGCGCCCATAGCTGCCTTCATCGACTTTGGTCAGGGCTTCTCGCAAAGCCTCAATACGCGCCATCACCCTTTCTTTGCGAGCGAGTGTCATCTCCCACGAATAAGCGCCTGTGTTGCCTCCACCCAACCCGAATTCGGGTTTATCATCCAATCGGCGATTCAACTCTTGAAGTTCTTCTTCAGCCTCTTGTAACTCGGCTTCTAACTGTTTTCTTCTTGAAGTCATTTCCTATATTACCTCGTTCTATCCAGATAGTCTTGCGTTTGTCTATGACTTCCGTGTCTCGGTAGTAAGCTATGGATAATCACTGACAAACTCATGTATTGATTTACAGTGATTATCAAACCTTTTCTACCTCTTCGTCTTCGATTAAACTGATCCAGAGACCTTCATCCTCTGGTTGGCCAACCGAAGCGGGAGCCGATCCCTCCCGAAGCGTTTCTTCTTCGAGTTGCTCAGGTTCGATAGGAGACGTTTCTCTCGCCTCGCTAGTGAGTGGCGTTGCCATCTCTTCGCCACCTGATACAGGGCTACCAACCTGGTCGGTTTTGGCAGTTCGACCATCTGGCTGCCGGGCCAGCCAGTCATCACGTTCCTGCTCAGACACTTGCTTGAGGCTCAACGCGATGCGTTCTCGGAATGAGTCGATGCGCAGAATGCGCAGCACCAGCTCGTCTCCACACTTGACCAACTCTCGCGGATTCGATGGCCGCGTGTCGGCCAATTCACTGACGTGAACCAAGCCCTCCACTCCCAGATCCAAAGCAACGAAAGCCCCAAAATCGACGACGTTAGTCACTGTGCCAGACACCAATTGATCAAGCGTGTAAGTCTCGTCTACCAAGGTCCAGGGGTTGGGTTGTAGTCGCTTCAGGCTAAGGCCTATCCGTTGGCGCTCGTGATCCAGACGCAGCACATATACATCAATCTCATCGCCTACCTGCAACACTTCCCGCGGATGCCGAACTTGCCGCCACGCCAGCTCCGAGATGTGAACCAGTCCGTCAGCACCTCCCAGGTCAACAAAGGCGCCGAAACGACATAGGCGGCGAACTGTACCCCGGCACACTTGACCTTCTACCAGTTCATTCAATAGACGTTCCATGCTCTGTTCGCGTATTTGCTGTCTGGCAAGGCGCTCCGAGAGGATCACGCGACGCCTGTTTCGGGTCACCTCGATGACCTTCAGCGGCAATTCCTGCCCGACGTATGCCTCCAGCCCTGCCTCAAGCCGATGTGAAGACAAACGCCGCGCAAGATGCGAAGCCGGGACAAAGGCACGCAGATTACCAAACTTCACAATCAGGCCACCACGGTTGTATTCGACGACTTCTCCTTGCCAGACATCACCGCTCTCCAGCAGTTCTTGAGCTCTGGTCCAATCCTTTTCAAATCGTGCCTGGTACAGAGATAGAACCAAGTTGTCGTCCTGATTTTCTAGCCTTAAGACGCGGGCCGTAACCTCTTGACCAGGTTCCAGGGAGGATGCCGCTTCCTCGCCCAAGCGTTCAAGGTCCGTACGTGAGATGAAGCCATCACGCTTGAGGCCCAGATCTACTGTGAACCCATATTCCTCAATCTTGATGATCTTGCCCTGGCGGATCTGTCCCCGGCGTGGCCGTTCGTAATCATGCTCCTTGGTCAACCATCTTTCCACTACGTCCTTAACTGACATTTTACTTTCCCACCTTCCTTTCAAAAACGAATGCCCGGCTTCCCTACCCCCCAGGGAGCAAAACCGGGCAATCTCAGTTCACGTCGGTCCAGGCTGCCTCGTCGGTAGCCAAGTCCAACCGAGAGATTTCAAACAAAAAGCCCGGTCCATCCCAGTGTCTTTTAGACTGCGGAACCAGGAACCGAGCTTATCTTGGATCTGCTCTTTCTGAGCAGATTTTCTACCAAGCTAAAATGACAACAGAAAAAAATATGAATTATGTCTGTCGTCTAACACCCGGCCTTCACCGGGAGATGTCAAATCTCTCCTGTCAGTAATTAAGTGATTTCCAGAGCGTGCCTGGATTCAAGAGACGTTCCGCAACCTCACCGAGGTGAGGTGAGGGGTTATCTATTAAAATGCGACGTTTATACTAATGAAAACCGCATATTTGTCAAATGTACATTAATCTCGGATCAACTTAATCTCTCTCATCAGAAAGCCGTAAAAGTGGCGCAGCATGTAGGTGTGGGTAGAGTGGATTTCCCTATACAAATGGCGGACAGTGATCGCTGTAATACCTCAGCCATCAAAATCTGCTGAGCGGTAGACAGCTTGGCCACCAAATATGGTCAGCAAGACCTGAGTGTCATAGATTTCCTGCGGGGGGATGGCGAAGATATCTCGATCCAGGACGATCAGGTCGGCCAGTTTGCCGGGGGTTAGGCTGCCCTGGCAAGCACTCAAGCCAGCGGCGTGGGCCGGCCCCATCGTGTATCCCCACACCGCCTCGGCGACGGTCAATCGTTGCTCAGGGTGCCAGCCGCCGGGAGGCGTGCCATCTCTGCGCTGGCGGGTCACCGCCGCGTGAATACCCCAGAAGGGGTTGGGCGAAGCAACGGGACAATCTGAACCAAGAGCCAGAACTGTTCCGGCGTTTAACAGATCTCGAAACGCATAGGCCCAACGTGTCCGCTCGCCGCATGCTTGGTCCATCATAGCCATATCGTCGCTGGCGTGGATCGGCTGCACCGAGGCCACCAGCCCCAAGGGAGCCAGGCGTTTCAAATCAGCGGGATGGCTGTGCTGCACATGCTCAATACGGTGAGGCGCCAGCGGGTGGATGTCGCCACATGCCCCGGGGAGAACTTCCGCGAAAACATCTAACAGTTCTCGCACGGCCCGATCGCCGATGGCGTGAGTGGAAGTCGAGATGCCGGCCCGATGGGCACGAGAGATGATCTGAGCAATGTCATCCATAGGCGTGAGGGGCATACCGCCCCCCCCGTCCTCAAAGGGCTCCAGCATCCAGGCGGTTCGGGGACCGGTCGCGCCGTCAGAAAAAAGCTTGATGCCACCCACACGCAAGTAGTCATCGCCAAAGCCGGTGCGCAGGCCCAGAGCAATGACTTCGCTCAATCGCTCACCGGGCAACATCATGCATACGCGCAGCTTGAGCCTCCTCTCACTCCGCAGCCGTTGCCATGCGCGAAAGGCAGGCGGGCCATCCTCACCCCCCATAATGCGCATATCGTGCACGCCGGTCAGCCCCATTCGATGGACATCGGTCATCACTCGCCGCATAGCCTGGTCGGTCTCATCCGCCGTGGGCGGCGGGATGACCTGGCGCACCAAGTTAATTGCCAATTCGCGCAAAATCCCGGTTGGCTGACCAGACTCGTCTCGATCGATGACGCCCATATCAGGATCAGAGGTATCAGCGGTGATGCCGGCAAGCTGGAGCGCCCGTGAGTTGACCCAGGCCAGGTGCAAATCGGTGCGCCACAGAATTGTCGGGTTGTGCGGCGTCAAGTCATCCAGGTCGGCCCGGTTTGGCAGCCGTGGATGGGGCCAGGCGTTCTGGTTCCAGGCCTGGCCCAGGATCCACTGGCCCGAGGCGGCTTTATGGGTTGCCTGGCGCACCTGCTGCCGCACATTGTCCAGCGAAGTGGTGTCGGTCAAAGACAGGCCACGCTGGCCCAACGCCCAGTCATAGAAGTGAAAATGAGCATCGGTCAAACCAGGCAGGACCCGACGGCCACCCAGCTCAATACGCTGAGTGTGTGATTGGGCAAGCGTTCGGATTTCGTCATCATCCCCAACAGCCAGGATGCGTCCATCGCGCAGGGCCAACGCGGTGGCATGAGGGAAATTAGGATCCTGGGTGGCCAATCTACCATTAGAGAGAATAAGATCGGGCAATGCTTCGCTCCATACTATCTAATTTGTGCTAATTCATTGCCAGACTCCAGCCAGCCCCACAATGCCTCAATCTCCCGGTTGACTCGCGAATTACGCAAAAAGCTCTCGCGCAAGCTGGCTGGATGGATGCGGCTAGACTGGTCAGCTACCAGGAGACGGGCCTTACGGAGCATAGTGCGTATCGCTTCCTGGTCGCCGCTGGCGACAAAGGTGTGCGCTAAGGCCAGGTAAAGGGACGGGAGAGAACGCAATGCCTGATCGGCCTTTTCCAGCCAATCCAGGGCCGCCCACGCGCCGTGAGCGGCAGCGTCCGGGTTCTGCCGAGCCATGGCCTCAATCTCCAGCGCCATAGCCCGCACTTCGCCTTCAGCCGACTCTATCTGAGCTGCTAGCGATCGTGCCTCTTGCGCCCCAACCAGAGCCTCATCATGGTTTCCACTGTCCAATAGCATGGCCGAACCAACCAACAGAATCTGCATCCGATGATAAGGATTGTCTTGCTCCTCACTGAGGGCGTGGGCGATGAGCAAATAGGGCCAGGCCTCCTGGCTCTGCTTCAGATTCCAGTAGAGTTCTCCCAGAGCAGCCCCACTTGTCATCAGAATATAGCGGTGATTCACCTGTTCCGCCCACTCCCAGGCTGCCAGTAAGTCTCGTTCCGCTTCTTCAAACATGCCGAGTTGCATATACAGAATGGCCTGATCCACTCGTTGCATAGCCACGTTGGCCTGGTCACCAGCCTCTCCCGATAAATACTCTGCCTCTTCATATGAGACCAATGCCCCAACCCAATCACCAATGTGACGCTGCATCTCCGCACGTTTGCGCACGGCTTCAGCTTGGAGACCAATCAGCTTCCGGCGACCGAACATTTCGGCTGCCACCTCGTAGCAGATCATCGCGTCTTCGTAACGACTCCAACCAGACAAGACGTTACCTCGCTCCAGAAGTGCCAGTCCCATCAAGCGGTTGTCGGGTAGAGCAGCCGCCTGACCAATGACCCGCTCCAGGCAAGCATCGGCTGTTTGATAATCACCTTGATCGTAGGCGAACACGGCGCGCCGGAAGGTAGCCCTGGCTTGCCACAATGGGTCGCCCCAGGCCTCAGCTGCTGCCTCCAATGCCTCAAGGTCATTCTGGCGTGCCATCAAATCACCCAAGGCACGCCAGATTTGCTCACGCGCCTCCAAAATGGCACAGCGGTCCGCGTAACCTTTCTCACTGACCCGCTCAAGTGCCTGGCTGAGGTAATCAATTGCAACGGCATACGTGGCCTGCCGGGTGGCTTGCTCGCCAGCTAGCCGCAAATACTGAATGGCTTCAGCATGGTAATCACTACGTGCATAATGATAGGCAAGAAGATCGATCACCCTTCCTGGGACACTGCCCATCGTTTCCTCAAAATAGCGGGCTGCCCGCCCGTGTAAATCCCGACGTTGTGCCGCCAGCAGCGAGTGATAGGTCACCTGCTGGGTAATCGTATGCTTGAAGCGATAAATGAGCGGCGTGGCTGTCTCGACCGGTAGCAATCCAAGACGTTCCAGCGTAGCCAGATGCTGGCGCAACGTGAGCGGCTCTATGTGAAGTGGATAGCTGCCCAACAACGCGTCAAAGGGCACTGAATCTCCCAGCACGGCTGCTACCTTTAACGTGAGCCGAGTTGACTCATCCAGACGGTCAATTCGGCTCTGCACCAAGTCCTCGACGCTGACGGGGATAGCCGCCGATGACAAATCAGGCGAAAGTTGTACCTGTCCATCAAGAATCCGCACCAGTCCCTGCTCCTGCAAAGTCTGACACAGTTCCTCAGCGAAGAAGGGGTGTCCTTGTGTTCTACTTACCAACAAAGCCGCCAGGCGGTTGGGTATGGACGACACTCCCAGCCGGTAAGCGGCCAGTTCGCACACTGCCTCAGGTGACAGTTCATCCAGGGTAATGGTCTCAGTCATCATTTGTATCAGGGTCTGCCAGGCCGTCGATACAGATAACGGCAATGGGCGGTGAATCAACAAGATGACAACACCTTTCGATGCCTCCGGCGACAGGCCGTTCGCAACCCGAGCCAGCTCTAATGCCAATTCGATTGACGCCTGGTCGGCCCACTGGGCGTCCTCTAAGACCAGGAACAGTGGAGTCTGAGCCGACTGAACCTTGATCCATCTGCTGATCAAATCAACCAATACCTGCCGACGCTGGGACGCTTGCATCCCTTTGGTGAGAGCAGTATCTGGAAAGGGTATCCCTAGCAGGTCACCCAGCACAGGCCAATGATCCACCTGACCAGGGTCTAAAATCTTTAGCGCAGCGATGGCGGCGTCGGTCAGGTGCGCGATATCCGCATCAGGCGAGCAGGCCAGTATCTCGGCAGCCAGGGCACGCCAAGCCAGATAAGGCACATCGCGTCCGGTGACGACTGCCTGTCCGGTGACCGCCCACCAGCCCTGCGCTAAAGATTCGGCCAACCAAGCCTGCAATAGACGACTTTTACCAATACCTCCTTCGCCAGTCAAGGAGACGACCTGGTGCCGACCCTGGTGTGCCCGTTCCAGAATGCGCCTCAAGACTGCCAACTCCGACTCGCGACCCAGTAGCGGTCCCTGCCGGGGTGCAGTCCTGTCCATGCCTTGAGCCTCGCCGACCAACCAGATTTCTAACGGTCGAGACTTGCCTCTCACCATAACTGCTGGCAGCCGTTCCCAAACAAAGCTGCCCGACGCCTCTTCCATTGTGGGCGAATCGCATACCACCTGGCCTGGCTGGGCAAATTGCATGAGTCGTGCCGATAGATTAACTGCATCGCCCATTACGGTATACTCGCGCCGCGTCGGCCCGCCTACCGGCCCGGCATACACCCCCCCTGTAGCTACCCCAACCTGAATCGCGCTGATGTTGTGCCGCCCAGTCAGTTCGGCCCACAGCAACTGTGCCGCCCACACAGCGCGGGCGGCATCGTCTTCGTTGGCCGTGGGTGCGCCAAAAAGCAGATGGATCATCGTTCCTTTGTCACCCACGCTGACACGATTGACCCGTCCTCCGGCAGCGGAAACCACGCGCTGCGCGACCGCGACAGCATCCCCCAACTCAATGTGCCGCCCATCTAGACCTACGAAGACGCTGGTAACACGACGCAAATCGGCGGCAAACGCACCCTGCCCCAGCAAAATACGCTCCGCCAGAGCCGATGGCAGGAAGCGAGCAATAAGAGCAGCTACATCGTCTGGATTGGCTACTGAATCCCACGTCAGGGGCACCAGCGGACGGGGAACCGGCCGATGGACCGGGCTTTCGAGCACCAGCATACCATCCTGCTCGTGGCCTATAGCTTCAGAGGAAATCGAGGAGTGAGTCACCACCTGGCCGGGTTCCGCTACCCTCTGGGCGTCGGAGGCAGCTAGCAACGGCCATCCCAACACTAACGCTTCCAATCCCACCGTAGCGTCGCCAACAACACGGAGCTCAATCACACCAGCCGCCACACCGACGCGCATTGTCAGCCGGAAAGAACCGACAGTCGTCGGCACTCGCGCAAACGCCCCCATCCGGGACTGCAATTCCAGGGCGCACGTCAAAGCAGACTGGATGGCTAACGGTAGTTCAGCATCCGACTCGACCGCCCAGTACACCGTCAGGGCGTCGCCTACGAACTTACCTACCACACCGCCATACTCCTCACAGGTAGCGATGAGCACCGTGAAAACTTGGTCGAGGATGCGCGTTAGCTCTTCCGCCCCCTCCCGCCCCTGGGCAGTGAGTAGCTCAGTCATTGGCGTGAAGCCGACCAGGTCGGCAAAGAACACGGCCGCCGGCTGCTGGCGTGCAAAACCAACCCAATCACGATATGGATCATCGCGCAACAGCCTGACCAACGGCTGAGGCGAGTATGCAGCCAATGCAGACAATAATTCAGGGGAAACCGACACAACGCGACTCCAGGCAGGGTCCACAGGATCTTCTCTACCTTGGATTATAACGCAGCATAGGGGTCTTGACAATGGGCCTATGGTGTGGTATACTAATGACACCACGCTGTAGTGGTGACATTAAGGTCGATGAATAATACCCCTCTCGAAACGCAACTAACCACTCTGGGTCTCAACCGATACGAAGCGGCAGTCTATGTGAGCCTGCTGGGGCGAAATCATTTCACGGCTACGGAGATCGCGACGTACGCCGGCGTGCCTCGCCAACGGATTTACGACGTGTTAGATAGCCTAGCTGCGAAAGGGCTGTGTGTGGAGCGCCCGGGCAAGCGCAAACGTACGTATAGCGCGCTAGATCCTTCCGTTGCTTTGCCGACCCTATTGGCCGCTTACCGGGAACAGCAGGAATTGGAGAATCAGCATCGTACGGACATGCTGAATGTCCTCTTGCCCACCCTCAGCCAGATGTTCTCTACAGGCCAGGAAGAAGTGGCCCCGCTAGACTACATCGAGGTTCTCACTGACCGCCACCAAGTAGCAGACCGGGTGATGACCCTGTCGCGCCAGGCGAATCACGAGATTCTGATGCTCTTCAAGCAACCGCTGGTGGCCAGTGTCGAGGAGAATATCGCCGAAGCCCAGGCGGTGGCGGGTCACATCACCCGGCGCGGCGTATTCGAGGAGGGAATAGCGGACGACCCGCAGTCCTTTGACCTCGTACGCCAATTCCACGCGCTGGGCGAGGACATTCGCCTTGTTTCAGAAGTGCCACTCAAAGTGAACCTGTATGACGAGCGCATCGCTGTGATTCTGTTGCGGGACCCGGTCAGTGGACAGTCGAATCTAACCTGCCTGGTCATTGATCACACCAGTATGGCCAGGGCTCTTAAAGTAGCCTTTGAGGCGCTGTGGGCAAAGGGAGTTGATTTCGAAACGTTCTGCGCCAAACGTAATGCGTAAAACGTGAAACGTGATGCGTGATGCGTGATACGTAACGATTACGTTTCACGTTTTACGCATCACGCATCACGTTTCACGTTTTGCAGAACCTTACGACTACTGCCGTTCCTGTCACACAAAGGAGGTCTTGCCCTATGCCGTACCCTAAACCAACGCGACGATCTTGGGCCGAGCCCTGGAAAGTAAAAGTAGTTGAGCCGATCCGCATGACGACCCGCGAGTATCGGGAGGCGTGCATAGCCCAGGCCGGGTACAACACCTTTCTACTCCGTTCCGAGGATGTGTACATCGACCTGCTGACCGATAGCGGAACCAGCGCCATGAGCGACAACCAGTGGGCAGGCATGATGCTGGGTGATGAAGCCTACGCCGGCAGCAAGAACTTCTACCATCTGTGGGATGCCATCACCCAATATTATGGCTACAAATACGTCGTGCCAACGCACCAGGGCCGAGGCGCCGAGCACATCTTGTCACAGGTTACGATCAAAGAGGGTGACTATGTGCCCGGCAACATGTATTTCACGACCACCCGCCTGCACCAGGAATTGGCCGGCGGCACCTTTGTCGACGTGATCATCGATGAAGCCCACGATCCGGCCGACGAGCACCCCTTCAAGGGAGATGTGGATCTGGACAAGTTACAAGCCTTGATCGATGAGGTCGGCGCTGATAAGATCCCCTACGTCGCCATAGCAGGCACGGTGAACATGGCCGGCGGCCAGCCACAATCTATGGCCAACATGCACGCGCTGCGCCAGCTATGCAACAAGTACGACATCCCGATTGTGCTTGACGCCACACGGGCCATTGAGAACGCCTATTTCATCCAGCAACGCGAAGCAGGTTACAACGACAAGACCGTGGCCGAGATTCTAAAAGAGTATTGCGCGTACACTGACAGTTGCACAATGAGCGCCAAAAAGGACTGCTTGGTCAACATCGGTGGCTGGCTGGCGACCAACGACGAAGGCCTGTTCAAGGAAGCGCGCAATATGGTGGTGGTGTACGAGGGTCTGCACACCTACGGCGGGCTGGCCGGGCGCGATATGGAAGCCATGGCGCGGGGCATCGTCGAAAGCGTGGACGATGACCACATCCGCGCCCGGATCGGGCAGGTGGAATATCTGGGACAGCATCTCATTGACTGGGGCATCCCGGTCGTGCGGCCCATCGGCGGCCACGCTATCTTCCTCGACGCTCGGGCTACCTACGAGCACATCCCACAAGACCAATTCCCGGCTCAGGCGCTGGCTGCCGACCTGTACATCGACTCCGGGGTACGTAGTATGGAGCGGGGCGTCGTCTCGGCCGGCCGCGATCCCAAGACTGGCGACCATCGCTACCCCAAATTGGAATTGGTGCGCCTGACCATCCCACGCCGGGTGTACACCCAGGCCCACATGGACGTGGTGGCCGAGTCGGTGCTGGCAGTGTACGAGAATCGCGAACAGGCGCGGGGGCTGAAGTTTGTGTATGAGCCCAGGTACCTGCGCTTCTTCCAGGCGCAGTTTGAGCGGGTGTAGACATTTGGATTACAGATGGATCTTTGACACGAAGATAACATTATGATATGATTTTGCTGTCATAATGCTATCAGGAGGTCATGATATGCCTGGCTTATTGATTAGAGACTTGCCAGATGACTTGCACCAGAAACTGAAAGAACGTGCCGCCAGGAACCGACGTAGCCTGGCTAAGGAAACCTTGGTCATATTGGAAACGGCGCTCAGGAGTACGGATGTGGTTGAAATGCTTGAACCACCAACACCCCACAAAGGCCGCTTTCAGCTTACAGACGAATGGATTGACCAGGCGAAGCGCGAGGGGCGGGCATGATTGTGGTAGACACCAACGTCATCGTCTACCTGATGATCGAAGGCGAGAAGACAGAGATGGCGCAGCGAACTTATCGCCAAGACTCAGCCTGGTTCGTACCCCCTCTCTGGCGCCATGAGTTCCTGAATGTCCTGGCCACATTTGTGCGTCACGGCGGGATTGAGATGGACGAAGCCATAAACCTCTGGCAAAGAAGCACTCACTTATTTGCATCCGGTGAGCAAGAAGTAGATATGCCTCATGCGCTGCGCCTGGCCAGCCAGCACAACATCAGCGCCTACGATGCCCAGTACGTGACACTTGCTATGGCACTGAGCATGCCATTTGTGACCGAAAATCAACAACTGTTAAAAACCTTTCCTGGCTCTGCGGTGTCTATGCAGGAATTCTGCAAAAGTTGATGGCGAGCACTCACTGTCACCTATGGTTCTTGCCCATCCTCGACTTGCCAAGGCGCGACAAAATCGGTGAAGGTCCGCCCGCGGAGATAGTCAGGAAACGTGTAGATTCCGGTCACTTGCAGATAGCAGCGATCGGGATATTTCTCCCAGAGACGAGCCAGCCCAATGCGTAGAAATGTGGTGTGCCGGTTGAAGAAACGCGTCAACTGGGGGATGAGGTCATCTAGAGAATAACTGAGTTGGACTCGACCGTAGTCGAGGTAGTGCCGATACGCTAAATCGGTGATGGCCAGGCGATATATCCGCGCCGACTGATCCTTAAAAGTAATACGATAGTCCCACTTATCACCAGATTTGGGCTTGTACACCAGAGCCATAATCTCGGCGGGGCGTATAGTTCCTAACGAGCGTTCACCTTCTCCTGCCTTCACGTAAAAGCCGAGGTCGTCGTAGATTTCAGCGCCGAATATCCCGACCACGGAATCACTGGAGGTCCTTTTCAACAGCCTTTGTTTCTTCTCGTCGGGCAGTTGAGGATTGATTAACCTGCGATGAAATCTGTCAATCTCCCAGTCTTCCGTATGCGGCGCTTGCGGCACGTGACGCAGGAGATCCAACTCAACGACGGCGAAGGGGCGAATGATCAGGCGATCGTTCTTACGCAGGAACCATTCAGGGATACCCCGATAGGGGACGACGGGACGTATGCATCTCCCGTCTCTGGTGTAACCGGCGATGCATACCTTGGGCCCTTGCATGCGTGTGAGATCGGTGATGGCGATTTGCTGCTTCATTGCTGCGCCCCTTCTGAGATATTAAATTAGGTGAACCACCTCCACCTCAGACCAACTACGGGCCAGGCGTTCGGCAACCAGTCGGCGGTGGCATTGGTCTGGTTTTTCTTCACTGCACAACAGGCAACAAGACTTTTCGGCGAAGAAGGTGGAATCCAGCCGATCCAATACACCACGTTCATCCATCAACGCTTCAAACCGGCATTCGTAGCGATCCCAGTCCTTGTCCTGGCGATAGGTTTTTAAGATGTCCTCGGAGGGGGCCAAAAAATCGTAGTGATGGTACTCGCAACCAATCAACTCGCGCAGAAAATAGGCAAGATCATCCCGCTTGGCAAAGCCGGCCAGTTGTCCCCCGGGCTTCAAGCGAATGTCTATCACCCTGCCGATTTGGTTTTCTTCGAGCAACCCAAAGAACCGCTCAGCCGATTTTTTGGTGAAACCGATGGTGTAGATTTTCACGGGGCACTTCATTCGATTAAAATAGGGATAATTGCTGCGACTCAATCTTCTTCGGCAAGGGCTTGGCTTCTTCGACTCGCCCATCAGACCGGATATGCCAGACGGTAATGCCCTGTTTCAGGAGGGTCTGAGCAATCAGGTGATGACGGTGACAACCCATCGGGTCTTCTTCGCTGCACATGATGACGGTCTGCCGTTCGCTGGCGATCTCCAGCAGACGCTGGATGCCGCGCTGATACCAATCGCGCTTCATCACCTCGGCGTAATCAACTAGCTTTAGATAGTCGGCCTTGCCGTCAGGCACCACGTCATCCTTATAGCACGTGGGATCAGTAGGACGACCACCGAGGTACTCACCGGCGAAGATATACTCAATGTTGGCGTAGGTCATGGCGTGTTTGAACGACTCGCGATTGTACTGGGGATTGAAGCGGCTGTAGGGCTGGCTACGCACGTCTATCAGGACCTGGATATAGTTCTCCTTGAGTAGCGCCAAGAAATCGTCTATTTCCAGGGTGCTGTGGCCGATGGTGTACAATTCCAGGTTTTCCAATGTCATTACCAAGACCTCTCAAGAGATCAGGCCACCAGTAACAAATCCGAGAGGGCAAATTGTTCAACCAAAGTTATGGACAGATGATCTTCTATGCGGAGATACTTGTTCACTGGCGGGTTGTTCAGAATATTCCAGACAACGGACCGAATGTCAGGAGGAAATTCCTCCAGGCGAGTCAGGGGAAGCAATAAATTATTCTGCACGAGATAGGCGTAATTCATAATCGTGAGACCTTTGGCCTGTCCAGTTTCCATATCAAAAACCAAAACCACATAATCGTTGAGGGATAAAGTAGTCCCCTTACGACCTTTGGTAAATGAGATGTATAATATATCTCCCTCTGAATCGTACAAAAAATCCAGGCTGACCATACTGTGTCTCACCTCTTTCGCCAATAATCCTGGTAACTGGTCAATACAAACCGCCCAGAATCGGGTCTGAACAATACCACCACAACGAGGCAATTATTGGCTGGTTCCAGGTTCTTAACTTCCCAGTTAACATAGAACCACTTGTAGGGAAGCAATCGATCTTGCCAATGCTTGGCACGTTGAACAGTCAGCCGTATCTCGTCAAAGAAAGGCTCCATCGTGGGATGGCGATCAACGATGCGCTCCCACCGTTCCCAGGTCAAGTAGATCTCGTTGCCATAGCGATCCCGGACGATCCAGGCCTTGCCAGATTGTGTCATCGTTGGCCCTCGTTACCTGGTTTCGAGGTTATTGTACACACAGAGAGGTGATAATGCAAGTAAAAATCCGATCTGCCACCGAACAGGACGCTCTGGCCGCCGCCGGCCTGATGGCTCAATTGGCCGAGCACACTCGTGGCCACATCGACCCCGGCGTGGAAGATCGCCTTCGGGCTATGATCAAGCTGCCTCTGTACGCCATCTTCATAGCTGAAGGTGAGGAGGGGCAAGTAATCGGCTTGCTGAGCGCCAGCCAGCGATGGACGCTGTGGCACACCGGTCCTTGCGCACTCATCGAGGAACTGGTGGTGGACGAGGGAGCGCGCCGCCGGGGCATCGGGCGTGCCCTCATCGGGGCTGTCCTCGACTGGGCCAGGGATCAGAGTTGCAGCGAGGTCGAAGTCAGCACTGACCACGACAACACTGAGGCTCAGGCCTTCTACCAACAGTTGGGCTTTGAGAGCGAGGCTCTGCTGCTGGAGTATGAGTTAGATTGAAAGAACGAGCACGAAACAAGTCAACGAGATGACAAGGTAAGGGGTTGACAAGATAGCGAGCCATAAGAACTGAGGCAAACGGATCGACAACCCGCATCACCCATTGCCTCGTTGACCTAATAACCCATTGACCCAACAACCAAATTCTTAAGGAGGATCAACCATGTCTGAACGAAAGAAAGTATCATTACCCATGCTCTTCAAAAAAGTGGATGCTGGCGAACCGATCACTATGCTCACCTGCTACGACTATCCCACTGCCTACTTCCAGGAGGAGGCCGGGATCGATATGGTGTTGGTGGGCGATAGCCTGGGCATGACCATGCTCGGCTACCAAAGCACCCTACCGGTGACTATGGACGACATGATCCGCCACTCGCAAGCGGTACGCCGGGGCACACCCAACGCCTGGCTCATCGGCGACATGCCCTACATGAGCTACCAGCCCTCGGTGGAGGCGGCGGTTCGCAACGCCGGACGATTCATGGCGGAGGCGGCCTGCGACGCCATCAAGCTGGAAGGCGGCGCCGAGATGGCCGACCGCATGGCCGGCATCGTAGCCGCCGGCATCCCGGCTATGGGCCACCTGGGGCTCACGCCCCAGAGCGTCAGCGCGCTGGGCGGCTTCCGGGTGCAGGGCCGGGGTGCGCTCCAGGCCAAGAAGATTATGGACGACGCTAAAGCCCTGGAGGAGGCGGGTGCCTTCGCCATCCTGCTGGAGATGGTTCCCGACCGGGTGTGTAAGCTCATCACCGAGCGGGCCAAGAATTGCTTCATCATCAGTCTGGGCTCCGGCCCCGATGCCCACGGCCAACTGCTCATCTACCACGATATGTTTGGGCTCTATCCGCGCTTCAAGCCGCGCATGGCCAAAGTCTACGCTGAGGCGGGCCAGGTGATCTTGAACGGTCTCAAGCAATACGTAGACGAGGTCACCGACAAAACCTTCCCCCAGCCTGAAAACTGGTTCGGCATGAAGGACGAGGACTACGAAGAATTGGCCCAGTTGCTGGACGAGGAGGATGACGACCAGGGTTAAACGTGCACCAATGGCGGCCAGCACGCCACGTGCCTCATAGAGGCCTCGGCTCAGGGCGGACACCCAGGTTCGCCCCTACAATTACGACGGTTGCCGTAGGCGTAGGGGCAAACCTGCGTGTCTGCCCCGGCCGAATGACTGTAACACCCTGAGACTTTTCGGAAAGTGGCATTCATACCCGAAAGCAAACGGAATACGCAGTACGCAATACACAATACGCAGCGCGTTCGTAGTGAGTTTTTTGTATAGCGTAGTTTTAGTCATATCAAGCACTTTCCGAGAAATCTCGATGGCAACAAGGAGGTATGCCATGGACAATAATCTTAGAGACCGATTGAAGATCGCGCCGGTGCGTCTCGACGAGATCAACGCCCTGCTGCTTGATCCCGACAGCCGGGTCGTCAACGACTTCCTGGCCGTGGTCGAGAAATATGGGGGAGTCGAAAAGATCAACCGCCAGGCTGAGGAGGCTCGAAAACTCCCCAACCTGATGGCCCGTCTGAAGGAGATCAACTCACCCTACCAGGCCGACCTGGAGTGGCTGATCGAGCAACGCGACCAGCACGCGTTTATCCCTATGGCCGACTACCGGCGGACAGTGCTGGGAGACCGCGCCGACACCACGACCTTCGACGAGAGCCTGGCGGTCACGCTGGAGATCAGCGCCTTCCAGTACTTCCCCTGGCTCATCCCCCAGGCCAAGCAGGCCATCGAAAAAAGAGAGTTAATGCCCGGTCGTTTTATCCGCGTCCGCCAGATGAAAGAGCAGGAGGCCGATAACGGCGACATCCTGGCCGTGGCGGCTGCCATGCAAATCGTTGGCGCCAGCTACGTGGAGACGCTGGACACCAAAGGCACCGATGGCTCTAACGTCCACCTGGGCGGGCCGGAAACCATCACCGGCTACTTCGGTGGGGTCGGGCAACCCAACGACTACGCCCTCAAGTGGCTTGACGAATTTCTCTACTACTACACCAACTACGGCATCAAGCAGGTGCTCAACATCAATCCCGGCACGGTGCTGCTGGGCTACTTCCTGCACAAGCTAGGCGTGGACAACGAATTTAAGATATCGGTCTATATGGGCAACGACAACCCCTACGCCGCTCTATGGACCCTGATCGGCGCCAAGCTCTTCTCCCGCGAGGACGGGAGCTCGCCCCTCATCGGCTTCAACTGGAGCAACTCGGTCAACAACCAGACGATGGAGATCACCGCCGAAGTGCGCCGGGCGCTGGGGTTTGAGGACGTGATACGTTTCGAGCATCACATCACCGAGACATACAAGTCCATCGTGCGACAACCCTACGACCGACTCGAGGAGTTGGTAAACATCGCCGATCACGTAGCCAACATCTCGGCCAAACACGAGGGCGCGCCTCCCGAGGTGGAGCGTACCCGCGAGTATCCGTCCGACATCCTCGACTACTTCCGCGACAAGGCCGAGATCGAAGAAGCAGGCGACATGCCATTCCTGGAGCGCAACTACCTGGACAAGCACGACTCGCTGAATCGCACCGCCCGGGCCTTGACGCAGAAAGGGCTGGCGGTCATCGCCGCTCGGAAACTGCATGGATGAGTGGAAGGTTGGAAGGCTGGAAGATTGGAAGATTGGATGGTTGGGAAGTTGGTAGGTTGGTAGACTGGTAGATTGGTAGAATGGGAAGTTGGTAGGCGGAGAGATTGGAGCGAGACATTCAGTCTTCCAGCCTTCCAGCCTTCCAATCTTCCGTGCTTCCATCCTTCCAGGAGGATACGACTATGATCCCCAAGCGAATGAGCGAGTTTCTGCACGACGTGTTGCCCGAGCGGACCTGGCGTAATAGATTGCGCCGGGATGGGCCCCTGGCGTTTATGGAATTCGGCCCTCTGGACGTGGACCGCCTACAGCGATTGGGCATCCAGGTGGACCGGCTCGGCCCGCGGCTGGTGGTCTGCATGTGGGATGAGGAGAGCGACCTGGAAGTGGGCGGCTACCTGGTGGTGGACAACCTGGCGATGGGACGGCCTTCAATGGGCGGCATCCGTATGCTGCCCGACGTTACCCCGGCAGCTATCCACAACCTGGCCCGGGGTATGACGCTCAAAAATGCGGCCGCCGACCTACCCTATGGCGGCGGCAAGAGCGGCATCGTCGCGCCACCACGTGACCTGTCGCCGGGGGAACACACCGAGGTGGTTCGCCGCTTCGCCCACCTCATATACCGCTACCGTGACCTCTACCTGCCCGGCCCCGACGTAGGTACCAACGACGCCGACATGAAGACCATCGCCATCGAAAACGGCCTCGACTGTGCCCTATCCAAGCCGGCCGACATGGGGGGCAACCGGATTGACCAACTGGGCGCCGCAGCCGGTGGTGTGGTCATTGCCATTGATGCGCTACTGGGTGAGATAGGACGCCTGAAATCCTTGCCTCAATTCGCCAACCTGAAAGTCCCCTCGCGGGCCGAGATGAGCGTGCTCATCCAGGGGTTCGGAGCGGTGGGCGCCCACGTGGCCTGCATTCTGCAGGAAGACGAGACGGCCAGGGCACCGCGTATCGTGGGCCTCAGCGATGCCACGGGCTACCTGTACGACGACAGAGGGCTTCCCATCCAGGAATTGTTGAGTCTGCGTGACGAACACGGCATCGTGACATTTCCTTACTTCCGCGAACGTCTCATCAACGTCCGAACGCCCAATCCAGAGACCAAGTTCTCCAATGCTCCCAACGACCTGCTGCGCGAATCGGCCTTTTGCTTTGTGCCGGCGGCCCCCATCGCCAACTACCTGGATGTGGATGCCAGCTCCAACCCTTCGATGACGGTGAAGCGTATGGGTGACTGGACCATGATCGTCGAAGGGGCCAACACCTATTCACCGGACCCGGCGCGCAAGGCAGCACGCGCCCGTATGGAGAGATCGGTCTACTGGCAAAAAGGCGTGCTGATCGCCACCGATTTCCTGGTCAATTCGGGCGGGGTCATTTTCGCCGCCCAGGAGCGCATTGTCAGGACCCCCGACCACGTACGCATCCCGGAGGCGATGCTGGGCGACGGGAAGGCGGTCGAGGGCTGGCTGGCCGAGCAGCGCGCCGATCTTGAGGCGCTGGCCGAGCAGCGACGCGTTGCCGGCGAGGCCAAGCGTGACGAGGTCATGCGCCGCAACATGAAGGAGTTGGTGGATCACCTGGTCGCCGACCCGGACATGCTGCCCCACGAGGCGGCCGAGAGCATCAGCATCCGCCGCATCGCCTCCAGCGAGAGCTTCCGCACCGTGGCCGACGTGATGGAGCCTATCCCCACCATCGCCGAGGACCACACCGTGCGCGACGCAGCCCAACTACTAGTGGAAGAGAAGAGCGACATCCTGGCTGTCATCTCGGCCGCTGGTGAGCTGACCGGCGTGGTCACCGAGTGGGACGTCACCCGCGCCTCGGCCACCGCCTGCGCCGAGGACCTGCCGCTGACGGAGATTATGACGCGCGAGGTCATCAGCGCCAACCCCGCGGATACCATCCTGGACGTGGTGCGTATGCTGGAGCATCACGAGATTTCGGCCATGCCGGTGGTGAACGGCGAGGGGGTGCTGGGCGTCATCAGCAGCGACATCCTGGCGCGAAGGACGTTGTATCGGCTGTTGCAGGCGCAAGCCTAGTACACCGAGGAAGAACTGACCCTGTGTGAAGCTATGATCGGTGAGATCGAAGCTGACCTGGCTGAGGACCAGATAGAGTGATCTATCCTATGAGCGTAACACCCTCTCGCTCGATGTTGTGTAAGAAGCCAGAGCCCTGCGACCTGAGTTCAACAGAACCTTGCTCGTCCAGAATGACCAGGGACATGAGCGGCAAGAAGTTGTGCTGTTCCATCACTTCGTAGCGAATCTGTCGGATTCGCTCGGTGACCGAGGGCGAGTCCTCACGTACCACGATCAAGAGGTCAAGGTCCGAGTCGGGAGTAGCCTCGCCTCTGGCCTGGGAGCCAAAGAGGATGATTTGCTGGACTTGCGTGGGCAACGCTTCCAGCAAGCGCTGGCGAAAGACACGGAGGAGTTGTTCGTACTGCATAGTACCTTCCCTCCTGACACGCTTAGATTATACTCCAGCCAGGCAGAGGCAGCAAAGCGATCAGACATTCAGGCCTGGGCAATTGCATTCAAATTCACAACCCACAGCTACGCTCCTAGAATGCTTTCGGAAGTGAGGGTTGTGCGAAGCGAATCCACCTAGCACCCTCTGTTATGCGACGGTGCGGCCCACCTTCTGCAGTCTATATGCTTCCCTAACCAGTTGACTGCGTTTAGGACCGGGGCGCTCGTGTTTGAGTTGCTCGGAAATCTCGATATACCTTTCCCGAACCCGGCAGAATTCGGGGCTGTCATAGGTTTCTTTGACCCACCCCAGGGCTTCTTCATCCCACAAGCTCCAAATCTCCGGCGGCGCATACTGAAGGTATTCCTTCCACTTTAAACTTGAACCGTGCCAGATATCGAGTTCCTCTTGTTCTGAACCCAGCAAATGCGGGATTAGATAGAGATTCGACAACATAGTCTGGTGGAGTTTTGGAGCGGCTGCTTCCAGATCTCCTGAGCGGTACAGGGCCAACGTCCAACATAGATGCTGGAAAGGTTCGCCGGTATCGTCGGGGAAGGTCTTCTCAAACCACTCAAAGGACTGGATGGCGCCCGGCGTATCACCCAAAATCATATACAGCGGCCCCAGCAAATACCTTTTTCCAAAATCATCACTAATGAAGCCGTGCTTCTCGTGCTCTTTCCGAAGTTCGCGTTCATAGCGTCTGATTCGCGCTCTGATCTTCTTGGGTTCTTTTGGAAATTCATACATTTAGATTTCCCCTTGAAACGCCCCCAGGCCTGTCAGGTCTCGCCGAGTCTGCTTTTGAGTTCCTGGTATTTCTCGCGCAGCAACTGTTCGTGAGAGCCAGGCCCCAAACACGCTTCGTAGACGGCCAAGGCCAAATCGTGCCGGCCATATTCTTCGGCCGTCTCCGACATGGTGGTGATGCGCTCCCAGGCGCGGGTGCCCATCGCCTTGGCCATAGGAACGAATTTGTCAAACATCAGTTGGTGTTGATAAAGCATTCCCAGCATGGTCAAAGCTTTTTCTGACTCGTAGTCCAGTTCCAGTTCTTGTAACTCATTCCATTGCTCTTGCAGAATGGATTCGACGAGTGGAACTTCGGGCAAGGCAAGACCGGCGAAGAAGATAGGTCCCCCCGTATCGGTGCCGGCATAGTCTTCCCAGATCATCAGCTCCACCAGGTCCTGGAGCAAGATTTCCAGCGGCATGTCGAGGACAGCCCGCTCAAGCTGCATGTACTCTTCAAATACGGCCTGATATAGGTCGACGATTACGCCGAACGAATCGTCCACCAGACCCATCTTTTCCACAACGATGGTCAAGAAGGCCCGGTACAGGGCAAAAAGCTCGGCCGGCGAGGCGCGAGCCTCCCGCTTTTCAACGAACGAGGACAGTTTGCGTTCCAGCGCGAATGACTGGTCCTCAGTGTACCAACCGGACGTTTTATACCGCCCCTCCAATGCGTCGGCATACATTTTGGGAGAAACGGGAAAATGCTTCCAGTATCCACGCATAGCTCGTGCTTCACGCTGTTTCCTGGGGGTATGGATCATCCAGGGGCTTCTTTCGCGGTCCTGGTATCCCATTTCGAGAACCTTACGCCGGGCCTTGCGGTGTTGCTTTTTCAAAAGGTCCGGATCGGCCTCAGCCAGGATATCCTCAACCGTCAACCCGGCCCGATCGAGGGTTTGGCGCAACAGGCGCAGGTGATGCATTAGCTCTTCGGCCTGGTAGCTTCGAAAGGAGTACCCGCTCTTTTCGGCCCGAAAGTGGTCACACATTTTGTCCCAGTCACCCTCGAACTCGCGGATCAGGAGCGTGGCGATCCACAAGTCCCAGTAAGTGAGCTTGAGGGGTCTCCTGGCACCGGGGGGCAGGATCTCGCGGTAGAGATCGTTTCCATATCGAATATCTCGGCGCTTGGCCATCATAGTCCTCCTGGGTGAGTCTTCTCGTCTATATCTCTCCCCGAAATGCCCGCGTCTCCAACTCGGCCTGGGTGGCAGTGGGTTCGCCCACCTGGGCTTGCAGGTCGTCCAGGAAAGCGACGATGCGACGCTGCCAGGTCAGACAGGTCGAAACACGAAACACACCAAGAGGCGCGAAACTCACGAAAGGCTTTCGTGCTTTTCGTGCTCTGTCGTGGACTTCGTGGTTCAACCCTCATAACTCCCCCCGAAAAGCCCGGTGCAGCAGCGAACCAAACAGATGCTCCGCCTGGCGCTCGGCTTCGCGTTGCTGGGCGCGCAGGCGTTCATCCCGTGTTGTCTATTCCTCGGCCCTCAGATCACGGAGCAAGCGCTCAAACGCCTGCTGGTACGCATCGTGATCCTTCCAACGGCTGAAATCACCGATGTGCCGGGTGTCACGAATATTTGCCGCCCAAGGCTGGTAGGTCCGCATCACCGCTTCGTCCAGCCGAATCGGGAACAGGACCGTTTGCTCACGTATGCGCTCCTCTGCAAAGGCTGTCTCCACTTCCGTCTCTACCCAGCCGCTATTGATAGATTGCTTTGAGAGAATGAGCAGCAACTTGTCGCGCAACCGAATAGCCTGGTCGATTGTTGGCCTGATTTTGGATCCGATTCTCATATCTTCAGGCGCGAACCAACAGCGTACCCCTTCCTGTTGTAAATCCGCGTGGAGACGTCGAACAAAGGCTTCGTCTTTGTGTGAATAACTGATAAAGCAGGAGTAAAATTGAATAGCTTGCTCAGTCAAAGACCCAATATAAGTCATGATTGATGCAGGTACCCCGGTCCCTTGCAGGAAGATCTCTGGGATATTCCCAGTTGAGCGATGAATGGTATCGATGCCAATGGACGAGGGACCAAGATGCTTTACGGATTCAAGTCCTTTGACGGTATCAAGGCTCACATCTGAAAATGTGCTTCCCTCCAAAATTGCCTCGGTAAGATCCGTATTACGCAAGTTCACCCTACTCAAGTTCGCGCCATACAGTAACGCCCCCCAAAGAAATGCCCCACTTACATCTGCACCGTAGAGGTTTGCCTCAGCAAGAACCGATCCGACAAGGATAGCATCACTGAGGTTTACCCTGACGAGAATTGCTCTGCTAAGGTCTGCCGCAGCAAGGTTGGACCCCCTTAGGTTCGCTTCTCCCAAATCTGCTCCGCGTAGGTTTGCCTGTATGAGATTTGCATCACTGAGATCCGCCTTTACAAGACTTGCCCCTTCGAGATAGGCTTCCCGAAGGTTCACCCCATGCAGGTTTTTGCCACCGAGGTCTGCTTGATTAAGAAGAGCCCCACTAAGGTCCGCTTCCGAGAGTCTTGCCTCTCCGAAATTCACTGTAAGAAGGTTCGCTCTAAAAAGGATCGCTCCAGTGAAGTCTGCTCGCGTAAGGATTGCCCTGCTGAGATTAGCTCGTTCCAGAAAAGCCCCAGTTAGATTTGCCTCTGTAAGGTCAGGCCATACCTCGGGATTCTCTATCCTCCATCGATTCCAAGCCTCCACCCCCCGCTTCAGAATCTCAAGATGTTCCTCGTTGGCCATCGAGGCTATACCTCCGCTTTCAAATCCCGCAGCAGACGCTCAAAGGCCTGTTGATAGGCGTCGTGGTCCTTCCACCGGTGGAAATCGCCGATGTGCCTGGTGCGGCGAATGTCAGCCGCCCAGGCTTGGTCTGTTTCCATCACCGCCTCGTCAAGCCGGACCGGGAACAACACAGTCTGGTTGCGTTTGCATTCTTCTTCAAAGGCCGTTTCCACTTCTTTCTCGACCCAGTTGCTGTTGATCGAGTGTTTCGAAAGAATAATCAGTAGCTTATCGTGGACTCGGATGGACAGATCGATAGTCGATCTGATCTTTTTCCCAATTTTCATATCCTCAGGCGCGAACCAGCATCGCACACCCCTGCTTTGCAGATCTGCGTATAGTTGCCGCGCAAAACTCTCATCCAGATGGGAGTAGCTGATAAAGCAAGAATAGTATTGAATAGCTTCGCCGGTAAGAGAAAGCACGTATGTGATCAACGAGTCGGGGACACCAACACCTCGAAGAAAAACTTCAGGGATTTTTCCTTTAGAGCGATAGATTGTGTCAACACCTATACTTGATGGTCCTACGTGGTGCACGGTGTTAAGGCCTTGGACGCCACGAAGATCAACATCCACGAAAATGGTCCCTCTTAGCGCGGCACCTTCCAGGTTGGCCATGTCAAGGACTGATCCCCGGAGATTCGCCCTCCTCAAATTTGTCCCAGCCAGATTTGCACCGTAAAGAAATGCTCTGCTGAGATCTGCTCCGTTAAGATCTGCATTTCTCAGATCTGCTTCGATGAGTGAGGCGTAGCTAAGGTCCGCGTGACCGAGATTCGAGCTCTTCAGATTCGCCTTGTTAAGGTCGGGTTGCACACCAAGATTCCCCTCGCGCCACTGATTCCAAACCTTCACGCCTCTCTTGAGGATCCTGAGATGTTCTTCGTTGGCCATTGAGGTTATCCCTCCACCTTCAAATCCTGCAGCAGGCATTCAAATGCATTCTGGTAAGCATCATGATCCTTCCAGTGGCTAAAGTCGCCGATGTGCCGGGTGCGGCGGATGTCGGCTGCCCAAGCTTGGTCTGTCTCCATCACCGCCTCGTCGAGCCGGAGCGGGAACAACACAATCTGGTTACGCTTGCGCTCCTCTTCAAAGGCTGTCTCTACTTCGGTCTCAACCCACGTACTATTGATAGAGTGCTTCGAGAGGATCAACAGTAGTTTATCGCGTAACCGAATAGCATGATCGATAGTCGGCCTAATCTTGTCACCGATCTTCATATCTTCCGGCGCAAACCAGCAACGCACACCCTGTTGTTGCAAGTCGGTGTGGAGACCTTCAGCAAATGTCCGGTCCTTACTCGAGTAGCTGATAAAGCAGGAATAGTACTGGACAGGGCCGGCAACATAAAGCTCGTAGATTTTGTGGCTGATGTTGGCGACTTGTTCCGAGGTTAAATCGGGGTCGTGGAGTTTCGCCATTTCTATTTGTAAGTCACTGAGCCCGCAGCCACGGAGAAAGATTTCGGGGATTTTTCCCTTAGAGCGAATAAGGGTGTGGGTGTCGATATTCGATGGGCCGGAATGCTTCACAGTATCAAGCCCCAAAACCTCGCTCAGGTCAACATCTCCGAATTTGGTACCCCATACCTCCGCTTCGCTAAGGTCTGTTCCGACCAGGAGAGAGCCTGTGAATTCTGCCCAACTAAGGTTCGCACTGGTAAGCTCAACTCCACAGATGGCAGACAAGCTGAGATCCGCCTTATAGAGGTCTGCTCCACTGAAGTTCGCACTGGTGAGGTTCACGCCGAGAAGATTAGCGCTGGTAAGGTTTGCCCCATTGAAGTTGGCCTTGATGAGGTTCGACCCAGAGAGGATGGCACCAGTGAGATTTGCTTCGCTTAGATTCGCTCTGTTTAGATCCGCTCCGAGCAGGTCCGCTCCAACGAGGTTTGCTCTGTAGAGGTTCGTCTCACTTAAGTTTGCCTGGAAGAAGTTCGCAATGCCGAGGTCCGCCCCACTCAGGTCCAGACTGCTGAGGTCTGCCTCGCTGAGGTCTGGTAATCTACCCCTCCCCGGCGACTCTCTGACAATCTTTTCAACATCTTCACGTGTTAGTTTGGCCATTGTTGGCGATTCTCTGGTTAACTTCACTATTTCTTGCTACTGGGCGCAAAGCCGTAGATTGCTTCTAAAGCCCTGCTTCCTTGCGATGTTCATCTAGTGCTTCTCTGTCCGGTATTCCTGCGGTACCCCTAGGAAATCGGAGTGACTTTCCATCAAGTTCCTTATATGCTCTCGTTCGTTTGAGTACCGGTGCCAGAATGACGGACATCTTTCGGGTGTCGACGGCAATAAATCCTAAATCAAAGAGGGTATGGATATCCGCTCTGAGGAGCAGGCCGTTTGACCTATGGAATGTCCTGTCCCTACAATACGGGCGAATGTGTGCAGCTTCAAGCGCGTCTTGAGCGTCACAACCGGTGATCAAACATCTTTTGTATGTCCGAAGGAGTTTTTCCCGAAATGCTTGCTGACCACGGCGGGTAGCTATTGCCTTCGCAATTCGCTCTTTTGCAGTCTTTTCGTTTCTCGGTGTTTTGTAGTCATACTCGCCTGCAAGCCTTGAAATCGATGCTGAGAGAACAAATTTACGCCGTCGTTCTTTTGTCTTTTCCCTTCTGGAAGCCTCTGCCCGGAAGTCCAGCAGATCATCTCGGCCCTTTCCTGTAATCTCAAGAATGAGGCCATGTTCAATATCATAAGATATGGGTTTAGAGAACTTTTCATCACTCTCTGATAGGAAATAGCTGTCAATCCACCCATTTATGTCTTGCATATCACGCAAAACTTGTACAATCCGTACACGCCAAGCGAACTGCTGATCCCCAGGTATTGTTAAAATGACCATTATGCGCCCTAAAAAGTCGTCAAGCTGGACGTAGGAAACTTGCGCCAGTTCTTTCAGAAGGAAATTCTGAAGGTCAACATTGTCAATCTCGTCAGGGTGTGTCCAGTACACTGAGGGCCTCCCTTCGTAGTGAAGCTTTTCAGCTACAACTCCCCCTTAAACGCGCGATGCAGCAGCGAACCAAACAGATGCTCCGCCTGGCGCTCGGCCTCCTGCTGCTGGGCGCGCAGCCGTTCAAATTTGTGGACGATTTGGGCGAATTTTTGTTGGAGGTCAAGAGGTGGAAGCGGACACTCTATGGTTTTGAGTTTTACTCCGGTCAGATGAGCGATTGTTACCTGGGAGGTAAAGTCTGTCAAACCACCGAGTTTCGCCAAGCACCATAAATGATTTTTCTCCCCGGCAAAGGGGGTAGAGTGCGTCATTTGAATTGGGCAGGCACATCATTGGTGGGTCCTTAACAATTGGCTATATTGTGGCATAACTGTCTCTATCTCAACCATAT
>DAOUMD010000006.1:0-37440 GCA_034412795.1 Anaerolineae bacterium
TTCCACGAAGGCAATGAGAGCACCGTTGTGGAGAGTCACATTAGCGACGATCCCGAAGGTGCAATACGCGAGTTCCTGACATTTGCGCGCCACAAGCTGTTGAGCACGTCATCAAAAGATTGAGCAATTGTCAAAGAGCCAATTCCAATAAAGGGCCAGTTTCTCCACTGACGCTCTGCAACCTATCCACTCATCAGTTTCCTAACTCATGATCTGCAGCCTGGAGGATGCGTTCAAGTTCTGCTTGCTGGGCCTGGTTCAAGGGTTCCGGCTGATGGTTCTCCAGGATCCAGTCTACTTTCTCGCGCGCCACTTCGATCGGTTCGCGGTAGCGCTCGGTCGCGCCGGGCTGGGCGGTCAGGTCGGAGAACTGACGCTGGCGCATGTGGTCGCGCGTATGACGCTGGCGCAAGAAATGCCCGCGTGGGCCTACCGCCTTGATCACGTCCAGGGCCAGCGCCTCGCGCCTCGTGTCCAGACCGGCGGCGTCAAGGCGCACCCGGTGGTAGATGTCTGTATCCAGGACCAGTTCCTCGGGATGCAACACTGTACAGCCCTCCAGCAAACCCATACCACTGCCCGTCTCGGCCCCGCACAGAGCGCATAGCAACAGACAGGCGGCGGACTCGGCGGCCGATTGCCAGCCGGGGGTCAGGGCGTCCGTGCCGAAGATGCCGGCCAGTGTAGGCACGCCCCACATATGGGCCAGTTCGACACCCACCGGATAGAACAACTCTGCTTCCCAGGCAGTGGCCAGGTAAGCCCCGGTTCGGGGGTGCATTACGCCAGGCATAAGCGAGTGATAGACCGGCGCGCCGGGGTAGGCCATCTGGATCAGGACCATGGCGGCCACGATTTCGGCGTCGGCAGCCACGACCGTCCCGGCAATGGTGGCCGGCGCAGTCGAGCCGGTGTTGGCCATAGACATGAAACCCACCGGCAGGCCAGTCTCGGCGAAAACCAACGCCGATTCCATGCCACCCTCGTCCTGGGCCAGGGGGGCGATGGTACAGACCAGCAACGATACAGGTGGACGCTCACGCATGGTCGTTTCATCTCCGGCAATGACCCGGGCCATCTCGACCGCATAACGGGCCATTCGCTCGTCCATAACCGTCTCCGTCTGCACGTGCTTGACGGTATTGTTGAGCGAGGCATCCAGCTCGTGCAAGGGTGCTGTAGCAGGATAATCTTGGGCGCTGACAATGGGCCAGTAAAACCCAACCGAGGACAGATAGTCCGATACGCGGGCCATCTTGACTACATCCTCCTTGACCGAAGAGCGCCGCTTCCGGGTCGCGAAGTCAATCGTCTCTGTTCCACAGCCGTCGGTGGCGCAGTACATGGCCGTCCCGTCCAGCCTCAGATCGTGGCCTTCCGAGCGGGCGCCCATCGTGTAGTAGCGCGGCGCGTGGGACATGGCTCCCAACACCACGTCGGGTGGCAACCTGACGACCTGGCTTTCAGAGTCCACCTGGGCTCCGTGCTGGGCATAGATGGCCAGCGCCTTCTCCGAAGGACAGTGGACACCGACCTCCTCCAGAATCTCCAAAGTGGCTGCCTTAAGTTGCTCCAACTGTTCATCGCTCAAGATGCGCAGATGGTAGCCAGGGACAATAGGCTGTAGTTGAGGTGTTTCACTGGACATTGACTCATCTCCTTGAATTTGAGGCAGGGCACGAAGACATATCAGTTAACTATCCAGATAAAGCCGCGTTAAGCCGCGATAACTATCAACCCTCCGGTCGCGAAAGGGGAACGACCAACCATCTCTTACTTCTTCAATACGGGACAGATCTACAGGACACAGCACGATCTCTTCACGATTCTGGGAGGCTTTTCGCAGCAGCCTGCCATAAGGGCCGGCTACGAAACTTTGCCCCCAGAAATCTATCCCCTCTTTACCTTCAGGGTTTTCTTCATAACCCACACGGTTGACGGCTGCCACAAAGCAAGCATTGGCGATTGCGTGGCCTCTCTGGACAATCTGCCAGGCATCGTGGTGTGCAGTTCTAGCCTCGTCTTCCTCGGCTGACGTGTGCCCGATAGCGGTTGGAATGAGAATTATCTCAGCGCCTTTCATGGCTGTCAGTCTTGCCGCTTCAGGAAACCACTGATCCCAACAGATGAGAACACCGATATCGGCATATCTGGTCCTGAAAACCTGATACCCCAGGTCTCCGGGTGTGAAATAAAACTTCTCGTAATAGAGCGGGTCATCGGGGATATGCATCTTCCGATATTTGCCCAAGAGAGAGCCATCGGCATCTATGACAACGGCGGTGTTGTGATAGAGTCCCTTTGCCCGTTTTTCGAACAGGCTGGCGACAAGAACAATCTCTAAGTCTTTCGCCAGTTCACGAAGTTCCTGGAGTGTCGAGTTGTCTTCGCCAATCTTCTCCGCCAGTCGGAACATTTGGCTGTCTTCGACCTGAGGGAAATAAAGGGATTTGAAAAGCTCCTGAGTACATACGATCTGGGCACCTTGGCCGGCAGCCGTCTTGATATATTCAAGCGCTTTGTTGTAATTCTCCTTTATATCCTCGCCACACGACATCTGGATCAAACCGAGATTAACGGTTCTGTTCATAGCAGCTCCCGAAAACAAACTCTACACTTCCTCCTATCCAATCCGCTCCGCCTCCCGCTCGGCTGACGACAGGATGCGATCCAGTTCGGTCAGCACTTGTTGGGGTAGAGGCTGGGGGTGGTGTGTTTCTTCGATTCGCTTAAACTCCTCTATGGCCACCTGGCGCGGATCGCGAGGGCTACCGTCGGGGTTCTTCTGGCGGAACAACGGGGACAGCCGGAAGCCACGGATGTGCTTTCGAGTGTGTTTTTGGGCCAAGAAGTGGCCACGCGGTCCGACCTTCTTGATCACGTCCAGCGCCATGTCCGCCGCGTCGAACTCGAACCCATGCAGCAGGTCATAGGCGTTCTGGCAGATCTCGTGGTCGAGGATCACCTGCTCAGGGTAGAGAATCATAGACCCCCCAACCAGCCCCAGGTAGCCACAAACTTCGCCGCCGCTGAGTGGGATAAGGGCTGATCCCAGCCCGGCTTCGCTTCCCGACTGCCAACCGATGTCCGGGGCGTCGCTGCTCACACTGCCTCCCCCCAGACTGGGTACGTTCCAGGCGTGGCCGAGTTGGACCGCCATCCAGGACAGAGGCACGGGGACCTCACCGATGTAGCCACCCGTGCGCGGGTCCATGAGCGAGGTGACGATTGAGTGAAACACGGGCGCGCCGGGGTAGGCCAGTTGCACCAGGACCATAGCACTCACCACCTCGGCATCGCCGATCACCAGCGCCCCCAGGGGGGTGGCTGGCGCCGTGGAGCCCATGGTCGGCATAGCCATGAAGCTGGTGGGGATGCCTGCCTCGGCGTACACCAGCGCTGTCTCGATACCAGGACCATCCTGCGCCAGCGGGGCAATGGTGCAAATGTTGGCACAAATAGGAGGCCGTCGTCGGCATTCCTCCGCGCTCCCGGTCACCGCGGTTGCCATCTCGACGACGTAGGGTGCCAATGAGGGGAACACGGTCATGCCCCCGCGCACATGCTTGAGAGTGTTCGTCAGCCCGGCGTGACATTGATGCAGCGGCGCGGTGGATCCATAGTCCTGCGCGCTGACCAGCGGCCAGTAGAAGCTGACCAGGGGCAAGGCGTCGCACACCCGGGCCATCATCGCCACGTCCTCCTTGCACGAGGGACGCATCTCCCGCGTTTCCAGATCAATCACATGTACGCCGGTCCCGTCAGTCGCCAGGTAAGAGCAACTTCCATCCAGAAGTAGGTCGAAGCGTTCCTCTCGTCCCCCCAGGACGAAGGAGCGCGGCGCTGTGGACATGGCCTTCTCCACCAAATCCGGCGGGATACGGACGATCTCTGTCTCCCAGTCTACCTGGGCGCCGTGCTCGGCAAAAACCTCCAGCGCCCTGCGAGATGGGAAGTGAACGCCGACCTCGTCCAACAAGCGCAGCGTGCCTCCCCTCAGGCTCTCCAGCTCCCCCGGTGTCAGCAGCTCGCTCTTGAAGGGTGACGTGAAGGGGATTATATTGGGGGTCTCAGAATACAATGTCGACCTCCTTGGCCTAAGACAACGCCTTGTTTGCTTCGTCCACGATAGCCTCTATCTTGTCCTCTGCTCCTGAGGGCAACGGAGGCGGTTGATGATTGTACAAAATGTCTAATGCTTCCTCGTGGGCTACTTCCAACATCGACTTACCCGCCGGAGGCCACACCGGCACATACTCTCGACGGGTGAAAGCCCGGGTCTCGCGCTGCTTCAAATAGTGCCCACCAATACCGACGCGCTCGATCAATTCGGCTTGAAGGTGCTCTTCATCCACAGGGACTGATCGTGCTATTATCTCGATCTGGCGGGCCAGGTGATTATCCAGAACCATCTTCTCTAGCGATAGAATCTGGGCAGACCCCAGCAACCCCACACTATAGATCTCATCCGCGCCAGCCATGTAGGCCAGCAAAGCGGCCGTGGTCGCCTCATAGCCGTATTGGGCATCGAGTTCATAGGATGCGGAGGACAAGCCCCCCAGATTCACCGGCAGATTGTAGAAGCGAGCCAGATCACAAAGCCCCAACCTCAATCCATGCCCATCGGCGCTGCCTCCGTAACGCCCAGTCTGCATGTCGAGCTGTGAGGCCCCGGTGCCGTAAATGATGGGTGTCCCGGGGTTGACTGCCTGGAACAGGCTCAATCCACTGAGGAACTCGACATTGTGAAGCAGAATCGTGCCAGCCAGGGTAACGGGTGAGGTGCCGCCCGCCAGCGGCATGGGATACACCATAATCGGCACACCCAGCCTGGCCAGCTCCACACAAGCCTCGGTCATGGGGCCGTCGTGCATCAGCGGTGAGATGGTGCAGTCTACTACGGAGAAAATCGGCCGGAACCTTTCATTTCTGTCTGTGCTACCGGAGGGAGGTGTGACGGTTCTGGCCATCTCGACGATAAAGGGCACCTGTCCGGCGTGGAGCACACCCGTTCGCACGTGCTTACTGGTTTGGGTAAAAGCCAGCGCAAAATGGCGAATGGTGCGCAGATGACTTGGAACATCGTTGGCGGCGACCATCACGTTGACAATCTCGACCATATCCAAGGCATCCGCGAATAGGAGGCCGCGCCTGAGATCCTCCGCGGTGGATGCGTGGCGTTCGCCAGTTTCCAGGTCAATCGCCCGGGTGCCCTGGCTATCGGTGGTGTGGTGGGGGCGGCGTCCGTCCAGAATTACGTCGCGGGCCGGGTCACGCGCACACAGCCTGACCACGCGTGGCGCCTGTCCAAGCGCCCACTCGACCACTTCGCGGGGTAGGCTCGCCCATGTGCGATCGTAGTCTACCTGGCAACCCAGTGGCTCCAAGATCTCCAATACGCGCGGAGTGTTGTAAACGACGCCGACTCGCTCCAGCAGATCGAGGCTGTGCTGGTGGATGCGTTCCATGTCCTGGCTTGCCAGGACGGGCATGGTTGAGAGGGACATAGTGACCTCTTGGGATGAGGATTAAGGCTAAGGCTACCCCAATTCCTTATCTGCGGCCGCCAGGATTCGGGCCAACTCGGCCTTTTTGGCTTCTTCCATCGGCTCTGGCTGATAGTTGTTCAGGATCCAGGCCACTTTCTCGCGGGCCACCTCCAGGGGATCACGATAAGCCCCATTCTGATCCATCTGTTGGGTGATGGCAGGTTTCATCGCCGTCCGCATGTGCTTACGCGTGTGCTTTTGAGCCAGGAAATGCCCACCAGGCCCCACGGCACGTATCACATCGATTGCCAACGTCTCCGGGCTGATCTCCATGCGCCTCATCGCGTAGCGCGCACGGTGATATAGGTCGTCATCCAAAATGATGGCCTCAGGGTAAAGCAGGGTGAAGCTCCTGTTTAGTCCAATTCCCGTTACCCACTCTGCACCGGCCATGCCAATCAGAAGGGGGTCCAGTGCCACATCAGCGGCGGCCTGCCAGGTGCCGGGTGCCAGGCTTTCTGTTCCGAACGCACCACCAAAGGAAGGCATCCCCCAGTGATGGGCCATCTCCACCGGCGCAAAACGACAACGGACATCGAGCGGATATGCCACGTAGTTGCCAGACCGAGGGTCGGCCCAACCCTGCATAAGCGAGTGGAAGACGGGCGCACCGGGGCTGACAAGTTGCATCAGCACGGCGGCGCTTATGATCTCAGCATCGCCCATGGCCAAGGTACCTGCCAGCGTGGCTGGCGCCGTGGTGCCCAGGGTAGGCATGGCCAGAAAGCCGACCGGCACCCCCGCCTCAGCCAACACCATAGCACCTTCAATGCCCTCCTTATCCTGAACCAGCGGGGCGATGGTGCAAATCACCACGGAAAAGACGGGGCGACGGCGCAACCCTTCCTTGCTTCCGGCAATCACCGCCCCCATCTCTACTGCAAAGCGGGCCGGCTCCGCGCCCATCAGCGTCTCGCTTTGCACGTGCTTGCCGGTGTTGTTCCAGGAAGCATCCAGTTCGTGCAGTGGCGCGGTCTTGCTGTAGTCTTGGGCGCTGACCATCGGCCAATAGAAAGCGATGGATGAGAGATAGTCGGCGACGTGGGCCATCATTCCCACGTCAGCCTTGCACGATGGGCGTTGCTGACGGGTGTCCAGGTCAACCGTCTCCACCCCACATCCATCGGTTGTGAAGTAAGTGACCCCCTGCTCCAAATGAAAATCACATTCAGGGGAGCGACCACCTACCTGAAAGTAGCGGGGGACGGTCCCCAACGCCCTGCGCACCAGGTCCGGCGGGATCTTGACAACCTGGCTCACGTGATCTACCTGGGCACCGTAGTCTGCGAAGACCGCCAGTGCCTTCTCCGATGGGAACTTGACGCCAACCTCTTCCAGGATGGCAAGGGTCGCCGCCTGTAGCCGGTCAAGCTCCTCGGTGCTCAAGTACTGAAAGGTGACTTCAGACCTGAGGGGTTGCACATCCGGCCGTTCAACTGACATACCAATAACCTCCTAGCTACACCTCTCCAACTTGCTTCAGAACCTTGAAGGGATCAAAGGCATCCCGTAACCCATCGCCGATGTAGTTGATGGAGATGATAGTCAAGAAGATCATCAGGCCGGGGAAGATAGCCAGCCAGGGATGCTTGGCCAGGTGTTCCTGGGCGTTGCTCAGCAGGTTGCCCCAACTCGGTGTGGGCGGCTGGATGCCAAAGCCCAAGAAAGACAGGCCTGCCTCCTCCATGATCGCATAACCCATCTCCAGAGTAGACGCGACGATGATGGGGCCGACAGTGTTGGGCAGGATGTGACGTCCCATGATGCGGAGATTCGACGCCCCCATGCAGTTGGCAGCCGTGACGAAGTCCTTCTCTCGAAGCGTAAGATACGACGCTCGCACCAATCGGGCGTTGGTCATCCACGACAGAGAACCAATGACCAAGGCGATAGTTAGCACGTTATTCCGCTCAAAAAAGGGCAAGTCGATCTCGCGCAGAATAGCACTAAGCAAGATCAAGACGAGAAGTGAGGGAAGGGATAACGCAGCGTCAGTGATACGCATGAGGACGTTGTCCACCCCGCCGCCGAAATAGCCAGCCACAGCCCCAATGGGCACACCTACCACCAAAGTGATGATCACCACCAAGAAACCAACCGCCAAGGAGACGCGTCCGCCATAGAGACAGCGGGTGAGCAAGTCACGTCCGAGTTGATCGGTACCGAAGGGATGCCCCAGGGAAGGAGGCTGCAACCGGTCAGGTATGTCGGTAACTACAGGGTCATAGGGGGAGAGGGGAGCCAGAATGACGGACAGTATGATGATGCCCAACATAATCGAGCCGGCGATGGCGCCAGGATGGCGGCGGAATCGGCGCCAGACCATAGTCGACATACTCTCGTGGGCTCGGAGCGAGGCTTCCCACTGAACAGCTTCACCAATCTCTAACGTGTCATAAGTCTGGCTCATAGGGAACCTCGCCTAATCATAACGGACTCTGGGATCCAGATAAGCGTAGGCAATGTCGGCCATCAGGCTGGCCAGGATGGTAAGTCCAGCCACAATAATCAGAATCGCCATCAGCAGTGGATAGTCCCGCTTGATGGCTGATTGATAATAGAGCCGTCCAATCCCGGGCCAGGAGAACAACAACTCAACGTAGAGCGAGCCGGCGAATATGTAGGGCAGATCCAGGGCAAAGATCGTGATCAGTGGAATGATAGCATTCTTGAGGGCGTGTCTACCCATAACCAGACGTTCAGCAAGCCCCTTGGATCGTGCTGTGCGGACGTAATCCATGTGGAGCACATCGAGCATACCGGAGCGCAAGAACCGGGAATACCACGCCACCCAGCCTACGGCCCCCATTGTGACCGGCAGGATCAGATGTTTTGCCCAGTCTAAGAGTGAAAAATCCGTATCCAATGAATGCATACCGCCAGAGGGCAAGAGTGGCTCGCCGGTGAACGGATTGTCCAGCCAGGCGTAGAAGACCATAATCAGGATCAAACCGAGCCAGAATTCAGGGATGGCCTGTCCCATAAATGAAAGCGTGGTCACACTGATGTCAAACAAGGAATACTGCTTGATGGCAGAAACAATGCCAACCGGAATGGCAATAATGGCAACTACGATGAGTGTGACACCCATCAAGTAGATGGTGTTCAGCAATCGATCTCCGATCTCTTCCAGCACCGGTTCGCGGGTCCGGAACGAAAAACCAAAATCGCCGCGCAGGATGCCACGGCGTTCACCGCGACTCTCAGCGATTCCATCCCCATCGGCGTCAATTTTCATCCAGTCGTTGCCGATCAACCAGATGACGTATTGAAGCGGCACCGGCTGATCCAGGCCGAACTGGCGCTTGAGCATTGCAGCCCGCTCCGGCTTGACGTGCCGGGACCGGCTGTAGCCAGCCAATGGCCCGCCGGGGGCGAGATTGACCAGGGCAAAAAGAACCATACTGATCAGGAGGAGCATTGGTATAGTCTGCAACAGACGTCGCGCTATATAGCGCCCCATATCACCCTCCTAGTGTCGGTAGGTTGGTAGATTGGTAAACTGGGTATTGGTAAATTGGGTATTAGTAGATTGGAGAAAGGAACACAGATTGCCCCCAATCTACCAATTTCCCAATCTACCAACCTACCAATCTACCAGTTTCCCAATCTACCAATCCAGTTACTCAACAACCTTCCAGTCGGATGCGTTCCAGGTGACGATATCGTTGATCTGAGCCTGGACTCCCTCAAGCCGCGTCGAATGGGCCGCGTTTTCGGTGGTGGAGAACAGCAAGATCCAGGGCAGCTCTTCTTCAAGAATCTCAGCCAGTTGGCAGAATACCTCCTGGCGATACTCCTCGTCCAGTGTGTAGGACTCATCAATCAGAGCATCAGCCTCTTCATTGAGCCAGCGGACCACGTTCCAACCCCAATCCGGCTCCGCCGCACCGGAATGATAGAAGGACCAGATGAAGTCGCTAGGGTCAACACCGGCATAGCCGTCGTCCCACATATTGAGCTCGAACTCGCCGTTCTGCTCAGTGCCACCACTCCCGTAGTCGGCCCACATGATGCCACCCTCCATCATGCTTAGCTCGGTGTCTATGCCGATGTTCCGCAGGTTTTCAGCGATCACCTGCTGGGCCAACTCCAACGATTCGCCGTAGTCGGAGTAAATTACAAACTCCGTAGACATGACGGTGCCCTCTTCGGCGTTCTCGCAACCATGGCATTCACGAATCCCGTCACCGTCCTCGTCAGTCCACCCCGCCTCTTCCAGCAACGCCTTGGCCCCCTCGGGATCGTACTCAGGCCGGGGAATGTCACAAACGTAAGGCGGGCGGAAGAACTCGGTCCACACCGGCCCGCCGTAGCCGAGGAAGATGTCATTGACGATGGTATCGACGTCCACGGCCATACGGACGGCGTGGCGCACCCGTGAGTCCGAGAAGAAGGGATGGGGATTATCCAGGGCGTCTATGGATCCCTTGGCTGCCTGATTGGGGATCAAGCGCATCACCCAGCGGTCGGTGGGGCTAAAACTGAGCTTGACATTAGGCGCGTCCTTCAGGTCCTCCATAGACGGCTCATCCAACCAGAAGTTGAGATCGGCGTCCCCCTCGAGCATCATCGTCTTGCGCACGGACTGTTCCGGCACGATCTGGATGATGATCTTGTCAATATAGGGTTTGCCCTCTTCGTAGTAATTGGGATTGCGGACAAGGGTCAGGTGATCGCCCTCGGCCCACTCTTCGAGCATATAAGGACCGCTGCTCAACGGCTCACGACCGCAGTCCCAGGACACAAAGTCCTGGTCTGCGTTGCAATAATGCTCGGGCCAGATCGCAATCTGCTCGCCGCCAAGTTGGTACAGGTAGCCGGGGTACACGGTGTTGTAGTGAACAACAAAGGTGTAGTCGTCGATCTTCTCGACGCCGTCGGTGTAGTCGCTCCCCGGCGACCAGATGCCCCCTTCGGGATCTGACATCTTTTCCCATGTAAAGACGACATCGTCTGCCGTCACCGGCTCGCCATCCGCCCAGACGATATCGTCACGCATCTTCCAGGTGACGTCCATGGTCCACGCATCTTCGTCGACGACCACGCCGCCGTTCTCGACGGTGGGCAGTTCGGCAGCCAGCACCGGGTAGACATTGCCCTCGGGATCAATGGAGGCCATGCCCAGCAACACGAGCTGCATCGCCATCTGCTCGTAGCCGGTGTCGGTCACAATGCCATTGAAGCTCGGCGGGTCCTCCGGGATGACGATGACGATGCTCGTCTCCTCTCCGGGTTCCTCAGCAGACGGTGCCTCGGCCACCTCCTCCTCTGCCGCCGGGGCTTCGGTCGGCGTCACCTGTGTGGTGGAGGGAACACAACCGGCCAAGCTAATGGTCAACAGCGCGACAATCGCCAGCATCAGCACATTGAGACTTGTTCTACTGTGCATTTTCTTCCCCCTCATTATCTAGTGAAACCTCTCTTACGGCACACTGCGTGCCGTCCCAACGGATTGCTCAGCAACCATCAAGGTGTGTGCTGCATCACCTCCTTCCCGTAAAGGAACTTTCTCGGAAAGTCCTTGATATGACTAAAACTACGCTATACAAAAAACTCACTACGAAGGCGCTGCGTATTGCGTACTGCGTATTTCGTTTGCTTTCGGGTATGAATGTCACTTTCCGAAAAGTCTCGTGTGAGATCTCTCAGAAAGTCCACCTAATGGGGCAAACGCTTCGGCACCTGGGGGTGCCTCGCTCCTCATTACGCAGGGCGGAGTGAGCACGCCCAGGCTTCGACGCGAAATCGAACGTCAAGCAATCCCGAGTCTGTGTTTACGAGAGACGGCATCAATTGCCTCTTCAACGATGTCGCAACTTATGCTGAGAGTGTCGCGGGGCATATTCAGCGCCGGGTAGAGACGGAGCCACCACAGCCCTTCCTCGTGGACCGGCACCAATCCACGGCGAATACACTCAAAGTGAATCTCCCGGCTCAGTTCTTCGGCTGGCTCCTTGGAGACTTTATCCTTGACGAATTCAAGGGCGATGTATAAGCCCTTGATGCGCACATCACCGACGATCTGATACCTGGCCACGAGCGGGGCCAGTTTGTCCAAGGCTAAACGTTCCAGCTTTGCGACGTGGTCAAGCACCTGGTCACGCTCGATCACTTGGATGCCCTTGAGCGCGCCAACGCAGGCGGCTGGATGCCAGGCAAAAGTGCCGCCCAGGTAGAGTTCGCAGTCAGCGAGCAATTCTTCACTACCCAACACGGCGGCGATGGGCAGCGCACCGCCCGATAACGCCTTGGCCAGTGGCATAACGTCCGGTTCGACGTTCCAATGCTCCACGCAGAACATCTTGCCCGTGCGGCCAAAACCGGTTTGCACTTCGTCAGCACACAGATACCAGCCATATTTGTCGCACAGGGCACGCAGCCGGGGAAAATAATCGTCAGGGGGGATTATAACCCCGGCCTCTCCTTCGACCGGCTCGATCAGCAAGCCGGCAATCTGATCGGCTGTCGTCTCGTAGCGCATTATCGTGTTCTCGATGTAATCCAGGCACCACAGATCGCAGTCAGGGTGGGTCATCTTGAAGGGGCAGCGGTAGCAATAGGGATAAGGGGCGTAGATGTAGCCCACAATGAACTGGCTGATGCCACGTGTTATGCCTGGTTCCAGCGGACCGGCCGCGCCAGTCCCATAGTTGCCGCCGTGAAATCCGCCATAGAAGGTGACGACAAAGGGGCGACCTGACGCCTCACGCATCAAACGCACGGCGGATTCGACCGCCTCGGTGCCAGTCGTGTCAGGTGCTACCCGGGTCAGCCGCGCAGGGGAGATGGCGACCAACTTCTCGGCCAACGGGAAGAGATGGCTAAAGGTCACATAGTCGGTACATTCGATCCCCGACTCCCAGAGCGCGTCGACAGTTGCCTGGGTGACCTCCTCGTGGGCAGCCCCCAAGGGGGTCGAAGCCCAGCCGGTGGCTGTATCTATGAAACGGTTGCCATCTACATCCTCAAGGACCCAACCCTTCTTGCGCTGTACGATGAGCGGTACATCTTTGCCAGTATGCCATCCCTTAGAAAAAAGTCTCTTCTCTTTTTCCAAATAGGAACGGCTATTAGGTCCAGGCGGCGGCACGACTATTCTTGGGGTGCTCCACCTGTCATCCATCCTGAATTCCCCCTTACCTGGCCGTGAAGGTTCACGGGCTCCGATACACTACGTCCCCACCAATCACCGTCATTTCGAGAGGTATGTCTTTGATGTGACCGGGGTCAACTTCGAAGGGGTCTTCGCCCAAGACTATGAAATCGCCAAACTTGCCGACTTCCAGAGACCCCTTGTCGTGTTCCTCAAAGGCAATACGAGCGGCGTTGATGGTGTAGAGTTCCAGACCTTCCTGAACGCTCACCCGCTCGGCGGGGTTGGAGTGGTTTACGGCAGCGTGCACCCCGATCATTGGCCCCAACGGCGTGACCGTGCTATCTGAGCCGCCAGCAATCAGCAAGCCAGGACGCATCAGCCCGCGCACCGGATCGGCCTTCCAGGCGCGTTCCTCACCCAGCGTGGGGAAATACTCGACGTGGGGCCAGTAGTGATTGAAAGGAGGTTGGATGGCCAGGGCCACCTCCAGGCGTTGAGCACGCTGGATTTGATCTTCACGGATGACCTCGCAATGTTCGATGCGGTGCCGGTGGTCATGGCGAGGATGGAGGGTCAACGCGGCTTCATAGGCGTTCAGGGCCTGCTCAACAGCCCCATCGCCCACGGCGTGCATGGCCACTTGTAAGTTTGCCTTGTGTGCCTCAAGCACGAAGGCGTTTATCTCTTCCTGTGTGTGGTATAGAGTGCCATAGCAAGCTGGATCATCGGTGTAAGGTTCGGACAAAGCCGCTGTGTGCGGGCCAATATCACCATCCAAGAGGATACAGCCCCCGATGCGGGGCAAGCCCAACTTGAGCACCTTATCCACGTCCATAGTCTGGTAGTAAAGCACAAAACGCAGAGGCAGATCAGGCATCGCAGTCAGGAACTTCCTCACGGCCTCGTCTTCGCTGGTGAGCCCGCCCTCAAGCGCGTGGAGCGTGGTGATTCCAACCGAGTGGGCCTTTTCTATCGCCAGCTTGATCATATCGGCCGCTTTTTCATCCGCACCGAAGGCTTTGCTGAATCGGTCGCCGGCCAGACTATTGGCCTGGTCAGCCAGCAGACCGTTGGGCCGTCCACCCGCGTCTCGCATCAGGCCGGGAGTGTCGTCGGGCAGGGCCAGGAATTCTAAGGCACGGGTGTTCGCAGCAGAGGTATGGCCAGTGACACCGATCAAATAGACGGGACGGTCCGGGGCTACCACGTCGAGAGCATCGACGATTGGGCTGAACCGCGTAGTGTCGAGAGCATATTCGGTAAAACCCATCCCAAGGATCACCTCGCCCGGCGGCGTGTTGGCAACGGCCTCCTCAACGATGGCTTGCAGGGCAGGGTGATCCTTGGCCTCGCTAACGTCCAGTGCCGCCAGGCTCAAGGCTGTCCACAAAAAATGGGCGTGAGTATCGATCAGGCCAGGTAGTACAGTCTTTCCGGTCAGATCGAGCACTTGCATGCCCTGCGCCTGGGGGGCCACGTCCTCCCAGGCACCTACGGCGAGGATGCGTCCATCGCGCACCACCAATGCATCGGCCCTGGGCTGCTGCGCGTCCATAGTGATAATGTTGGCACCGCGGATTGCCAGGCTAGTTGGTCTGCACATAGATATTTATGCCTTTCCCGCACGAGTTGTTACGATGCGCCTACAAGCTTCTTGGCGAGAGTGACGGCGGAGATTGCATCTTCAGCATACCCATCGGCGCCAATCTTTTCGGCCCAACTCTGGGTGATCGGCGCGCCACCGACCATTACCTTCACCTGATCGCGGAGTCCGGCTTCTTTGAGCTCTTCGATAATCTGCTGTTGCTCGGGCATTGTGGTTGTTAACAACGCCGAGGCGCCGACCAGCGTTGCGCCGTTCTCCTTGACCGCAGCCACGAAGTCGGCCGCCGGTTTGTCAATGCCGATGTCGGTGACATGAAAGCCGTGGGCGGTAAGCATAGTACCTACCAGCGTTTTGCCAATCTCGTGCATGTCGCCCTGCACGGTACCGAGCACCACACGGCCCACTACCTGTCGCTCCTGGCTGCCCACCAGAGCCGGTTCCAGGATAGCCAGAGCGGCCTTCATCGCCTCTCCTCCGATGATCAGATCGGGTAAGAAATACTCCCCGCTTGAAAACAGCTCGCCGACGCGATTGATACCCGACGTGAGCCCCTCGTTGATGCACACCAGAGGATCAAGCCCCTGCTCCAGTGCCTGTTTGGCCAGCTCCTCCGCGTCCTCCGGCTCACCATCAATCACTGCCTGGGTCAGCCTACTTAGGGTCTCTTCTGACATGGTATTCTCCTTTTGATTGTTCCTCTACGTATATTTTAGGTAACTACTCAGACCAGTCGCTGATCGTTACGGTTATTCAACCGTAACAGGTATTTGCGGATATACATCCGCCGATTATGGGTTGCAGATACACATCTGCAACCATCAGGCTGAGTAGTTACTATTTTAGTTAGTTATTGGTGTAGAACGTGGCAGGGCATCCCTTTGCCCGCCGTAGCCGTATGGGGAGGCGCCCACTACGGAGTTTCGCGCCAAAAACGAGTTAAGGATGACGCCTCACGTACCCAACTCTCGGGCTGCGGCATCCAGAATAGCCTGCAACTCGGTCTGGACGGCTGCTTCCAACGGCTCGGGTTGGTGCCCCGCCAAAATCCTGTCGAACTCCCCCCTGGCCCTGTGGCGGATGCCAGGCAGGGGCGCCCCGTCCGGTGACGGTCGTGGCTGAGTCAACCCCGGAATCCATATCTCCCTCAAGTGCCGTCTTGTGTGCTTTTGGGCCAGGAAATGCCCTCCGGGTCCAACGTCAGCGATTACGTCCAGGGCCAGCCCATCGGTGCCAACGTCTAAGCCTTCGGCCAGAAAACGATGCGTGTGATAGATCTCGTCGTCGAATATGATCTGCTCGGGTATCAGCAGGGTGGAAGCCTTGAGCATACCCAATCCAACCGTGATATCTGTGCCAGCCAGGGTGCACATCAATGCAGTGTAGACGCTATCCCGGCCGAGCTGCCAGGTGGCAGGCTCCTCGGCATCCAGGCCAAACGTTCCAGCCAGCGCAGGAACACCCCAATCGTGCGCCATTTGCACCGCCGCGACATTGCACAAGTATTTCTGGGGTAGACTGACGAGATAATCCGCAGTGTGAGGATCCATCCCCGAAGCGAGCAATGCGTGAAAGACCGGCGCACCGGGGGCGACCAGTTGCATGAGCGTCATAGCACTGACCACCTCGGCGTTGCCCACCACCAACGCACCGCCAGGCACGGCCGGCGCAGTAGAACCCATAGTAGGCATGGCCATAAAACCTACCGGGATGCCGGCCTCAGCATACACCATCGCCGCCTCAATGCCCTCCCGATCATGCCCCAGGGGAGCGATGGTACATATCAAACTGGACAGAGGCGGCCGGGCGCGCATCTTCTCCCTGTCGCCGGCAATGACCTCCGCCATGCGCACTGCGTAGGTGGCGGGTTTCTCACCCATGACGGTCTCGGTCTGCACGTGCTTGACGGTGTGGTTGAAACTGGCATCCAGCTCGTGCAAAGGGGCCAACGCCCCATAGTCCTGTGCGCTGACCATCGGCCAATAGAAAGCGATTGAGGATAGATAATCCGCCACCCGCGCCATTCTGGCCACGTCTTCTTTGCAGGAGCGGCGCGCCTCTCCGGTATCGAAATCGACGGTCACAGTGCCACACCCATCGGTTCCGAAATAGCTGGCCGTGCCGTTGAGGAGCAACTCAGTCCCCCTGGCCCGGCCGGACAGGATGTAAGAGCGCGGCGCAGCGCTCATCGCTTCCAGCGCCAGGTCAGGCGACAGGCGTACAATCTGGCCCTCCCTATCCACCTGAGCCCCGTGCTCAGCGAAGACGGTGAGAGCCCGCTCGGAGGGGAAGTGGATCCCCACATGCTCCAGGATATGCAGCGTGGCCGATTTGATTTCAGCGAGTTGATCGGCGCTCAATACGTCCAGGTGAAACTTTGGCCGAATGGGTTTTATGTCGGACACCTCGTTCTCCTGTCGATCTCGCATGGGGAGATTCGTGCGTGCGGCAGTCTATGCCGCTCCCCCAGTTGGCCGGAATTGAGCGATCAATTGTACGCTACGAGTCGAAGTGAAAATCAGATCCCAGGTAACGCCGCATAACCCGTTCCATCTCCGCCTCGACGTTAGGGGACAACGGCGGCGGGTGGTGATCGGCCAGGATGTCCATAGCTTTGCGGCGGCAGATACCCTCGATAGTCTCGCCCTTGGCCTGCCACGCTTCGTAGGCATCGCGGCTAAGAATGCCGGGCTGCCAATGCTCGCGGAAGGTCCGCCGAGTATGTTTGGCCTTGAGAAAATTGCCGCGTGGTGTATTCTCTTTGATGAGTACGACTTCTTCGTCTAAATTGTGTGGGGTGATGCCCTGAATCATACGTCGCAGCCCGGCAATCAACTCGTCGTCCAGGACCATTTGCACGTATGAGATCGTCGAACCGGCATCAGTCGCGCCGACGCCGTAGATGATGCTTGTCCCCTCCAGCAGCAGGGGGACCGCCGTGACCGCCTTCTCGAAACCGGCCTGGGCATCCAGCTCCTTGGCATCGGATGACAGCCCGCCGCACATAGAGGGTATGCCGTAATAGCGAGCCATCAGCGCCGCACCGCTGTTGACCATGCCTCGTTCCGGAGCCCCAAGCGGCAACAAGCCAGTGCGCATATCGAGCACAGCCGACACGCTCCCATATAACAGAGGTGTGCCGGGGTAGAGGATTTGAAACGCAACGATCCAGGCCAGGATGTCGGTGTTAATCACGACCAGCTCACCCAGCAGCGTGGCTGGTGCCGAGGCGCCCCCCATCGCCATACTGAGCAGAGTGATCGGAACCCCGTATTCAGCCCAGCGCAGCATGCAACGCACGTTCTCCGGCGTGAAATAACCTGGACTGATAGGACAATACAACGTGGCGAAGTTGGGATGGGTCTGGAGGGCATCTTCCCCTCCAGCTACGGCGGCCAACATCTCCACAGCCGCGTCCACCCGCTCGGGCGACAGGGTGCGGTGGACCACCGGCTTTCCGGTATGGCGCAGCAACTCGGCGATTTCAATCAAGTCTGAGGACTCGCCCTGGTCGGTGGCAGTGACAGTAGGACGGACGATGTCCACCTGGGGCAGCGCGTCTTGCAAGGCCACCAGGTCACAGACGTCCTGTCGGGTGGCGGGCCGCCGTGTCCCGGTCTCAAGGTCAAACACGTTGACCGGCGTACCAGCCCCCATGAAGCAAGAGCCACGATCGAATGTAGTGCCCTTTTCTCCAGCGTTTGGGATACTTCGGGGAAAAGACGCTGGTTTGTCTCCGGTCCGGTTGTAGAGCTTCACGTTGTGCGGCAGACGGGCCAGAGCCGTCTCCAACAGATCGGGAGTGATGCGTGCCATGTGTGACTCCCGGTCAATCGGAAAACCAACGGCTCCCAGGCGGCCCAAGGTGTGCCCATCGGGCACGCAAAAGCCCACCTCACTCAATATCTCGACCGATTTCGCGTGAACCAGGTCTGCAATGGAATTATCTAGCGGGCTGGCGAACACAGAACCTCCACACACTGAAGAGTTTTCTCGGAAAGTCTGTCAGACGAGGCAGACACTTCGGCACCTGGGGGTGCCTCGCTCCTCATTACGCAGGGCGGAGTGAGCACGCCCACGTGCGAACGGCACTTTCCGAGAAAACTCTGAAGCACTGCCACTACTCTTCCACTTCCAGGCCGTTCTGGTCAACACGAGGTCTATGATGGTTCATTGGGGCGGTTCAGCCTCACCCCAGCGGTACGAGAGCTTGTACATCTTGAGAATCATAAAGGTCTCGGTCCGCTGCACGCCAGGGACCTTTTGCAGCTTTTGGTTGAGGAATGAGACAAAATGATCCATGTCCTTGCAGTAGACCTCGGCAAACAGATCGAATCCGCCGGAGGCCATAAAGAGGTAGCTGACCTCGGGGAATTGCGCAATCTGGTCGGCGACGGCATCAACCCGGCCTGCCTGGACGGCCACACCAATCATACCCGCTGCGTTCCACCCCAGGAGCTGCGGCTCCGCGATGCCCACGATTTGCAGCACGCCGCCCTCAACCAACCGCTTGACACGGCGGCGCACTGCCCCTTCCGAAATGCTTAACTCGGCGGCGATATCGGTGAACGACATCCGGCCGTCGTATTGGAGGTGGCTGATAATGGCCCGATCAGTTCTGTCTACAGTTTCCATGCTATCTACCGTGTTTCCCCGCGTCTGCGGTTCACCCAGCCCCAATTTTAGCCGATTTCGTAAAAATAGTCAAGTCTAATTACGAAATTCGTATTTCTATCACTTATTATTACGATTTTCGTAAACTCAGAGCATCTTGTCTTAAATCAAGGCGTCGTCACGCATCCAACACGTTGCGCACCTTGCGCGCCAGTTCCTGCAGCAAGAAAGGTTTTTCGATGAATGGGACGCCAGTCTCCAGCACGCCATGCCGCGCAATGGTGCTGTCCGCATAGCCGGACATAAAAAGCGCCTTCAGGCCGGGGCGTTCCTCGAGCAAGCGATCGGCCAGGTCCTTGCCGTTCATACCACCCGGCAGGATCACGTCCGTGAGCAAGAGGTTAATTTCCCCCGACCGCTTCTGCACCAGGCGCAGCGCGTCCTGGCCACTAGCCGCCTCCAGGACGGTGTAGCCCTGCCCGCGCAGAGCAAAGGCCACCAATTCCCGCACCGCCGCCTCGTCTTCCACCAGGAGTACTGTCTCCTTGCCGCCCAGCGGGACACGCTCCTGATCAAGCGTGCCTTGGGAGTCGGCTACTTCCATGCTGCGCGGCAGATAAAGTCTGAAGACGGTCCCCCGCCCTTCTTCGCTCTCGACCCAGATATGGCCGCCGTTTTGCTCGACAATGCCGTACACAGTTGCCAGGCCCAGACCCGTGCCCCTCCCCCGTTCCTTGGTAGTAAAGAAGGGCTCAAAGATGCGCGCCCTGACTTCCTCGCTCATGCCGATCCCCGTATCGCTGACGCTTAGCTGCACGTGTTCACCCGGCTGCGCCCCCAGATGATCGGCAACGTAAGCTGCGTCCAAGACCACGTTGGCCGTCTCGATCTTCAGTTCACCCCCATCCGGCATGGCGTCCCGGGCGTTGACAGACAGGTTGACGATCACTTGCTCGATCTGGGTCGGGTCCGCCTTGATAGACCACAGTCCGGGTGTCAACGTGGTTTCCAGGTGGATGTCTTCACCGATGATACGCCGCAGCATCTTTTCCAAGTTGACCACCACATGGTTTAGGTCCAGCACCCGCGGCTGGATGACCTGCTTGCGGCTGAAAGCCAGCAGTTGGCGAACCAGATCGGCCGCCCGCTGGCCAGCGCCGAGGATTTTCGCCGCCGTTTCCTGGTTCGGGTCGTCCGCGGGCAGTTCAAACACCATCAGTTCTGCGAAGCCGTTGATGGCCGTTAGCAAGTTGTTGAAGTCGTGGGCGATGCCCCCGGCCAGCAAGCCGACCGCCTCCATTTTCTGCGCCTGGAGGTATTGCTCCTCCAGTTGTAGTTCGCGGCTTATATCGCGCTGAAGCCCCACGTAATTCACAATCTGGTCACTCTCGCCGCGCACTGGAGTAATGGTGGTATCCAGCGTGCGCAAGGTGCCATCTTTGTTCTTGTTGACCATGTGCGCATGCCATACCTTCCCGGCGCTGATGGTCGCCCACAAACTCTGGTAAAAGGCGGTGTCCTGCTTGCCACTCTTGAGCAGTTGAGGGTTGCGTCCGATTACCTCGGCACGGCTGTAGCCAGAGAGTTGCTCAAAGGTGGGGTTGACATAGAGGATCGTCCCCTGGTTGTCGGTGATCATCACGCTTTCGGCCGCCTGCTCGATAGCAGTGCTCAAGCGCCGACGCTCCTCGTCGAGCCGGACACGGGTCAGCGCGCCGGCCACCTGATCGGCCACGCTCCAGGCCAGGTTGACCTCCTTGGCCGAGAAGGGGCAGACCTCAATGGCATGCAGGCTCAGGCTACCTACCACTTCGTCTTGGGCGATAAGGGGCAGGCAAAGCAGCGATGAGATACCACGCTGGAGCAGCAAATCACGGAGGCGGTCATCCATTGCCAGCCAGCCAGTCGACTCCAGGCAGGAATCACACGGGGCATCAGACACAATCAGGGGCATTCTACGCTTGAGCAGGTATTGGAAGGCAGGATCGTCCTCAATGGGCACGGTTCTGTTCGGGATCGGTGACTGGCCCTCGGCCCCATACTCGGCCACCACCGCCACCTCTCTTGTCTCTGGGTTGAGCAGGGCAGCGGCTGCGTAGGACACATCAAAGAAATGAACCAATTCACGACAGGTTGTTTCCAGGAGTGCTTCCTCTTCCTGAGCGCTGGCCGAAGCGGCGATGACACGGTTAAGTATGGCTAACTCGCGACCCCGCTGGCGGAGTTCTTCCTCCGCCCGCATCCGGTCGGCGATTTCCTGTTGGGCTTGCTGGTACAATCTGGCCTTGTGCCAGGCGGCGGCTAGCTGGTGGGCGAAGGCCATGATGGCTGGTATGTCGTCCCGAGTCAGGTCATCTGACTGAACGGAGAGCACCCCGATGGCTTCGTCACCCACAATCATAGGGGCAGCAATTGCCTTTATCTCGGTCATACCCATCAGCTTGGCGATTTGTGCGGTCAGGCTCCTGGCAGGGCTGGGGATCACCTGCTGTAGCACCTGTATGGCGTCGTCCACGTAAAAGACCTTCTTCCCCCAGACAACTTCCTTATATATGTCCACGTTCTTGATGGGAAATGAGTAATCCTTCTGCTTAAGGCCCACCAACCGCTCAGCGGCCTGGACTGCTGCGCTCTCCTGAGATACGTAGCGAGTAAAGAGCCTGCTCTGACTCTCATCGGCCGGTAGAATCATGCACCAGAAACCAAGCTTCTTGAGCTCTCCCGCCAGGGCGTTGAATATCTCATCGTGCGTCAGGGCTCTCTCTATGGCCAGCGCGGCCTGGTTCAGGGCTTGTAGCAATTGCTCCGCTCGCACCCGGTGGCTGATGTCCTCGGCCGTGCCCTCATAATATAGGACTTTCCCGTGTTCATCATAAACGGCCCTGGCATTCTCACGAATGAATAATAGCGAGCCGTCCTTCTTGGCCCAGGTGGCCTCGAGACCGACGATTTGCCCTTCGCGCTCTACGCGTTGCTTAAACTCCGAACGCGCGTAGCTAGCAAAGTATTCTTCGTTCTCCAGGTTGCGCTCAGCCAGCTCCTCGAAAGACGCATAGCCCAACATGCGCACCATCGTCGGGTTGGCCGTCAGAATCTGCCCATCCGGGGTGGTCTGGTACATGCCGATCGGCGAATGCTCAAAAATGTTCCTGAAGCGCTCCTCGGAGGCGCGCAGCGCGTCCTCGGCCCGCTTGCGCCTCAAGGAAACGGCCAAAACGTAAGCCATGGTCTTGGCCAAGTCCAGAGGAAGTGCTTTTTGTCCTTTGGGCATAACAATTATGGCCGTGCCCAGCAACTCACCGGTCTGTTGCAAAGCCAGGGCAGTAAAGGTGTCGATGCCGAATGTCTTCTGGATAGCGGCCGCTGCCGGTTTGGGGGTGGCACCCAAAGATATCTCCGACAAATCGGTTGACACGGTAACTACTTCGGATATCATTTTTGTGTACAACTCTGAGCTTACCGGGAACTTTATGCCAATCGGGTTCTTGCCCAGCAGTTTGCTGATGCCGGAGAGAACCTCTCCGGGGATGGCGACGTAGCGCACGGTGAGATCTTTGGTTTCAGGGTCGTAGGTAGACATGCCGACTGCCAGCGCCCCGGTGATTAATCTGAGTTCTTCGGCCATCAGCTCGAAGAGATCCCTGTCTGGGGAGGCAGCCGCGCATTGGATAGCCAGCTCACTCACCGCCGCCATGTTTTCCGCCCGTCGCATGGCCTCTTCCTCGGCCTGCCGGCGCGCCCGTCGCTCCTGGGCCTCGTGCAGCTCACGCGCCACGGCCGGCACCAGCCGGGCCAGGTTGTCCTTCATCAGGTAGTCGTGGGCGCCGGCCTTCATGGCCGCCACGGCGATGTCCTCGCCGATGGTGCCCGACACCAGGATGAAAGGCAAATCGATCTGGCTTGCCTGCAAGAGCTCCAGTGCAGCCAGCCCGCTGAAACGCGGCAGGGAGTAATCGGCGATGATTACGTCCCAGGTCTGGTCAGCCAGCGCGGCGCGCATGGCTTGCGGCCTATCCACCCGTTCAAAGGTCGGGGCATAGCCGCCGCGTCGCAATTCGTGGACGATCAGAATAGCGTCATCTTCCGAGTCTTCGACGATCAACACGCGCAGAGGTGTGCTCATCCAGGTTCTCCTATGCTCCAGGGTCAACGCCCCACGACGCGGGTTCTTTTCTACGCGGCGTCTTCTAATAGAGAAACCAATGGTTTCTCTATTAGTGATGGCTTGAACCTTCCAGGAAGCTTGGGAGCTTCCTGGAAGGTCATTATAACCTAAATCAGAGTGTGAAGAAAAAAGTCGCGCCTTTGTCCACTTCTGCCTCGACCCAGGTGCGCCCACCGTGACGATGCACAATGCGTTGCACGATGGCCAGCCCTATGCCCGTGCCTTCATACTCCTGGCCCGGATGCAGACGCTGGAACACGCCAAAGAGCCGGCCGGCGTAGGCCATGTCAAAACCAGCCCCGTTGTCCCGCACGAAGTAGACAATCTGGTCAGCCTCTTGCTGCCAGCCTGCTTCGATCTCGGCCACCACCCGCTGACGCGTATACTTCAGCGCATTCGCAAGCAGGTGGAAAAAGATCCGCCTCAGCAGGTCAGGGTCGGCCTCACACTCTGGAAGCTGGCCGACGCGAAACTCCACCTGCCGCCCCTGCCATTCAGCCTCCAGTTCCCCCCATGCTTCCTGGACCAGATGGGCCGGGAATACCGGCTGCCTGGACAGGGCCTGGCGTCCCAGGCGCAGAAAGGCCAGCAGCCCATCAATCAACCCGCCCATATGCTGCGCGCCACGGCTGATGCGGCCCAAGTGCTCCTGGGCTGGGGCGGGCAACCCCCCGCCGTAGTCTTCCAGCAGAATCTGGGCAAAGCCGTCGATAGCCCGCAAAGGCGCGCGCAAGTCGTGGGAGATGGTATAGCTCGCGGCTTCGAGCTCCCGGTAGGCCGCTTCCAGTTGGGCCGTGCGTTCGACGACGCGCCCCTCCAGATCTTCGTTCAGTCGGCGGATCTCTGCCTCGGCACTCACCCGCTGCGTTATGTCCCGGATCACGCTACCCAGCATGAATCCCTGAGCCGTCTGAATGGGGAAGGCAATCTGTTGGAAGTAGACCCTTTTTCCATCGGGATGTTGCAGTTGACCTTCAAGCAATCGGTTGAGCCAGGTGGCTTGCCCGGTATGCAGAGCTTGGCTCATTGTGGCATAGAATCGGTCACGGGCGGCGGATGTTCTCCCTTCTTCAGGTAGCAGTTCAAACTGGACATCCCAGAAGTACTTGCCCATCACGTCTGCCTCTTTTCGGCCGGTTATGTGCTCCGCGGCCCGGTTCCAGGCAATAATCACACCCTCTTCGTCGGTGAGGACGATGGCGTCGGAAGATTGCTCGAAGACGCCGCGGAATTTCTCCTCGCTCTCCCGCAATGCTTCTTCTGCCTGCCTGCGCTCGGTGATGTCGCGCGTAACCCCCAGGATCCCGACCGGTTGGCCGGCCTCGTCGCGTAGGAAAGTCATCTTGATCTCGACCGGGACTGTGCCTCCCTCTTTGCAGGAGTGCTCCAACTCTAGGACTATAGATCTCTTTGGGTCTGGTGTATCCAGGTTTCTCTCTTTTTCGAGTTCCTCAGCCAGGGCCTCCATAGCCACCTGTACAGAGGCAGGAGTCAGAGTTTCTTCTATGCTTTGGTTCATAACTTCTTCGGCGGTGTAGCCGCGCAGTGCCAACACCGAAGGGCTGACGTAAATAAACTGCAGAGCCAAGTCCACAGCCCAGATGACATCAGTGACGTTCTCGGCCAGCAGCCGGTATTTCTCCTCGCTCTGTTTCAGAGCCTGCTCCGTTCGCACCCGCTCAGCGATTTCGCTGAGAAGATCCCGGTTCAGCCTGGCCAGCTCTTCGGTTCTCTCCTCAACTCGTGCCTCTAACTCGTCACGCGCGGCACGCAGGGCGGCCTCGGCTTGTTTGCGAGCAGTGATTTCGTGCAGAACCACCACCCGGGCAACAAGATGGCCCTCTTGATCGGTCAGGGGCGAGATGCGCAGCTCGTAGTGATGTGGCATGTCTTCCTTATCCCCAGGTCTCGGTTCGAATCTCGTCCCCAAGACGTTTGACGAGAGTGTAATCTCGGCATATCCTTCAGTGATGTCCTGGTACTGCTCGACGAACTCACCATAGGCAACTGGCATGTGCTCGACCGGCCTGCCAATGACCTCAGCAGCCGAATAGCCAATCAGCCGCTCGGCAGCCGGGTTGAGGTCTACAATACGATTCTGGGTATCCAGAACCACTACACCATCGCTCATACCATCCACAACGGAGCGGCGCGCCACGGGTACGATATCCAAAAGCCGATAGCGGAAGAGACCATGGGCAAAGGCGAGCCCCGACAGGGTGAAAGCCAGAGGGGTCAAGTCTAGGTCGGGGAGCGGTTCCAGGCTAAGGACGTATAGTCCATTTGCCACCCAGGGCATCAGCAGGCCGATCAGCACCCCCCCCGCCTGCTGGCGGTAAAACTGCGGCGAACGCCACAAAGTCAAGAGTACCTGAATGGAACCCAGTACGAGCAATAGGTAAGAGAAGAACCAGTAGCCCCAGAACCATGGGCCGTGGGTAAGGCTCAGCATCGGAAATGAGCCATCGGTATTCAACTCGGTGTGGCTCCATACCAGACCATGCCACTCATTAGTCCAAACCAGCAGCACGGTTATCACCGGGATAACACCAAGTAAGGCCAGATTACGGCCTGTCAACCACTGGTCACGGTTGGTGTATTGGAAAGCAAATATCATCCAAGCCAATGGTACCGTCGCAATGCCTAGATACTGAACCCTGGCCCAGAAGAGCTTGGCGGCCAGGTCAGTCGCGGCCAATTCCAGAGCGTACGCCAGCGACCATATGGCGGCAGCGAAGATCAGCGCCATGAGCGCCACCGCACCCAGCGCAGCACGCCGCCGCCATACAAAGAGTACCAAGGTGACCGCGATCCCAGCTACCAGGAACAAGGGGAGGGTATAAAGGGGATATTGCCAACGCATTAGGCTGCTACTCCGATCGGTTACTTCGTTATTTATCTGACAATGTGCTAGCCTCAATCGTGTTCACGAGGCGACCAACCTAATCCTGGATTCTGTCCCACTGCTACCATCTCACCCGGGCGGCGGCAGGTTCAGGAGCAGCCAATACAGCCCCAACTGGTGCACCGCTTCACTGAATTGAGCAAAATCCACCAACTTGCAAACGTAACTGTTCGCCCCCAGCTTGTAGCTGTCCAGGATGTCGCGCTCTTCGTCCGAGGAGGTCAGGACCACCACCGGCAGCAAGGCCGTGCGCTGGTCGGCGCGCAGGCGGCGCAGCACCTCCAGGCCATCCACTTTGGGCAATTTCAAATCCAACAAGATCACCTGGGGCATAATACTCGTATCCCGCCCGGCATAGGCTCCGGTCCCGAACAGGTAATCCAGCGCTTCGGCTCCATCGCGGGCCACCACCACCTGGTTCAGGATGTTGTTCCGCCTGAAGGTGCGCAAGATCATCGTCACGTCGTCGGGATTGTCTTCCACCAGCAAAACGATTTTGTCTTCCATAATAGATTATCCTCAAAGAGTAAAGTAAAAGGTCGCACCTTTGTCTACTTCTGCCTCGGCCCATACCCGCCCGCCATGGCGGTGGATGATGCGCTGCACAATGGCCAGCCCCACACCCGTGCCCTCATACTCGTCCGCACCGTGCAGGCGCTGGAAGACCCCAAACAGTTTATCGGCGTAGGCCATGTCAAAGCCCACGCCGTTGTCGCGGACAAAGTAGACCGTCTCCCCATCTACTTCTTGATAACCCACTTCGATGCGGGCCACCTCCCGCCCCCGGCTGAACTTGAGGGCGTTGCCCAACAGGTTGACAAAGACCTGCTTGAGCAGGACCGGGTCGGCCTGGCAAGGCGGCAGTTCCCCAATCGAGATCTCCACACGCTGACCGGCCTGTTCCTCCTGCAATTCTGCCAACGTCTGGCGGGCCAGGTCGGCCGGTTCAACCGGCTGCACCTGGAGCGCCTGGCGGCCCAGGCGCGAGAAGGCCAGCAAGTCGTCAATCAGTTGCCCCATCTTTTGGGCGTTGTCGTGTACGCGGCGCAGGTGATCCTGAGCCTCGATGGACACCTGAGACGCATAGTCTTCAAGCAGGATACGCGAAAAGCCAGCCATGGCACGTAACGGCGCCCGCAGGTCGTGGGAGACGGAATAGGCGAAGGCCTCCAGTTCCTGGTTGGCAGCTTCGAGCTGGGAGGTGCGTTCGACCACGCGCCTCTCCAGTTCCTCGTTCAGGCGACGGAGCTCCTCTTCCGTCCGCACCCGCTCGGTAATGTCACGAATGGCCGCGATATGAACATGCCGCCCGCGCCAGGTGAAGAAGCGACCTGTGATCTCGACTGGAAAGACAGCCCCATCTCTCTTGCGATGGAAACGCAGCGGAACGAACACGACTTGATCGGTGATCACTGGCGTGGTCTGGGTTACCCGCCGGGTGTCTTCGGGCTCTGCGGACAAGTCAGAGTTATTCTTGCGGAGCAGCTCTTGGCGGGGGTAGCCATACAAGGCCGAAGCAGCCGCATTGGCCTCCAGAATCTGGCCGGTCTCATTGTCAATCAAGAAAATCGCATCCGACTCGAGTTCAAACAGTTGGCGATACTTGTCCTCGCTCTCCCGCAGCGCTTCTTCTGCCTGCCTGCGCTCGGTGACGTCTTGCACGAGCGAAGCGACGCCGATGATCTGGCCGCCCGCGCCGACGAGCGGAGCGTTGAACCACTCGCAGGTGATGGTACGTCCATCCTTGGTCAGGTTCTCGTTGGTGCTGTATATACCGCCCTTTTGCGCCAGTAGGGCTTGCCAGACCCGGTCGACCAGAGGTCGCGCTTGTTCGGACACGATGAGACTGGCGTGGCGCCCCAGCGCTTCTTCGCGAGTGTAGCCAAAAATCCGTTCGGCGGCGGGGTTCCACAAGACGGCCTCAAAGTCCTTGTTCCATTCGATGACAGCCAGCGGCGATTGCTGCACAAGTAAGGATAGTCGCTGCTGCGACTCGCGGATCGTCTCTCGCAAGCGGGCAGCGTGCAGCGCCACCGCGCCCTGTTCGGCCAGTGTCTGGTAGAGGTGCTGTTTTTCCTCGTCAAAGTAGCCGGCGGACTTGGCCAAGACTATGATATAACCCATCGGCTCGTTCCCGACTTCGAGTGGAAAACCTGCGAGACTGGTCGCTCCACTCTGGCGAGTTATCTCGCGGCCGGCGGGTTCTGCTCGTTCGTCGGCAAAGACATCATCCGAGACAAACATGCGGTTGGCCGAAAAGAAGAAGTCGAACCCCGGGTAGCGCGAAACCGGAATGCGCGCTCCAATAGGCACCAGGGTCGTCACACCACTCTCAAAGGAATCGGCGCGGCGCAGGATGACAGCAAGTTCGCCTCCCGTCCGGTCAAAAGTGAAGATACTCACATGCGCCTGAGGATAGAGATCGGCACGTTGGATCAGCACATCCAGCACCTCGTCCTCGGTTTCTGTGCCGGCCAGAGCTTGGCTGACCTCGAGCCGCACGCGGGTTTCGCGCAGGTTGCGCTCGAGTTGCGCCTCGGCCCGCTTGCGATCCGTCACGTCCCGCAGGAAAGTCAACTGACGAGCCGTTTGGTTCATGAATGTCAGACTGACTTCAACATCGATGATGCGTCCGTCTTTCCGGCGATGGCGGGTCTCGAAACGATCCACGCCGGACTCCATGATCCGTTGGATACGTTTGTGGATTTCCTCTGGCGTTTCTTCTGCTTCGATATCAGGAATGGACATCTTAAGCAGTTCATCCCTGCTGTAACCCAACATGTGGCAATAGGCCTCATTCATATCCAGAAACCGGCCAACTTGGTCACTTACCACAAAGCCGTCCATTGAGGTGTTTGTGATTACACGATATTGTTCTGCGCTCTCACGCAGCGCCTCCTCCGCCTGCTTGCGTTCGGTGATGTCGCGCAGAAAGACCAAGATCTGACCCGACTGATGCATAAAGGTCATGCTGACTTCAACGTCAATGATGCGCCCATCTTTGCGGCGATGGCGAGACTCGAAGAGCTGCGAGCCGGCCAAGGTCTTTTGGTGTTGTGTCTGGATCTCTTCTGGTGTCGCTATGACTTCGATATCCGATACGGACATCTTGAGCAGTTCGTCGCGGCTGTACCCAATCATGCGGCTATAGGCCTCATTCACATCCAGGAGGCGTCCGGTTACATCCACTATCGCAAAGCCATCCATTGAGGTGTTCGTGATGATGCGGTATTGTTCTGCGCTCTCACGCAGCGCCTCCTCCGCCTGCTTGCGTTCGGTGATGTCACGCACCGCCACTAGCAACTGATCCTGGCCTTCGATGACAGCACGTCTCATATTCACTTCAACCCAGAACAGGTGGCCGTCCTTATTCTTCGCCCGCCACTCAAAGAGCTGCGGCTCTCCCGTGGCTGCCTTTTTCATCCAGACAAGAGCATCTTTTTGGGTGTAGGGCGGCTCGCCCGAGCTCAGGTCTTCGACCTTGATTTGAAGGGCCTCTTCACGCGTGTAGCCATACATCATGCCCATCCTGGCGCTGACATCGAGAATATCGCCAGTGGCCGGATCCTGGACGAAAATGGCGTCATTGACCGAATCGAAAATCGTCCTGAAGCGTTGCTCGCTCTCACGCAGTGCTGCCTCTACCAACTTTCGTTCTGCGATTTCCTGTTGCGCCTGTTGATACAGCCTGGCATTCTCCAGGGCAATGGCGGCCTGTCCCGCCAGCAATTCCAATACTTCAATCCTTTCGGAGGTAAAGGCGTCGGCGGCCAGGTTGTTTTCCAGGTAAAGAATCCCGCTCAATGTCCCCCGGTTGAGCAATGGCATGCAGAGAACCGATTTGGTTTGGTTTCGTTTCACGTAGGGATCGCCAACGAAAAGGCCTTTTTGGGCAGCATCATCCAGAACTATGCTTTCGTGGCTGCGGGCGACGTAGCGAACGATGGACGGGCAGGCCGCATCGCTCGCCTCGACTTCAATCGCTTGCAACGTCGTCACGTCTTTTGAATCTGCGGTTCCCTCCGCTTCAATGACCCATTGCACGTCTTTCTCCAGGATGAGACAGCCCCGCTGCGCGCCAGCATTCTCAATCACAATCCTGATTAACCGGGCCAACAACTTATCCAAATCGATTTCACTGGAGATGGCTTGCGAGGCTTTGATCACGCTGGTTAAATCCAGTTTTGAACTGGTCGTCGTGTCAGAATCGCGGGGAGAAGACGGGGTGTGGGGAGAGTCCCGCACGACTGTGGTTTGGGCCAGCCAGGGGTACTGCTCTTCCAAATCTTTTACCTTGCGAGTAGCTCCCCACAATTGGTAGCCGTAGTGTGCCTCTTTCAAGTGGGGTATAGCAAACTCTTCAAACCCTTTTTCCAAATAGAACCTGGCGGCTAATTCGTTGGTCAGGGCCTCGTTCTGGATAAATCCATTCTCTCTGGCAGACTGAACAGCTTGTTTGTACAGTTGCATCGCTTCAAAATTTTTCCCTTCAAAGCCGGCCATTCCCGCGGCCACCAAAAGGTATTTGTGTTGGAAATTCTCCGGGCAATTTTCGATCCAGATTTTCATTTGCGCTTGGTTCACTTCCAGTTTTTGCCAATACTGTTCTTGCTCAGCTTGGGTTGCTTCCGGATAGAGAGCTGTCAGTGTCAGCGAGTGGTAGAAGTAATGCTCGGCGACTGAAAATTGACCCAAGGCCCCACCTAACGCTTTTTCAGAACCAATAGCCATCTTCAGCGCATCCTCGAACTTTCCGTAGAGCACAAAAATCTTCATTTTACATAAATAGTACCAGTGAATGGCATTATCATAAGCACTTTGCCGCAAACTCTCCAGAGTTTGGTCTTGATCAAAGTCCTCGCCATCCAGGCGCCATTTACTCTGGGTCAGCCCTTTTAAATTCAAAATACTCTGTGCAGTTATTTTTACCATAGCCAGCATGGGGCTTTGTGTTTTCTCTAAAAAGTGGATATACCTTTCAAATTCCTCGTACACCCTATCCAGTTCATTCCCTCTTGAAAAGCTTTTAATGATTAATGCGCCGCAGGCATAACCGGCCCACAGTAAATCTCCCGCTTCCAGCCCGGCTTGATAGGCCTCTCTGAGCAAAGGAAAACTTGATGCTACAGGCATACGCCAGTGATTAATATTCACAGCGAAAGAAGTATACACCCGACATTTCAATTTGAGGTCATTGAATTTTTTATTCAGCTTTAAAGCCAGCAAGCCGAATTTATGACCTTTTTGATAATCTCCCAGAACTGGGCCTAATATTAGGCCATAGACGCCATAAGCGTAAGCGGACGCTTTGGCATTCCCATATTTCAATGAAATATTGACCATTTTCAGGACGAGCAGAGGAAATAATTCCGGCCTGACAATATAGACAGGCGAAACCATATCGGTCATAAGATTTAAAACAACCTGTTTATCCGGATCCATCATTTCAGGCAGCATGATTAAGTCAGCTACTTTTCTTTCTCCAAGACTCAATTCAGCTTCTTGTAGGGCTGTCCCCATTGCCTCCTGAAGTTCGGTTTCCGGCACAGTTACGCCAAACAACTTTAAGGCTTCCTGGCCTGCTTCAATCGCTTCCAAATATTTGCCTGTATTGGTATATTGAACGATTTGGATACCATACACCTTTGCCTTATCCTGTTTGGATTTTGCCTGGCTAAGAAGGGTATCGAAAAGTTTTTCCCCTTGCTCAAAATGACCGCACAGATATTCACATTCAGCTCGCTCGATGTAAAGAGCGAACGTTAAGGGATATGCTCCTATCCAGCTATTTGGGGCTAACAGTTCCATCCCAGCGATCAAATACCTCAGCGCTGTGTCATAAGCAGTTGAAGACTTGGCTTTCCGGCCCGCCATTAAATTTAATTCCGCGAATTTTACTTTTTCAATCTCGTCTGAAATCAATGCAACGCCATAATTCAAGTGATTGACAATGTCGAAAACCCTCTCCCCTAGCGCCTCTGTCGGCGTGGTGGACCACAGCAATCGTCCGATGTTGAGATGAATGGCCGGTCTCTTGGTTTCAGGAATCAGGGCATAGGCCGCTTGTTGCACTCGGTCATGTAGAAAGCTAAAACGAGTCCGGGTAGCCGTTTCAGGCAATTTATAGGAGTCATCAAGGGGAATCAATAAACCTTCGGTGAGAGCTTCCGATAATAGTTCCAACGTTGTGGGAATACTCATCTGACCAATCAAGGTCAGCGTTTGCAAGTCAAACTCATTCCCCATGCAGGCCGCCAACTGTAATAAATCGGCGGTTTCCGAGGAGAGTTTCTTGATCCTCCCGGCCATCAGATCAATCACGTTGTCGGTAATATTTTGGGCCTTAATCTGGGGTATATCCCACGTCCAGCGGCAGGCATCGAAATCGAAGCGAAGCCACCCCTCTTCATCCAAATTCTGCAAAAACTGACGGGTGAAAAAGGCGTTGCCTTGTGTCTTAGTATAAACCAATTCGGCCAAAGCCTGACTATCAGCCGTTGAACAACCCAGGCTTTCTTGAATGAGCTGCCGCACATCCTCCGGTTGCAGGTTGCCCAATTCAATGGTCTGCATCGCAGCCCCGGCGGCGGTCAAGTCACTGAGGGTCATCATGAATGGATGGGTTCGATCCACTTCGTTGTCTCGATAGGCTCCGATCAGCAGTAAATGGGTTATTTTCTCGCCCATTAGTAACACTTTCAACAATTCTAACGAGGACAGGTCGGCCCACTGCCAATCATCAATGAACACGACGAGGGGATGCTCGGCCGTGCTGATGGCCTGCACAAAGTTTCGAAAGGTTAAATTGAAACGGTTGCGATTCTCTTGCCCGCCCAATTTGGGCATGGCCGGTTGTGGGCCGATCACGTTCTCCAAACTGGGCATCACTTCTGTCAACACAGCCCCGTTACCACCCACAGCGGCCAAGATCCTTTCCCGCCACATGAGCAAAGTTGTCTCTCTCTCGGTCAGGAGTAGCTCGGCAAATTGATTAAAAGCTTGGGTAAAGGCCGCATAGGGTGTATTCTGTTGATACTGGTCGAACTTGCCACCGATGAAATAGCCGCGCTTCTCGGTGATGGGTTTGTGAACCTCCGCCACCAACGCCGACTTGCCGACCCCGGCATAGCCAGCCACCAGGATCAATTCCTGGCTACCAGCAGCCACGCGGTCAAACGCAGCCAGCAAGTTCGCTATCTCCGCAGACCGTCCATACAACTTTTCTGGGATATAAAGATGACCGGGGTAATCATCCTGGCCTAATTCAAAACTCAGACCTTCAAGGCTTTCGGAACCTCGCGGGTCTGTTAAAGCGGTCAGACATCGCTCCAAGTCTGCCTGCAAGCCAAAGGCCGATTGGTAGCGGTCTTCGGCGTTCTTGGCCAGCAGTTTCATGACAATATCCGAGATCAGCGGCGGGACATCTGGGTTTAAAGCCGTAACTGGCCGGGGTGCTTTGGCGATGTGGGCATGCACCAGGGCCAGCGGGTCATCATTATCAAATGGCAGTTGGCCGGTCAACAACTCATAGAACGTCACCCCCAGCGAGTACAAATCGGCCCGATAATCAACCACCCGATTCATCCGGCCGGTCTGCTCCGGCGAGATGTAAGCAAGGGTTCCAGCTAACCACTCGGGGTTGCCCAAATGTTGCACGCGCAGGTCAATCCGTGAGGCCAGGCCAAAATCAATGATCTTGACTTGTTTTGTCTCCAGGTTGACCAGAACATTATCGCTGTTGATATCCCTGTGAATGATATGGTGCTGGTGTACTTCACCCAAGGTTTGGGCTACGCGGATAGCCACCTGAATAAAATCAATCAAAGACTGCTTCTGCTCCACAAACGCTTGTTTAAGGGTCTGCCCGGTGACGTACTCCATTACCAGAGCGGGTCTATCCTCTATTCTGATTTGGGCAATCGCTTCGCGGACACCGTCAACCGCCAGGTCCTTGGTAAATTCGTATTCGTTGTTGAAGTAGACAAGCTGATGGGGAGTGGGGGAGTTAGTATTCAAGACTTTGATTACCACAGGCCTGCCATACTCACTGGTCGGTCGATGATAAATGAGCGAATTACTGCCTTCGTGGATGAGTATCACCGATTGGCTTAGTAATGTCATGGTATTACTCCTTGCCTACCGGATTGAGCCGTGTGGTCAGTGTGCAACGGCAAGTCGTCTGGGAGTCGTTGAGCGGCTGGCTATGTCACGTCGGCATTGGGGGCTTAACTTATCTAATTAGTACTAAAAGGGCGTCAAGGCAGATTATAGAGACTGAGGAAGCAGATGTCAACTGCATGCTTGGTGCTGACTGAGATAGTCTGGCTTGCAATTCACCAAGCTTCCCTTTAACATGGAACGGCGAGGGCATTGGCATCGAAAACCCAGGGGCTAATGGGCACCGCTGATGAACGCGAAGGAGATTTGATAGCAACAAAAAGGGGAATGTATGACAACAGAAACAGAACCGCCCGGTACTAACGTGATCCTCCAAACAGATCACCTGAGCCACGTCGTCGGCGATACGCGCCTGGTAGACGATATCTCCATTCAGGTGGAGGAGGGGGACATCGTGGCCACGGTCGGCCCGAGCGGCGCCGGCAAGTCTTCTTTCTTACGCCTGCTGAACCGGCTGGATGAACCCACCAGTGGCACGGTCTGGCTGGAGGGGGTGGACTACCGCACGATTCCGCCCCAGGAGCTACGACGTCGGGTCGGCATGGTGATGCAGTTGCCGTATCTCTTCTCAGGTACGGTAGCCGATAATATCCATTTTGGTCCCCGTCAACGTGGAGAGAAGTTGCCAACAGAAACGATCGATCAGTTGCTGGAACGGGTTGGCATGGCAGACTACGCCGGTCGTGATGTCAGCAATCTATCGGGAGGTGAGGCTCAGCGTGTCTCCCTGGCGCGCACCCTGGCCAACTCCCCAGAAGTACTGTTGCTCGACGAACCCACCTCAGCGCTGGACGAGGCCACGCAGCGTGGAGTCGAGGATCTGATTTGCAGCATCATTCATCAACAGGGCCTTACCTGCTTGATCGTCACCCATGACGCCCAACAGGCCGCGCGTATGGCCACTCACGTGATGGTCCTGGAGGCTGGCCGGGTGGTTAAATATGGCCCGGTAGAGGAGATACTCAATGCTTGACCAATTGTTTCACGATCCACGCAGCCTGGGGATGGCCCAGGCCGCGATAGCGACCTTGCTGGCGCTGGGAGTGATGCTGATCGCGAGCCGCAAGAACATCCATCTGGAGCGGGAGACCCTGGTTGCCTTGGTGCGGGGTTTTGTGCAGATCGTAGTCGTAGGCTCGGTGCTGCTCCTGCTACTGCAAGGACCGGTCTGGACAAGCATCATCACGCTATTAGCCATGATATTCGCGGCAGCCAGTATTGCGGCTCGTCGGGCCAGGGGCATCCCCGGCGCATTCTGGGTGTCGTTACTGGGGATCGGCTTGGGGTCTGGTCTCGTGATCGTGAGTATGACCTGGCTGGGCGTTATTGACCTGGCTGTAAGCTCGCTTATCCCGGTCGGGAGCATGCTGATCGCCAACGCCATGAACACCAACGGCCTGGCATTGGACCGGTTCCGCTCGGAGGTAGAAGCCCACGTAGGACAGATAGAAGCAGGGCTGGCCCTGGGCGCCGAGCCCAAACAAACGGTGGTCCCCCAGGTTCAGGCGGCAGTAGAGGCCAGCCTCATCCCGCGCATCGATTCACTGCGCTCACTGGGTATCGTCTGGATCCCGGGCTTGATGGCAGGTATGATTCTGGCAGGTACGGACCCTGTCTACTCGGCCATTTACCAATTCGTTGTCATCGCCATGATCTTTGCGGCGTCCGGCCTGACGTCTATTGTCAGCACGCTCCTGATCCGTTCTCGCGCGTTTTCGCCGGCTCAGCAACTAATTCTGCGCCCTGGTGCCAACGGCAGCGGGTGAACGACTGTCGGTTCGAACATCGGAAACGTGCGGAGTGCGCAAAATGAAACGCTGCAAGCCTTGCTTGCAGCGATCATGAGCAACATACCTGATGGGCATCGCGGTCATTCGTAACTCGGTTCTTTTCCGTCGATCCCTTTCTTCATCGTCACCAAACGCACACCCTGTTTGTGAATCTGACGGAAGTTGGCCCCCTGACACACCGCGCGCACCACGGACTCGATATCCTCGACCACCGATCCAGATAGTAAATGGACGCCGTGCTCGAACAGGACGGGCGAGAGAGGGGTACTGGGCCCCAGGACCAGTATCAACGCTTCAGGCCGACGGAGCGCCATCAACCCATCGAAGGTGCGGTTGATCAGCGACGTGCCGGTGATGGCCAGCACGTCGGACTGAGGAATCACATCCTCCGCGGCATCGGCCGGCAAATCATCGCCCCGAGGCCGCAGTTCCAACACCCATAGCTTTCCGACACGCTCCCGCAGCCGAGGGATGAATGGAAAGTGGCCTATCAGGGCGACTTGTTTACCTGCCCCGTGGCGGGCGATCACCTCTTCGGCATTGAGATCCACCCACTGATCCTCTTGTTTCGGCAACAGCGCATTGATGGTCGCTACCCCAATCGAGGCCTCCACCAGGCTATCGGACCGGGCCAACTCGGCCAACTCACGAGCACTCCGCTTCACCAACCCGCCAGCCTCACGAACGGTCGGGCCACCAGCGTGGTGATGGTCTTCGGCGCGCAGGGTTGACGCCAGACCACATCGAGTCTGGCCAGCGCCTTCGACGAGCACCGCGGTCCAAAAGGCACCAACCCGCACGTCCCGTACCGGCCCGTCTGGCAGTACAGCGAGCAGATCATCAATGAGTTTCACAAGCATCCTCCATAAACTATTCCCTTGTCATCTGGCCCCCACACTTGGGGCAGGTCGTCTCGTAGCACGGTTTGCCGATGGTATGCTTGACCTTGTGACCACAATTGAGGCAAACACAATAGCCACCCGGCCCGGCAGCTTTGGGGCCACCCTTTCGCCCAGGCCCGCTGCCACCACCACGACCTGTGCCACCACCTCGTCTCAATCTCATCGAATTCACCTCCGTTCGTCTAGAGAGATCTCTCGGAAAGTCTGTCAAACGGGGCAGACGCTTCGGCACCTGGGGGTGCCTCGCTCCTCATTACGCAGGGCGGAGTGAGTACGCCCAGGTGCGAACGGCATTTTCCGATAGATCTGTTAGGGATTACGTATCAACCTTCAGGACATCGTAGAATCGAATGTTAAGAAAATGCCGCTAACTTACCGAGAAATGTAACTACTCAGACCAGTCGCTGATCGTTACGGTTATTCAACCGTAATTGTATTCTTTACCTACATCGTGACCCTGACTCTGGACAGACATCGTAGCCGAGAAACAAAAACCGGTGGGGCGTTGAAGCCATAAGATGTAGGATATACAGCCCCAAATATCATCTGAGTGGGAGGATGCTTGGACTAACCGCACCCCTAACTGGAAAACCGATTTATCTGGTTGGCTACGATGTCTGTAAAGAGTCTGGGTG
>DAOUMD010000007.1:0-52733 GCA_034412795.1 Anaerolineae bacterium
GCTGTCAAAAAATAGCAGCGTTATCAGACGAACGTCCCTATATGTAGGGCAGGCTCGTAGCCTGCCGCCCCCAAATGGCGGGTTACGAACCCGCCCTACATACCGACCACGATTAAACGCAGTGCTACCTCCAAGAGGCGGAGGACCCAGTTTAGTTTTTTATGTTCGGGTCAGTAATTCAGGCACGACACTGCACTCGTTTTGGTTTGCATAGTACGCCGTTCTTGGAGCAAGATCCCAAGTCAATCAACCAGCATCCCAATCCCCAATGAAAGGCGGGCGAAGCCTATCGAGTAAACAAATTGAAAGTCGTGCGTCAACCCATTGCAGTCTACAAGTTCAAATTCCATATCTGCGTGAAAGAAGGAGAAGGAACGATGAAGAGAACACATCTATGGTCATACCTGGCTGTCAGTTTGGTGGTCATGGGGTTGATTGCCACGCAGTGCGCCGCACCCGCCCAGCCGGCAGCGACTGAGCCCCCGGCGGCCGAAGAGAAAGCCCCCGAGGCGACCGAAGCGGCTGCCCCCTCAGAAGCCACCGAGGAGGCAGAAGAAGCAGCCCCTAACGTTTTCATCTATGCCCACGCCACGGGCTTCCCAGACCTGGATCCCGCCAAGAGCTATTCCAATGACTCGGTGATCGTGTCCAATTGTTATGAGACGCTCACCTTCTACAATCCACCCGGCAGCGCCGAGGTTCTCAGCCCGGGGTTGGCTACTAGCTGGGAGTCCAACGAAGATGCCACCGAATGGGTCTTTAAGCTCCGCGAAGGCGTTACCTTCCACGATGGCGAGCCCTTCAACGCCGAAGCGGTGAAATACTCGGTCGAAAAGACCAAGGAACTGGGTGTTGGAGCAGCCTATATCTGGGATGCGGTGGAGGAGTTCGAAATCGTCGACGACTACACCATCAAATTCATGTTGAGCTACCCGACCCCGTTGGACCTGGCTGCCTCTTCCGGCTATGCAGCCTGGATCTACAGCCCCAAGGCCTACGAGGAACACGACTCAGACTGGTTCAACGCGGGGAACTGTGCCGGCACAGGCCCGTATACCATTGAGAACTACGAGCGTGGCTCACGGCTGGTTATGACGCGCAACGAGGATTACTGGGGCGGCTGGAGCGAAGGTCAGTTCGACAAGGCTGTGTTTGAGATTGTCGAAGACCCGGTTGTACGCCAGCAGATGATCGAAGCCGGCACCGCCGACTTCACCTACGAGGTTCCCCCCGACAACCTGCCAGCCCTAGATGCCCGCGATGACGTGGTGGTCTATACCAACCCCAGCTATCAGAACCTGCTCGGATTGCTGAACACTCAGAAGCTGCCACTGGACAACCCCCTGGTTCGCCAGGCGCTGTCCTACACCTTCCCTTATGAACAATTCATCGAAGGGGTGATGGGGGAGCGGGCCACCCAGGCTTATGGACCGGTGCCGGCCGGCATGTGGGGACACAGCAAGGACCTCTTCCAATACTCCTACGACCTGGACAAAGCCAAGGAACTGTTGACCGAGGCTGGTTATCCCGATGGGGGATTCGACCTGCTATATACGTACGCCACCGGTGACCTGGACGAGCAGCAGGCGGGAGAGCTGTGGAAGGCAGAATTGGCCAAGCTGGGTATCAATCTGGAAGTGCAGGGCATGAGCTGGGAAGCCCAATGGGACCTGGGCAAGTCCGACCCGCAGAACGCCCAGGACATTTTCGTGATGTACTGGTGGCCGGACTACATCTCGCCGTATGCCTTCCTGTACAGCATGTTCCACTCTGAGGATGATATCTTGTTCAACCTGGGTTACTACAGTAATCCAGAATACGATGAGTTGATCGATACCGCCAACGAAGTCTCCGGCAGTGACCGAGAGAAAGCGGCCGGGATGTTCATTGAGGCCCAGGAAACCCTGATTGATGACGCTACATCTCTCTTCTTCTACGACGTGGCCAACACACACCTGGCCCGGCCCGACATCAAGGGCTTTGTTGACAATCCGGCCTATCCGCACGTCGTCTTTGTCTACCAGCTAAGCCAGGAGTAAGTCTGGCCTATTGAGAAGTAAGATGGCAGGGGCGTGGCCGTGCCGCGCCCCTGCATCTCTTGCAAAGTCTAACTGTACCCAGTCGCGGGGCGTTGAAACACCCCGCTGATATGCGAAACCTGTTAAAAACAGGTTAAGGCCGCGTCCAAAAATAACTTTGCGCATTTTGAAGGGCCTCACCCAGAATTTTGACCTGAAAACAGGAGGTTATTCTTGGACGCTCCCTAAGAGGCGAAGTTTTAGTGCGTTTTGAACGCACTTCCTCATATCAGCCGATGATTTCAATCATTGGCTCCGGCGCTCCACGCTTAAATGTGGTGCTACACAATGGGATGATCTTATGCAGAAACTGGATTACATCATCCGGCGGTTGGCTATGGCTGCGCTGGTACTCATCAGCGTCTCCATCATCACCTTTTTCGTGGCGCGCGTCATCCCCTCCGACCCGGCCGCCGCCTGGGTAGGAGTACACCCCACGCCGGAACAGATCGCCAAAGCGCGCGAATTGCTGGGGCTCGATCGCCCTCTGTACGAGCAGTATCTGCGTTACATGGGTGATGTCTTGCAGGGCGACCTGGGCACCTCGGTGCGGACACACCAATCAGTAACCACCGATCTCAAGACATTCCTGCCCGCGACGCTGGAGTTGGTCCTGGCCGCCATGCTGATCGCAGTCGTGATTGGACTTCCGCTCGGCGTTCTATCGGGAGCGAAAAAAGGCAGTCTGCTAGATCACAGCACACGTCTCATTTCTGTTGCTGGCGTCTCAATGCCCACGTTCTGGCTGGGACTGATATTTCAACTCATCTTTTTTAGCTGGCTGGGTCTCTTACCCCTGGGGGGACGAACTTCCACCGAGGTAGCTCTTTTCCACCCGATAGAACAGGTGACGGGTTTTCACTTGATTGACTCGGCAATTGCGGGCAACTGGATCGCCTTTAAAGACGCCTCGCTGCACCTCATCCTGCCCGCCGTCACCCTGGCAACTTTTGCCGTCGGCCTGACGATCCGTATGACCCGATCGACGATGATCGAGGTGTTAAATGAGAAGTTCATCCTGGCTGCTCGGATCGCCGGTATCCCAGAACGTATTGTTCTGTTCGTCCTGACGTTAAAAAACGCCATTGTGCCTACCATTATGTTGTTGGGTCTTACGTTTGTCTACTCCTTGACGGGCGCCATCCCGGTTGAGGTCATCTTCTCCTGGCCTGGATTGGGCTCCTACGTCACCGACGCGGTGCTCAGTCTTGACTTCCCGGTCATCGTTTCGGTAACACTGGTCGTGACTGTGTTCTACGTCTTTATCAATCTGCTTCTTGATCTGACCCAGGCCATGATCGACCCCAGAATCAGCCTTCAGTAGGAGAATAGGATGCACATTTGGATCATAAACCCGGTCATCACCACCAGTTGGGAAGAGAATACCCGCCGCACCTACACCGATGCCGCCCGGCCCGGCACTCAAGCCAGCGTCGTCTCGCTGGACTGGGGGACGGCCTCCATCGAGTGCTACCGTGATACCGCGCTGGCGGTGCCCGACATCCTGGCCAAAGTGCTCCAGGCCGAAGGAGAAGGCGTCGACGCAGTCATCATTGACTGCATGGATGACCCCGGCTTGTATGCCGCCCGAGAACTGGTGAGTATCCCGGTCGTCGGACCAGCCGAGGCCAGCATGCATCTGGCAGCGATGTTGGGCCACCGCTTCTCCGTTCTCACCACGTTAGAGCGCGACATCTCAATGGTAGAGGATCAAGTAGCACGTTATGGCTTATGCGCCAAACTGGCCTCGGTCCGTGCCCTTAACATCCCGGTGCTGGCCCTGAGTGACGACGACGAAGCGACGCTTCGGGTGCTAATCGAGGTCAGCGAGCAAGCGGTGCGCGAAGACGACGCCCACATCATTATCCCCGGCTGCACCGGCCTGGCCGGAACCGCGCCACAGATTCAGGCCGGGCTGGCCGAGCGCAAGTGTGAGGTACCGGTGCTGGACCCACCATCGGTGGCCATGAAGCTGGCGGAGTCGCTGGTGGATATGGGTCAAGCTCACAGCAAACGCACCTACCCGCAACCCCCCGCCAAGGAAATACGCTGGCCGTCTGAGGGTGCATTCAACACCCAAGGTGGAGGAGTCCATGGCATCAACCATTGAATGGAGGGAGGCGCCAATTCAAGAGCGCACAGCGCGCTTCAGAGAACTCGGCCTCATGCTGCAAGCCTTTCGGCGCGATCCACTGGCGGTTGTCAGCCTGGTGGTGATCGTTCTCTTCATCCTGGGAGCGGTCTTCGCCCCGTGGCTCGCCCCCTACCCGGAGCAAGGGGAAGGTGTCCCCAACATCACGGAGAAGTTCGAGCCCCCCAGCCGGGAGCACCTCCTGGGCACCGACTACCTGGGACGCGATGTGTTGTCGCGCATCCTGTACGGTGGGCGTAGTTCTCTCAGCATCGGGTTTTTGGTGGTCATCGTGGCCACCGTTATCGGCGTCCCTATGGGCGCTATCGCCGGGTATTACGGGGGATGGATCGATGACATCCTGATGCGCGTCACGGATATCTTTCTGGCTTTCCCTCCACTGCTCCTGGCAATCGCCATCGCCGCGGCGTTGGGCCCCAGCTTCACCAACGCCATGATCGCCATCGCCATTACCTGGTGGCCCTGGTACACTCGCCTGGTACGGGCCCAAACATTATCGGTGCGCGAGCGATATTTCGTCGAGGCGGCGCGCAGCATCGGCGTGAGTGACGCCACCATCATTGTACGCCACGTGCTTCCCAACATTTTCACGCCAGTGTTGGTACAGTCCACTATGGACATCGGTTCTGCCATTCTTACCGGCGCTGTCATCGCCTTCATTGGCCTGGGTGTCCAACCGCCGACCGCCGACTGGGGCAAGATGGTCAGCACCGGGCGCATCTATTTTATCGAGCGACCCTGGTACGCTGGCGCCGCCGGAGCAGCCATTTTTCTGGTCACCCTGGCTTTCAACTTGTTAGGCGACGCGGTGCGTGACGTAGTCGATCCACGTACCAGGAGGGCTGTGTCATGAACGGCATACTGCTCTCCGTCGAGGACTTGCACGTTCGCTTCCGGACTTACGCCGGGTTGGTCCACGCCGTCAATGGAATGACCTTTAACGTACGACAGGGGGAGATATTTGGGCTGGTCGGGGAGTCGGGTTGCGGCAAGTCGGTGACCGGATTTGCTGTGGTACGTATGGTTCCCCACCCTGGAGAGATTGTGCGAGGGCGCATCAAACTCCAGAGTGAGGACTTGACCCAAAAGAGCGAAGCTGAGATGAAGGACATTCGGGGCGGGCGCATTGCTATGATCTTCCAGGACCCTTCGGCGTCACTGAACCCGGTTTTCAGCATCGGCAATCAGGTGACCCGCGTCATTCGACAGCACGTGTCGGCCAGCCGGGATGAAGCCCGCCAGCTTGCCTTGAAGATGTTCGACGCTGTGGGGCTGCCTGATCCAGAGAGTGTCTATCGCGCCTATCCTCACGAGTTGAGCGGCGGCATGCAACAACGGGTGATGATTGCTATGGCGCTGTCCTCCGGGGCTGAGCTGCTCATCGCCGACGAGCCATCCACCGCCCTGGATGTGACCATCCAGGCCCAGATTCTGGCTCTGCTGACCAGGCTACGAGAGACACAAGGCGTGTCGATTCTGCTCATCACCCACGATCTGGGGGTGGTGGCCGAAACCTGCGATCGGGTAGGGGTGGCTTATGCAGGCAACATCGTCGAAATGGGCCGAGTCGAGGATGTGTTGTACCAGATGAAGCATCCCTACACGCAGGGCTTGCTGGCTGCGCTGCCGCGTCCCACGCATCGCGGGCAGCCACTGCAATCCATTAAGGGGAGCGTGCCGGACGGCCTCCACCTAGCGCCGGGGTGCCCGTTCCAGCCTCGCTGCCCCGAGGCTATGGACATCTGCCAGGTGGAGAAGCCACCTCTTGTACCGGTAGGCCCGAAGGAGCACGTGGCGGCCTGTCACCTGTACGGACAGGGGGAGGCGGCATGAGCGCAACCTCTCTGATAGAAACATGCGGGCTAACTAAACTCTTCACCTCACGGCGCGGGCTGCTAAACCGTCAGCAGCGACAGGTGCGCGCCCTGGATGGCGTGGATCTGACTATTTACCGGCAAGAGACGCTAGGGGTGGTCGGGGAATCCGGCTGTGGAAAGACTACGCTGGGGCGGGCCATTATGCGCCTCATCCGTCCCACATCAGGACAGATATTGTTTGAAGGCCAAGACATCGCACCTCTTAACCACCACGAATTTCGCCGCTATCGACGCGACATGCAGATGGTCTTTCAGAACCCCTATTCTTCATTCGACCCCCGGTTCAGCATGCTGAACTCTATGGCCGAACCGCTGCGGACTCACACCGAGCTGCGCGGTGAGGCGCTGGTGAAACGAGCGCGCGAGCTTCTGGAGCAGACCGGTATGCCCGGGGAGATTCTGTATCGTTATCCCCACGAATTCAGCGGCGGGCAGTTGCAACGCATCGCCGTGGCCCGAGCGTTGGCCTTGAATCCCAAGTTCATCGTATTGGATGAGCCCACCTCGGCACTGGACGTATCGGTCCAGGCGCAGATCATCAACCTACTGCAAAAATTGCAAAGAGAGCTGAAGCTGACTTACCTTTTCATCACCCACGATTTGAGCGTGGTGCAGCACATCAGCGATCGCATCGCTGTGATGTACCTGGGCAAGGTGGTGGAGCTAAGCACCTCCGAGGCTATCTTCTCGAATGCGCAGCACCCCTATACGCGGGCGCTGCTGGCCTCGGCCCCCAGCCTGGACCCTGAATTTCGACGCGAGCGTATCATCTTAAAAGGTGGTGTGCCCGATCCGGCGGACCCTCCCCCAGGCTGTAGCTTCCACCCCCGATGCCCGGAGGCTATGGAGCTTTGCTCGCAGGCGGAGCCCTCGCTCATTGAGGTCGGGGACGGGCATGTGGTTGCCTGTCATTTGGTGAGTGAAGCGTAAAACGTGAAACGTAAAACGTGATGCGTGATGCGTGAAACGTGACCTGTAGGTGTGGTGCCTCACGCGTCACGTTTCACGCATCACGCATCACGTTTTACGCTTTACGCACCACAATCAGAGTGAACAAAATTGTTAAACGATCACACAAGGAGAACGCAACCATGCCATACGGAAAGCTGGAAACAACTCAAGACTGTGAGGATTTTGTGCGGGGCTGCCTGTTCATGGGAACCGGCGGCGGAGGTGGCGTCGAGTGGGGGATGGGCATGCTCAAAGACGCGCTGGACGACGGTGTAGCCCTGGAATGGGTAGACGTAGACGACATCCCCGACGATGTGTGGACGGTCACGCCTTACGGGATGGGCTCCATCGCGCCGGTCTCCCAGGAGACGCTGGACGAGATTGAGCGGGTGGGGTTGGTCAACAATTTCGGTGACCGTTCGATGGAGGAGGCGGTCAAGGAACTGGAGCACTACCTGGATAAGCCCATCCGATGCATCGTAGCCGCCGAGTTGGGGGCGGGCAATACGCCAGCGCCGCTGGTCACCGGGGCGCGTCTGGGCATCCCGGTGGTGGATGGCGATTACGCCGGTCGCGCCATCCCGGACGAGATGCAAGGCACCCCCTATCTATACGGCAAGCATAGCTGGCCTTTCGCCAGCGTCGATCAGTGGGGCAACGTGGCCATCGTCAAGTACACCGTCAACCCCCATATGCTGGAGCGCATCGGCAAGATGCTGGCGGTAGCGGCCTACGGCTTAACCACCATGGCGGCCACCCCGCTCCCTGCCAACGAAATGAAAGAGATACTGGTGCGTGACACGCTGACCAAAAGCCTGGCCATCGGGCGAGCCATGCGCCAGGCGCGGGAGCAGGAAGAGGATCCCATCGACGCAGCGTTAGCCGTCACCGGCGGCTGGCGCCTCTTCGAGGGCAGCGTCAGCGGTAAGGAATGGGAGGACCGGGGAGGCTACATGTTCGGCACCACCCACATTCAAGGCACCGGCGACTACGAGGGGCAAACTCTGGACGTGTGGTTCAAGAACGAGAACCACGTGTCGTGGCTAAATGGTGAACCATGGGTTTGCAGTCCCGACCTGCTCACCCTGGCCTACAAAGAAAGTGGCGAGGGTACGACCAACACGCTCATCAAGGAAGGGGACGAGGTGGTGGCAGTGGGCATGAAGGGGCTGGAGGCTTTCCGGACTGAGTTTGGCCTGAACGAGGCATCCGGGCCACGCTATTTCGGCTTCGACATAAACTACGTGCCCATTGAGGAACTGGTGAAGAAGTAGGGTAATTTGAGTTTAGTAAAAGCCAAGAAACCGGGTTTTTTGTCGTCTGACCATAGGGTTTGGCACGTCGCAAGGTGCTTTTTCATAGTTGCGGTTGCACACTGAAGTTCAAAAACCCGGTTTCTTACAAGTTGTCTAAGCTCAAGGGATAAGCGATGTTGAACACATTCACCCACGCTATAGTGAGAAGACCGGGCGAGAACTTCGCCCAGGGCCTGACTAGCTCGCATCTTGGAAGGCCCAGCTATGAGTTGATGCTCAAGCAGCACGACGCATATATAAAAACTTTGCGATCCCTGGGCCTTGAGGTCATCGTGCTGGACGCGCATCCAGACTACCCGGATGCATACTTTGTGGAAGATACGGCTGTGGTCACACCGGACGTGGCCGTCATCACCAAGCCGGGGGCCAAGAGCAGACAAGGCGAGGAGGATACGATCGAACCTGTCCTGGCCAGGTACCGCAACACCCTGCGTATCCAGGCCCCAGGCACTCTCGACGGCGGAGACGTGCTGATGGTGGGTACGCATTTTTTCGTCGGCATCTCGGAGCGCACCAACAGAGAGGGTGCCGAGCAACTGGGTCATACCCTTGAGCGATTTGGCAACACCTGGACGGCGATACGGGTTGAAGCCGGCCTACATCTCAAGTCCAGCGTCAGTTACGTGGGCAAGAATACGCTGCTTGTGACCAAAGGATTTGCAGACCTGGACGAATTCCAGAGATACGACAGGATCCTCCTGGACGCGATGGAAGAGTATGCGGCAAATATCTTGCTTATAAACAACTGCCTGATCATGCCCAAAGGATTCGGCGACACGAGGAAGAAATTAGAGGCCTTGAGCCTGGAGGTGATTGAACTGGATGTGAGCGAGGCGCGCAAGATGGATGGGGGGCTGACGTGTATGTCGCTCAGGTTCAAGGTTTAAATTTGAGAGGATGCTTCAGAAACAGGGTAACACTTTCTCAACTCGACGAATGACGAATGACGAACGACGAAGAGACCTGAGCCAATAATTGGTCCTTCGTCTTTCGTCCTTCGTCTGCAATTGTTACCCTAATTTCAGGGACTTCTGAACCATGGCGATTTGAGAAAGGAGAGACAACGATGGAGTTCACCCTGGGCACCGAACCACGTGATGAATACTATGAGATTGAGCTGGCTCAGGCCGCGCACAAGCTGGTGACAGAGATGCGTCCGGTGGAAGCCGGGCAGCAGGTGCTCATCAGCGCTGATACGGCTTCGGATGGGCGCGTGGTACGGGCCACGGCGCAGGCTGTCTACATCGTGGGCGGGATGCCGACCGTCATGTGGTATCCCACGCTACCCGAGCCGATGCAGGAACCACCGCAGCCGGTCACGGAGGCGGTGACCGGCGCCGACGTGTGGATTGACTTCGCGGTGGCCTACCAGCTTTACAGCCCTGCCTACCACGCCGCCCTCCAGAGCGGCTGCATCTACGTGTGTTTGACGGGAATGGATGTGGACATGATGGTGCGCACCATCGGCCGCGTCAACTACCCACCTATGCAGGAGATGGCCACGCGTCTCTACCAACTGTCGCAGGCAGCCGAAACGGTACGCGTCACCAGCCCGGGCGGCACAGACTTGACAATGAAGATCGACAAAGCGGGTGACGCCTTCTGGGAGCCGCCGCCCGAGGAAGGTGGCTATCCCCAGATGCTGGGTGGGCAGTCGGGCTATATGGCGCATCGAGAGAGCTACGAAGGTACGCTGGTCTTCGATGGGGCGCTGTGGCCGCCGACCGAGTTAGGCGTCTTGCGCAACCCGGTGCGGATGAGGGTCGAAGGCGGAATCATCAAAGACATCGAGGGGGGAGCTGAGGCGACTGTCTTCTCACGCTGGTTGGAGAGCTTCGGACACCCCGAGGCGTATCGGATGGATCACGCCTGCTATGGGTTTAACCCGGGCGTCACCCGGCCCAGCGGGCGCATCCTGGAGGACGAGCGCATCTTTGGCTGTATGCAGTTCGGGGTCGGCGCCAGCGAATACGGGTCGCCGGCGCATACCGACGGTGTGACGCTCAACCCGTCGGTGTGGCTCGACGATGTGCAAATCGAGGCGGATGGGCGCTATGTGCATCCCGAACTGGTGGCGCTGTGCCAGGCGATGGGGGCGCCGGGGTATTGATTTCGTTCGTTAACGTAGCGGATCGTCTCCCGGCTGGCGGGTGAAAGCGGGGGTCGTTTGAAATGTAGCACAAAACTTAATTGAGCTGCCCACGATACCAACCCAGGAAGTCACCTGGGGTGCCAAGAGGAAAAGGGACTGCCTCTCTCAGAGCGGTATTGTCCAAAAAGTGCCGCCGGTCTAGAGTGACCATGTAGTTCACCTCTGCCACCCAAGCCGCTGCCAACACATGGGCGTCCCCCGGGTGGCCGGTAAGAGCCTGACACTCCTGGATGGCTGAGGTCGGCGGCGGGGGCACGAGCTCAATTTGGGCGCGGTCGAGCAGCAGTGCCAGCAGCCCCAACCTGTCTGGCGCTTTGCGGCGCAACGCGCCCTCGATTTCGTCGAGCACCTGGGCGCTGACCAGCAATCGGATGGCGCCCACCTCGCCCAACTTGAGTAGCAAACGGGCGCCCCCCTCGGCTGACCAGATAGCGGCGAACAAGGCGCTGGTGTCGAGAAAGACGTTAATCCTGGCCAGCATACCGCTCCCGTTCTTCGCGCAGGGCTTGAAGCATGGTCTCCAACGTTTCGCCCTGCTCGGTCAGTTCCTGAACAAGGCGATCAGCCAGTGCATCGATCTCCGACCGGCGGGGGCTTAGAACAAAAACGCCACCCAAGTCGAGAAGGGTGAAGCTATCCCCGGGCTTCAAGTTATAGCTCTCGCGCAGGGCCTTGGGCAGAGTCAGCAATCCCCGCTGGGCCATCTGGACCGTCATCGTGTCAGACATAACGTTGCTCCTGATTTTCTGATTATCTGACAGTCAGTATATCAGAAATGGGGGCGGGTGTCAAGGAGCAGTGTTATTATGAACCACGAAGCTCGCGAAGGGCCGCGATACACACGAAAACCTTTCATGCCATTCGTGACCCTTCGTAGACTTCGTGGTTCAACCTTCTCACAACTCTCCCCGAAACGCCTGATCCAGAACCGACGGCAGCAACCCAACTCGGCCTGGGTAGCTTCTTGGGCGGCGGTGAGTTCGTCCACCTGGGATTGCAGGTTGTCGTCGAAACACGAAACACACGAAGAGGTGCGAACCTCACGAAAGGCTTTCGTGCCCTTCGTGGCCATTCGGTGGACTTCGTGGTTCAACCTTCCCACAACTCCCCCCGAAACGCCTGATCCAGAACCGACGGCAGCAGCGCCTCCAACTCCGCCTGGGTGGCGTCCTGGGCGGCGGTGAGTTCATCTACCTGGGATTGCAGGTCGTCCAGGTAGGCGACGATGCGGCGTTGCCAGGTCAGGTAGGTCGAAACACGAAACAAACGAAGGGGCGCGAAAGTCACGAAAACCTTTCGCGCCATTCGTGACCCTTCGTGGACTTCGTGGTTCAACCTTCTCACAACTCCCCTCGAAACGCCTGATCCAGCACCGACGGACTGGGGCGTTTCAAGGGAGCTCGGGAGCTTATTGTCCTTGACCCTGTATTATGGTATTCTTTGTGAAAAGAGAACACCCCCTATCTCCCACCCCACCTGACCGAGCAACAGCATGAAGCTATCCTCCACCGGGACAGCCCGTTGCTCATCATCGCCGGTCTCGGCTCCGGCAAGACCGAAGTCATCACCATCTAGGCCGGCGTCGCGAAGAGGGACACGTGGGACCTCTGGTGGTGTTTATGGTGGCGAAGCCGTACCAGTACGGCCTGGCAAGGCAGTTGGCCGTTTTCACTGAGGAGTATGGCTTGCACGTCATGCCCTGCTATGATTTCCAGGAAGCCGTGAAGTGGGCGAGTGGGGAGCGTCCAGACGTTCGAGAACAGACAGGAATATAGGAGAGGGGCATGAGGGATGATAAGGAAGACAAGGGCACAGCTCATAAAGGAGTTGGCGGAACTGCGCCAACGAGTTGCCGAATTGGAGGCAGCAGAAGCCGAGCGGGTACGGGTGTGAGGATCAGATGAGGAGACAAGCATGAGTGCCCGGATTACACGATTCCTATCCCCTCCTGTCTTTGAAGATGAAGAAAAGACTCGTGTTGCCGGCCTGGTCAATGGCATTCTGCTGGTGATCGCAGTTGGCGCAGTCCTGTTTCCTGTACTCTCGGTGATCGCTGACTTGCGGGAATCCAGGTGGCTAGTCAATCTGCTTTCCCCCCTCATGCTCCTGGTCACCGTGGACTTGAAGCTCCTCCTTCACCAGGGTCGCGTCCGGCTGGCCGGGACGTTGCTGTCCCTCACAGTGTGGACAAGCTTTACCATCCCAATGTACGTCTTTGACGGTATACGCGACGCCGCCCTGGCCGGCTACTTCCTGGCTATCGTCATAACCAGCCTCATGCTCAGCGGACGCACTTTGTTCCTTTTCGCCCTGTTGGCTTCCCTGTCTATCGTTGCTGCCTACGGGGCCGAAATCGGCGGCATCCTGACCACCTCTTTTGAAATCCCACCTTCCCCTGCCGATTTGATCACGGTGCTCATCACGCTGAACGGCACTGCCCTGCTGGCAGGTCTCACCGTTCGCAGAATGGCCCTGGGCGAAAAAACACTACGCGAGGAGAGGGACAATGCCCAGAGATACCTGGACATCGCCGGCACCATCATCGTCGCCCTTGATGCCAACCAGAAAGTCACCCTCGTCAACAAGAGGGGCTGCGAGGTGCTGGGGTTTGGCAGGGACGAGATCATCGGACACAAGTGGTTCGACACATTCGTGCCGGCACGAGTTCGCACGGGGATCGAAGCTGTCTTCGTCGAGTTGACGGCCGGTCGGATCGTGGCCGCCGAGTACGTTGAGAGTCCGATCCTGACCCGAAGCGGCGAGGAGCGGCTGATCGTCTGGCACCATACAATCTTGAAGGATGATGAAGGCAATGTTATCGGTACCCTTAGTTCGGGAGAGGACATCACCGAGCGGGTGCAGGCGGAGGAGGCGCTGCGGGAGAGCGAGAGGAGGCTGACTAATGCTCAGAGGCTGGCACAAGTGGGGAGCTGGGATTGGGACGTCCAAACGGATGAAGTTGAATGGACCGAAGAGGTTTATCGCATCTTCGGGCTTGATCCAGAGGAATTCCATCCTCAGATAGATTCGATCAAGAATCGGTTCTATACAGACGATCAGAAGCTATTTGAAGAGGTAATGACGGAGGCAATCGCAAATCGTGGACAATACACCTTTGAGGCGCTCATCCTGTTGCCAGACGGCAGCAGTCGATCCCTGATCTCGACTTCTGAAGGGATCTTCGACGATGGCGAAAACCTAACCCGGATCACAGGTACGGTCCAGGACATCACCGAGCGCAAAAAGGCGGAGTCTCAAAGGGAGGCTGCGCTCGAGGCGCTGCGAGAGAGCAAGCAGCGCCTGGAACAGACGTTGGCCGAACTGAAGGCGACGCAGGAGCAAATCGTGCAGCAGGAACGCCTGGCCGCCGTGGGCCAACTGGCGGCCGGCATCGCCCACGATTTCAACAACCTGCTGACCAGCATGACCGGTTTCGCCGAATTGGTGCAGATGGATCCCAGGGTGCCGGAGGGGGTGCAGCCCGAGCTGAGCCGCATCGTCAAGCAAGGGCAGCGGGCGGGGCATCTGGTGCAGCAGATCCTGGATTTCTCCCGCAAGTCCATGCGCCAGCCGCAGCCGCTCAAGCTGGCTCCTTTCCTGAAAGAAGCCGTCAAGTTCCTGGAGCGCACCATCCCGGAGACTATCCACATCCGGCTGGAGATCGAGGCGGTTGAGTCCATGATCCAGGCCGACCCCACCCAGCTTCAGCAAGTATTGACAAACCTGGCGGTCAACGCCCGGGATGCAATGCCAGAGGGCGGGGAATTGAAGATACGACTCTCTTCCTTGACCCTGGCGCGGGGTGAGGAAAGCCCCGGCCCGGATATCTCGCCCGGGGAGTGGGTGGTGCTGTCGGTGTCGGACACGGGCACGGGCATCCCGGCTGAGATCCTGCCGCGCATCTTCGAGCCCTTCTTCACCACCCGAACGCCGGAGGGGAGTGGCTTGGGCCTGGCCCAGGCGTACGGCATCGTCAAGCAGCACGGGGGCTACATCGACGTAGAGAGCCATGTCGGGGAGCCTACCCTGGGCAGTCCAGGGGGAACGACCTTCACCATCCACCTGCCGGCTTTGGAGAAGAGGGAAGAGGCGCCTCGCGAGCGAGGGAGGAAATCCCTCACGGTCAGAGCCAGACGGTGCTGCTGGTGGAGGATGAGCCCATGGTGCTCGAGGTAGGCCAGGCCATGCTGGAGCGTCTGGGCTACCGGGTGCTGACGGCCGTCGACGGCGAGCAAGCGCTGGAGGTGTACCGGGAACACCGAGAAGAGATCGAGCTAGTGCTGACCGATATGGTCATGCCCAAGCTAGGAGGCGTGGCATTGCTGCACGTGTTGAAGGTGCGGAACCCCGACGTCAAGGTGGTGTTGATAACCGGTTATCCGCTGGGAGAGGAGACACAGAAGGTACTGGATCAGGAGATCGTGGACTGGCTGCAGAAGCCACTGTCTGTCGCCCGCTTGGCGCAGGTGGTGAGCCGGGCGCTTCAGACTTAATGCAGATCGCCGCTGCGCTTTTCTTCTTCGTTGGTTTTTGCGGCATAGATCAGGTTCTGCAACTGGCGGGGGGGCCCCTTGAGTTCGTCCACCCCACCAAAAAGACCGGCGATCTCGATGATCGTACCGCGCGCCGGCACGTCGGGCATCTCCAAAATGTGCAGATTGGTAAGTTGCGCCACGCCGGGTCGGTGTATCTGTCCAGCAGATAGTCCAACACTTGGTGGGCCTGGGGACCATGGGCCTCGAAGAAATCCTTGTGCTCGCGGCGCACGGCTTCGGCCCGCTCGTGGCGCGAGCGCAGCGGCGCATTGAAGGCGACGTGGATGAGTAAGTCGAAGGGATCGGCGTCGGGCTGGTTCATAGCCTCGGCCAATCCCTCGAAGGAGATGCCCCGCTTCTCCAGTTGTGAGATAATCTTCGCTCGCCGCTCGGGGTCGCACCAGAAAGTAGCACAATCTGGCAATCATGCTTGAAAAAGGGTCCGGAATATGATATATTATATGCATAGTCTTTTGAAAAAGTCCCTGCCACTTTCCCTTCCCAAGACCAGCAAGCTTAAGATGTGAAGAGCACGAAGCCAGCCGCATCGGTCGCAATCCTTCACCTCCGTTACTAGATTCTTTAAATGTAAGACCGCCTACATGGCGGTTCTTTTGCTTGGCAAGGCGGGTTCCCAAATGGTAGGCGACCTGGCACAAACCGAGATAGTCGTTCAGATCCGAGCCGAATTGATGGATAGGCACAGCGTCGCCGCTCCGCGTGCCCCTCCGTTGCCAAGTTATCTGGGGTACCAACTTACCTGTTCACTTCCTGGGCTTTTTGATCCCTATCCTTCGAACCAAACATATTTGCCACCTCGAATCCATTGACCTGCTCCTCGATTTTCCCCTTACTACTGGTTGATACACCAAGATAGGTTTCACAAAGAGCCATACATTCAAGGCTCCCCTTGAGGCGAGCTATCCCCACGGCGATCTAAAGAATTCACCCTCCTAAACGAACAACCTTGAGAACATTACTACCTCCATATACTCAAAGTGGTGACTTTGCTTTGAATGCCTGGTTCCACACACTCCAGGTAGACAGTGAAAGGGGAACTACAATGGGTTCTCTGTGTGTTTCCCTCTTTGGAAAGTTTGATGTGAGATGTGATGGGCGTGTCTTAACCAGTCTTGACGTATGCAAGATGCAAGAGCTGTTCTGCTACCTTCTCCTCTTTCGGGAACGCCCCCACCCCCGAGAAACGTTAGCCAGCCTGCTGTGGAGTGACAAATCTACTGCACAATCAAAAAGGTACCTGCGAAAAGCCCTGTGGCAGCTCCAAGCCATTTTAGAACCGCTAGCCGGGTCCATCAATGGTCACCTGTTGTTGGTCGAGCCCAGTTGGATTCAGATCAACTCGGAGGCAGACTTCTGGCTTGACGTAGCGGCCTTCGAGGAAGCATTCCACCACACTGAGGGTGTGCCTGGTAGGGAACTGGACGCCGGCAGGGTGCAGACCCTGAGATATGCGTCGGATCTCTACCAAGGGGATTTGCTGGAGGGTTGGTATCAGGACTGGTGCCTGTACGAGCGCGAGCGGCTCCAGCACCAGTACCTTGCTATACTCGACAAGCTGATGGATTATTGCGAGGCGCACGGGGAGTGTGAGACCGGCCTTGCATATGGCACCCGTATCCTACGCTACGACCTGGCACGCGAACGCACCCATCGTAGGCTAATGCGCCTGCATTACCTGGCCGGCGACCGAACTGCGGCCCTACGACAGTACAAGTGTTGTGTGCGTGCCTTGGAGGAAGAACTCGGCGTGGGGCCCGCCAAACGCACTCTAGCACTCTGTGAGCAGATTCAGATGGATCAGATCGATGTCTCTACCTCCGCGGTAGCCGAAGTTGATACGGCGCCGGAAGCGGCAGCCTCTCCGTTGCCTGAGGTACTGGGGCACCTAAAACAGCTTCAATCAATCTTGAGCGAAGTCCAGCACAAGGTACAAGGCGAGATCGAGTCCATTGAGCTAGCCCTGAGCGATCGCAGTTAACCGGCCCAATCCTAAACATGCAATGGCTCACGGCCTACTAATCTTGAGGCTTGCAGCCCGACCAGTGACCAAGGATCAATCAGGCATGGTCCTTGGTCATTCGTTACTGGTCGAACGAAGTCCTGAACGGAACTTCTCTCTTTCTCAGGTCCGAGTCCGATACCTGATACCAAAAAGATCGGGTTTCCTGGAAAAAAGACGCCCGGGCAGGTGATCAAGAACACTTGAGGATACGCTCAGGGAACGCTTCGAGATACGCTCTTCCTGTATACTTCTAGCTAGCAGAGGTAGCATGAAGGATATATGACTCGCCTGGATCGGGCTGTAACCAGCGGTAAAGTGGACCTATTTGAAGCCAATACCCATCCATTCATCGTTAAAATCTGGCTTGAAGAAACTGCTGAGGAGGCCGGCCGCGCCATATGGCGCGGCCACATCACCCATGTGCCCAGCGGCGAGCGGCGCTATCTTAAAAACCTGGACGACATAGGTATCTTTATCGCACCCTATCTAAATGGGATGGGCGTCAAACTCAGCCTGTTTTGGTGGGTGAGGCAGTGGTTGAAGCGGTACAAGCGACGTTTGTGAGGGCGGGGTTGAACGATGACAGGGCACACCAGCCCTTGCAGCTATGAACGTCCGCAGCATACGTGAAATGCACCCACTAAATCACTGGTTGCTGATGTACCTTGCATCAGGAAGGCACAGAGTTCATGAGTAGCTACATGGTCGTGGCCTCAGTCAGTGAAGCGATGCGGCGCATCTTATGGGAAGCATTTAATGCCGACGACGTGATCCGGCCCATCGTCGGCAGCGAGCAAGCTATCGTCTTCACAAACCCTACCGAGACCGCGCGGGATTCAGCCAACCGGCTCTCGCTGTGGCTGTACCAAATAACCGAGAACGAGTTCGTCAAGAATCGGCCCATGTTGCGAGGCAACGGCCACGATACGGCTCAATTTCCCCCACTAGCCTTGAACCTATTTTACCTGGTCACGCCCTTTGCCCCTTCAGGCGAAGCTGATCACCTGCTGCTCGGTAAATCCATGCAGATACTATACGACAACGCCACCCTTCTGCTCCGGGACGCGACCGAAAACATCGCTGAAGAATTGCGCATCATCTTTTGCCGGCTCACCCTGGAAGAGTTGACCCGCATCTGGGAGGCTTTACGAGAGCCCTATCGGCTGTCGGTGTGCTATCAGGTGCGAGTGACCCGGATCGATTCGGAGCGATTGCCCGGACACACCCGGGTTATTGAGCCGATCGCCGGCTTTGGCAGCAAGCCTGTCGAGGCTATGGGGTAGCCCATTGTGACAATCGCTTTTGAATTGCGCCAGCAAACAGCGACACTGATCTTCGATTTGGAAGATCGCTACGCTCGAGAACGGGGAGTATGGGGACGTCATCCACGTCCCATCGGTCCGCTCAAGTTCTGTCTGGTGGGACAGATGGTCAACGGAGTCCGCCAAGACATTGATCCACCGCTGGAATTAACCATCCGGCGCAATACCAGTGGCTATCACCTGTTCTTTAACGTCGTCAGGCTGCCCGATGGCACATCCCGCCAGGGTTTCCTGGCCGATGGGACATACGTAGTGCGAATAGAGAGCCGCTTCTACCAGTGGGCTGAGCGCGAAGATATCGACTTGCCCGAACCCGAGAACCCGTATTTTTTCGATTTGGAACCAAGCTACGCCTACCCCTTTCCCACGGAAATCACCCTGTCAGGAGGGCTCGGTCTAACTTTGCTACGGGGTAGTCTCCACCAGCTCGATGGGCAGGGTCTTGCTAGGGCTACCATTGAGGTCCTTGGCCGGTCTAATCGGTACCGGACTGACAACAACGGACAGTGGGTCTTATGGTTTCCTGACACCCAGCCTTCAGGTAACGTTACGGTCCACTTTGAATTGCCGGATGGGACGGTAGAGGATGTGGCGAATGTATCTATCGTGCAAGGGCGTGAGAGCAGTCTGGCTCAGGCTGCCTTGCGCGGCTGGGTCCTGACCGCAGCCGGTGTGGGTATTCCACACGCTACCGTGCGGGTATCAGGTTACCCAAGCCATACAATGTCCAGTCGAGATGGAAGCTGGTTCTACCATTTCGGCCTCAACCAGTCCGCAGATACAGTGAGGGTCACAGTCGTGCTGCCCGACGGGCGTAGCCGCACTCAAACCAATATCCAGGTGCAGCCCCGGGCGACGGTGGTGGTACCGACCTTTCGATTTCCGTAGCCAGCGGGGAATCGAGATTCTCCATTTATTATGGCAGGGAGGGTAGATCATGCCAGAAACGATCAAATGGACCTTGAACGTCAATGTGCTCGAGGGGCCGAGGATGTCCGCATCCAACACAGTTCCCGTTGACGCCTACGATAAGATCGAGGTGGTAGTTTCGGCTGGTGCAACTGGGGAGGACATCCAAGTTCAACCCGGCGATGCGGGTCAGACACAATTTCTACTGATAAGTTCTGATCAGTACAGCGAGGATCTGTCGTATAGCGTCAACGCTGCGGAAGCCGATGCCGGTAATCGAATCAAATTGGATTCACTACAACTGCTGGTTGGCGATGGCGCCGTCGGCTTGCTCGGTCAACCGCCAAATACGTTGTTCTTCTACAATCAAACAGCCAGTGATGCTTTAATTCACATTCTCGTCGGAAGAAAGGCGACGACGTGACATGTGAGGCAGGTTCATCACCATACTACCGCAGTAGCGTTTGAGAAAGGAGGCCTGATATGCCTGAATATCTGTCGCCTGGTGTATATGTAGAGGAGATCAGTACTGGTCCCAGACCCATTGAGGGTGTGAGCACCAGCACGGGTGGATTTATGGGAGCCACCGAGCGTGGACCGGAAAGCCCACGGCTGATCACCAGTTGGCTGGGTTTCCAGCGCTGGTATGGCGGTTACCTTCCCGACACATCCTACTTGGCTTATGCGGTCGAAGGGTTTTTCCAGAACGGGGGGCAGCGCTGCTTCGTGGGTCGGGTAGTGGCCGATGACGCCGTCGCCAATACCGGGTCTGTAGGACAGTTGAATGTCTGGGCCGTCGGGCGCGGGGCCTGGGGTAACAACATCATGATTAAGGTCGATCCTGCCACCCAGGCCAATCCGCCTGACCGCAACTGGTTCCGGGTGAGCATCCTGTACTTCCGCGATCCCCCGGATCCTGCCGACTTCGTCGATCCCACGTCCACTGATCCGGCCGATCTGGCAAACCCTAACCGCCGTGAGCCAGATGTGTTAGAAGTGTACGACAATCTGACGGAACGGACCGGCGCCAGCAACAACGTAGTCACCGTGCTAAACACATCATCGCGTCTGGTCCGGGTAGCCTGGGTCGACCCAGACAACCCTGCGCGGTTGCCGGACCAGCCTTTCACCGCCTTGGACGGTACAGGTGATGATGGCTCTGGCATTTCAGTGGCTGATTTCCGGGGAGATCTCGATCCCATCCCCGGGCCACCCACGGAACTTGAGCTCCTGGGCAGAGGCCGGGGCCTGGCGGCACTTGAAACTATCGATGAGATCTCGCTGCTGCTCGCCCCGGATGAGGTGCGCGCCGCTCCGGTAGATCTGAGCCAGGTTACCCGAGATATCATCGACCAGTGCGAGATTCTTAAGGATCGCTTCGCCATCGTCTCGGCGGTCCAGGCGGCAGGCGACGTGCAAAACATTCGCCCCCCTCGGGATACTTCCTACGCCGCCTTCTACTACCCCTGGATCCAGGTATACGATCCAACGATCGGCGACCTGCGCCTCATCCCACCGACGGGGCACATAGCCGGCATATTTGCCCGCACTGACATCGAACGCGGCGTGCACAAAGCCCCGGCCAACGAGGTCGTCCGGGGTGCACGCGAAATGCAGTTCCCGGTCACGAAACGTGATCAGGATGTCTTAAACCCGCGCGGCGTCAACTGTGTCCGGGATTTCCGCAGTGATGGCCGGGGCATCCGCCTCTGGGGCGCCCGCACCATGTCCAGCGATGGGGAGTGGAAGTACGTCAACGTGCGCCGGCTGTTCCTCTTCGTCGAAGAGTCGATCGACGAGGGCACTCAGTGGGTTGTTTTCGAGCCCAACGACGAGCCTATCTGGGCCAAGGTGCGGCGTAGCATCACCAACTTCTTAATCAGCGTGTGGCACAGTGGCGCTTTGATGGGCACCACCCAGGACGAGGCCTTCTTCGTCAAGTGCGACCGCACTACCATGACCCAGGACGATATCGACAACGGCCGGCTGATCTGCTACATTGGCATTGCGCCGGTCAAGCCAGCGGAATTCGTCATCTTCCGCATCAGTCAAAAGACAGCTGACGCACCAGCCTAGAAGTCGAGGAGGTAAATCATGCCAGAGACTGGAAGCCGCAACGATCCGTATTCAGCGTTCAACTTCCTGGTGGAGATCGACGGGGTGACCGTGGCGGGTTTCTCCGAATGCAGCGGGCTAACCACCGAGACCGATGTAATCGAGTACCGCAACGGCGACGAGGACATCACCGTTCGCAAGCTGCCAGGACTGAAGAAATTCACCAACATCTCCCTTAAACGGGGCTTTACCGACAGCACAGAGCTGTGGGAGTGGCGCAAAAAGGTCATGGATGGCCAGACCGAGCGGCAGTCAGGCTCTATCGTATTGCTGAACGAGGCCCGGGAGGAGGCACTGCGCTATAACTTCCGTGAGGGCTGGCCGAGTAAGTGGGAGGGTCCCACCTTCAATGCCAAGAACAACGAAGTGGCCATCGAGGTAATGGAGATTGCCGCCGAGAGTCTTGAGTTGGAGTAATTATACAGATGACGAAAGGCCAAGGACGAACGACGAATGATTAGTTTGACATAGAGACTTTCCTTTTTCCCTCGTCTTTCGTCAACATAAAGCGATCACATATTCTATTTAGTCGCTCTATCGGGAGTAGCCAGATCCTATGTTTGCCTACCGTACACCTGGCGTCTATTTCGAATGGCTGGATACCCACCCCCCGGCTCTCAGACCACTGCGGACCGACATCGCCGGCTTTGTAGGGGTCGCTGCCCGCGGGCCACTGCACCAACCGGTAAAGATGGAAAGCTGGACCCAATTCACTAGCATCTTTGGGAGGCATATCCCCCCGGCTTACCTGGCTTATGCTGTCGAGGGCTTTTTCGCTAATGGAGGCCAGACCTGTTGGGTTGTGCGCGCTGCCGACCCAGAGCGAGCATGCCCGGCAAGCCTGGATCTCCTGGATGGTACCGGCCAGTCGACCCTACGCCTGACCGCCTCCAGCCGTGGCGTCTGGGGCCAGCAGATAACTGTATCCCTGGCGCGTAGCGGCGAAGACCGCTTCTCCCTGACCTTGCGGCTACCAGGCGGTGAGCAGGAAATATGGCGAAACCTGACCATGCATCAGCCCGATCCACGCTATGTCGAGACAGTGCTCAACGATCCGCAAACGGGCTCCCGCCTGGTGACGGCCTCGGACCTAATCTCACCAACGAACTTGCCAGGAAATACGCCCAGCCCAAGGGCACCCAACTTGCGGGATGGCATCGGCCGGCTGGCCAACGGGCGTGATGGGTTGGCTCCGAGTGTCGATCTTCTAGATGGTACCGGTCAGCCAATGTTGCACGTGACTGCTGCCAGACCTGGAATCTTCGGGCAGAACGTGACGATATCCGTGGCACACAACGGCGCAGATCGCTTCTTCTTGATATTACAAGCGCCAGATGGCAGGGAAGAATCGTGGCCGAACCTGACGATGGATAAGGCAGATCTGCGTTACGTCGAGACCGTGCTCAATGATCGCCGAACGGGCTCACATCTGGTAACCGTCCATGACTTACGCTCACCGGCCGGTTTCCCCGGCAACAGGCCCGAAACGGGAACGTTTTCGCTGACTGGTGGGCTAAGCCTATCACATCTAAGCGGTGTTGGGGCTCTGCCCGACAAGCCCTGGGGCTTAGCCACATTGGAAGCCATCGACGAGGTGAGCATCGTGGCCATACCCGACATCATGTCTAAGCCGTTGGTCGGTGTACACCGCAAGGAGCGACGACCCCGTTGCGAGATGTTAGATGGCGAGCCGGCTCCACCGGCACTCGACCAGGCACCGTTGGAGTTTCCGCCGCTCTTTGACGAAGGGCAGATCCTCACCCTGCAGTATGCGTTGATCGCTCACTGTGAGCAACTCAAGGACCGGGTGGCCATTCTTGATCCTCCCGCAGACGACGTGAGGCCAGAGGTGCCACTGGAGGAGGTGATCACCTGGCGCAACCAGTTTGATACAAAGTACGCCGCGCTCTATTACCCGTGGCTCCAGGTGCCTGATCCACTACGGCTGGAGGGCTTGTTGCGAACTGTGCCGCCCAGCGGTCACGTGGCTGGCGTCTATGCCCGTGGGGATCAGCAATTAGGGGTGCACAAGCCGCCGGCCAACGAGATGATCGAAGGAGCCAAGGATGTGTCGGCTCCGACCGACGACATTGCTCACGGCAACCTGAATGACCAGGGGGTGAACGTAATCCGGCCGTACAACGGCCGGGGGGTGCGGGTGGCCGGGGCACGGACACTCAGCAGCGACAGCGAGTGGCGCTTCGTCAACGTTCGCCGCCTACTGATCATGATTGAGGAGGCTATCGACGAAGGCACCCAGTGGACCGTCTTCGAGCCCAACAATCCTGACCTGTGGCGCGCAATAGACCGGGTGGCGCGCAGTTTTCTGGATGGCCTGTGGCAGCGTGGGATGCTGGACGGAGCCACGGCCGAGGAAGCCTACTTCGTGCGCTGTGACGAGACCACCAACCCGCCTGAAGAGATCGAAGGGGGTCGCATGATCTGCCTGATCGGAGTACAGCCGCCATGGCCGGCGGAGTTCGTGATCGTGCGTATTGGTAAGACCGAAAGCGGCACGGAAATTCTGGAAGTGAAGGAGCGGCAGAATGGCTGAAACAGGCACCCGCAACGACCCGTTCCTGGCCTTTCGTTTCGAGATCAAGCTGGATGACTTGTCGGTCGGTGGCTTCAGTGAATGTAGCGGCCTCCAACTCGAGACCGAAGTTCAGGACTACACCGAAGGCGGGTTGAACACGCACGTCCACAAGTTCCCCACGCGGACAAAACAGACCAACCTCACCCTCAAGCGGGGCCTCGTCGATCGGGAACTGTGGGATTGGTACTGGGACTTGACTCAGGGCCAGGTGCGTTTCCGCAACGGCTCCGTGATTGTGCGAGATCCTTCGGGAGAGCAAGTGATGATGGAATGGCAATTTCGCCAGGCCTTTCCCTGCAAGTGGCAGGGGCCCGAGCTGAATGCCACCCAGAGCAATGTCGCCGTCGAAACCCTGGAGTTGTGCCATCAAGGGTTGGAACGCCAGCGCTGAACTTGATAGCGAGGTAAGGTATGCCTGTCCACGTCGAAGAAATGACCAGTGAGGTGGCTGTGTTTGAGGGCGACTTGCCCTTGACTGAAGCTCAATTGGACAAGCTGGTGAGGCTCGTCCTGCAACGTCTGGGGGACAAACAGCGGGAGGCCAAACAGGCTCGTGAGGCGACGACCCTGCGCCAGGAAGCCGCGCCGCCTCTGCTGATCGGTGAGTGAAAGGGTAAATGAGGTAAGCAATGGCATTGATTAAGGCGATCATCGAGGTACTGGATCGAGATGCTGTGGATCCGTCACGGGGCTTGCTCCCTTTCATTCCGGTGCAGTTCAACCCACCGGAGTACACGCTCAACAAGGGGGCACAGATCGCCGAGATCGCCATTCCAGGTATTGACTCGCCAATCTTGCAGTTCATTCGTGGCCAGAACGAGAAACTGACCCTGGATCTGTTCTTTGACACCACCGACTTGGGTATGGGTGAGGCGGCTCTGGATGTGCGGACCCTGACCCGGTCCATCTATCAACTGGTCAAGATTCAGCCCAAGACCCATGCACCGCCGCGGATCCGGTTCACCTGGGGTTTGGGACTGTCCTTCAAAGCCATCGTCGAGAGCGTTCAGCAGAAGTTTGATTTGTTCAATCCACTGGGCATTCCACTGCGGGCTACGCTATCGGTCACCTTTCGAGAATACAAGACCCTGGAAGAGCAAATCGCCGAAATGAACCTGCAGTCATCGGATCATAGCAAACGCCGGGTAGTGCAGCGGAGCGATACGCTAAGCCGCATTGCCGCCGAGGAATACGACGATCCGCGAGAGTGGCGGCGCATCGCGGAAGCCAATTCCGAAGTTGTGGCTAATCCGCGTCGGCTGGTCCCCGGCACGGTGCTTGAGATACCACCGCTAGACGTGTTCAGTATACCGGTAGTGAGACAACGATGACCGAGGCCATCCCAATTTACGAGGGCCAGGACTTTTATGTTCCTTACTTCGAGGTGAAGCTACGAGGCCAGCCCCTGGGACAGGGAGTGGTACGTGACATCCTCCAGGTTACCTACAAGGATAATATCGAGGAGATCGACAGTTTTGAAATCACCATCAACAACTGGGATTCGGACAAACTACAGTTCAAATACAGTGACGACGATCTGTTTGATCCGGGCCAGGAAGTGGAATTATGGATGGGCTACTATGGCCAGGAGCGGCTGCGCCTGATGATCACCGGCGAGATCACCTCCTTGCGACCGGCCTTCCCGGCGTCGGGGCCGTCCACGTTGGCCATCAGCGGGCTGAACCTGCTCCACCGTCTGCGCACAAAACAGGAGTCCAAGCCTTATGAGAAGCTAACGGACAGTGAGATCGCCCAGCAGATCGGGGGCCGGCTCAACGTGGCGGTCCGCATCGACCGCGCCGCCGCCGCCCAGGAGGAGCGCTACGATTATCTCTTTCAAGACAATCAATATGACATCATTTTCTTGATGCAGCAGGCGCGACGAATCGGCTACGATATGTTCGTCGAGGAAAGTGGTCAGAATGGGCAAGCCGGCCAGAGTCAACTCTATTTCGGACCCTCGGTCAATGTCCAGCGGGTCACCTATCAACTTACCTATGGCCGATCTCTGATCGAGTTTCAGCCCAATTTGACCACGGCCAACCAGGTGGGGGAGGTCACAGTCCGGGGCTGGGATACCAGAAACAAGCAAAAGATCGAGTACACCGCCAAACGTAGCGAGATTGCGACGCAGGGCGTGGGGGCGCGCGGTGGTCAGGGTGTCATCGAGCAGTCTTTCAACCAGCGCCAGGAAATCATCGTAGACCGGCCTATCCAAAGTGAGCAGGAAGCTCAAACGTTAGCTATTGAGACGCTGGAGCGTATTGCGAAGGAGATGGTCAAAGGCAGCGGTTCTACCGTGGGCTTGCCTGACCTGCGCGCCGGTAGCGTCGTCGAGATCGACGGCCTGGGGGAGCGTTTCAACGGGCGTTATTTCGTCACAACTACTACTCACACAATCGGTGATAGTGGCTATACGACCCAGTTCGAGTGTCGGCGCGAGGAGACACAGGCAGATTAGTATGCAAGGGCAACGAGCAAATGGCATCGTCATTGGCATCGTAACCAATCTGGATGATCCCGACCGCTTGGGACGGGTGAAAGTCAAGTACCCGCACCAAAACGATGAGCAAAGTGACTGGGCACGCCTGGTGGCTTTCATGGCTGGTCCGGACCGGGGCGCTTTCTTCCGGCCGGAGGTGGATGATGAGGTCCTGGTCGCCTTCGAACACGGAGATCCGCGGCGACCGTACATCCTGGGCGGGCTGTGGAATAGATCCGACACGCCGCCACCTGACGATGACCAGCCGACCGAAAACAACGTGCGCTTGATCAAGACGCGTAGTGGTCACTTCATCAAGTTCGATGACAGCGCGGGTGGAGAGAAAATCGAAATAGTTGACAAGGATGGCAGTCGCCAGGTGATCATCGACAGCGCTGGACGCAAGATTCAGGTCACCTGTGACGATGGCGACGTTGAAATCTCAGCAGGTACTGGCAGCGTCAAAGTGGAAGCTACTACCGTTGAGGTCAAGGCCACAGGCAACATCACCTTGGAGGCAACTGGCGTGATGACCATCAAGGGAGCAACGGTCAACATCAACTAAGTTTTCAGTGGGAGAGTGCGAATGGGACAACCAGCAGCCAAGCAAGGAGATCGCATCACCGCACTTGACACGCATCTGATCCAGCCCCCGGGCACCTCGCCACCGGTGCCGGTTCCTCACCCGTTCAGTGGAATTATCGACGGCGGGTTGAGCACCGATGTCAATATTGAGAACCGGCCTGCGGCGACGCTGACCAGTACAGCCACCAACACGCCGTCACACATTCCCCAGGGTGGGTCGTTTGTCATCCCCCCTCGCAACCGGGGCCAGATCATACGCGGCAGCGCGACGGTCTTCATCAACAACAAGCCAGCCGCCCGAGCTGGAGATACCGCGCTGACCTGCAATGACCCAGCCGATCTGCCAGTGGGGACGGTAGTGGCTCAGAGCACAGTGTTGATTGGGGGCTGAGATGGAACAGGATTTTCTGGGGCGGGGCTGGTCCTTTCCGCTGAAGCCAGGGCCGCCAGATCGGTTGTCCTTGGTCGGCGGTGAGGAGAAGATCCGCCAGAGCATCTGGATCATTTTGAGCACAGCGCCGGGAGAGCGACAGATGCGGCCCAACTTTGGCTGTGGCATCCACGACCTGGTTTTCGAGCCTAACACGGCGGCTCTGCGGGGTATCGTGCAAGAGAAGGTGCACGAGGCATTGACGCGCTGGGAGCCTCGCATCGACGTGGTTGACGTCCGGGTCGAGACGCCGCCTGAAGCCCGCAATCATCTGCTGATTCGCATCGACTACCGAATTCGGGCTAACAACGCCTTTTACAATTTGGTGTATCCCTTCTTCATCAACGAAGGGCCAGGCTAAGGAGGAACTTCATGCCCTTGGAAGCGCCCAAACTGGATACCCGGACCTTTGAAGAGCTGGTGCAATTGGCGCGGCTGCGCATCCCTCGCTACACGCCGGAGTGGACCGATTTTAACGAGAGCGACCCGGGCATCACCTTAGTGCAACTGTTCGCCTGGTTGACCGAGATGACGCTGTACCAGATGAACCGGGTATCGGAGCGAAATTACATCAAGTTCTTGCAACTTCTCAATATGGAACTGCGGCCGGCCCAGCCTGCCGTTGCCCATCTGACGTTCAAGGCTCAGGCCGGTGCTGTGGTAGAATCGGTACGGGTCCGCTCGCAGATCGCGGCCCAGCCGCCAGACGGCGGCGACCTGCTGATTTTTGAGACGGAGGCCGGTCTGGATCTGATTCGGCTGCCGCTGAGCGACGTTCAGGTGTACGACGGAGCGGCCTTCAGCGTGGTAACCCAGGCCAACGATGATCCGGGCTCCCTCTTAAGGCCTTTAGGTTGGGTGCCCCAAGTGGGCAGCGCTCTCTACCTGGGCTTCGCTCAAACGAATCCGCCCACTGTCGGCCGGCTTTTCCCACAGGAGATTCGCTTTCGGGTTTTTCTCCCGGTCGCGGCACAAGCCGGCCTGGCCCAGTGCTGTCTGGAGGCCGAGCGGCCACCTGCACCCCCTGTGAACCTGGTTTGGGAATACAAGCCAACAGCCACGGCCACGCGCTGGCGCCGGCTGAACGTCTACGAGGATGAGGGCGCGGCCTTTTCCCGAGAGGGCTACATTTTGCTGGAGGGCCCGGCAGAGATCGAACCTAGCACCGAAGGGAAAGTAACGGAGCCGCGTTATTGGCTGCGCTGCCGGCTGGTCGGGGGGAGTTATCCGGCCGGGCGGGCGCCGGAGATCGACTTCATTCGGCCCAACACGGTCCAGGCTCAGAATCTGTCCACGGTCCGCGAGGAGATAGTCGGCATTAGCGAAGGCCATCCGGATCAAAGCTTTGAACTGCGCCGCAAGCCGGTGCAGCCCGATTCGCTCGACTTATGGCTCGAGGTGGAGGGTCAGGAACCGGAGCACTGGAGGCCGGTCGAAGACTTTTTGGCTTCCGGCCCCGAGGATCCCCACTACCGCTTGAATGCCACTGCTGGCACGATCCACTTCGGCGATGGACGGTGCGGGCGCATCCCGGTGGCCGGGGCCGAGATCATCGCCCGCGAGTATCGCTACGGCGGGGGCACGGCGGGTAACGTCGGCTCTGGTCTGATCAACACCCCACTGACGAGCTTGGTAGGGGTGGAGAAGGTAACCAACGAGCGGCCAGCCGTCGGCGGCCGGAATGAGCAAGATGTGGAAAAACTGAAGGAACAGGCTCCCCGAGTTCTGAGCAGCCGTAACCGGGCGGTGGCGTCCGAGGATTTCACGGCGCTGGCCCAGTTGGCTGGGGGCGTGGCCAAAGCCACGACCATCCCCCTGGCCCATCCCGATCATCCCGGCGTGGAAGTGCCGGGTGCCGTCACGGTGGTGATTGTGCCTGACAACGAAGACGTACCCCCCCGCCCCTCGTCGGACCTGATTCGCCACGTGTGCCGCTATCTGAACCGTTTCCGCCTGCTTACAACGGAGGTATACGTTAAGGGCCCGGCCTATCAGGCGATCAAAGTCGAGGCTCGGGTGGCGGCCCAACCCTACGCGGCCTTCGATGCCGTCGCCCGGGACGTGGTGGTGGCTCTGAATGTCCACTTGGATCCACTGAACCGGGAAGCGAGCAACTCGAACGGCCAGCCGACGGGCGAACGAGGTTGGAAATTCGGCCAGGAACTGTATCCGACGAGCCTATACAGCGTGATCTTGGATGTGGATGGTGTCGCGGCCGTGCCTAGTCTGGCTATCATCGTAAACGGCCGGCCGCACGATAATCTCACCCAACCGGTGATAGTGCCGCCCGACGGCCTGGTGTATGGCAGCGACCACGAAATCACGGTTGTGCCATTGACAGACTTATGAGCGACGAATAAAGATGCGACCTACAGGACCGACCCTCTGGCTCTTGGATGGACGAACAGGCTGGCACACGGCTCATACCGAGGGGGTGAGCGTGGGCGAGCAATTAGGCATCCGCCTGGCAGGCAACCCGGCAGGGCCATTGGCCCTGACTGCCGCCGACGGTAGCTTGGGCGGATTGACGCTGCCCCGGGGTATGACCCTGGACAGCAAAGGCACGCTGTATCTTCTCGGGCTGGATGAAGCGTGGATCAAGCGTTTCCACCCCTCTACTCGACGTTTCCTTAGGTTGCCTGCGGTGGGCAGCCGTGGGGGGGAAGTCCGGAAGTTCCGCGATCCGGTGAACATCGCCATCGCTGGTCGGGACCTTTACGTAGCTGATCGGGGCAACCGTCGAGTTCAGGTGTTTGACCTGGCAAGCCTGGCCCTTCGCAATGTATGGGGACCGTGGGATGCTGCTGGTTGTCCAGTTGCGGCTAACGACCCTAATGCCTGGGAGCCGAACGACGTGGCCGCCCAGGCCGGTGTCGCCTACATCCTGGATAGGCGCTATGGTCGGCTTTATCGTCACCGACCAAGGACTGATAAATTACACCTGGTGGTTGATGAGCTAGGAGCTGCCGACCGTTGGAGCCGGGTTGCGGTGGATCGCGCGGGACGGATCTACTTACTAGATCCCGAAGCGTCGAGCCTCGACATCTATGATTCTCAGGGTCAGTACGTAGCACAGGTCCAGGATGCCGGAGACGTACGGGATCGTTTTGCCCCCCCCCCGCTGCGCCTGGACCATAAGGGGCGTTTCTGCCTACCAGAGAGTTTGCTGCGGCTGTGCGACCGGCGTCCCCCCGCAAAGCCGCCAGTCCCCGAGGCCCCGCTGGCGTGGTGTCCGCCCTGGTCTCCAGGTGGGTTGACCTTCGACCGAGGGGGGGATCCGGTGCGCGTCGACCCAGCTGAGCCGCACGGCCCGAAGTTGTATGTCAGCTCGGGCACCTGGATCAGCCAGGCGCTGGACAGCAAAATCTACCGCTGCCAGTGGCATCGCGTTGAGCTGGGCCTGACCGATCTACCAGCCGGGACACAGGTTGTGGTCAGCACATACACCGATCCGCAAGCACGGCGGGCCGAGGAAATCCGGGCGCTGCCCGACCATCTATGGGATACCCGCTACGCGGCCGCCGGGCAGATGCAACCGCCCCCGAATTCGCGTTCTGAGCCCAGCGGCGTTCACGACTTTCTTGTCCAGAGTCGGGAAGGCCAGTACCTGTGGCTCAAGATCCAGTTGACCGGCGATGGCTACACCACCCCAGCCGTGCGTTCTATGCGTGTCCATTATCCTCGGGAGTCTTATTTGAGCTACCTGCCGGCAGTCTATGCGGCCGATGACGAGAGCCGCTGGTTCCTGGAGCGCTTTCTGTCGATCTTCCAGACTGAGTGGGATGATCTTGAGCGCCGGATTGAGGAGATAGCTGCCTATTTCGATCCCCAAGCCGTGCCAGAGGGCGAATTCCTGGAGTACCTGGCGCGCTGGCTGGCACTGCCGTTGGAGGGGGACTGGAACTGGGAACAGAAACGCCATCTTCTGGCAGCAGCACCTCAGTTTACACCTCGACGGGGAACAGTCGAAGGTCTACGGGAGTATCTGCAGATCTACTTACAGAACATCACTGGCCTGGCGCCAGAGGCGCAGAGAGACTATCCCCAGATCGTAGAGGGCTTTCGAGAACGGCGACGTTTGCTGTTATCCATCCAGAGCTCGTCCAACCTGGCCCACGGAGCGCCACTCTGGGGCTCGAGTCAAGTGGCAAGGTTTCAACTCGATGTGTTCGCCCGCGAGGGTGAGATCCGGCTGGTGTCTACCGGCGACCCGGAACGAGATTTCTTCCACGAGTATGCGCATCGGTTCCGTGTTTTCGTTCCGGCTGCCTGGGTGCGCACCGAGAAGGATGAACGCATGCTTCACCGGGCACTGGATGCGGAGAAGCCAGCCCACACTCAATACGACCTGTGCCTGGTCGAGCCCCGCTTTCGGGTCGGTCTCCAGTCTACCGTCGGGCTCGACACTGTCATCGGGGCCTATCCGGTTGCCTGGCTGGCCTGCCGTCACGAAACTGACACGCCACCCAGCCGGCCACCCAGCCACCGCCTGGGTTACGACACAATTCTGGCTGGCCAGCCGGACGGTGGCCCCAAACTGCGCCTGGGACCGGGCACGCGGGTAGGGTTGGATACGATCTTGTCTTAAGTAAGGAGACTACCATGCGCAATAAACAACCTGATGCACCCTGCGCCACGCGATGCGGACTTATCGCTACCGAGCGCAATCGTTACTTTACCGGCAAGTATATGACAAAGCGAGACTTCCGGGACGAGCAACTGTACTTCCTAAGCCGCCACCGGCTGCACAACCGCTTGCTGCACGGTTGGGGGGTTGTCTGTGGACTGCGGGTGATTCACCATCCTAATCCTGATTGCAAGAATTGGGTGGTGGTTCGAGCCGGCATCGCCCTCGATTGCTGTGGGCGTGAACTAATACTTGAGCGAGATACCCCCTTTAAGTTGCCGATGCCCAGGCCACCCGAGCCCGGCCTAGAGAAGCAGGTCAATCAAAAAAACGCGCCATATCAACAGGATGAGCCAACTCAGGACACGCCGCAGCAAGAGAGCCCTCCAGAAGAAGGTATGTTAGGCCCCTTCCTGCTGTGCCTGCGCTACGCCGAGGAAGAAATCGAGCTGGTGCCGGCCCTGTATGCTGAAGGCACCTGTGACCCAACGCGCCTACAAGCGAATCGAGTGCGTGAGGTGGCTCGCCTTGAAGTGTGTAGCCTGGATGATGTCGAAGCCGGATGCTGGCTAGTGCCTGGGGGCGATCCCGACGCTCAATGCCGAGATGATTGCGGCGATGAGCTGCCGGGGACAGGGGGCAGTTGCCTGGAACCGGACTGCCCGTGCGGTCAGACGGTGCCGCTGGCCCTGATCAGCTTCGATCCCAATGACCCAGAGGCTGGCTTTGAGATCGACACCCAGGGCCGGCGTACGCTGCCGGTCCCGCCCCAGTATCTGACTCACATTGTGGACATCAACTGGCCACACGGCGGAGAGATCAGCCTGTCTCAGCTACGCGACTGGGGAGGACGGCTGGAAGTCCGCTTCGACCGCAAGCTCCTGGCTGCCGACGAAGATGCGACTGGAATCAATGGGTACACCTTCGCCGTCCAATACGGAGGGGTGCAGCGGGACATTGAGTTTCTACCCTTCGACCGGGACCATCCGCCGGAGCTGGAAGGGGATTGTCTGGCTGTGTTTACCATTGACCCCGACTACCTCGGGGAGCGGGACAACATCGCCGGCAACGTCGTGTACGTGACCTTGAAGTGCGATTTTATCCTGGATTGCCATGAGAACCCGGTGGACGGCGATCACTTGCGGGGGCGGCTGCCTTCAGGAGACGGCACCCCCGGCGGTGTATTCGAAAGCTGGTTCCGCGTGGTGTATGACGGCCAGGCTGAGGAGGTAGCATAATGGCAACCCGAAGCGTGACTCTAGCAAAGACTCAAACCTCGGCACAACCTTGCCCCTGCGGCTGCGCTCCCTGTGAGGAGACTTGCTGCAGCCTGGATTGCCTGGTTCAGCCTCGTTTTTTCTGCGGCCAACTCCTCACCGACCAAGATCTGACGGCGCTGCTGAACTGGACTCAAGATAAACTGCGGCTGACCCGCTATCGGCACGGTTGGGGTGTGGTGTGTGGCCTCGAGGTACGTTGCGACCCCCAGCAATGTGGGCGGGTCATCGTCGGCCCTGGCTACGCTGTGAGTTGCTGTGGCGACGATATCATCGTGTGCGAGGAGACCGCCTTCGACCTCAGCGACGCCTGCCGCGAGGCAGAAGATCCCTGCGCGACGCTTGAGGAACCTGGGCAGGTCGACAACGGAGCCAAGCTCGTTGATCTGTATATCCGCTACAAGGAAGAGCTCTCCAACCCACAGACGGCCCTGGGGCGGAGTGTCTGCCGAGAAGCGGCAAAATGCGAATACAGCCGAACGCACGAAACCTTCACGCTGGCCTGGCAGCCGACGGTTATCGGCAGCGACCCGCTCAGAGCGGAGGCGGAGGATTGGCACGCGAAGTATAGTGAATGCCTTGACGTGGTTGATGACTTTCTAAATTTCCTTAACCAATTCACATCCCTTGCCGAACACGCCGAGGACATCCGTCGCTGGCTGGTGCGCTGGATTGATAATCACCCCTCCCACCAGTTCTGTTTCGTGCGCGACTGGGTGTGTGATATGGAGCCCGAGGAATTGGCTGATGAAGCCAGCTTGGTGAAGGTCTTGTTCTGGCTGGTGCAGGACCGTCGCAACACCTTTTTGAACTGCAGTTGCCATAGCTGCCAGGAAAGATCCGGCGTGCCGTTGGCCCAAGTTTGGCTCCAGGCCAAAAACGATAAGGACAAAGGGTGCTGCCACGTTTTGGGTATCGACGCCTACCCCCCGTATCGCCGACCGATTAGATCGGATTGCTGGCCGGCAGCCCTGGGCCAGGTCAATCTGGGCCGGCTGATCTGGCATCGTTCGGAAGAGGCGTGCGTCACGCTGGCCGATCTGGGCGTGCAGGTCGATGGCGAGGTCAAGTTTGAGTTCCCAGCAACGTTGGCTGAGCTGAAGACAGAGTTGGATTGCAGCCTATTCGTGCCGTGCGGAGACTCAGTAAGCGTCCAGTATTTCGAGGCAGATGAGTCTTTCAATGGAGTGGGGATGGGGCAACGGGTGTTGGGTTTCTGTGGCGCGCCGCCGCCCTCAGGCCTGGGAGTAGCTGTAGTTAAGAGCTCGGATATGACTGAAGTCGGGCCAGGCGCGCAAGTGACTTACAATTTCGACGTCACCAACACCGGTGAGACTGAATTGACTGTCAAGGTGGACGATAGCCTGCTGGGCGAGATTGTCAGCGACGTAATCCTGAGTCCCGGCACTACAGAGACTTTTTCGAAAAATTACGTCGTGCCAGACGATGCCCCGGATCAACTGGAAAACAAAGTCACCGTGACCGGCGTGGACGCTGACGGCCAGGAGGTCACAGCTACCGATACCCACCTCCTCAAGATTACAGGCAGCGTGCCGCCGCCTGGATCTGGCGACGACCTGGAGGAGATTGACGGTATCGGTGACAGTCGCGCCGAAACCTTGCGTCGCGCTGGCATTGCCACCTTTGAGGCACTGGCGGCGGCACCCATTGAGCGCCTACAGGGGTTGTTCCCCGGTGTCAGTCGGACGACATTGGCCCGGTGGCAGAAGGAAGCTCGGGAGTTGGCATAGGACTGTCAGCACCCTTGACGCTTAAATGTGCAATTTGTCCCTGCATCTGTTGGAGATATATCTATGACCGTGACCCGCGTTCGTTACCGTGAGCGCCAAGCCTTGCGCGCCATCGATCTGCTCGATGAGCAGGCTTATCGCCTGATGATGCGCCGCCGGCACCACATCGGCCACCACGGCTGGGGAATCGTAATCGGCCTGGAACTGGTCTTCGAGGGAGGGAGATTTGTGGTCACGCCCGGTATGGCCGTGGATGGCTACGGTCGTGAGTTAATCGTACCGGAACCAGTGGCGCTGCCGATGGAAATATGTGATGAGCCTGTCGATATTTTCGAAGCGCTAGGGGAAAACATCGATGTATGGTTGCTCTACGGTCGCGTGGCCGAGACGCCGCCACAGCGCGGGCGGTATGATTGCGGGCCGGGCCAACACAGTCGCTGGCGTGAAGAGGCTCGTCTGCGCCTGACGGCAGCCGACACTATCAATCCGCGTCGGCCGGTCGAAGTGCCCGACGCGGATCTCGACTTCGGCCCGCATGAAACACCGCCCGACGATCCAGAGCGGGAATGGCCGATATTTCTGGGTCGAATAACACGCACCACTACTGATCTGGCAAACCGACCTTATGTGACGCTGGTTGGAGAGCTGATCGTTGCCCCCTCGAGCCGCGCCCGGATGCAAGTTGGTAGCGAGCTGGCCGGCGACCGCCAGCGCTTCGCCGTGAGCATGCCCGACGAAAGTGACGCGTTCACGAACCGGCTTACTATCGACGGCGATGGGAAGACAACGCTGCGCGGGAACACGACATTGGTGGATGGCGACCTGATCATCGCTGAGGCAGAAGCACGAGCGGTGCCGGTCATCGCGTCCCGACTGGCTCGCCTGTGCGGTCGTGGGGAAGGATCAACGGACGAGGATCAGGTGTGGAGCATTGCGTTTAAGCCGATGGATATTGCTCCTGAAGAAGCCACGCCATGGAGGATCTATCACACCATCGCTTCTGAGAACGACATTCCAATTGACCAACTCCGCCTGGAGATAGGCCACCCGGGTGATGAAGGTGATCCGGCAAAGCACCGACTGGCTGTTGGCTCTTGGTCTGACGATGAAAGCCGGTTCCAACCGTGTTTGACTGTGGACGCCAACTGTACAGTTATTATTCGAGGTGATATACAAGTCGAAGGATCCCTTAAGGAAAGCCCCGTCACTGCTGATCCAACGGACCCACGTTTTGCCGAGGTCATAGGAACGCGCTGGGCGCAGGGCCTCCTGGTCACAGGTGCCGGCACCCTCTACGGCACCGGGCTGGAAATCACTGAGATCTCGTGTACTGCTAATGAATCGTTTGATGTTATAACCTACGAAATCACCGTCAGAAACACCAGCGGAAGCCCCATCTCGAACATCAACCTCGTCGAGAATTTAAGCATTGATGGTCTGCCAGTACGCCGGGGGCTGATCGCACGTGAGTTCACGTTGTCGAGCGAAACTCAAAGTACCATAACCCATACATACGAAAGCCACTCCGGTTCTCTTGAAGATCGGGAGATTATCCTCGCTGTCACAGCGCTGGGGATTGGTCCAGCCAACATCCCCATCTCAGCTTCGGCCAGCGAGACTCTTAAGTGTGGTGGCCCTATCATCGAATAAGGAGTTTTATGGATATGAACAACAGCGGCAACGCCCGCGTGCATTATTTTGAGAATCAATTCCTGCGTGTGCAGGATTTTGCCGACGAACAGGCCTATCACCTGGCTATGCCACGCCGCCATAATATCGCCCATCATACCTGGGGCATCGTCCACGGCCTGCAACTGGTGGCTGAGGAGGGGAATCTCTTCGTCCAGCCGGGCATGGCCATTGACGGCTACGGCCGGGCGTTGATCCTGCCGGAGAAGCAGACCCTGTCGACGGCGGCTTTTGCTGATAAAGGCAGCGATGTCTTGGACGTCTGGCTGGTATATGATCGGCTGGGCAGCGATCGTGCCCCGCGGGGCTATGCCGGCTGTGGTAATGGCGACGGCGTGCCCTTCTACCGCTGGCAGGAGCGGCCGCTGGTCCGACTGGACGTGCCGGACCCGGCTTTCCCCGACCGGCGCCAGCCTGAGAGTGTGCCAGAAGGCGATCTGTCTTTCGACCCCAGCCGCACGCCGCCCGACGATCCCCAGGACGATTGGCCGGTCTTCCTGGGCCAGATTCGATCCGATCCGGTCAATCCCGACCAGCCATACAGCGTCGATACGGCCGACCGGCCCTACGTTGGCCTGGTCGGTGAAGCCATCGAGGCTCCCTCAGGCCGGGCCAGGGTGCAAATCGGGGCCGAGTTGGACACTGACCCCCGCCGGTTTGCCGTATTCGTACCCGAGGCTGACCCTGGCGTTGATCCTACACCCGCCCGGCTGGAAATCAAAGATACTGGGGAAATCGGCTTCCGCGGCCAGACGACCCTTTACGGTGATTTAAAGGTTGCGGGTGGCGCTGTTGAATTTGGCGCAGGGTTTGCTCAGGCTGCGCAACCCTGGCACATATATCATCATCAAGTTGAGCTTACTCATCAAGATGAGCTTATCAACGAGTTGCGCCTCGAAATGGCGGCCGGGGCGGGCGGTCTGAATCGAGTAGTTATTGGCTTTTGGTCCAGTGAGGATGAGGTATTTAAACCTTGCCTGACCATCGCCGACAACTGCACGGTAACGGTGCATGGCAACCTGGTCGTTGAGGGCCAGATTGAGTTCAGGGGTGAGACCCCATCCCAACTGGATACCGTCGCCGGTCAATTTGCCTTGTCCTCTTTTCTCAGCGGCGTCGGTGGGGCTAACCTTCTATTTGGCCGTGGATATGTGGGGACCACACCTGCCATGCTCGCTGAAGGATTAGCAGCCTTAAGGCGGGCGGCTGTGCCGGAAGCGGAGTTGGCCGCTTTCGTAACCCGGCTGGAGACAGATGAGGCGCTTCGGGAAGCTTTCTTGAATCTGATAGCGAGCGGCCATCCCAATCTGCTGCAAAGCTTGCAGAATCTCGCCTCACCAGGAGATGACGATGGGGATGGTGGTGAGGGTTAGTCCACCATGGATGGCCGCATCGGGCACCTGTATTGTCGCTACCGGGTGTTGGGCACCCCAGGTTCGGCCGGCCTGGTGGCGGATCGCCTGGATCGGCTGGCCCGGTCTCAGGTGGCGGAGGCGTGGGCCGAGGCCCTAGACCAGATCCTGGGGGACGATCCCACCGTCTACGTCTTGCGCCGCGTTCAGACCGGGCTGGCGCTAAACGCGGACCGGGCGCTGACCGACGCCCACTTGGCACAGCGTTGGGGCGAGCGGCTGGCCGGCGCGGTGATGCGCCGCATCGCCCATGATCCGGACGACGGGGCCAACCTGGTCTGCTTTGCCGACCAGGCCGACTACGTGGCCCACTTCATCACCGATCTGATCGAGGGCCGGGCCTGGCGCCGCTGGTTCTACGGGGTTTTTGCCTCTCTCCGGCCGCGCAGCACGGGCGACGCGCTGCGGGCCGTGCTGGTCGACAACGGTGACCACTTACCGGCCATACTGAGCTTTCTGTATCGCTACGAGGCACTGGAGAAGCTCCTGGCTTATCTGGATGAAGCGACCCTGCGCTGGCTGTGGTCCCAGGGCTTGGGGGCCTATATCAGCGCCGCCCCAGAGACAACTCGTCCCCTGTTCGCAAGAGCCCTGGACCTGGCGGACCGGCTTGGCTTATGGGCTAAGCCCCGTCCCCAGGGCGAGGCCCTGTTTCAAGCCTACCTGGCCACCGGACCGCCAGCGGCCGACTGGCGGGATGGCCGGGGATTGGCTCGAGCTGTTCTCGATGCTTTGCGTTTTCTGGCCGGCCAGGGGTATCTGCGTCGGCTAGACCCGGCCAAGGTGGAGACATTTCTGGCCCGGCTGGAGCAGGCACTGCTTGATTTCGACTGGCTGGACGCCGACTGGCTGAGGGCCGCGCTGTTGGACCTGCTGGCCGGATCGAAGCGGCCCGAGACCGTCCTGCCCGTCCGGCCCACCGGCTACGGCCCGACCCAGCGCCAGCGCGAACTTCTGGCTGACCTGGCCGCCGCGCTGCGCGCGGGCGGGGCTCGGCTGGACCGGGGTCAGCCCGACTCGGCGGCCAACGCCCTGCGGCTGTACGCCTGGCTCGTAGCCCACGCCCCCCGCTGGGCGGATGACGCCATGGTGACCGGCCTGATCCAACGCCTGCTGGCTGCCTGGCGCTGGCTGGAGCAGATCCATCCCCGCGCCGAGGCCCTACGCCGCTTGCGCCAAGGGGATATCGAGGGTGCTCTGGGCACCTTGCCCGAGACCAATCGTGCGGGCGCCCGGGCCGCCTTTAAATTCCTGGCCGACTTGGGCGAACCTGGCCTGGCCCTGGTCGCAACACTGGCCGGGGAAGAACGCCCACGGCCGGCGGCGGCTGACACGGGTATCGAGACCCAGTGCGCCGGCGTCTATCTCCTGCTACGGGCTATCCTGGATGCTCGCCTGCCTGTGTTGGTTGGGGGAGCAGCCTTTCCGCCGCAAGGTACTGACGCGAGGCGTATCGCAGGGCCAACCCGGTTAGAGGCCTGCCTGTTGGCCTTGGGGCTACGCTGGGCTGGCGAGCCAGCGCTGGTCGAAGAGGAGATCGACCCCGGCTTGGGGCCGCTGGTGGGATTGGAAGTCCCGCCAGCGCTCGCAGTGCTACAGGCAGCTTGGTCCGGCTTGGGACCAGCCAACCATAGCCGGTTCCAGGCAGCCCTGCTACGCATCTTGGCCGGACAGCGGCTAGTGGGTGGTTCGACCCTGCACCTGTATCGGGTGGCGGTGAAAGACGGCGTCCCAGTCCTCGTAGCGGGCGACGGGAGGGGGGACCTTTGGCCATTGGGCCGAGTTGTCGAGACAGCGGCGGAGGTGACGGGAATTCTGGCTGAGTGGCTGGAAGTCTGGAATGAGGCCACCGGGCGCCGGCCCGCTGTCGTGACATACGATCAGTCGCTGGCTGATATTGCTGGATTAGGGCTGGAGGCCGAAGCACCAGACGTGGTCGCTGTGCCAGAGATACGAGCTTCAGGCACAAGTGATGCCCTAGACGAGATAGGGAGGGCTCACCAGACTGGTCGAGAGGCGTTACTGTCGGCTCTGGCCGCCCTGGACCATAGCCGGCTGGACCTGCCTGAGGTCGACCTAACCCTGGCCCTGACGGCCAGCGCCTTGCTGCGGGTGTGGGCGCGCTGGCTGCGGCAATTCGCAATTTCCGGCGTGCCCTATCTGCTGGCTAACTTTATCCGGCGGCCGGGCCGGGTGACGATGGATGCCAATAGCATCCTGGTCGAGTTGGAGCCCGGGCCGCTGGACGTGGTCATCGATATGGCCGGCTACACTGCTGAATTAGAAAATGTGTCTTGGCTCGGTCAACGGCGTGTGCGATTTCAACTGAGAGGGTAATGATGAGTTTTTTGAGATTCGGCAGTCGCCAGCAAAAGGAGATTTCAGTCGTTGAGGGTGATGGAAATGTTGATGTGCCCTCTCGGCTATTGCTATCTCCTCCAGTGGCTGAGCTGCCGGCAGGCCCTTATGCCGGCAGCGACGAGCATGTCTGGGACCAACTGCGCCGCATCGACCAACTGGTTCGGGCCCAGACGGTCCGCTGGCGGTTGACCATTGGAGCGAGCAAACCCGAGCAATGGTGGGGTATGCTTCACGTCACCGACGCCGAGGTGGAAACCTATCTCCGTGCGCCCTTCATGCCCCCCCATCACCTGCCGGCCGGGCTTGAACAGGCCATGGATGATTACTGGCGGGCGGCTGAGGTGCTGGCCCAGGCCATTCAGGCCCGCCGGGCGCAGACGCCATCAGGGATCACCTTACGTCTGGATCGGCTGGAATGTCTATTTGGCCTGTCGAACCTGGAACGCGACATCTTATTGGTCTGCCTGCTGCCGGAGCTGGATGGTCGCTACCGCCGGCTCTTCGGCTACTTGCAGGATGACGCCTCCCGAACCCGGCCTACAGTGGAACTGGTGCTTCAGATCCTGCACCCACTGGCGCCGCAGGCCGGGGTCGGTCGCTCGGCTTTCGACAAAGGGTCGCCGCTGTTGGCCCACCGCCTGCTGGTGCTAGGGGACGATGTCCAGGGCGATGAGCCGCTGTCGATGCGCTCTGTCCGGCTGGACGACCGCATTGCGAATTACCTGTTGGGCAGCGACGCTCCGGATGGGCGGCTGGCCGATGTCATGTCGCAACCTGGAAGTGCGTTCGATTGGGCGCAGTTGATGATCGATCCGGCGTTTGGCGAGAGCCTGAAACACCTGGCCGACTGGTGGCAACTGCACTGCCAAGGATATCCAGCAGGTGCTGCCTTGTTCTTGCATGGCCCTTACGGCAGCGGCCGCTTGAAAGCGGCCCGCGCCTTCGCTACGGCCACGGAGACGCCGCTACTGGTCATCGACGTGGACAAGGCCCTGCGGGCCAGCACCGGTTGGCAGCAAATCGTTGATCTGGGATATCGTGAGGTGGCCCTGCGGGAGGCGGCGTTGTACTGGGACGGGTGTGAGATATTGCTGGATCGGGATCAGCCGGCCCCTGGTGGAGCATCTCTGCGGGACCGCTGGGACTATCTGGTCGCTGTGGCCGAGGAATACATGGGGCTAACCTTCCTGTCCAGTCGGACCGCCTGGGACCCGGCCGGTCGCTTCCTCGTTAACCCCTTCCTGCGTCTTGATTTTCCGATGCCGGGTTACGCGTTACGTCGCCAACTGTGGGAAACCCATCTTCCGCCGCCTGAGGCTTTCGCCGATCCGGCTCCAGACCGGACCGTGCTGGCGGAACTATTGGCCAATGGTTTCCAACTGACCGAAGGCCAAATCATAGATGTCCTGGCCACAGCCCGGGGGCTGGCCACCCAGCGAGACCCATACCATCCCCGCCTGACAAGCGACGACCTGTATGCCGGCTGCCGGCGTCAGTCAGGCCGGCGGCTGATCACCATGGCCCGGCGTATTGAACCCCGGACGGAGCTGACTTTCAACGACTTGATCCTGCCCACGCCCAACGAACGGCAACTCCAGGAGCTTCGGGCGCGCATCCGTCACCACCATCGGGTGTACAGTGGTTTGGGCTTTGAGCGACGGCTGAGCTTGGGCAAGGGCCTGATCGCCCTGTTCACCGGCTCGTCCGGCACCGGAAAGACCATGGCCGCCGAACTCCTGGCGCGGGAGCAGGGAGTCGACCTGTACAAGGTGGATCTCTCCGCCGTGGTCAGCAAGTATGTGGGTGAGACGGAGAAGAACCTGAACCGGGTCTTCGCCGAGGCCGAGGACTCGAACGCCATCATCTTCTTCGACGAGGCCGATGCCCTCTTTGGCAAGCGCGGCGAGGTCAAGGACGCACGCGACCGCTGGGCCAACATGGAGATAAACTACCTGCTGCAGCGGGTAGAAGAGTACGCCGGCGTAGTCATCCTGGCCTCGAACCTGCGCCAGAACATCGACGAGGCCTTCATGCGGCGCATTCACGTCATCGTCGAGTTCCCCTTCCCCGACGCCGAGGCCCGCTTCCGCATCTGGCGCGGCATGTTTCCTATGGCACTGAACCGCCCACCGGACAACGACCTGCGGGCCCTGGCCGAGCGCTTCCAACTGTCCGGGGGCAGCCTCAAAAACATCGTCATCGACGCCGCCTTCCGGGCTCTGGCCGACGCCGAGGCTGAATTGCCCGCCATCAGCCTGCGCCACCTGGTGGTCGCCACGGCGCGAGAGTACCAGAAGCTGGGCAAACCCATCACTAAGGGTGAGTTCAGCGAAGCGTTTTACGCCTGGGTCGAAGAAGACATTTTGTGAGCCGATGGCTGTCGAGGCTAAGCCCGTGAAGGAGGAAAGATGCAATTGGATCAACAAGAGTCGATCGTGATGGAGGTGCTCACTTCACAGGGAGCTTTCAACGCGGAAGGGAGCAACGGCGCCACGCGCGAGGCTTTGGAAGCGCTGCGCCGGGAGATGGTGGGCGGCTTGCTGTACACCCACAGCCGGGCCAATTCCAACACCACTCGCCTTCTGGAAGTTGCTTCATTCCTCTACGCGCTCATCGAGTTGTTGGAGGAGAAAGAGCTCATCACCATTGAGGAGTTGGATGAACGAAAGGCCAGGGTCGCAGAACGGGTGAAGCAGCGCTTTCTGGACAAGGGCATGGGCGTTCATTTGCAAGAACCTGAGCAGGATAAATACACCGTTCAAGGCAGCGTTGAGATCGACTGCGAGAACCGAGTGCATCTCTGTAAAGCCGCTTGTTGCCGGCTGTGGTTCCCGCTGTCACAGCAAGATGTTGAGGAAGGCGTTATTCGCTGGGATTTGCGTTTTCCCTACATTATCGCCCAAGAAGCTGACGGCTGCTGCCAGCACCTGGAGCGAGCTTCGTGCCGTTGTACCGTCTACGAGAATCGGCCGCTTCCCTGCCGGACCTTCGACTGCCGCAAAGACAAGCGTATCTGGCTGGACTTCGAAAACAAGGTGATCAATCCCGACTTAGAGTCGATGTTTCAGAGGAACCAGCCCAATGACACTCAAGAACTTTGTTCCGAGTCTTCTATGCAGCAGGAGCCATCCCCTGAGCATACCAGAGACTAAGCAAGCTCATCTTGAAGGGGAAATATTGAGGCCATTTTACCGTGCCCAAGACGAAGACCCAAGCTGAGGCCCCAAACCGGGCGACGCCTGCGCCGGTCGTAGAACAGCAGCCCGCAACGCCCGAGAAACAGGGCGGACCGTCCCTGGCTGCCCGGACGCCGGTGCCTTCGGCGCTGCCCCCACCCAACGGGGCACCTCCCCCCGCCCGCGCCGCCGACCTCATGACAGCCCTGGAGGGCGGTCCCGGTGCTGCAGGTCGGGTGCGCATGATGACAGCCATGCAGGGGACCGTGGGCAATGCCCGCCTGGGCCGTATGCTGGACGCAACTGCTTCCCTATCTACTCCCGCGGCCGCTCCCCCACTGGTGCCTGAGAGGGCACCAACGGTTGCCCCCCGAGAGGTGACACCAACCCCCGAGGCACCGCCCGAAGCTACCCCGCGAGCAGCGGCAGCGCCTGAGACAGCTAGGCCCACCCTCGAAACGATGGAGGCGGTGTCCCGGGGGGGCACACCGGCTTCTGAAGCTGGTCCAGCACCTACAGCGCCGGTGGAGGCTATGGCCGTGACTGCGTCCACCGAAACCACCGCCCCAGACTTAGCCAAGCCAGAGTCCGCCACTCAAGCTCCAACAGAGGCTCCAACTGAGACGACGCCCGTAGCGGCCACCGCTGAAGCTCCGCCCGAGACCGGCGCTGAGGCTGCCCCCTCAGCAGGCACGCCCACACCAACCATCGCCCCAGCCTTAACCACATCAGAGGTCGCCGCTAAAGCTCCACCTGAGGTCACACGCAAGGCCGTTCCCCCCCATGCGGCGCCACCGGAGGTCGGAGCCGCGGCTGCTCCTGCCATGGCTGCTCCAGAGGCTCTGCGTGCGCCTGCAGGTGCTCGAGAAGCGGTTGCTGAGGCAGGTCCGGCTGCCGAGATCCCAGCTAAGAGCCCGCCTGAGGCTGTTGCCGGCGTTGGTGCTGCACCAGGGCTGGCCGCCGCCGGTCCGCCTAGTGCTCCCGGAGCCGCCGGCGAACCCGGGGCCGGCGCGCCCCCGCCGGAAGCACGGATCGATACCAGCAGTTCCGAAGGGTTGCTCCAGTCTCTAGCCAGTGTCCCGCCCAGCGCTGCCGGTGATGCCATGGAGAAGACGAGCGCGGCAGTCCCGGGGATCCAAGCCCAGGAAAAGGCCGATCTAGAAGCCAGCTTCCCTGAAGTGGAGCGCCCCACCGGGCTGCCACGAAAATCAGAAAGAAAGCCGGCCAAGCCAACTGTGTTGGAGAAGGGCAAGGCACCGGAGCGACTTGAAAAAGCGGGCCGCAGAGGAAAGCCTCCTGAGGTCAAACATAAAGAGGCGCGTGGGCATGTACCCGGGAGTCGGGTTTCGACCGAGGTCACCGAGCCTCGTGAAGAGGAAGGTGGCAGTTGGTGGAGCCGCATCTTCAACCGCATACGCAGCTTTATTAGCTCTCTGCCCACGCGTGACCCAGGAGTCTCCACTTCGGCTGGTCCACGTCCAAGTGTAGATTTGAGCGGTGAGGCAAATCCCCAGCAGAACTTGCAGAAGAAACAGGCCTCGGATCAAGAAGTCAACGTCCGCCGCACGCAAGCCAATGCGGCGATCAGCGAAGATTTTGGAGAGAAAGAAAAGGACGTCCGTCCCGATGTGCCTAAAGAAACGCTGCGGCCTGCCTATAAGCCCACCGCACCGATGGCGGCCCCCACGGGCCCCGGAAAAGCGGCGCCTGCCTTGGCCGGCCAAGATCGTGCCATGTTTGACCAAACCGCGTCCTCCTGGTACGCTAGCAAGGTCAACGAAGAGCGCGATAAGTATCGACTTGAGCAAGAGACCTATCGTGCGAAATCCGAGGAAGCCCGTGCCGAAGGCCAGCGTCGCATTGCCGAGGAAACGGCACGAACGCGGGCCGAACAAGAAACGATGCAGGAACAGGCTCGCAGTGACGTAGAGGAGGAACGGCAGCGCTGGCGGGAGCAGAATCGCAAGATCCAGGAGAATTACGACACCAAGTCGGAGGCCAAGCGCAAGGAAATCGACCAGAAGATCAGCGACAAGGCCAAGAACGCGGAAACAGAATCGGACCAGAAACTGGCGGAGGCGGAAGCCAAAGCTGAGACCGAACGACGCAAGGCGGAGGCGAAGGCGGCTGAAGAGAAACGCAAGGCCAAGAAAAAACCACGTAGCTGGTGGCAGCGAGTCAAGGGCGCGGTATCTAGTGCGTTCAAGGCGATTAAGAAGGCTGTCAATGCGATCTTTGATGGACTTCGCAAGTTGGTCAAAGGGATCATCGAGGCAGCCAAAGCAGTGGTGCGTGGAATCATCGAGCTGGCACGCCGGGCCATCGTTGGCCTGATCAAGGCCTTTGGCGAAATCTTGAAGGGATTGGTGACGATCGCGCTGGCCGCTTTCCCCGAAGCCGCCGCCAAGGCGCGGGCCTGGATCGACAGGCGAGTAGATCAGGCGGTTACAGCAGTGAACAAAGCGGCTGAGGCACTGAAGAAGGCCACCGATGCCATCCTCGACTTCGTGGGCAAAGTACTTGATACTGCCCTGGCTGTAGTTCAGAAGGTCATGAACGTCATTGTAGATGTGCTGAATTTCCTCGTGGTCGGCCTGATGGAAATTATGGAACGCATCGGGTATCTGGTATCCGCTGCACGGCAGATGCCAGATCACTTCTGGGGCCAAGCCCAGGAAGAAGTGATCGGCATGAATCTCAACGAACCGCTGCCCTTCGAGCGTACGGGGCCACCGAAGCCTGAGGATGCTGCAGCGGCCGGACATGAAGCTGGTCTCATTCCCTCACAGGATATGAAGGTGTTACAAAGTAGTGAGCTAAGTGACGCAGATATCGTGGTTGACGAGGTCGCGGTGCTGGATGAGGTACCAGAGTTTTTTGCCAGACTTAATCTTCAAGAGGGTCAAGAACTTGTATTTGGGGAGTCAGATGACCCCACACGCTCTTTCGAGGCTATAAAGGCTGAGGCCTTGGGTACGGCATCGGCCACAGCGGGTGCACCACCTGGAGTAGAGGAAAGTGCATCAGAGGCAACGCAAGCAGCACCACCAATGACACCCGAGAAAGAATTAGAGGAGCTTCTGAAGCAAAAGCCGGAAGGTGGCTGCGCCAAGGAAAAGAAGTGCGAGCCAGCCAAAGGAGGCGAGGTTCCCGAGCATATGAAGAAGGGGCCGTTCACCCCAGCCCAGCGTGGCCGTTATCTCTGGCACCAGATGAAGCAGGGCATTAAACAGTGGTTCGATTGCAACTGGCCCTGGCTTCTGGCGGCTGCCGTAGGCGTCCTCCTTGGTTTAATTCTGCTCAGTATTCTTACTGGTGGCGCGATTCTCGCTGCTCTACCTCTCATCATGCAGATCGTTGGCGCGATTATGATCGGCGTGGCAATAGCTAGGGTGACCGCTTATGTCGGGGAGTATTTGAGTCAAGGTTGGCAAGGGAATATTACTGGCGCAGCCAAAAGTCTGGCGCGCGGCCTGGTGATAGGTGCTATTGAGCTCATCTTTGCTCTGCTTTTCAACCTGGGTGCCGTGATCAAGGCGATGAAGGCGGGCCTCAAGGCGGCGACCAAGACGGCCGCCAAGGCTGCCAAGGCGACCGTTACGACGACCATCAGGAACGTCAGGCAACTCGGACGCCTTGGTCTGCAAGCCGGTAAGGCGGCCATCAGGAACGGTAAGCTGGTCTTGAAGGGTATCAAGAGTGGCGTCGTGAAGGGCGCTAAATCGCTAGACGACCTTGCCAAGCGGCTGTGGCAACGGGTGCGGTTCAGGAAATTTAAGATTGCTTTCCACAACGGATGGTTCCGCTTGCTCGGGTATATCAACCCGTGGGTGGTGTTAATGGAAGGCCCGCTTAAAGGTCAGCTAGCCGAGGTCAGCGAGGAAGCCGTGAAGAGTCTTAAGAAGGGAAGCGAGGGATTCTTCGAAGTTGGCGGAAAAGCAGTTAAGGCGAGAGTCCTCTCCGTGACAAGGAAAGTTCCCAAGCGGTATCGCACCAATTTTGACATGTTCGCAGGGAAGTCACATAAGGACTTTGTCATTCACCATCTGGTCGAACAGCAAAGTCGTAATCTAAGCAAGCTCGTCGACGATGTGTTCCTTCATGCTCCGGCAAATCTGAGGGCCATTCCCAAAGGAATCACCAACGAAGTTGTCCACCTTTCAAAGATACGGGTAATTTGGAACACGTTGTACCGTCGGGTAGCCGATCTATCCGATGAGGCCATTTTTGTTGCACTGAAGCATTACGCCGCATATACCGATGATTTCCTGAGTACTATGCTCAGTTACGCAGATGAGATGGGCGAAGCCTTGACCAAGGAGGGATTGAAGCAAGCGGCGGAGGCGTGGCTCAACGCCAATTCGATTGAAAAGGCCGTGGACGCTGCTATCAGCGCAGCTAAGCAAGTTAGGTAGCAAGCTAGGAGGTTGAGAATAATGAAGTTTCCCAATATTTATACCTTCGTGGGATGTCCGGCAATCGGGGAACTGGGCGATGCCACTCAGGTACAACACTTCCCGGTCTGCCCAGAGTGCCGTAGGCGACGGCGGCCGGAGTTCACGTTTATCGAATACCGCTTCGATCGCTGGGCCGGCGAGGATCTCGTTACCTCTATGGACTGCTATGCGGTAAGTGATCGGCTGGCGCGTGCCTTCGAGGAGGCGAATATATCCGGCGTAGTGTACGAGGACATGGCGGTCTCCAGGGGAGATTACTTCGAGATTATTCACCCTGCTTACGCGGATCATCTGCCGCCATTCTCGCGTTTGGTTGTAACTGGCCGGGTCGAAGGTCCTGAACTGTGGTGGACCAGTTGGGTCTGTGAGAAGTGTGGCGTCATGCACTGGGATAGCACCGAAGCGGGAACGCATGCAGAGGTAGCGCACCTCACCGGTGAAGTGGGTATACCCCGTGAGGTCTTTCGTGATTCCTGGCAGGGCGATGATATATTCCGCCTGGAGGACCCGGGTCCTCCAGGCGTAACTCAGCGGTTTGTTGATGTGGTGGAGAGCCTCAATGTTATCGGAGTTGAACTGCATCCGGCTAGATGGATCGATCGTGTCTAGAGAGGGGAAAAGGGGACAGGTTACGCTTCTGACGTCGTTCGGGGACGGCCCCAGGCTGCAAGGTCGACTCAAGGCACGCGCCCGCTGTCCGTGCCACACCGATGAGTCAAAGGGTACTTGGCGGTTGAGGCACTCTCGGACCCTGGCCAGCTCCTGCGGGAGGAGGAAAAGGGGTTGGGAATCTTTTTGAGGCTGTGTTCGGTACGTGCTTTGCGTGGTTTCCCGCGAGGCCGTCACATCCTTCGTTATTCTCATCACGTGTCTCGACCGCTGCGCATTGCCTACGAGGGGGGCATCATGTGATGAACAGAGATGGGGGTCATCGGACTATTTTCAATGTGATGCCCACCAGTAGGTTTTTCTGTCCTACCATGTGCCACCTCAACGGGATTTAATCCAACGGTTCAGCTGCCTGCAGCATACCGACGGTCCCTATTCTGTGGCCGGTTCAAGGCTATCTTAGTGGATGCGGACAGTTACCTCGCCGGACCCAGTCGCTCTATGCGCCTAAATCCCGTGATGGCCAACATAACAACGGTAGCCCAAGACTCAAAGCCAGCCATTATGAAATACCCTAACAGAATATCGGGAGGAACCACATGCCAATCAAGATACACATAGCCACGTTTAACCCAGAGAATCTCGACGAGAAGCCTGGACAGAAACTGACGCTGGATGAGCGCCATCCGGCCGGGCGCAGCCGACACGGAATTCAAGCGCAGAGGGTCGGTCGGGTTTCGGCCGTGCCCGGTTGGAGCTGCTCGAGACTGAACAGCGTTCACGCGCGCCGCATATCAGCTTCCAAATGGACGACACAGATAGGATGGGTGTTCGCGTCGGAGAGGGTGTAACTCCATGATCGGTGTTGATTCAAAGTAGGAGATGGCCCTATGACCCAACACACGGTGCTGTATTATCCTTTCACGAGCTTTCAAAACCGCGAACTCTTGCGCCAATGCCTGCTTTACTACGACAAGGTCTATTTCATTGACCCGGTCATGGCCGCCGTGACCGACCCGCAGCGCACGCTCACGGAGGTGCCGCAGGAACTCCTGGAGAGTGACTTCGGCCAGGAGGTCTTGTCCTTGCAGCGCGAGGGCGTGCTCGACTTCGTCGACCCCCGTGAGGTCATCGCCGCAAACGAGGCCTCATTGGTGAGTAACATCCTCCAGGACGTCCAGGCCGAGGATTTCCAGGCGCTGCTGGCTCAGGATTATCCTGAGTATAGGGACACGACCTGGGAACTGTCCGTGATGAAGATACCCGGCCGGCGGGAAGAGTATGAGCAGGCGCTGCACGATGCCCGTAGTCGGCGCTTGAGCGTCAATCTGGTCAACCTGGCGGAAACCTATGCCAGCCTGAACGCCGCAGCCGGCGATCCAACCTTCCGGGAAGCGCCTGCCGACCGGCTGGATCAGATGTACGAGGTCCAATCGTATACCCACGAGGAGGTTCGCTTCCTGGAGACCAGCAGCCTGCACGGAGAGTACCGGCTGGTGCCCACCTCCTTCGCCGTGGGTGAGGCCATCATGATCAATCAGGCCCTGCACGCCGCCTATTTCGTGGATGAACGCAAACAGGAGCAGGCCACCCCGATCACCGACGACCGGGTGCATCACGACTTCTTGATGCTCAAATACCGGCGGGCGGCGCAGACGGGCTTGTTGAAATCGATCCTCAAGGACTATCGCTATCTCAAGAGCACCGCCATCGACCTGGCCATACAAGAGCTCATCCGGGAAGAGGTCGTGCGCCTGGACGATGTGCCCCTCGACGAGGTGCTGGAATTCAAGACGAAGCATGCCGACGAGCTGCAGGCGTTGCGCGATCGGTTGGCCGGCTGGCAGGAAGAGGTGGAGGTCGAATACTGGGACGACAAATTCGCGCGCAAGGCCTTGGATCAGGCTGATCGCTGCCGTCGGGATATACAGGGCCTACAGACGAGACTCAGTGGCTGGCGCAAAGACCTTTTTGGTCGTGGCCTCATTTCGGTAGCCGCGGCGGCGCCTCTACCGTTGCTAACCGTGGCTATACCTGCTATCCCACTTGGCGTGGCGCTCGCAGCCGGTGCTGGCCTGGCAACGCTACACGCCGTGCTGGAAGCCAGGAAAGCGCGCGCTGAGCTGCGGCGCAACGGTGTGGCATATCTGCTCGATGCCCAGGCCCTAACCAGAAGATGATGCAACGAATTCCACCACATCACACTGATTTCTGCTCAATTGACAAGTTGCTCGCCCGACCCCCTCCCGCGGGCCGGAGCGCGGCACAAAAGCATCTTACGTGTCAAACGAAAACAGGATCTAACGAAAGGAGATTCTATCATGTTGCAAACAGGTAACGGCCCCAGAAGGCTCTTGAGGCGACCGCCGAACTACGTCTCCAACGAGATAATTATGACCACGGTGCGCAGTGCCAGAAACGATAACTTGCCCCATTACCTGAACGTCGCCACCGGCCTTTCGGGCGCGGCCACCATCTACGGTGACACAAAAATCGACGGGATTTTCCATGGATTGGGTGTCAGCACGCGATCCATTGCCAGGGTCTTCATCCCGCGCACGGCGGCCCTCCCCCCGCCGTCACCCGATCCCCTGCCTCGCTCGACAATCTCCGCGGACTACCGGGATGATGAGGACGCTGGCGGCCTGTCCCGCACCTACAAGGTCACCTTTGAGACCGAGGTGAACGTGCCGGCAGTCTGCGAGCAACTTGCCAAATCCCGAACGGTCGAGGGCGCCCGCCCCAATTACATCCGGGAGGTGTCGGTGCGGCCCAATGACGAGTTTTACGGCTATCAGTGGGGCCCCCCGGCGATTGCCTGTGAGGCCGGTTGGGAGATTGAGACGGGCCACTCCGATGTCGTTATCGCCATCGTCGACTCGGGGGTCGATCTAGATCACGAGGATCTTGCCCCGAAGCTGATTCCGGGGTATGATTTCGTTGATGTGCAGGGATTCCTCGGCTGGGGCTATGTCCCGCTCGGCGATTACCGAATCCGGGACGATACTCCCCAAGACGAGGACGGTCATGGCTCGCATTGCGCCGGGATTGCGGCTGCAGGCTCCAACAACGGTCAAGGGGTGGCGGGCGCGTGTTGGGGCGGTCGGATCCTGCCGGTGCGGGTGATGTTCCGGGTGTACGACTACTTCGAGGGCAGGGAGACGTCGGTAGGCACCGACGCCGACATCGACGCCGGGATCAAATTCGCGGTTGACGCCGGGGCCAATGTTATCAATCTCAGTCTCGGGGGACCCGAACCGTCCCACGAAACGGTGCTGGAGTATACCTATGACCACAACGTGTGTGTCCTGGCCGCCACCGGGAACGAAAACACGAGCAATCCCAGCTATCCGGCCTCAAATCCCAGAACGCTGGCCGTGGGCGCGGTCGATTCGAACTTGAACCGGGCGTATTTTTCCAACTACGGTCCGGCCTACAACCAGTTTGTCGTGGCACCCGGGGTTGAAATAGCCAGCACCTACAAGGACAATGCCTATGTGTATCTGGACGGGACATCCATGGCGACACCATTCGTCACCGGGCTGGTCGGATTGATCATAAGCCAGGCGATTCGTAGCGGACAGCAGTTGCCACCCGACGACGTTTACCGCATCATCCGCGAAACGGCGACGCCGCTCGGCAGCGGCAAGGGCGATGTCTTCTTCGGACAGGGACTGGTCAACGTCCAGGCAGCCCTGGAGGCCACGAGAGAAAGATTGGGTTGCTAAGCCTATATTTCGCACCTTAAGAATTGAATAGAGAGCAAAAGAGGCGGAATCGCTCCATTTGTGGCAAAGTATAGAATGTGACAACTATACTTAAAGCGGAGCGATTCCCGATGCACTTTGCCA
>DAOUMD010000008.1:0-17253 GCA_034412795.1 Anaerolineae bacterium
GAAGTGACCATTCTGTGGGCGCAGTGGGACCCAGCAGACTACTTGCAGCAAATCGGCAACATGTACGAAGAGGAGACCGGTGTCAAGGTGAACGTCGTCCAGGAGCCGTGGGGGTCCTTCGGTGACCGCTTCTTCACCGAGATGGCGGCTGGCGGCGACGCCTGGGACATGGTGGTTGGCGACAGCCAGTGGCTGGGCCAGGGCGCTACCCAGGGTCACTACCTCGACCTGACCGATTTCCTGGTGGGTGAGGGTATCGCCGACACGGTCACCCAGGCCACCCTGACCTACTACGGCGAGTATCCCTCCGGTTCCGGCCAATACTGGGCCTTCCCCACCGAGGGTGACGCCGACGGCTGGGCCTATCGCAAAGACCTCTTCGAAGATCCCGACGAGATGGCCGCCTTCGAGGCCGAGTTCGGCTATCCGCTCGATGTGCCCGAGACCTACGAGCAACTCATCGACATCGCCGAGTTCTTCACTCGACCCGAAGAGGGTCTGTATGGCGTGGCCATCTACACCCAGAAGGACTACGACGCCATCACCATGGGCGTTGAGAACACCATGTTCAGTTGGGGCGGCGAGTGGCAGGACGCCAACAACAACGTCCTGGGCATCGTCAACTCCCCGGAGAACATCGAGTCCCTGGAGGCCTACCGGCACCTCTACGACTGCTGCCAGGTGCCCGGTCTGTCCAACGCCTTCTACGTCGACACCAACGATGCCGTGATCAGCGGCCAGGCGGTCATGGCCATGAACTACTTCGCCTTCTTCCCCGCACTGGCCAGCCCGGAGATCAACCCCTACGCCGAGACCACCGGATTCTTCCCCAACCCGGCCGGGCCTGACGGCGACCGCCACGCGGCGCTGGGTGGTCAGGGCATGAGCGTCATCTCTTACGTCAGCCCCGAGCGTCAGTCAGCCGCCAGGAACTTCATCCGCTGGTTCTCCCAGGAGGATATCCAGGCCAAGTGGGCCGAACTGGGTGGCTACACCTGTAACGAGAACGTGCTCAAGACCGAAGAATTCTTGACCGCCACCCCGTTCAACCCCGCCTTCGCCGAGACCATGACCATGGTCAAAGACTTCTGGAACATCCCCGTCTACGGCGAACTGCTGGAAATCACCCAGCGCGAGTTCCACAAGTACATCGTCGAGGGTGTGGGCACCGCCGAGGAGACTATGAACACCATCGCCGAAGAGCATAACCGCATCCTGGAAGAGGGCGGCTACATCCAATAATCGTTCGACTGTTCCGTCGTGCTATGCGTTTCTGGAGGGGGGAGGCAGAGAGCCTAGCGCCTCCCCCCCAAGAATCCTAATATGAGAGAGAAGAGTTATGACCTCAGCTAATGCGCAAATGAGCGCCACGGATCCCAGAAGGAAGGCAGAACATCACCGCCGCCACCTCAGCGATCGCGCCATTTTGAACCTGTTTATTTGGCCCACGCTAATCTTGTTGATCGTGATGAACATCTTCCCATTGTTCTACAGTCTGTACCTGAGCTTCACCGACTACTCCGCCATCGCGCGCCAGCCGCCGGTGTGGGTTGGGTTTCAAAACTTCCGGGACATCCTAAACGACGAGCATATGTGGGAATACTTTGCCACCAGTGGCCGCTATGCATTGATATCAGTTGGCCTGCAGATAGTCGTCGGGTTTGGGCTGGCGATGCTGATCCGCGAGAAATTCAAGGGCAGCGGGCTGGTCACGACGCTGATCCTGATCCCCATGATGCTCTCCCCGGTGGTCGTCGGTCTGTTCTGGAAACTGATCTACAATCCATCCTACGGTTTCTTCAACTATCTGGTAGGTCTCGGAAGCGGCGTCCCTGGGCTCGACATGTTGGCCAGCCGCTTCGGCGGTCAACCGGCTCCCGGCCTGGCCCTGTTTGCGGTGGCGCTCGTCGACGTGTGGATGTGGAGTGCCTTTGTGATGCTGCTGGTCCTATCCGGCCTGAACGCCATCCCAGATTACCTATATGAGGCAGCCGCCATTGACCGGGCCAGCTCGTGGTTTCAGTTCTGGCGCATCACGCTACCCCAGGTGGCCCCCTTGCTGCTGATCGCCGTGCTGTTCCGCACTATCGAAGCATTTAAATCTTTCGACCTGGTGATGGGTATGACTGGCGGTGGCCCGGGCACTCAGACTGAGCTGATCGCAGTCAATCTTTACCGCCAGGCCTTCCTCGGCCAGTGGCGTACCGGTCGAGCCAGTGCGTTGGCCTATATTATCCTTATTATTATCATTGCTATCAGCAATCTTTACATCAAGTATCTCAACCAGTTAAGAGGAGAGGGCTAGATTATGGGACGCTTTGAAGAGGTTGGCCCCCGCACACCGGTCACAGAGGCGACCCGAGTCGACAGGATCAAGCCACGCGCCCGGATAGCGCGTAACATCCGGGCCTTTCTTGTCATTCTGCTGGCCTTATTTCTCCTGATGCCGGTGTTTGTAATGGTCGAGACGGCCTTCAAAAGCCGGGCCGACGTCGTTTCCGTGCCGCCCAAATTCATCTTCGAACCCACTTTGGAAGGCTTCGTCTTTCTGTTAACAGACCGAGCGGTGGTATCAAAGACCAGAATGCCCGAATTTCAGGCAGCCGCTGAGGCAGGTGAGTTAGGTCTATTTGAACGCATCGCGCTCAGAAACGGGCAGGAGATAACCGGACCCAGCAATTACGTCTTTCGTCTGAGAAACTCATTGATCATCGCCGGACTGTCGACCGTCGCATCGGTGACGCTGGCACTGTTTGCAGCCTATGCCTTCAGCCGCTTCGACGTTATCGCCAAAGGTGACCTGCTCTTCTTTATTCTCAGCACCCGTATGCTGCCCGCCGTGGTGGTGACCATCCCGCTGTTTCTGATGTATCGGGGACTGAAGATACACGACACCCATTTTGGGATGATCCTACTGTATACCGTCTTCAACCTCTCGCTTGCGGTCTGGCTGCTCAAAGGCTTCATCGATGAGATACCGCGCGAGTACGAAGAAGCAGCCATGGTTGACGGCTACAGCCGCTTCCAGGCTTTCTATAAACTGGTGATCCCTCAGGCCTTGACCGGCATCGCAGCCACGGCCGTATTCTGCCTGATCTTCGCCTGGAACGAATATGCCTTTGCCCTAATGCTAACCAGCGACAAGGCACGTACCGCACCGCCCAGCATTGTAACCAATTTGGGACGGGGTGGCATCGAATGGTCAACCATCGCCGGTGGAGCCCTGGGCTTCCTGATCCCGGTCGTGATCGTCACCTTTGCGCTGCGGCGATACCTGCTGCGCGGCGTCACCTTCGGCGCAATCCGGCAATAAAGAGTGTAGAATATGGCTACTATACAACTACGTCAAGTTGAGAAAAAGTTTGGTGATCTGCACGCCGTCAAGCCCATGGACCTGGCCATCAACGACGGTGAGTTTGTGGTACTGCTTGGCCCTTCTGGCTGCGGTAAGACAACCACACTGCGCATGATCTCAGGGTTGGAGACGGTCACCGGTGGAACCATCTTGCTGGGCGAGCGCAACGTGACCTGGCTGCACCCCAGCGAGCGTGACATCGCCTTTGTGTTTCAGTTTTACGCCCTCTACCCCCACCTGACGGCCCGTCAGAACATCGCCTTCCCACTTCAAGCGCAGGGTGAGTCACGTGAGACGATTGAGAAGCGGGTGAAAGAGGTCACAGGCTTGCTACGGATCGAGCATCTACTCAACCAACGACCAGGCAACCTGAGCGGTGGTGACCAGCAACGGGTGGCACTGGCTCGCGCCCTGGTCCGGCGACCGGAAGCCTTCCTGATGGACGAGCCGCTGGGAGCGCTCGACGCCGAGTTCCGGGAAACGATGCGGGCTGAGATCAAGCGCCTTCACATCAAGCAGCATGCCACTACCGTGTATGTCACCCATGACCAGATTGAGGCCATGGCCATGGGAGATCGCATCGTGGTCATGTCAGATGCCGTGGTCCAGCAAGTCGGCACCCCGGCCGAGGTCTACCACAAACCAGCCAACCTGTTTGTGGCGCGCTTTATCGGCAGCCCCGGGATGAACCTGGTGACCGGTCAGTACGCTGATGGCGTTGTCTCTATTCCGGGCTCCAACAAGCTCGCCGTTCCACAGGAATGGCGAGCCACGATAGACGAGGCGCTGGGCGGCACAACAGGAGAGATCATCGTTGGCTTCCGCCCGGAGGCGGCTATAGTCAATGAGCAAGGGACATTGGCTGGCCAGGTGTATGCCACTGACCTACATGGAGCCTATACCATGCTCCACATGAACCTGAGCGAGTATGATATTGTGCACGTTCGCTCCGACCGGCTACTAAGCTTTCCAATTGGCACGCACGTGCGCTTTGACATTAACCAGGAGATGGTACGCTTCTTCGATCCCAAGACAGAAATGGCGATCACTCGGAGGTCGGCCAGTGACTAACGTGGTATTACAGAACATCACCAAGCAATTCAAGGCTGTAACAGCACTCAAAAACGTCTCCTTCTCCATCGACGACGGCGAATTCTTTGTGCTGCTCGGCCCGACGGGGGCGGGGAAAACGACCACGCTGCGGGTAATCGCCGGGCTGACGCGCCAGGACAATGGAAATGTACTGTTCGACGGTGAGCCGGTAAACGAATTGCCACCCGCCGACCGCGATGTTGCCTTTGTGTTCCAGGAGTACTCGCTGTACCCGACAATGACGGTCTACGATAATCTGGCTTTTCCGCTACGCTCGCCCCTAAGGAAGCTGCCTGAACCGGAGGTCCGCACGCAGGTGGAGGAGACTGCTGAAAAATTGCGCATCGGCCACTTGCTTGAGCGTAAGACGGCCCACCTATCGGGAGGTGAGATGCAGCGCGTCTCCATCGGGCGCGCCATTGTCCGCGACCCGCGCATTTTCCTGATGGACGAGCCGCTCTCGAATCTGGATGCCAAGCTGCGCGAGGCGCTGCGGGTCGAGCTTCAGCATCTCCAGAAGACCCAGGGAAGCACCACCTTATTCGTGACCCACGACCAGATCGAGGCTCTCACCATGGGCGACCGCATCGCCGTGCTCAACCGGGGCCGTATCCTGCAAATTGGTACACCCGAAGACATCTACGACCGACCGGCAACCACCTTTGTGGCACAGCTCGTGGGCACCCCCAGAATTAATTTGGTCAAGGCTAACCGTGAGGACGGCACGCTGCACCTGGTCGACAGTGCAATCCATCTACCCGCGCCTGAAGACAGCCATCTGCCAACCTCGTTCACCCTGGGCGTGCGTCCTGAGGATGTGAGACCCGACCCAGAGGGTGACTTCCTCGGTGAGATCGCACTGATCGAACCGCTCGGCGTGGAGACGATACTCCACATAAAGTCAGGCGAGCTGACTCTACTAAGTCTGATACCAGGTCTGACCGACCTGCGGAGGGGTGACCAGGTGCGGTTCAATGTCGTCCGCGAACGATTACATTCTTTCCGCGAGGACGGTATCCGTATCCCAGCCTAGTCCGTTTCATTTGACCCTACACAAGTGACAGATCGCAACAGAAACAGAGGAGGATCAAGGATGGCGAAGGTTGCTATCATAGGTGCCGGAAGCATTGTTTTTTGTAAGACACTTATGTTGGACATTTTGGCGACGGACGGCCTGGAGAACACCGAATTCGCCCTGATGGCTCCCAGCACCACACGCACATCGCAAGTAGAGGCGTTTGCCAAGCGTGTCATTGAAGCCAATGACCTGCCGGCAAAGGTCTGGAAGACAACCGATCCCAGAGAAGCGGTCAGGGACGCCGATTACGTGATCACCACCTTTCAAGTGGGCGGGATAAAAGGGTTCGAGTACGACTACCAGATCCCGCTCAAATATGGCGTCGACCAGTGCATCGGAGATACCTTAGGCCCCGGCGGTGTCTTTCGTGTCCAAAGAAGCATCCCGGTTATGCTCGATCTGGCCAAGAATATGGAGGAACTCTGCCCCAACGCGCTCATACTCCAATACGTGAACCCTATGGCTATGGTCTGCTGGGCACTGGGCACGACCAACGTGCAATTCGTCGGCCTGTGCCACGGCGTGCAGACCACCTTGGACCTCATCTCAGGCTACGTCGATGTTCCCAAGGAAGAGATCGACTACCTGTGCGCCGGCATCAACCATATGGGCTGGTTCCTCAAACTGGAACACAACGGGGTAGACCTATACCCAATTCTCAGAGAGAGCTTCGAAGATCCCGGGCATTACGTCAACGAAAAAGTCCGGGGAGAGGTCTTCAGGCACTTTGGCTACTTCATGACCGAATCAACAGGACATTTAGCCGAGTATGTCCCCTGGTTCAGAAAGAACCAGATGGCGCTCGACCTGTACTGCGACGAGCCGGCCTTCGGAGGTGAAAGCGGGGCATACTACAACTGGTGCAAGTATGTCGCCGATAAGTACGCCGCGCAAGACATTTTGGCTGAAGAGCCCTCTGAATTGCCTCCCAGAAGCATCGAGTATGGATCATACGTGATCGAAGCCATGGAAACTGGCCGGACCTTCCAGCTCAACGGAAATGTGACCAATGGCGGCATGATCACCAACTTGCCGGCTGACTGTTGTGCCGAGGGACCCATCTACGTCGACAGAACCGGCCTTCACAAAACGATAGTCGGTGACCTACCACCGCAATGTGCAGCCCTGAATCTGACGAACATCAACGTTCAGAGGCTAGCGGTCGAGGCTGCCATCAGCGGAGATACTGAGCATATCGTTCACGCTTGCGCTCTGGATCCACTGACCGGTGCTGTACTGACCCTCAAGGAGATCAATGAGATGGTCAGTGAGATGCTAGAGGTACAAAAGGATTGGCTGCCTCAGTTCGTGGGCAAGACGCTCAGGCCCACCCCCACCATCAGCATACCCAAAGATGTCAAGAGGGCTGAAGTTCCAATCGATCCCGCCCTGGCCATCTTCGCCAGGTTTGGCGAACTGGCCGAATAGCAAGCGGGCGGATAGTGTTACCTTTGCGAAGGTTCAGGCGATCGTAGGCCGCACACCTCCGCAAGGGTTGCATAAAAGGAGCGAAGTGATGGATAAGCTCGGTAGGGGTTACATTGTCTACGGCGATGACGTAGAGTCACTGGTCTTTGACTGGGGCACGATTAAGTTCCTGAGCGAACCGGAAGTCACCGGAACAGCGCGATTTAGCTTTGGGATGGTCGTGCTGGCTCCGGGCAAAGGTCACGAGAGCCACAACCATCCCGGTGTAGAAGAGATTATCTTCGTCATGTCGGGTGAAGGAGAGCAGATGGTAGACCACCAGCCTTCAGTCCCCATCCGCCCCGGCGCCAGCATCTTCATCCCGCCCGATGTCGACCACTCGACTATCAACACCGGATGGGAACCGTTGCGGCTGCTCGTCATCTATGCGCCACCAGGATCGGAACGCGGGCTGCGCGACATTCCTGGTTGCGAGGTGCTGCCACCTGGGAAAGTGCCCCAATCATAAGGTCGGTAAGACCTTAGGGCCTACCAAGTATTTCGGACGTGCCCCATCTATTATGTAACTGCTCAGCCGCTCCCGACGGACGACAGTCCGGAGGTCTCTAATGAGCTTCTCCGTGAGAAAAATCTCGGGATTGGCATCCCTCGTCGAGAGCCCTCGCGAGCGGAGAGCTGAGTAGCTACCCATTCATTAAAATACAGGGAGGTACTATGGGAAGTGAGGTAGATAAGAAACGAGAGAGCGTTGAGAACACCCTGTCCAGAAGCAATGGGATTCTCAGATTGGAACCGGCCTGGGTAGCCAGGGACTTCCTGCCTCCAGGCCGCCGCCTGGGTCTGAAGGAGGAAGAGTACGAGGTTGGCGAACGGGGGTGGATCTCGGAGCGATGGATAGGCTCCACGACCGAGGCTGACAACCGGATCGGTCCCCCTGACGAAGGGCTGAGCTACATAGCCCTGGAAGGTGATGAGCGGATTACGCTCAAAGAGGCTGTCGAAGTCGCCGGCCCAGCCATCATGGGCGAAGAGTACGCCAAAACCCACAATGGATTGGGCCGTCTGGCCAAGGTCTACGACTTCGCCGACCGGATACCCTACCACCTGCACCAACGCAAGGAAGAAGCGGCATTAGTTGGGCGCAACCCAAAGGAGGAAGCGTATTACTTCCCTGAGGATGTAGAGCTAGGCCCCCATCCGGAGACCTTCTTCGGCGTGCACCCCTATATCGTCGATCAGAAGCAATATGATATACTACTACCCTACCTGGTTGACTGGAAAGACGACCTGATCCTGAGGCACTCCAGGGCCTATCTCCTGGTGCCTGGCGAGGGGTTCCATCTGCCCTCCGGCGTGCTGCATGCCCCGGGCACGGCGCTGACCATCGAGTTGCAGGAAGACTCCGACGTCTTCGCTATGCTTCAGGCATTGGTGGCCGGCAAGATCATCTCCAAAGATCTGCTGTACAAGGACGTGCACCGGGAAGACCGCGAAAAACGAGGGGAGCACGCCATCCTGGACCATATAGATTGGGAGATAAGTGGCGACCCCTACTTCTTCGAGAACCGGCACACATCGCCGCAACTCATCAAGGAGACAAAACAAGAGGGCGGCGAAGAACACTGGATCTATTACAACACCACCAAGTTCAGCGGCAAGCGATTGGTGGTCAAGCCAGGCCAGCGCTTCACCAGTCAGGACAAGGGCGTTTACAACATCCTGGTGTGGCGGGGCCAGGGGCGTTACGACGGTCACGATATCGAAGCCGGCAACTTCGGGTGGGATGAGCTGCTCGTCTCTCACGCCAAGGCAACCCAACCCATCCTAGTAGAAAACACAGGTTCCAAAGATCTGATGATCTTTAAGTTCTTCGGACCAGACGTCAATCTTGACGTACCGATGATTTCGCAATACCCCGGTTAAACTCCGTGGGACAGGGTTCCAACCCTGTCCATATAGGGCAACGTTGCCAAATTTTCCTCAATGAAGGAAGAAAGGAGACTAACATGGGCAAAAAGAAGATTTCTGTTGGCACCTGGGCGTACATCTGGGGCGGATACGCCGAAGATCCCATCCCCCTGGAGACAGCCCTGGATCGGGTACAAGAGTTGGGGTTTGACGGCGTGGAACTGGCAGCCTTCCCACCTCACCTGGCACCCGAGGATTTTCCTACCCGATCCAGCCGGTTGGAGATCAAGAAGATGCTGGATGACCGAGGCCTGGAGGTATCAGGATTGGCAGCCGACTTCAACAAGGTACCGCCAGCGGTGGTCAAGCCAAGCGAATACATCGAAGTGGTCCTGACGAATCTGGATATCTGCCATGACCTGGACATCCCGAAGCTGCGTGTGGACACTATCAGTCCACCGACTGAGATTCCGGGTGGGATGGACTATGAGACCTGCTTTTGGCGGGTAGCTCAGGTGTGGCACCGGACGGCGGAGGCATGCGCCAACGAAGACATCAAGCTCATCTGGGAATTTGAGCCGGGCTTCCTCTTCAACAGGCCTAGCGAGGTAGTCCACATGGTATATGCCGTGGACCATCCCAACTTCACCGTCCTTTTCGACTCGTGCCACGCTCATATGTGTGCGGTGGTAGGGTCACGCCAGATGGGCGAGAAGGAGACGCTGCCCGGCGGCGTGGTGCAGTTTGCGCATATGCTGACGGGCAAGATTGGCCACGTCCACTTCATCGACTCTGACGAGACCTTGCACGACGATGAAACCAGCACCCACGCACCCTTTGGCCAGGGCATACTCGACTTCCCATCAATCATCAAGGCGATCGAAGACGCAGGCTATGACGATGAATGGTGGCCCATGGACCTGTGCTTCTGGCCCAACGCGCTGGAGGCAACGGAACCGGCCAAGAAGTATATGGATGAGTTGGTCGCTGAATACGGCCAGGATTAAGTGTATCTTCTCAAGAAGTAGGGGCGAACCTGGGTGTTCGACCTTGGGTCAGGCACCCAGGTCTGTCCCTACCCCGAATCATTGAGAAGATACGATTAAGTCCTCAGAGGAGATACAAATGACAGAGAAAATGAAGGCACAAGTCTTCTACGAAGGCGAGAAGATGGGACTGGAGGAGATTCCTGTTCCAGAAGTGAGCGACGTGGATGTGTTGGTGCGAGTGAAGAATTGCGGCATCTGCGGCTCGGACATCTCCTACTACTATGGTCTGAGCCCAGTGGGCACAGCAACTGGAAAGGGCCCCCTGGTATTGGGGCACGAGTTCACGGCCGAAGTAGTCGAAGTTGGTGCTGTGGCCAAGTCTATGAATCTTTTCAAGCCGGGTGATCGAGTCGTAGTCAACCCGGTGCAACATTGCAACGCCTGCTACGCGTGTGCCGACGGTAAAACAAACCTGTGCGCGAATATATATGTGCCAGGCGTCACCGCTAACGGCGGCTTCGCCGAGTACTGCATCTCCCGATACACAGGTCTCTTCAAGTTGCCCGATACCGTGAATGACGCCGCTGGCGCATTTACAGAGCCATTGGCATGCGCTGTATATGGGCTCAAAAAACTAGAGATCGAACCGGGGCAATTCGTAGCCATCTTCGGGCCAGGCCCTATGGGGCTGATGATGGTGCAACTCGCCAAGTCCGTGGGCGCGGGCAAGATCGCACTCATCGGCACGCGAGACTACCGTCTGGAAGCGGGCAAGAAGTGGGGCGCGGACTACGTTTTCAACGTCCAGGATGAGAAGTCGCCCTATTACGTCAAGGACCTGAAAGAGGCCATCGCCGATTTGACTCACGGCGCCCTGGCTGATCGCGCCATCGTGCCCACCAGTTCCAACACTGCCTTCGAGCAGGCCATCGACATCACCGGAAACGCGGCCATACTGGTCCATTTTGGCCTGCCCAACGAGGGAGACGTCATCCACGTGCCAGCTCTCTCCACGCACACAATGGACAAGCAGATCCGCTTCTCCTGGCTGGCACCTTTGTCGTGGCCGGCAGCCATCCGGTCCATTTCCGAAGGCTTGGTCGACGTGGAGTCGTTGACCAGTGATACCGTCCCACTGGAGAAGACAGAGGAGGCCATCCGCAATCTGAAGGATCGCATCGGTGACCCAACCAAGGTGCAGGTCACACCCTAAGGGGGTACAATAATGGCGATCAAATTCGGCATCAACACCTTCACCTGGACCTCACCCTTTACGACAAAGGACCTGTCACTGCTCGACAAAGCCAAGGAGATGGGCTACGACTTGGTCGAGATCCCGATCGAAAGTCCAGGCGACCTCGACTATGATCAGGCCGCTGAAGCCTTCAAACGCACCGGCCTGGCGTGTGGCACATGCGCCGTTATGGGCGCAAGCCGCGACCCGACGCACGAAGATGAGAGTATCCAACGAAGCGGCGTCGAGTATCTTATGCACTGCATCAATGCCACCGCCAAGATGGGTGGAAAAATGGTCGGTGGCCCCATCTACGCGGCGGTGGGACGCACCTGGCAGTCAACACCTGAACAACGCAAGATCGAGTTAGAGCGGTGCGCAAAGAACCTCAGGGAAGCCGGCAAGTATGCCGAAGACCAGGGGGTGGTTTTGGCCATGGAGCCACTCAATCGCGTCGAGACCAGCTTCATCAACCTGGCAGAACAGGCTGTGGAATTAGTGGAGATGATAGACAGCCCGGCAGTCAAAATCATGCTCGACACCTTCCACATGAACATTGAGGAAAAGAAGCTGGGCGGAGCGATCGAAACGGCCGGGCATCACCTGGTCCACATCCACGCCAACGAAAACGACCGCGGGATCCCCGGCACCGGTCACGTCCCCTGGGACGAGGTGGCAGCCGCCGTGAAGAAGATCAACTACGACGGGGCGCTGGTCATCGAGTCCTTCACCACGTTGGTCAAAGAGATCGCCCGGGCGGCGGCCATCTGGCGGCCCCCTGCCCCTAGCCAGGATATGCTGGCTTCAGAGGGTCTGGCGTTTCTCAGAAAACTTATGACCTGAAGCGTGATGCTTATCCGAAGTCGCCTCTATATTCCTTAGGAAAGAAAGGAGGAAACTATGGCTCGACCAGTCACACTCTTTACAGGACAATGGGCCGATCTGCCCTTGGAGACACTGGCCCAGAAGGTCAGTGAATGGGGGTTTGACGGCCTGGAGCTCGCCTGCTGGGGTGATCACTTCGAGGTGGACAAGGCCTTAGAAGACGATAGCTATGTTCAGAGCCGCTGGGACATCCTCAATAAGTACGGCCTGAAGTGTTTCGCCATCAGCACCCACCTGGTGGGCCAATGCGTGTGCGATGATCCAATCGATGAGCGGCACAAGAGCATTCTGCCATCGCGCCTGTGGGGCGATGGCGACCCCGAAGGTGTGCGCCAACGCTGCGCTGAGGAAGTGAAGAATACCGCTCGTGCCGCGGCCAAGTTTGGCATCCCGGTGGTAAACGGCTTCACCGGCTCCAAGATATGGCACGTCTTGGCCATGTTCCCACCCGTACCTCCAGAGATGATCGAGGCTGGCTACCAAGACTTCGCCGAGCGCTGGAATCCAATCTTAGACGTGTTCGACGAGGTAGGGGTCAAGTATGCCCTCGAAGTGCATCCCTCCGAGATTGCCTATGACTTCTGGACGACCAAGCGGACACTGGAAGCCCTCGACCACCGCCAGGCCTTCGGCATCAACTTCGACCCCAGCCACCTGTATTGGCAGATGGTAGACCCGGTGGAATTTGTACATGAGTTCGCAGACCACATCTACCACATGCACGTCAAGGAAGCCATGCGCGTTCTGAATGGACGCAACGGCATCCTCGCGTCCCACCTACTCTTTGGCGACCATCGGCGAGGTTGGGATTTCGTGTCGCCAGGGCGCGGCGGTGTTCCGTTTGAGCGCATCTTCCGCGCGCTGAACGACGTCGGCTACGACGGGCCGCTCTCGATTGAGTGGGAAGACATGGGGATGAACCGCGACCAGGGCGCACCAGAGGCACTGGCAATGGTACGTCGTCTGGATCTCACCCCTTCGGACGTCGCGTTCGATGCCGCATTCGAGGCCAAGGACTAGGAGGAAAACATTATGAGCGAACAAACCGGATTTACCACGATGGCAGCGGCCAAAGCCGAAGGCGAGGCCCCAGAGGTCGGCGTCGGTATGCTGGGCTATGCCTTCATGGGCAAGGCACATAGCAACGGCTACAAGAAAATCTCCTACATGATGTATCCCCCTCCGGCTGTCCCCAAGTTGATCGCCATCTGTGGGCGTGATGAAGAGGCAGTAGCCGAAGCAGCACGTCGGTATGGGTATTCAGGTTACTACACCGACTGGCACGAGATGCTGGAAGACGACCGCGTCCAGCTCTTTGATAACGGTGGCCCCAACAATGCGCATGCTGAGCCGTGTATCGCTGCTGCGCAGGCGGGCAAGCATATATTCTGCGAGAAGCCTTTGGCGCGCACCAGCGAGGAGGCCAAGCAAATGCTCGACGCGGTCACCCAGGCCGGCGTCAAGCACATGGTGGCTTTCAACTACCGCTTTGTGCCAGCCATCCGCCTGGCACGCAATCTGATCGACAGCGGCGCACTGGGTCAGATCTACCACTTCCGCGCCATGTATCTACAAGAGTGGATCATGCCGCACTACAACGAAGCCAAGATTTGGCGGCTGGACAAGAAGGTGGCCGGAAGCGGTGCCATCGGTGACCTGGGCGCCCATATCATTGACCTCGGCCGCTTCCTGGTGGGCGAGATGAAGAGCGTAAGCGCAATGACCAAGACCTTCATCGACGAACGCCCCTTGCCGGATGGCAGCGGCACCGGGAAAGTGGATGTGGACGACGCCTTTGTGGCAGCGGTCGAGTTTGAAAATGGCGCTATTGGCACGCTAGAGGCAACTCGATTTGGCGGCGGCCGCAAGAACTACGAAGTGTTGGAAATCAACGGCGAGAAGGGCAGCATTCACTTTAACCTGGAACGACTGAATGAACTCCAAGTGTTCTGGGTCGACGAAGAACCTAAGGAGACGCAGGGCTTTCACAATGTGATGGTTACCGAAGGCCACCATCCGTGGATAGATTACTGGTGGCCGCATGGTCATATCATCGGTTGGGAGCATACCTTTGTCCACGAACTGACGCACCTCCTGGACTGCATCGCCAACGATAAGGATGTGGCCCCCTACGGCGCAACCTTTGAGGATGGATATCGCGCTGCCGCCGTTTGCGATGCGATCTCCGAATCGGCTGCCGCGAAGAAGCAAGTTGACATCAAATACTAACGATCTGTCTGGCGGGGCGGCGATACACTCCCGCCCCGCTACATTCCAAACTTAGGATTGGGAATTAAAAAACTTCCTCAAATGCAAACGAAATACTGACCTGATTCAGTTGGCCAGGTAGTGTTGACATTTGTGCATTCCCAGAGATGCATTTGCTTATCTGTTGCGGGGTTCTCAGGCGCAAAGACTCAAATGTCAACACGGCCTAATGGGTAAGTTATTAAATCCTAAGTCCTTAATCGATCACCAGAGAGAGGCCTATGCAAGCTGTTTATTTTATCGTCGGTTTTGTGGCCATTATCGTGGCCTTCATCATCTTCATTGTGTTTTTGTCAAAACGGCTCAGTGGCAATGTCCCTGAAACGCCCTATAATGTGATAGAAAAAATCATCATAGCCGGCATCGTACTGGGCATAGTGGGCATGTTTCAGCCGTGGATACATCTCGGCTTTCGGGTTGGTTTTCACCTGTTACTTTTTTCAACCCTGGCCTACATTGTGTGGAGCCACATCACACCACGGGCTACGCACTATGATGAAGAGGAAGGCGTTGTTGACATTTCTGTGAGCGAACCGAACACAGGATAACGACTTCAGAGAAGCTCTCAGGTAAATTTAGGCGGTAGCGACGAATCTCGTTCGCCAGTAACGGGCGATTCGCTACCTTTGATTTTAGTGTAGATCGATTACTAGAATAGAAAGAGGTTGAATACTGTGCAAAAACGTCTTTTAGGAAGTACCGGGCTAGAAGTCTCTATTCTGGGCATGGGCGGATTCCATTTGTTGGAGATCAGCTCCGCCGACGCCCAAGCAATCCTGAACCGCTATCTGGACGCTGGCGGTAACTACATCGAGACAGCCGCACAATATGGTGACGGCGAATCAGAGAGCAAGGTTGGGATGGTGATGGCAACCCGGCGAGATGAGTGCATTCTGGCCACCAAATGTCACATCCGAGAACGTGACCCTGCTGCCCGGTTGCTTGATACTAGCCTGGACAATCTGAAAACGGATCACGTAGACATCTTATTTATGCACCACGTTCAGAGTTCTGCCGAACTTGACCAAATCCTGGCCCCAGACGGGGCGTTGCGCGCAGCCGAAGCTGCCCGCGATGCAGGCAAGGTTCGCTTCATCGGAATCTCCAACCACGGACACCCCGAAATTATGATGGAAGCCCTGAAGCGTTACCGCTTCGACGTGATCATGACCACCTTTAACTACTACGACCGCTTCAACTTCCCATTGATCGAGGAAGCATTGCTACCGCTGGCGTTAGAGCAGAATGTGGGTATTGTGGGCATGAAGGCCGTCGGCGACGGATTCCTGTGGCGTTCTGCAGAGCAGGGCTTCCGCTACGCGTGGACTTTGCCAATCCACGTCATGGTAGCGGGAATAAACAGCATGGCAATGTTGGAGCAAGACTTGGCCTACGCCGAGTCCTTCACCCCAATGTCGGACGAAGAGAAGGAGAAGTGGTTCTTCGAAGCACCGGAGCTAGGCACCTACGTTTGCCGTCTGTGCGATAAATGTCTGCCCTGCCCGGAAGACGTCAACATCCCGCGCATCTTCGAGTTGGAAGGCTGGTTCGACCGCCAAATGTGGGACGGGGTCGTACGTGATTCAGGCGACTACATGCTGCGCACCGCCTTGCGCTTCTGGTTTGATAACGAAGAGCGGGCCCGGGCCGCGTACGCTGCGCTGCCGGTGAAAGCCGACGCCTGCACCGATTGCGGCGAGTGCGAGCCTCGCTGCCCCTACCATCTACCGATTGTGAGCAAGCTTGGGATCGCTCACGACAAGCTAACCGAAGCCAAGGCACTCCACCCCCAGTGGGTCTGGATGTAAGGTTCAAGTGGAAAAACATACTATAAAAGGAATAAGATTGACACATGAAGAACACCGCTGAAATTATGAACAATGCTATGAAGGCCGGTCTGACAATCCCAGCCTTCAATATACCGCATCTGCCGATGGTCAAGCCGGTCATCCGCGCCGTGGTGGATCAGGACTCCTTTGCGCTCATCGCCGTAGCGCGCCTGGAGTGGATCAAGTTCGAGGCTCAAGGGCCGGCGGCCGTTATTGAAGAGTTCAAGAAGTGGAGCGATCCCGACTACGTGCGAATCCACCTGGATCACGTGCCGGTGATTGACGAAGATAACTTGCAAGTGGATTACCTATCCGTCATACGCGAGGCGATCGACTTGGGTTATCAGTCGGTCATGGTAGATGGGTCACGCCTGGATCTGGAAGGGAATATCGAAGCGACGCGCCAGGTGGTCGAGATGGCACACCAGGCAGGTGTACCCTGCGAAGCCGAGTTGGGCGCGGTCCTGGGACACGAGGCAGGCCCCCCTCCGCCGTACGAGGAACTCTTCGAGTCAGGCATGGGCTTCACCGATGTCAAAGAGGCCGAACGTTTCGTGCAAGAAACCAACTGCGACTGGCTGTCGGTCGCCATAGGCAATATACACGGGGCGGTTTCAGGCGCACTAAAGGATAAGAAAAAGGTTGAGGCCAAACTCCACCTGGAACACCTTGAAACGCTTCAAAAGGCAACCGGCTTACCACTCGTCCTGCACGGTGGATCCGGGGTGAAACAGGAGTACTTGCTGGCTGCGATCAAGAAAGGTATCGCCAAGGTGAATGTCGGCACCGAAATCCGCCAGACCTATGAGAAAGCCCTGAAAGAAACGGGTGACCTGTCTGCCGCTCAAGATGCAGTGTACGACCGAACCTGCTGGCTCCTTAAGGATTACTTTGGCCTGGCAGGCACGAGAGAGCAAGTAGTCGGCCAAGCTGGTTAGGAAGCAAGGCCCAAGCACCGGCTTATATAGAAAACTAGACCCCGCCCATTGGGCGGGGTCTTTTCTTGGCGCTGGCTCGCATAATTCGCCCCCAAAAAATGAGGAGCCAGCATCCCCAGATGCGGCTCCGTTCGGCATCTGGTGTATTCTTTACCTACATCGTGACCCTGACTCTGGACAGACATCGTAGCCGAAGGAGAGGAGGAAGCGTTTAGAGACAGAAACCTCCATAGAAGTAGTCAGAAATGT
>DAOUMD010000009.1:0-10475 GCA_034412795.1 Anaerolineae bacterium
CAGCCTGGAGCGGCTGGTGCAAGAGGTACAACTGGCCTGCGGGCGGCTGGGTTGGCCCTGCCGGACGATTGACGAGCGGATCATCGGCGTGGCCGAGCATGCGCGCTTTCAGGAGGACCCGGACGACGAGGATACCATGCGGGTGACGGTGGAGACCACGTCGGTGGAGGATCGCTGGCGGGGCGTGGCTGTCGAGCCACCTGATTGCGAATGGCTGTGGATTACGTTTAACCGGGGCGGCCAATTGATCGTGTACGACGTTCCGTTGGAGGACCCGGAGACGCCTGGTCGCTACTACGTCCGGGATCGGTTGTCGATCAAGACTCAATTCAGCACACCTGAGGTTCACGTGGCGGTGTGTTCGCTGTTGAGGCTGGTGGAGGGCTATGCTGCTCGGCTGGAGGTGGTGGATGAAGGTGGCTATTGGGAGAGCGGAGATCGGGAGGGGTTGGCCGCGCGCTTGGAACAGTTGAACGCGGCGTTGGCGGCGCTGGCCAGTGACGAGGGCATGGGGCTGTTGTCGGAGGCGCTGGGCCACGAGGTCGAAGGGCCGGTGGAGGTTGGTAAACAGGTGGAGCGGCGTATGCCGCCCTGGCGGCGTGATTGGGGGATCAGCGCGGAGGAGAATTGAGATAACCGCCCCCTCAGCGTCGAAGGAGCATCATTATCGTGTCGCAGCCGATGTTCCCGCGGTACTTGCCATTGAGGGCACTAAAAGCGTCACTTGACGGGCAGTTCAGAGAGTTGTCTCTGGCTGTCCGTTTTTGTTTGTGTTGGGATTGGAGGTGGAAACAAAGGTGTAAGTTGACATAAAACTTGGAACAGAATTTTCCAACAGGCAGAACGCCGACATCCATACCCACTTGCCCGGCCAGGTAGTACATCTCAGCGTAAATAGGTCCATAGTTATTCGCTCACCGGGGATTGGCAAATCCCGGCCTTTTGCCCCCAAATCGGAGATTTGGCAAAATCGGGGATTTGGCAATCCTCTTGGAGCAAAACTAACTGCAGGCTTATTTCCGCTTTGGTGTAGTAGTGGGGATCGCGGGCCATAAAATGCGAGTAGACCGTGCTCTGCACGTCCTTGATGCCACCCGCCAACTGGACTAGTCTGTAAATTATGTGCTTGAGGACTTGTTTTATGATTGTGCCTCGTATTTGCCGCCGAGGTTAAGAACGCGGATTGGCAGGATGTAACGGATTCACCTCTTGCCGGCGAAGAATCCGTTACATCCTGCCAATCCGTGTTCTGAGATGAGTCCGAATCGCGCTAGGGCAAACGTACAAGCACATAATTGTGACACTATGTCGCCAACTGGATACCCAGCGAGTGGCCGGTCACCGGGTCGGTGATGTCGCTCAAATCCTGGCGCACCAGCTCCAGCTTGGTGCCGTATGCTTTGGCCCGCACTCGCGCCGTGGAGAGATCCGCCTCACGACCCAGCACGAAGCGGAAGCCGGTTTGCTCGACCAGTTCGCCGCCCTGCATCACCTGGCGCGTGATGGGCTGGTAGTCCAAAACCTCGTAACCCCAGGAGCGGTCGGTGAAGGGGTTGAGTTGTTGAGCGAGTTGGATCTCCTCGCCGGGTAGGTATTGCTGTCCGATGTTGGGTAGGCCGGTCAGGGTCTCTCCTGCCTTGGCCCACACGTCCTTCACACGCCGCGAGGTGACGTTACCCACCGAAGGGTCGATGTAACCCTGGCCGGAGGGGCCGGGCTCACCGCCGATGATGAGGGCCGCCCGCATCCGGGTGAATTCGTCCGGCATGGGGGAGTCGGGGCCGGGCTTAATGTAGCCTCTAAAGGTCGGGGCGTCGGTGAAGCCCACCTGCTCGTGGGCGCCCAACATCTGGATGCGCTTCATCACCTTGTCGGCGTCCCAGGTGGAAAGGGTCTGACCATCCTCGATGCCCAGGAAGGACGAGCGGGTGACCGCCTCAATGCCGAACAGGTGGCTGGCGCCCTGGCGCTTGACCCATTCGGGTCCCATGGCCAGGCGATTGTAGTTGTCTCTGGTTGCCAGGTCCGCGTGAAGAGCGCCGGTCCAACGTGCGCGAGCGTGGGAGGGCAGGTTGCGCCACTGCCAGGGGGCCATCGGCTCTTCCGGCTGGAAGGGGGTGCCCGCTTCCCTGGCCGCCGCAGCCCGCTCGGCGTTCATGCCTCGGATGTTTTCGAGGTAATCTTGATAGCCGGCCAGGTATTGGTCCTGGAGGTAGTCGCGGACGGTATTGAGACGCTCCTGGCGCTGGGCCTGCGTCTCGTCGGCGCGTTGCCGGGGGATGCGGTTAGCGTCCAGGCCACGGCGCACCGCCTGGCGCACTTCGTCGCGAGTCAGGCCGGCTCCCATGGCCCAGAGGAGGAGTTCGTGATCGTCGAGGGGTTCATATTATCACCGGTGGAGATGTAACACTTTGCGCAAATACTGGAAGTTGACAGAGGGAGGACAAATACCTCTTGAAAAGGGGGGACAGATATGGTATATTAGTACTATATAGAAAAACTCAGTCTTCATAACTCGGGGAGGAGGTCAAAATGGACCCTATCACGGCTGCAATCATAGGTGCTCTTGCCAGTCCAGGTGAAATCGTTATCCAAGATGTGCTAGCACACTCAAACGATTGCAGTACGCCACCAAGGTTCTAAGCATGAAAGTGAAATATCATGCGTGAGAACGAGTCCAATTCAAACTCGTCATCCGCCGGCAGCCATAGAACACAGATTATTGTTGCTGTAATTGCACTTATCAGCGCAGTTGTGGTTGCCTGTTTCGGTCTTATAGGGATCTTGGTACCTGTGTTACTCCCATACTTCGTCCGTGAGGAAACACCGAACCATACAGCATTATCGGTGGCTCCTACAGTAACCTCAACACCTACTGTTTATGTACCGCCAACTGAAGAGCCTTCTCCAAGAGACATCCCCACCCCAACAATTGGTGGTCTAGCAGTTGAGCCAACAGATGTGCCTCAAGCTCCCGTCACACCGGGATTGACAAACACGCCTACACCATTAGGTCAATCACAGCCTACGTACACGCCAGTGCCAACTAACACGCCAGCGCCTCCCCCGACTGTCGCTCTAACCGACACGCCTACTAACACACCCCCGCCACCAACTGATACACCTGTCCCTACACCAACTAACACAGATACGCCTACACCAACACCAACATCCTGTATGACACCTCCATCTGCGAATGTCAAGATACGAGCTTATCACTGGGTTGATGCACGTCGCGAGTGTGCGACCGCACATACTGGTACTGGTGAACGACCACCAGACTGTCAAAACGTAGGAGCAGGCGACCCTGACGGCAGTGTATTATTAGGCACCCTCAATAGCGGCGTATCCGATCCTGATAATACCTGGTCATTTGTATATGGCGAAAACAGTGAAGAGTCTCTCGTAGAGATCGAGAAATATTACGACAGACCTGCTTTGAAGGTATGGTTTTTCTTCTTAGTACCTGACGAAGACTACCCGGCTGCTACCGGGGTGCTCCAAGAAAAGCCAAATCATGAGCGGCTTGTGCCAGAAAATGGTCTTGATCTTCATATTAGGTTCTTGGAGGGCATACGTCCGATCTTGTTTAGCGTAGGGCCGGAATACCAAGGTGATCTGGAAGCCAGCGAGCTTTCATCGGATTTCCAGAAGGCGTTTGAAAGCCACGGCATTATCCTTTCTCAAGACCTCACCATTATTAAACCTTCGGAGGAAGTCGACAATTGGCAGATCGAAGAGAACGATACACTTCGAAAGTACTTTGTAAGCAAAAAAGGTGAAGTGCTAAACATATACGGTGAGGATCTTGACTATCAGGCAATTGGTGCTGAATATCAGAAGTTTTGCTCGAAAGACGGTGCCGCGCTTATTGGCGTCGCTGGATACATAAACCATCATAGTCTACACAAGTTCGTCGAGACGCTACCTTGAACCAGGGCGTCAGGTGACTCGCCCTTGCACAGAAAGAAATTCAATGTGATCAGCCCGCCAGCGTCGAGCCAGGAGACTTCACTCGACCGCCGGCAGGTTCCGTTGTCGTTCCACAACATCACACGCCTGAAACCCCTCGACCAACGCTGTGGGCCACTGCATCAGCTCCAATGGTGAAATCCCCCACTCCTTCCACAATCGGTATAGCCTCCATATCCAAGGCACGGCAGGCGGTGATTGGCCCGTGTTAGCCGCCGCTTGCGCCAGATCCAGGTACTCGTGCAGTTCCAGGATCAGGCGCTCGGCTCGTTTCCCTCCGCAGGATTCCAGTGCGGGTTCGCTTCACGAACCACTTCGTGCATCTTCCAGAACAGGTCGGCGCTGTATTGCCAGACCGCCGTCATGCCGGCCACGAACTCCTCGTAACCCATGCCCGCCTGGAGAAGCGGTTCCTCATCCTCGGTCACGATGTCGCACTCGACCAGGGTCAGATACGCCTCGACGATGGCGATGTCGGTGATCATGGCCGTTTCGCGGTCGCTGAAAAGCATGGCATAACGCTGCCCTTCGTCGGCCAGGGTGGCCCGCCTGACGGTAACCGTCACGTCGTGACTCTCGATGGTTCGAGTCATCGGTTTGAGAGATACGGGTTTGATGGTTAGCATATTGCCTCCTCGGTGAGGGGCGCTTGGGCGCCCCTCGTTTCTCAACTGTCGTAAGCTGCGGTCTGGTTCTTGAGCACCAGGGTGATGGCATCGCCAGAGCCAGGCTGCACGACCGTGCCGCTCACCCGCACCAGGATGTTGTCCGCGCCCCCGCATGCTGACAGGTTCTGCGAACCAGTGCGCTTCGGCAGCCGTCAGAGACAGCTCATAGGGGATCGGCGTCAGGGTCATACCCGCCTGATCCTCGGCGGACTTGAACGTCAAGTGCTGGATCGCGGCTGTGTTGAACACGTCGGGGTCCCAGGCTGTGCCGCCAGCCGGGTCGTACATCAGCTTGCCGTACAACGTGGAGCCCGTCACCTGGACCACGTAGGTCAGGGTCACCACGCGGGAGATCACGTCGATGTCGAGCGGCGTGTACTGGCCGATCACGAAGTTGCCGTCCACCTGCTGCGCGTTGGCGACGGTCAGGGTAGCCGCTCTCACAGGGAGAGTGAGCGGCGTCTCGCCGCCCTCCAACAGCACCTCACCCACGCAGGACACGAACGGGGCGCTCACGTCCGGCGCCGGGCTCCAGGCGGAGATGTCGGATACGAGAGTAGGCTCGATGCCCGCCGCACTCCACTCGCCGGTCACGTAGTTGATGGCCTGCATGTCCAGCACTAAACTCGCGATCTTCACGTCGGAGACCGTCTCACCAAAGTCCATGTCCACACCCCGAAAGAGCGTGATGTACGGAACATCAGCGGGGCCAGCCCTGATCTTGAACGTGTGATCGTAGTAGGTGCCGTTAGCAGCCGAAGTCACGTCACCACTTCGTCATACAGCATGCCCTCCATGCCGATGTGCCAGTCGCCAGTCGGGGCAATCCCATGCGGTAGGGGCTCATCAAGCACCACCGTCAGGTGATCCTGCGCCTTGCGCTCTATGTCGCGCTGGGCGCTCAGCCTGGCCATCAGCGCCCAGGCCTCTTCGTCGTCCATGGGACCTGGGTCTTCTTTCTTGTCCAGGAAGGTGAACGCCTTTTTGCCGTAGCCGACTTCCAGGTCCAGTCTGCGCTTGCAAAACAAGCGCCAGTCACGAACGGTGGACTCGGCGATTTGATATTTCCCGGCCAGTTCGTGGGTGGTCAGGATGAAGGTGTTTTGGGCGAACTGTTCAGCCAGGTCGTCTGGTGGTCTACCGGTCAAGGTTGGGTCTCCTTATTGAAATGCCTCTTGTTTGAGTGTTCGACAGTCAGCATAGCAGGACCAAAAATTGAGTGTCTCTGGTACTGGACTGGATGAATGACTTTCGGTATAATCATGGAGAGAAAAGGGGCCAGTTCAGGGAGAAATGGCTATGTCTGAAGATACCGTCAACAGCGACAACATTCACAGGATCGAGGCCATTAAAACGCTCTATCAACTCTGGTCAGGCGAGAATAGCGGAAAGACTCAGAAACTGACGCTGTTTTTCACTGCTCAGTCAATTCTTGTGGCAGGGTATTCACTTGGATCTACGACACTATATCTTATTCCGATCATTGGAATGGCATTTTCACTTCTTTGGCTTTTCTCTATTGGTCGCACAGTCGCTTTCCAGGCTTGCTGGAAAGCGAAGATTGATACTCTCCTGAGTAACGCTCCCGAATCGGTTTGCAAAGAGTTTGATTTTTACCCAACCGTTGAAGACAAGAAGATGATGCCTTTCTATGGCAAGATGCCTGGAAAGTATATCTTGCTGGGGCCGCCAGTGGTGGGGGTACCTTTCTGGTTAGGTGTATTCATCCATGCGTTAACTTCATAGATTACATGCGAAGTGTTGGGACACCCTGTGGCACTAGAGATTAAGTATCCACCCAAGGATGCAGAATTACCCATAACCACATCGAGCGAAGACAGAGAATTCCATCGGGCAGTGCTGAATGGAAAGTTCTTTTATATTGACGAGACTACCGGCGCTATGTTGGATACTACTCCTGCATTTCTCAAATTTGAGCCCACCGGCCGGGAACCACTCAAAATCACAATCGGAGACCGGGTCTATAAACTACATCGTAAGCGGCTCTATATCCCAGAACGTATGACACTTGAAGAGACAGAAACTCTATATGACTTCTTGGCAAGATCTGGATATGAAGAGCAATTACTTGACTCGGTTTTTAACATCTCAGTCTATCACTACCTATTTGACCTGACCCTCAAAGCAAAAGAGTTCAAAGCAAAACCCATTCTGCTCGACTATGGTTGCGGCACCGGCATAGCGGTATTGGCATCCGCAACATATCACCGCAGACTCGGGCTTGTGGGTGTGGACATATCTGAAGAGATGACACGGATCAGTCGAAGGAATGGCCTGGATGCCGTGAAGACCCACAATGAGCTGCCATTTAAGTCAGATTCTTTCGATGCTGTTGTTATGGGATACGTGGCAGATTTCCTCGCCAGTTTTCAGCCATATCAGCAGATCCATAGGGTGTTGAAAGAGCAGAGTCGGATTGCTTTCAATCTCTACCGTCCATCTGGACACTTTCAAGAGCACTATTCTAATGTGCTTCGAGCGTTGGGTTTCGTGAACATAGAACTCAGTCAGAAGCAAATCTCTACGTCTACAACTACCCGAGATCTGTGGTTTGTTGTGGCCGAGAAGCCTATCACTCCTAGCCAGTGAAGTCCTCTCGGTCAGGACAAAGTTCCCTGATCCTCGCAATACCTGTATCTTTTTCTATCCTATCCCACTGCGGTGGTCAATCCCCTCTCAGCCGGCCGCGATTTCGCCTCCATCTCCGCCTTGAACGTCATCCACTTCTTGATGCGCTCCAGCTCTTCCTGCTCGGCGCGACGGATGATCTCGTCGATCAAGAGCTGGCGGTCCTGCGGCACCAGGTCCGAGAAGTTGGGCAGAACAGCGTGCTGGGCAAGAGTTTTATCGTAAGCCCCCTCGATGTCGCGCTGTGAGGCCATGCGCAAGACCATACTGTTCGTTGAGGGCTTTTAGCTCCTCGGGTGACATATCCAGCCCGACCGGCCACGCCGCTCTCTGATGTGCGGGTTGGTCAGGATATTCAGAGATGTCAGCTCGAAGCCGTGCGACAGTAACCAGGAGGACAACACATCGCCGGCCAGTTCTTGGGGCACACTTACGATCAGCGTCCCATCCCCGGCCAGGTTCTTGGCGGCCTCATCCAGCCGCTCGTAGAGCAGCGACCCTTCCATACCGTGCTCGATCACGATCAGAGCTTCTTTCTTGCGCCGAGGGCGCTTTCTCTCGGTAGGCTCGGCAACTTCTTCAACAACTTCAAGGACCAATTCGTCAGACATGATTTTCTCCTCATAGTGAAGGATAAGTTATTACATCCAGTTGGACAGTGAACAGACCAACCAGTTATAAAATCACCGGCTGGCTCAAAATGGGAAGCCAGCCGGATTGCTTTATTCCGGGGTTATAACTCTTTAATGATAGTGAGAGGGGCGATTGTAGATGGTGTGACTGGGGCGGGCTAACGCTGGCGCATATTAGGGTAGGTGTCGATAGATCAGAGTGATGTTATCAATATAAGCTTTTCCTTTGAATTGTTTGGGACCACTTTCCGTCGTTACGAGGAATTGAATCCCTATCTTCTCAATCTCAATGTGGTCAAGACGCCGCCCCACGTACAGATTTGCTGCTTCATCTCCAAATAGTTCCTTGAGTTCATTCCACTCTTCATCTTTGTCCTCGCTTCCCCACCATACAGGACCATATAAACTCCAAATAATAGTGTTCCATCGATTTGGAATTAGTTTCTGCATAAAGTCTTCGTTACGTAATTCTTTCCCATCAACTCTGTAGGGGACTACAAAACCAGCATAAATCTCCTCATGACTATATGCGTCCTCGCTTTCATAAAAAATGTTGGCGACAATCCCAGTGACCTTTTCATTAGCTGGATAGTAGATTGCGTTTCTCTTTAAGCTGGCATACTGCTCCTCTGCCTCCAGATCCAATGGGTATTTCAAGAATGGCCCGTTATGGCCGTCAAGAACAAATTCTTTGTCCACCATCTCAATATCTCCACTCTTCTCAAAAACAACCCAGCCAGTGTTCCACTCAAATGGTTTCCATCCACCTGTGTTTCCATCATCGAAATTGAAAATCTCAGCATGGTTGGAAAGAATGATCTCGTCTTGCCTAGTTGGAGACGATGTAACTACCGGTGTGGGAGGGGGAGGGCCTGTTGGATTGGTGATAAGAGCGACTATGATAGCAACCGCCCCGCCACCTCCAACGATGGGAACGATTACATATCGTAACCACCACTTAAAACCACGGTCTCTTTGATCTTCACTAGACATTTTTCTGCCCTCACTTTCGCGAGCATCATGCTCAAATGGCCATGTGCCACCGCCCAACTTTCTGCTATGCGGACAGAATCTCATCCTAACGCTGCCCCCTGATCCGACGCCGGGCTTGTCTCTCTTGACGTACCGGGATTGACACCCGCTTCGGCCCGCCGTGGCGCCAAGCGTGCAGAGCGCGCTTTACTAAAGCGGCCTTAATCCGATGCCATATCCGCTTCAACACCGCGATCCTCCACCTTGGAGAGGGCACGCCGGAGAGCCATCACGGCGGACTCACCCTCACTATAATACTCCGTTCCGTCGATCACTGCAACCGCTCACCGCTTGAACTTGTCTCGCACTGCCAGTACCAACTCCAGAGTGGCCGGCAATCGCTCCAGTGATTCGGCCACTGCCCAGGCTACTTCGCTGCCTGAACGCAGATCGCCCAGCACATTACGAACGTCCGCCATGCGGTGCCTGATCACCGGTTCCAAGAGCCAGGGTAAGAGTGACATTAGCGTTTCCTATGTGTACGGTTATTAAAGCGCTGGCTGCGCAACGCCCGGTGGTTTATAGCGTGCGTTTTGACTGGGTGACTCCTCGTCTGTGCCAGTCATAGTCGCTCGGTGTTTACCAACCATAGTCATTCGGTGTTTATCCGGCGTGATCGCCCGATGTTTACCATCTGTCATTGACCGACCTATACTGGGTCATGCATAGCTGCCTGGAGTGGGCCACTCATAGTCGCCCGGTGTGGGCCACTCATAGTCGCCCGGTGTGTACCGGCGACTTGCCTTCGGCGACGGGTGTGGTACTATGCCTCCAGCCTATTCATCTCCGCTGGAGGAGAAACCACCGATTTTGGACATCAAGGAGAGCGTTGGAAAACCCATTGACGCAACCACAAGGGGGAGCGGAGAAATGGAGAACGAGGTGGATACGCACCGCGCGGCCAGAAATGCGAAAACAGCCTGGGTTAGGTACATATTGATCGCTTTGGTTTTCGAGAAAATCATTCAACATATTGTTGTAACCGTTGCTTTTTACTTCAATTGGGGAGATATAGGATCAAGCGTTGTGGTAAATCCAAGCATTCTGATGGTTCTCGGCGCGGTAGTCGCAGTCCTTTTTATTCTCGGTCTTTGGGGAATGGTTACTCAACAGAAGTGGGCGATAGACCTCGTTATGGCGCTGGCTTTATTTGACATTATTGGAGAATTTGTAGCCCAGGGAACACTTACCATCGCGATTACTGTGTCGTTCCTTGTTGCCACAATCCTTCTTATTCTGACTCTTTTATACCGCCGACAGGAACTGAAAAGAACAGTGTAACGCTGCCCATAAGTCACCGCATCTGCTTCTACCGCGAATTATTGAGGAGATGCCTACTACACCGAGGCGTAAATGGGTCTATAGTTCGTTTTGCTCTGAGGGGATTGCCAAATCCCTAGCAGTCTGTCGGAGAGAACGATTTCGCCAGACTTCGGAAGTTTCGGAAGATGATTTTGCCGCTAAATCGACTGAATAATCCAGGCAACTATGCTGGCAAAGGCGCTGTTGTAAACTTCCGAAG
>DAOUMD010000010.1:0-8743 GCA_034412795.1 Anaerolineae bacterium
TCGCCAGGGCCGAGTGGGCAAGCGGCTTGTCCGAATTGGATCCCTCACGAATGGTCGGCGTCGGATTAAGCTTTGATGCTCCTGAGGACTCGCGCAACAAGAGCATCATATGGGTAGACGATATGCGCCTCCTCGAGGAAGCGCCCCAACCGGCCCCGGCCGAAGCCACGCCGGCCGCGACCGCTACCGAGGTGCCAGTAGCCGAGGCGGCCGCTACCGAAGCGCCAGTAGCCGCAGCGACCGCTGCCGAAGCGCCTACCCCACCTCCGGCCCCCACCGCTCCACCCGCAGAAGAGGGCAAGGGCAGGGGTCTCTGTCCGGCAAGCATAGCTCTGGCACTGGCGGGACTGGTGCTGACCGGGAGGGGCGCGGCCAAGAAATTGGTAGATTAGTTTGCGCCCCAAATAAAAATGGCCAAGGTCGAGACCAAATGAAAACCAAGATGGCAATCTGCCTCATCACTCTTCTGGTCGTCGTCGTCGGCCGCGCCGGACTGACGGCGTCGGTAGTTGCCCAATCTGATGCCCTCTGCCCCCCGCTGCCCGCGCCCACCGGGAACGTCGTCCACGTCTCCACCGTTGCCGAACTGCAGGATGCCATGAGCAACCTCACCCCCAACACCACCATCCTCCTCGCCGACGGCACTTACGATCTGCACGGGGCCTTTCTCTGGTTCGGCGCCCCGGGTGTGACGATGCGCTCGGCCAGCGGGAACCGTGAGGCGGTTATCCTGGATGGCAACTATGAGACGGACGAGATTGCCCTGGTCGCTGCCTCCGACGTGACAATTGCCGACCTGACGTTAAAGCGAGCCATATACCATCCCATCCACGTGGTAGCTACCGACGATGCGGATACGGAAAACACCCTCATTTATAACGTCCACGTCATGGATCCCGGCCAGCAGGCGATCAAGATCAACCAGAACAGCGCAATGACCCACTTCCCAGACTACGGTGTGGTTGCCTGTTCCCACGTGGAGTTGACCGATGAGGGGCGGCCGCACGTCTGGGACATCAACAACAGTTGCTATACCGGCGGGGTGGACGGGCACCAGGCCCGAGGCTGGGTGATCCGCGACAACGTCATTGAGGGGTTCTGGTGCGAACACGATCTTGCCGAGCACGGCATCCACTTCTGGACCGGCAGCCGTGACACGCTGGTCGAGCGTAACACGCTTATAAACAACGCCCGCGGCATCGGCTTCGGTCTCGGGCAGAGCGGGGATCAGCGAGTCTATGGTAACAACCCCTGCCCCGGCGCCGATTATGTCGGCCACTCCGGTGGTACCGTGCGTAACAACTTTATCTTTGCCAGCCGGGACGCGCTGTTCTTTTCGGAGTCCGGCTTTGACTGCGGCATCTGCCTCGAACAGGCGTGCGGCACCCAGGTCTTGCACAACACCGTCGCTTCGACCGGGGCGCCTTTTTCGTCTATCGAGTGGCGTTGGCCAAACACAAACGTCGAGATCACCAACAACCTGCTCAGCCATAATCTGCGGGAGCGGGACGGTGCCATCGCTTCCCTGGCGGGGAACCTGGAGAACGCGCCGCTCTCTCTGTTCGTTGACGGCGCTGGTGGCGATCTCCACCTGGCCGCAGGCGCAAGCGTGGTCATTGACCAGGGCCTGGCATTCGCGGACGGGCTGTGCGACGACGATGTTGACGGCGGTCCACGGCCTATGGGCCCGGCTCCCGACGTAGGCGCCGACGAGTATGGCTCGCTTCCCCCTGCCGTCACCGAGCCGACAGCCAGCCCCACAGCCATCAGCTTGCCAGCCACAGCCACACTAACGTCCGCTCCTACGGCCACCAGCCCGCCGCCCACGGCCACACCTATGGCCAGCCCCACGGCCACCGGCACACCGACCACTGGCCAGTATACCATCGTCTTCCAACAAGGGATCAGCCCCGACCCCTCTTACGCTGGCACAACTGACGTGATCCTGGCCAACGACGTCGAATCCAACGTCAACCTGGGTGGAGTGGGACACGTGGAGACCTACTTTGGCGACGCTGAGTATCGGCGCAGCCTGGTGCGATGGGATCTTTCGGCCCTGTCCTCTGACACCACGATAGACGCTGCCAGCCTGGAGCTATATCGCTACGGGGGCAGCGATGAGCCCGAGGACATGGAGGTCGCCCTCTATCTCGTGACCCACGACTGGAGCGAGGGGGACGGCTCTGACTTTTGGCCTGATTCCAGCTATGTCCCCGACGGCGCAACCTGGCTCACCGCCGACGGCAGCGCGGCCTGGACGACCCCGGGTGGTGACCACGATACCACCACCGACTATGGCTATGGTCCCAATGGCATTGTGGATCAGATCACGTTGCCGACCGGGATGGAGGAAGGGTGGGTACGCCTGGACGCCACCGCCGCCGTGCGCGCCTGGATCGAAGAAGGAGTGCCCAACCACGGGCTGTTGTTCCGCCCTGAAAAGGGAGAGTATACCTATCATTACTACTACAGCCGCGACCACGACACTCCCAACCTGCGCCCACGGCTGGTAGTGACCTATACAGTGGGAGGCACCGTCACACCGGAGCCAACCCGCACAGAGCAAGCCTGGCCGACATCTGTGCCCTCGCCGGCCACCAAAGACGAGACACCAGAGCCAGAATCACCTACCCCGACTCCCGGCGAAGAAGTGACCGCGGCGACCGCTACCGAAGCGCCTGTGGCGGCAGCGCCTACCTCACCCTCGACCCCCGCAGCGCCACCCAAAGAAGAGGGCGAGGGCGGGGGGCTTTGCCCGGCAAGCATAGGTCTGGCACTGGCTGGGCTGGTGCTGATCGGGAGAGGTGTGGCTAAGATGGACTGGTAGGTTGGTGACGGGAGTAGTTGCCTTCGACAAGGAGGGTGACAATGAACGACCAAAATCATAACCTGCGCTCTCGGTGTGTGAACTGGGCACTCTGGGTCACTGGACTGGGCTCGCTGGTCTGGCTACTGCTGCGCAGCGGCACCAGGCCTCGACGGTTGGCCTACCCGTGCCAGCGGGCGGCGCTGGTTAGCAGCCTGGGATTTGTAGGCTACCTGTTGTCGCTACTAGGGACCGTGGGGCTTTATCGTCGCCTCAAGCGAAGGATCACGCTCGCTGGTGTCATCTTGTTTGGGCTGGCGCTGCTGATCACGTCAGGTCTGCAAAGTAGCAGCGCCGTCCTGCCGGCACCTGCCCGCGCCATCCTCACCCTACCCGCGTGGACCAGCCCCAGCGCCGTGTCCGATGTGTTCGTCGTGCCCAATGTGCCGGTGCCTCAGTGCAGCCTCGACGGCGGCACATTGCCATCAACACCGCCTTGTAACAACGCCGAAAATGCGCTGCATGACGACGGCGTGGATACGCTGGTCAACTTGATGGAGTCAAAGGGCACCTACTTTTACCAGACTGCCGCGCACCCTGATGGCATTGTGGGCGCGAACGACATAGTGGTTATCAAGGTCAACAACCAGTGGGGCCACATGGGGTACGATGACGGTGTTGGTCGTCTGGCAACCAATAACGACGTTCTCAAAGGGCTCATCTGGCGCGTCCTGCAACACCCCGGGGGCTTTAGCGGCGAGGTCGTCGTCGCTGAAAATAACCAAGATTCCGGCTCAACCTGGAACACCACCCCCGCCAATGCCCAAGATCCTAACCAGTCTTTTCAGGATGTGGTAGCGGCTTTCCAGTCCCTTGGTCACCCCGTCTCCCTCTACAATTGGTCAAATCTGAATGGTTACCTCATCAGCGGTGGCTCCATCGGCGACAGCGGTTACCCAACCGGCGAATACGCCAACGGCAACATGAGTGATGCCTACATTCTGCTGGAAGACCCTGCCGGAACCGGGACAGATGAACTCTCTTATCCTAAATTTCGAACCGCTGGTGGCAGCTATGTGAGCATGCGATACGGCGTGTGGAACGGCAGCAGCTACGACTCCGACCGTCTGACTCTCATCAACCTGCCTGTCCTCAAGCGACACGGCATGGCCGGCGCGACCATCGCCTGGAAGAATCTCATCGGCTTCGTCAGTACCTTCAATCCTGACAGCCGATATGATAGTTGGGATGAGATGCACGACTTCTATTGGGGGTATACAGATGGGACCAACCGCAATTATGGTCTGCTAGGACGAAACATCGCCCTCATCCGCGCCCCCGAGCTGCACCTAGTGGATGCCATCTGGGTCGGCTACGAGGACAATTATGACGGCGACGCCATCCGCCAGGATGTGCTGCTGACCGGCACCGACCCCTTTGCGGTAGACTGGTATTCATCGGAATATGTTTTACGCCCTCTCGCGTCATGGGATCCTCAAGAGACTTCGGCCGCGCGGGGCGGCACCTTCCGCAGCGCCACCCGCACCAACCAAAACGCAGCCCAGGCAGTGTGGCCCGGCGGCAGCGGGAGCTATCCCTACATTGACTTGCTGGATACTTATGACGGTAGCACCCCCACCAACGATGAGAAAAATCAGATGAACGTCTATGTCGCCGGCCAGACCACCTGTGAGCCAATCACTGACGTCGGTATCACCGGTCCCACCGTCGGCTTTACCAACACCCTCTCCATCTTTACCGCCGCCATCGCGCCATCTATCGCCACGATGCCTATCACCTACACATGGTCGCCCCCGCCGAACGTCGGAGGGCAAGGGACAGCCAGCGCCCAGTACCAATGGGCCATACCCGACCTCTACACCATCACCCTGGCTGCGGAAAACTGCGGCGGCAGCGACATGGCCACCCATGCCATCACCATCGCAGACGAGAGATGGGACATCTACCTACCACTTGTCCTGAAGTAATCGAAAGGCTGGAGCTGTAAAATGAAACAACTTTTTCTTCTAACGCTGACGAGTCTGTTACTGGCCGCTTGTGCTGGCACTCCAACACCTGACATACAGGCCACGGTACAGGCCGCTGTTGCAGCCACACAAGCTGCGCAGCCAACCGAAGCGCCTGCGCCAGAGCCGACCAATACCCCGGTGCCCCACGCCGATACTCCTATGCCAGAACTACCAACCGACACGCCTGTCTCCCAACCAACCCATACATCCACACCCGCTCCCCCAACGCCGATGCCGGTCGACACCGGGCCTTCACAACTCATCCAACCGACTGACTTGGTGTATCGGGGTGCATTCAGACTGCCGGACGCGCCGGAGGAAATCGGCTGGGCGTATAGCGGCGCGGCTATGACTTATTATCCCGATGGCGACCCGGGTGGGCCGGCGGATGGATATCCTGGTTCCATTTTTGGCACCGGACATAACTGGAACCAATATGTCTCGGAAATCAGCATCCCCGTCCCCGTCATTTCCGCAAACAAGGACGTAAACGAGCTGAATACCGCGACGACCTTGCAGGATTTCCATAACATCCGAGGCAGTTTGTTTGACCATCTTGACTTTGAGATTCCCCGAGTAGGTTTGGAATATCTGCCGAAACAGGGAGGGCAAACAACGGACAAGCTGTATTTCTGTTGGGGATACCACATGCAGGAAGGCGAAATCGGTGCGTCACATGGCTGGAGTGAGTTAGATTTGTCTAGTCCGCAGGCAGCCGGGACGTGGGGTATCGGCGATTACTGGAATTTCGTCACGAACGACTATCTGTTCGCAATTCCACAGGACTGGGCTGACGCCAATACGCCCGGCATGTACCTGGCGACGGGTAGGTTTCGGGATGGCGGTCAAGGTGGCAGAGGTCCGTCTCTTTTCGCCTATGGCCCATGGAATGAAGGTAATCCACCGGCTCCAGGTAGCCGGCTCCAGACTGTTCCCCTGCTCTTGTACACCGACGTCACCGCAGAAGATAACCACACCATGGATAACTATCACCATTCCGATGAATGGTCCGGAGGTGCCTGGCTAACGGCCGGTGACAAATCGGCAGTAATTTTTGTCGGCACCAAGGGCCAAGGAGAGTGCTGGTACGGATTCGCCAACGGGGTCGTGTGGCCAGAGGAGCCCCCTTACCCCCCTGTGCCCGATCCTCCTTATGATGATAGAGGATGGTGGTCCGATAGCTTCATAGGGCAGATACTCTTTTACGATCCCGCAGAGTTAGCCGCCGTGGCCAGAGGCGACATGGAGCCCTGGGGGCCGCAGCCATACGCCACGCTGGAAATTGATGAATACTTGTTTCACATCGAATCTAACCAACAAACAGGACACGTTGGCGCGGCCAGTTTCGACCGTGAACGAGGACTGTTGTACATCTTCGAGCCATTAGCCGACGAGGATAAATCTCTGATACACGTTTGGAAAGTAGAGGAATAGCTTCCAATCACTCGTTACATAGTTACCCTGAAACATTTGCGCCGGTCGCGAGAATTTTGACTCACGGACAGAAAGGAACACGGACTTTATTTTGCCTATTCGTTTTTGTCAGTGTTCTTTTCCGTCCGTGAGTCGATAATCTCGCTTGCGCACAGCTTTGCTGCGCTATGCATTACTTGAAGAAAGGAGACCTGAAGAATGAAACAGCTTTTCTTTCTTCTGATGTTGACGAGTTTGCTGTCAGCCGCTTGTGGCGGTACTCCAACACCTGATATAGAGGCAACGGTGCAGGCCGCTATTGAAGTCACCCAAGCCGCACGGCCAACTGAAGAGCCTGCGCCAAAGCCAACCCACATCCCAGTGTCCATCACCGATACCCCTGTGCCAGAACCGGCAACGGACCCACTCCCATCACCTGCTCCCAGCAACATCGCTCAGGTGTGGGCCAACGAAGGGGGCGACAAGGTGACGCGCGACGAGCTGCGGGCTGTGAATGATCCTGACGCAGCCCTCAATTCGGTGTGGGATGGGGCAAGCATTTCCCTGTTCGGCGCTCGCAACGAAGTGGTGTCCTTCAACTTGGTGCTTGAAGCGCCCACCACACAAGCCACGAACGTGGACGTGACCCTCACCGAGTTGACCGGCCCCAGCGGAGCCAGCATCACCACCCGGCCAGCGAGGGGTGACGATGTGTTCAACTACGTTGGCCGCAACATCGAGTTATTTTACGTGCGCTACCTGGAAATCAAGGGGCTCAGCACCGACCTGTTCTATGCTGGCTATGACTACGACGAGCGGCACATCCCGGAGCGCTGCCGCCGCCCCTACGATGCCGACGGTGAGGGCAGCGGCGGATGGGAAGACCGGCCCTGCCACAACAAGTTTTACCCCGAGGTCGCCGTACCCCTCGAACTCCATTCACCCTTCACCATCCTGGCCGGCACCAATCAGTCCATCTGGGGCGACATCTATATCCCAAAAACAGCACCCGCCGGAATCTACACCGGCATTATGACCATTACTGAAGACGGGGCGATCACCTGGCAGATTCCCATCAACCTGCGCGTGCGGGACTTCGCCCTCCCCGACCTGCCCAACGCCAGAACGATGCTGTACCTCAGTTCCGAAAACATCAACGACCGCTACCTGGGTGAGGACAACGTTTATCCTGAGCCTGGGACCCCTGTCTACAACCAGTCTCTAGAACTGACCGACCGGCACTTCCAACTCGCCCATCGCCACAAGATCTCACTCATTGACGAGTACATCGAGATCGAACACATGGATGATGCCTGGACATCCCGCCTGAGCGGTGAGCTCTTTACCGCTGCCAGGGAGTATGACGGCGTTGGCGTCGGGACAGGCAACAACGTCTATGTCATTGGTACGTACAGTAGCTGGCCGTGGCAAGAGGGGGCGCAGGAAGACATGCGGGCCAATACCAATGCATGGGTCAACTGGTTCGACGCCCAGGACTTCCCCACCCTCACTGATTACTTCCTCTACCTCATAGATGAGTCCGACGACTATCCCCAGATTGAGGGCTGGGCAGGATGGATGGACGACAACCCAGATTCCGGCCAGCGACTGATGTCTATGGCAACAATTGACTTGCCCACGGCGGCGGAGGAGACTCCTTCCCTGGATGTACCTACTTCCTGGTACTCGGTGGGTCTCACCCATGTGTGGCAAAACGCAGCCGACAGCTACGCCGCCAGCCATGACAAACGGTTCTACATGTACAACAGCAACCGGCCCGGTTCCGGCTCGTTCGCCATCGAAGATCAGGGGGTGGCTCTGCGTGAGTTAGCCTGGGGGCAATACAAGATGGGGGTTGACCGCTGGTTTTACTGGGAGTCCACATACTACAACAACGAGCAAGGCAATACGGGCCAGACCAACGTCTTTCAACAGGCACACACGTATGGCGATTTTGACGAGGTGGACGAGGTGCTGGGCGAGACAGGCTGGAACTATCTCAATGGCGATGGCGTGCTGTTTTACCCCGGCAGCGACACACGTTTCCCAGAGGATAGTTACGGGGTGATGGGGCCGTTTGCCTCGTTACGCCTGAAGCATTGGCGACGTGGGATTCAAGATGTGGATTATCTCACGCTGGCGGCTGAGGTTGACGTTGAGCGCACGGCTGAAATCATCAATGAAACAGTCCCGAAAGTGCTGTGGGAGATCGGCGTGAGCGATCCCGAGGATCCAACCTGGGTGCTGGCCGACATCAGTTGGTCTACCGACCCCAACGTGTGGGAGGCAGCACGGGCCGAACTGGCAGATATTATCGAAGGTGTGTCTCCATAACGAGGAGAAAAACCGTATTGGAAGGAGAGATCGAATGAACCACCATCAAAAGTCACAGCCTTATCCCAAACAGCGAGGCAAGCTCGTCCTGGCGATCACCCTGCTCGGTGCCTTGCTGCTCGGGACCGTTCTTACCGGACTGGGCTCCCCCCAGCCGGTC
>DAOUMD010000011.1:0-64359 GCA_034412795.1 Anaerolineae bacterium
GTACAAGTCAACATCACTACTGAGGTTAGTTAACTCCACCAAAACCTCTATGTCCGTCGCGGCGGCCTCAATCAGGTAGTAAACCCAATCTTCTGCAGCTACCGAAGCCGATTGGCTTTCTCCTGAGGTTAGTGGTATTACCCCGTCGCCGGCTTGTACGGTGATGGTCACCGTGTCGGTATCAGTGGCCCCATCGTCATCGGTCACCTCCAGTGTCACGGTATGCACACCCACGGCGAAGCTGACGGTTGGGTTCAGTCCGGTAGCAATCTCGCTGCCCCCTTCACGCCATACATAGCTGACGATCGTCCCATCTGTATCGGTGCTGCCGCTCCCGTCCAGTGTCACCTCTTCCGCACCGTCGTTGTCGCTGTCCTCTACCGTTTGGTCGGCTCCCGCATCCGCAGTCGGCCCTACATTCCCCGTTTCCGTGACGGTGATATTCACGGTGGCAGTAGCGGTACCGCCATTCCCATCACTAATGGCGTAGGTAAAGCTGTCAGACGTTGTGGCGGACCCATCGTGGCTATAGGTCACCGTGGTACCGTTGGTCGTTACCGTGCCGTTAGCACCACCGGTCACTTCCGTCACCGTCAAGCCGTCGCCATCCACATCGCTGTCGTTGGCCAGTACATCGACGGTCACCGACTCGCCTTCGATTACTGACGCACTATCATCTGCTGCCACTGGCGCATCGTTGACACAGGTCACCGACACATCCACCGCTGCCGTGTCGCTGCCGCCGTTGCCGTCGCTCACTGTGTAGCTAAAGCTGTCCGCCCCACAGTAATCGGCATCCGGGGTATAGGTCACGTCGCTCCCGTTGTTCACCACACCCCCGTTGGTGGGCTGCGTGACGGAAGAAACAGTCAAGCCGTCGCCATCCACGTCGCTGTCGTTGCTTAGCACGTCAATAATGACATCTGTGTCTTCCACTGTCGACTCGCTGTCATCTGCCGCCACCGGTGCGTTGTTGGCAGTGGAGCCAAACACGACGTATCCGACCTGCTCATTGACGTGGTTACGCTCGCTATCACCGACCTGGTCTTCGTCGATCGAGAGGTACAGACTGGTGGTGGTAGCCAGTGTCGAGCCGTGCGTCTGCGCCCAGCCACCGTTAGGGCCGTCCATCCCCGCCAGCGTGGTCAGCGCCACCTGCGGCGTGGCCGCAAAGGTCGTGTCAAAGCTGTAGTCATACGGCGGCGAGTTGGTCACTCCCTGGACGGTATCGGCACCGACAAAGGCCTCATACTCGATCCCGCTGATCGTGCCGTGACCCGCTTCGAACACGATGAAGCCGATCGTCTCATCAGCCCGCGTCGTGTCCGGGTCTTCGCCTACCATCTTGCCCGTGGTCAACACCGTGGCCGACGGCGGGTCCGTCCGGCTGCCCCCCTGACACCAGAACACCGACCAGGCGAGGTCGTTCTCGCTCATCACCTGACCCAGCACCACCGGGTTGGCGTAGCTCTGCCCGTAGCTCTGAGGCTCGCCCACCCAACTGTTGTCTTCGTCGGTCACCGTCGAGAGGTACCTTTGAGCCTCGACGTTCACGCCGTCGATGGTCCACGTGCCCTCCTCGACCACCAGGTAGCTCACACTCTCCGCCACAACCGCACCGCCTGAAGGACTCTGCAATCGCACGTCAAAGCTCGTCGGGGTGACATTACTGACCCGCGCCACCACCGGCGTGGTGCTGTTGTTGTACTGCACCGAGCAGATCACGACCGGACTGACGTAGGTGTTGTCCAGGTTGACGGTCACATAGTCGCCGCCCACCGTCACCGAACCAAACTCCAGTACCCCTGTGGGTTCCGATATCACAGAGATGCTCACCATGGCCGCATCGCAGTCGTTGTCAGCATCACAGATCTGGTACTGCAGGCTGTCGGTACCGTAGTAGTCCGCATCCGGCGCATACTCGATCTTGTCGTCGGTCGGGTCGGTCGGCGTGGCACCATCATTCACCACCGCACTGCCGTTGCTGGGCGGCGTGATGATCGTGATCGGTGTGGCACTCGGCCCATCGCCGCCAAAGTCGTCATTAGCCAACACTTCAATGCTATTGTCAGTGCTGTCTTCCACTACGGTCACCGGTCCGTCATCCACGGCATCCGGTGTATCATTCCACGCCGTCACGTCAATGCTCACCGTGGCGATGTTGCTGTCTGCCTGCCCGTCATTGGCGCGGAAGGTAAAGCTGTCCATGCCGGTGTAGCCAGTGTTGGGCGTGTAGGTCCGCGTCGCCCCCTCGCCAGTCAGGACGCCGTTCGTCGGACCGTCCACGACCTCAAAGGTCAGCGCATCTCCGTCCACGTCTGACCCGGTCAGCGTGATGTCCACGGGCGTGTTCTCAATTGTGCTCACTGCCTGGTCATCCGCCACCGGCGCGTCATTTACCGGCTCCACGGTGATGCTCACGGTGGCGATGTTGCTGTTCGCCGCTCCATCGTTGACGCGGAAGGTGAAGCTGTCCGGACCGTTGTAGTCAGCATTCGGGGTGTAGGTGAGATTCGCCCCACCCCCACTCAGGACGCCGTTGGTCGGACCATCCACGACCTCAAAGGTCAGTGCGTCTCCGTCCTCATCCGACCCGGTCAGCGTGATGTCCACAGGCGTATCCTCATCCGTGCTCACTGTCTGGTCATCCGCCACCGGCGTGTTGTTGGCAGTGGAGCCAAACACGACGTATCCAACCTGCTCATTGATGTGGTTACGCTCGCTATCACCGACCTGGTCTTCGTCGATCGAGAGGTACAGACTGGTGGTGGTAGCCAGTGTCGAGCCATGCGTCTGCGCCCAGCCACCGTTAGGACCGTCCATTCCCGCCAGTGTGGTCAACGCCACCTGCGGCGTGGCTGCAAAGGTCGTGTCAAAGCTGTAGTCATACGGCGGCGAGTCGGTCACTCCCTGGACGGTGTCGGCACCGACAAAGGCCTCGTACTCGATCCCGCCGATCGTGCCGTGACCCGCTTCGAACACGATGAAGCCGATCGTCTCATCAGCCCGCGTCGTGTCCGGGTCCTCGCCTACCATCTTGCCCGTGGTCAACGCCGTGGCTGACGGCGGGTCCGTCCGGCTGCCCCCCTGGCACCAGAACACCGACCAGGCGGGGTCGTTCTCGCTCATCACCTGTCCCAGTACCACCGGGTTGGCGTAGCTCTGCCCGTAGCTCTGGGGCTCGCCCACCCAACTGTTGTCTTCGTCGGTCACCGTCGAGAGGTACCTTTGGGCCTCGACGTTCACGCCGTCGATGGTCCAGGTGCCCTCCTCGACCACCAGGTAGCTCACGCTCTCCGCCACAACCGCACCGCCTGAAGGACTCTGCAATCGCACGTCAAAGCTCGTCGGGGTGACATTGCTGACCCGCGCCACCACCGGCGTGGTGCTGTTGTTGTACTGCACCGAGCAGACCACGACCGGACTGACGTAGGTGTTGTCCAGGTTGACGGTCACATAGTCGCCGCCCACCGTCACCGAACCAAACTCCAGTACCCCTGTGGGTTCCGATATCACAGAGATGCTCACCGTGGCGATGTTTGAGTCTTCTTGCCCATCGTTGGCCTGGAAGGTAAAGCTGTCCGTGCTGGTGTAGCCCGCGTTCGGCGTGTAGGTCTGCGTCGCGCCCTCGCCAGTCAGGACGCCGTTCGTCGGACCGTCCACCACCTCGAAGGTCAGCGCATCCTCGTCCGCATCTGACGCGGTCAGCGTGATGTCCACGGGCGTGTTCTCAATCGTGATCACCGCCTGGTCATCGGCCACCGGTGCATCGTTAACACAGGTCACCGACACGTCCACCATTGCCATGTCGCTGCCGCCCTTGCCGTCGCTCACCGTGTAGCCAAAGCTGTCCGACCCGCAATAGTCGGCATCCGGGGTATAGGTCACGTCGGTCCCGTTGTTCACCACGCCCCCGTTGGTAGGTTGGGTGACGGAAGAAACGGTCAGTGCATCGCCATCCACATCGCTGTCGTTGGTCAGCACGTCAACGGTCACAGGTGTATCTTCGTTGGTTCCTGCGCTGTCATCCACTGCATCCGGCGGGGTGTTGTCGGAATCGGCCCAGATGGTGTACGAGTGAGCAATCTCCCCATTGGTGCCGTCCCCAGGGAGATAGGCTCGCACATAATCGACCGTTACTTCGTCTGGTGAAACCGTAACGCGAATATGGCCTGAGTTTGGTATCAAAAGTCCGTTGGGATAAAGGCCTTCGGTGTAACCATATCCGTAGGGCTCCCAGGCATAGCCTGCGTCATCCGGTTTTGGAACTTCCAGATAGACAATTCCATCAAGTTCTTCATAAGCATAGATATGGTCATGGCCATGGAAATAAGCGTCAACGCCGTTGGCAACCATCAACTGGTGAATCGGAACATCCCAGCCTTCAGAGGCCGGCCGTTCCGTATCGAATCCCCAGGTACCGTCTGCGTTTTGTCCTCCCCACTCGAAGTAGGGTGCCGCCTCGATACCGCCGCGTCCGTAGGGTGTCGCTCCACCGGTTACATGATGGGAAAAGACAAATTTATAGGTCGCATCACTGGTTTCAAGCGTATCCTTCAACCATAGATATTGTTCTATACCCAAGGTCCAATCCCATCGGTCACCCTGTGGTTCACCATCCATTCCTTCTCCGCCGTATGTACCTCCTTCTGCAGGCCATGTCATGGAATAGTGGTAAGGATCGAGGACAACGAACAGCGCATCCCCCCATTCCCAGGCATAATAGTCCTCATGCAAGGTGTCACCGCCAATCGCTTCCGGCAAGGGGTCATCGTTTCCGGTATAGAAATCGTCCGGAACCGGGTTGGGGAAGTACATTTTTCGAGCTCTCAGACCCACAATGGCCAAGGATTGATCGGGGGGCGTGAAAACGTCATCAAAATTCCAGCCCTCTTCGTTCTCGTGATTGCCAATGACCAGGTAAATGGGAACCGAGTCGCCGATAAGGCCCATGTAGGGGCGTTGAACCAGATATGCCGCTTCGGCTTCAGCTTCAGTCATTCCGGTACCTAACGGTGACGGATCCATTGCGGAGGTATCACCAAGATCGATATGGAAGTCAGGATTGTCGGCATCTACGTTTAGTAGGGTTTGCTCATACAGCGCCATTTCATCAGTTGTTTGTCCACCATACTGACCTAAATGTGAATCAGCGATCATGGTAAAGGTAAACGTACTGCCTTCTGCTCTCTGGGTATTAAATGAATACTCAGCTCCTTCGCTCCACTCGGTCGTGCCCGTTTGTCGGTAGACTATGCGATAGAAGTACTCCATATTGGCAGAAAGGCCGCTGATCACGACTTCGATAGACGCACCGGCTGTTGCGCTAAACGTATCTGTCTGGCCAGTATAACTTCCTGAAGATGTACCATACTCTATATAAAAATCAACGTCCTGGTCCGGGATAATATTCGCAGTAACAGATTCATCTGTCGGCCGACCCAGCAATATGTTAAATGACGCTGGCACTAGTGGGGCCGCCGTTCCGCTGACCGCCACGTTCCGAGTGGTTGCCCCGCTGCTGGTATGAGTAATATCCCCGCCGGAGGTCCCTTCCGTGGAGCGATTGAAACGCACATAGATGGTGGTCTCTGCCACAGAACCATCTGACTGAGTTAACGTCAGTGACGACCCAAACCCGCTGCCACTGGTCAGTGAAACCTCAAAATCACCCGGGGCCGTGATCGTGATATCATCCGTTAGACTGCTGCCGGATACCGTGTAGCTCTGTTCGGCCGACAGTGTCCCGGGCGCACTACTAAAAGCACTCAGCGGTGTTCCCGCAACCGTGATCGTTGAACTGGATGCAGGTTCGATAGTGTACGAGTAGGTAACCTCCCCATTGATGCCCCCCGCAGTGGTATCAGATCGAACATAATCAACCGTTGCTTCAGATGGTGAAACCGTAACGCGGAGGTGGCCCGAGTTGGGCAGGACACGAATCGTATACGGATCACTCTCACTATAAAGGTTGAATCCATTCCCGGTCATACTGGGTGAGGGGAGTGACTGATAGACGATACCATCACGCTCCTCATGGGCATACTGGTGATCATGGCCATGGAAGTAGGCGCTAACACCGTTGTCGATCATCAACTGGTGGATCGGATCGTTTCCGAATGCGGAACGTTGTGTATCGAATCCCCACGAACCATCTGCGTTTTGTCCCCCCCACTCGAAATATGGCGCTGCATTGGCACCGCCGCGTACATATCCTGGTACACCAGCAGATCCTGACACATTCAATTGCCCACCAGTCACGTGATGGGAAAAGACAAACTTGAATTTGGCGTCACTGTCTTCAAGGGTCTGCTTGAACCAATTGAATTGTTGTTGCCCCAGGGTCCAATTCCATTGGTCACCGCTTGCTGGGTCATCACCGCCTTCTCCTGCAATGGCCCCATATGGATTGGTCATCGTGTAATGGAAAGGATCCAGGACAACAAAGAGCGCATCGCCCCACTCCCAGGCATAGTAGTCCTCACGGAGCTGGTCACCACCAATCGCTGGCAAGAGATCGTCGTTTCCAGAATAGAATCCGTCCGTGACCGGGTTGAGGTAGTACAGTTTTCGTGCATTTATACTCAAGAGGGACTGGCTGGGTGTGTCATCAAAATTCCAACCTTCTTCGTTCTCGTGATTACCCATCGCCAGGAATACGGCAGCCGAATGGCTGAAATTGCCAAAGTATGGACGCTGTGCCAGGTAGCTGGCATTTGCATCTCCTTGATCATTCACATCATTCATGACGAATGTATCGCCAAGATCGAGATGAAAGTCAGGATTGTCCTCGGCAACGTTAAGCGTTGCTTGTTCATACCTGGCGTTTTGGCCCATCATACCTAAATGTGAATCAGAAATTATTGTGAACGTAAAGTCGCTGCCCGGTGATCTTTGGGTGTGGAAAGAGTATTCATCTCTTTCTATCCAATCGGCGGTACCAGTTTCGCGATAGACCATCCGGTAGTAGTAACGTGTGTTGGCTGCGAGGTCACCGATGACCACTTCGAAGGGTTCACCGGCTACAGATGTATAATAATCCGTTCCGGGTATACGTTGGTCTAAAGCGCCCGACGTTGTACCGTACTCAAAGTAATAGTCCAGTGCTGTATCCGCAACCACACTCACAGTAACAGAGTCGTCCGTAGGGCGACCCAAGAGCTCGGTTCCAGTAAAGGTAACCTCACCCTGCGCATGGAGGTTCGCCCCCGGCGAGAACATAAAGGTCAGAACCAGAGCAATAGAAAGTAGCCATTTCATTTTTTCGCCTCCTCATCACTGAATTGTGGGCCATCATTGGCCTTGTGTATGGCCCCTGACCTGGACCTGCTAGAACGATCGCTGCCTGGTCGGGATGGCTTGCACGTCTGCCAGAAGTTGCCACACAGACTGTTGAGCAGTGAATTGACCCGGCCCGCCCCTCTCCACAACAGAAAAGCGCCCATCATTCGCTGTCGCTCAGCCAAGATCGGCGCTCTTCACATCCTTCAGTTCCTCGCTTGCCCTACCTTCGGCGCTGACTCAATGGCCTTGTATGGCTTGTTAATCTCGTTGCGGATTACGGCCCAACGCAGAATTGTGGGGTGCTCTTGGCGGATGACAATCTGTCACCATCAGATATTGTGAGTACGCCTCGCTTGACCCACGAAAGACGGGACTGTCGTCTCTGGCGAGCGTGGCCTACCCCACTAAGGATTGAGAATTAAATAACTTCCTCAAATGCAAGCGAAATACTGGCCTGATTCAGTCGGCTAATGAGTAAGTTATTAAATCCTTAGCCCTAATCTGCGTAGACCCCAGATTACTCAAGACTGGCACCTGATGTGGAGTTGGGGTGGAGGTGAGGAAAAAACTGGTAGAGGAAATGAAAAGGAAGTGTGTCAGTACCAGTGAACACTATCGAATTATGGCCTGGATCTTCCCCCCGGCTGATATGCCAACGAAACACGCGATGTGCTCAAACTGTGTATCCTCTATTGTATTGCAAATACTTCAATGAAATCATATGAATTTCATATGAAATTCATATGAAATTTGCTAGAAGCTCCTATTTGTGCGTATTCGAAATGGGCACCAAGAACCACGAAGGGTTGGCGGGCACGACGGCGGCTATCAACTATCTAGCCGACCTGGGGGCTGAATTTGGCGCGCCCTTTGCTGATAAGTACCCTGAGTTTGAGGGCAGGAGGTTACACTTGAAGACGGCTATGGCCGCTCCGGCCTGCTTCGACCAACGCATGCCCACGGTGGCATTCACACTGGACGGGTATACCCCACGCCAGGTGGCCGAGTGATTGGGGCAAGCGGGCATCTTTGTTTGGAATGGCAACTACTACGCCCTGGCCGTCACCGAGCGGTCAGGGGTTGAGGAGAGCGGCGGAATGGTCCGGGCGGGCATTGCGCATTACAACACGATGGGGGAAGTGGATCGGCTGTTGGCTGCAGGTCTATTACACCGTCTTCAAATATTGATGAACCAAACTGATGGCGATAGCGCCTTGCCCTACGGCCGAGGCCACTCGCCTGACTGCGCCCTGCCGGACGTCGCCAGCGGCGAAGATGCCCGGCACACTGGTCTCCAATAGATATGGGTCCCGTTTCAGTTTCCAGTTCTTGGGACGGCGACCTCCGTGGATCAAATCCTGCCCGGTGAGAATGAACCCGGCGTGGTTTCGCTCCACCACCCCCGCCACCAGGTCGGAGTGCGGAACGGCTCCAATAAAAAGGAACACGGCCGCGGCTGGCAGCGTTTGGGTCTCACCAGTATCTTTATTCACGATGGTGATGGCTTCGAGTCGATTTGTGCCGATAGCTTCGACCACCTCGGTGCGCGTCAGTACCTCGATGTTCTCAGTGCCGTAGATCTGGTCGACCAGGTATTGAGACATACCTTTTTCCGGTGCACTGCTACGCACCAGCATGGTGACTTTACTCGCGTATCGGGAGAAAAACATGGCTCCCTGTCCGGCCGAATTGGCTCCGCCGACGACGAATACAAGCCGATCCCGATAGTTGGCCGCTTCGGTCAACGCCGCCCCATAATATACACCGGCCCCATTCAGCTTCTCGACGCCGGGCACGTCCAGGGTACGGACCGATACACCGGTGGCGATCACCAACGCCCGACATTCCAACTCCGTCCCGTCGCTCAAAGTGACAAAGCGATACGCATCCTCCACCCGCACTCCGGTCACCTCTTGAGCGGTCAAAATCTCGGCGCCCAAGCGCCTGGCCTGGGCGGTGGCCCGCTGCGCCAGATCGGCCCCACTCAAGCCCTTGGGAAAGCCCAGATAGTTCTCAATGCGTGAGCTGGTACCCGCTTGTCCGCCGGTAGCCTCCCTGTCGATCATCAGCGTGCGCAACCCCTCGGACGCGCCGTAAACGGCTGCCCCCAGGCCAGCCGGGCCGGCGCCCACGATAATCACATCGTAGAAGGGCTGCGTCGCCTGGGTTTGTAGACCGCACTTTTCGGCCAGGGCCAAGTTGTCGGGCTCGACGCACACATCCCCATCCGGGAAAAACACCACTGGCAGGCGGTGCCTGTCCGAGTTGAGCCCCTCGACCAGCGACATGGTCTCCTCATCCTTTTCAATATCTAGCCACTGATACGGAATTCGGTTACGGGCTAGGAAGTCTTTGACGCGATGACAACTGGGCGACCAGAGTGTACCGGCTACTCGAATGCCGTCGTACGGCAGCGGTACCGTCGCCAGCCAGTCACTCAACAGATCGTCCAACACTGGATACAGGGTTTGCTCGGGCGGGTCCCAAGGCTTCATCAAATAATGATCCAATCCAATTGTATTGATGCTTTCAATGGCGGCTTCGGTGTCGGCATAGGCGGTCAGCAGCACCTTACGTGCCTCGGGATAGAGCACCCGGGCCTCGGCCAGAAACTCGGTGCCGCTCATAGTCGGCATACGTTGGTCGGCCAGAAACAGGGCAACAGGCGCATTGCGGCCTTTGAGCTGGCGCACTGCTTCCAACGCTTCCATCCCTGAGCTGGATTTGACGATGCGGTATTCGCCGCCATAGTGCCGGCGCAGGTCGCGCTCGACGGCATTAAGTACCTGTGGCTCATCGTCAACGGTTAGAATGATAGGTTTGGGCATCGTGAGAACTCCAACTGACTAAAAGATTGAAACAGGCGATACGAACCCCCAGGTAAAAAAGTGTCCGGGAGTGAAATATCGGCCGGTTACATGGTCTCGGCGAGCAACTCGCCAAGAAGGGATGGTTCGATGCCCGACGGCTGTTTCACCAGTGGGCCGTGCTGCAGAACTGGCTCGCTCTCTTCATAGGTCGGTTGTTCGCTTTGGTAGAACAGCCCCAGTGGGATACGATCTCCCCATTCAAAGGCCTTGTGCAGAGCAGCCTCCGGATCGCCAGGATCATAACCCTCTTCATCTGCCAGATGGTAAACACGCTGTTTGAACCAGGCGTAAGTGTTGACTCTATTAAAGGTGACACACGGGCTGAACACGTCGACCAGAGCAAACCCCTTATGGGCAATGGCACCTACGAAAAGGTCGGCGAGTTGACGGGTGTCCCCCGAGAAGCCACGCGCTATGTAGGTGGCGCCCGAGACAATCGCCAGCGCCAGCGGGTTGATGGGCAGTTCGGCGTTGCCGCGCGGCGTTGTTTTGGTACGCACCTCTTTCATAGTTGTCGGCGAAGCCTGACCGGTGGTCAGGCCGTAGATTTGGTTGTTCATCACCACGTAGGTCAGGTCCAGGTTACGCCGCATAGCGTGGATCAAGTGACCCATGCCGATGCCGTAGCCATCGCCATCGCCGCCGGTGATGACGACGTGTAAATCTGAGTTGGCCAGCTTGATACCCGTCGCCACCGGTACGGCACGCCCGTGCAGGCTGTGGACGCCATAACTGTGAATAAAACCTGGTAGATTGGATGAACAACCAATACCAGACACGAACATCAACTCGTGTGGGAGCAACTCGAGTTTCAGCGCCGCCCTTTTCATAGCGTTCAGCACACCAAAGTCGCCGCAGCCGGGACACCAGTCTGGATCGACCGGCCCATCATAAAGGTCTAATGTCAACTCTCTATCTCGTATAGCTTCCATAATTGTCTAACCTCCTCAGCTAAATCAGACTGCAACTGATGATTTTACGACAGTTTCAGTGCTCTTCTCTCGCCAGCTATAGGTAGCGCCAGTTTGAACCCCGATCAACAGGCTACCGCGCGGCTCGCCTTCCTTTCTCCTGACCAGGGTCACCTGCCACAAGGGCTCATCGTAGCCAGGCAGAGATACCTGCTCGTATTCCACCGGTCGGGCGTCGTCGCCCAATTTGACGCGGATATAGTGATAGGCTATCTCGCGTGCTTCGTCTTCGCTTACGTCCAGCGACAACGAGCGGCCATTGAGGATCGCCTGCACAGACCGGGCGATATCATTGGGCGTGAAGGGCTCCCCGTCATATTTGAGTACCCTGTCATCGGCCTTGATGCCTGTTTCGGCGCGCAGGTATCGCGCAAACTGACCGCTGCTGGTATTCTCGACCACGATGATGCGCGAACTGTTCGAGAGAATGTCCGTCACCTCGACGGCGTGGAAGGGATACATATACTTGATGTGCAGATGGTTGGCCGTGATGCCCCCGCGCGCCAACATCTCGATGGCCTCGTGGATGACGCCCCAAGTAGAGCCCCACCCTACAAGGGTTACATCAGCGTCGGCCGGACCCTCCAGCTTTGGAGGCGCGAGCTTCTCCCGGATGGCTTCCAGCTTACCCATGCGCTTTTCTTGCATCTTGCGGCGAATGGCCGGGTTAGTATACTCATCGCTGATGAGCACCCCCTCCTCATCATGGTCGTCACTCCCCGCCACAAACGCAGCGCCGGGCGTACCTGGCAAGACTCGGGGCGAGATGTGATCTGCGGTCATAGCAAAACGCTTGTAGCCGTCGGGCGCTTCGGTCAGCAGTTTACCTCGCTCAATGGGTACGTCGGCACGTAGGGCATCTGGTTCGAGGGTTTCAGGATGCTCGCCCAACAGCAGGTCAGAGATGATGATGACGGGTCCTTGGAGTTCCTCGGCCAGGTTGTGGGCCTCGACGGCCGTATAATAGGCATCTACCACGTTGGACGGCGCTATAATGACGCGTGGATAGTCTCCCTGCGAGGCACCATATACCTGATTGAGGTCGCCTTGTTCGGTTTTGGTAGGCAGGCCCGTCGAGGGTCCACCCCGCTGCACGTTGACGATGACCACCGGTGCCTCCAACATTCCAGCCAAACCAGCCGCCTCGCTCATCAGGGCAAAGCCGCCGCCCGAGGTACCGCACATGGAGCGCGCACCGGCCAGGCCGGCGCCGATAGCCATATTAACCACGGCCAGCTCGTCCTCGGCCTGCTTCACCACCACCCCTGCTCTCTCGCTGTGAGCCACCAGCCAGTGCAAAATGCTGGAAGCGGGTGTCATTGGATAGGCCGAGTAGAACTTCAATCCGGCTGCGACCGCGCCCATGGCTAGCGCTTCATTACCCGTTATGAACGGGCGGCGCACATGGCTGAATCCCCAGGCAACGCTGGGACGTTCGAAGTTCTGGCGAGCGTAATCGTAGCCGGCCCGCGCGATACCTGTGTTCTGGTCAATTACTTCTTGACCCTTGTGCCTGAATGTATCCGTCAACACCTCTTCGGTCACCCGGAAATCCAGATTGAGCCAATAAAGCAGCGTCCCCAGCAGGACCGAGTTTTGCATGACAGACGGCACACGCCCAAAAGGTTTGATAAGTTCGCCGACGGGCAGTCCCAGGCATTGGACACCCTCGCGCAACAGCGATGGATCACAATTGACCTTGTCGCTGTTGAAGAAGATGACCCCGCCCGACTCCACCTCGCGCGCGTGGCGCTCAAAGGTATCCTGGTTCAAAACAATCAGCGCATGCAAGCGATCGCCGTGGCTGCGCAACTTCTTCTCACTGAGGCGAACGCGTAGCCAGATGTGTCCGCCACGGATGATAGACTGATAGCTGTTGTACGCATACACATGCAGCCCCAGACGCGAAGCTGTGCGCGCCAGCGTGTCGCCGGTTTTGTCCAGCCCATCACCGGCTGCCCCACCGATTCCGATTGTTACGTCTCTTGCCAGACCCCACTCTGTTTCCATTTGTTGTTTCACCTCCAGTAGTCATTTTCGTCGTTGATCTCATTATACCACAAATCTGACCCTTTTGGTAAATAAGCCACCGCGTAACTACTCAGACCAGTCGCTGATCGTTACGGTTATTCAACTGTAACGGGTATTTGCGGATATACATCCGCCAATTATGGGTTGCAGATACATATCTGCAACTATCAGGCTGAATAAACCGCCGCTTTTATTCCTTTTAAGGTAACACTACATTTAACCGTGGTGGTGATCTTGGCCTTGTCGCTATTGACAAAGCCCATCTAATGTGTTATAATCCAGCACATGATAAGGTCATATGATGACAATATGAATTGCAAGGAGTCCCCCTATGGACACGACTCGACACATCCGGCGGACCTATTACCTGATCATCTCACTGTTCTGGCTGGCCACGGCCCTGCCTATGGCCCTGATCATTCTCCTGGCCCAGGCCCGTGGGTTGGACCTCTTTCAGGTGGGATTGCTGATGGGGATTTACTCCCTGACCATCGTCCTCCTAGAAGTGCCCACCGGCGGACTGGCCGATGCCATCGGTCGCAAACGAGTGGCGGTAATGGCCTATAGCTGCATCACAGTTGCCAGTATCGTGATCTTATTTGCGTTTTCATTTCCTGTTGTTCTGGGGGGATTCATCCTTACCGGAATTGGAAGGGCCCTGTCTTCCGGCGCGCTGGATGCCTGGTTTGTTGACGCGCTGCAAGCGGCAGACTCAAAGGTAAATCTCCAACCCGCTCTGGCCAAAGCCGGAACCTTCATTCTTCTCTCCTTGGGCCTGGGTACTCTGACAGGCAGCCTCATCCCTCGTCTGTTTAGCGGATTGCCGGCGGACGGAAGCGCCGTACTTACTCCCTTATCGATGCCCATCCTCTTTGCTATCGCTGTCGATATTATTCTACTGGCGCTTACGATTTTGTTGGTCAAAGAAGACCTGTCTTTCACCAGAGCCAACGATTGGAGACAAGGTTTTCGTGAGATGCCGGCCATCGTCCGTACCGGTTTCACCCTCAGCCGGCGTAATCCAACCATTTTGCTCCTGTTGGGCGCTACGCTAGCCAGCGGAACCGCCTTGATCAGCCTGGAGAGCTTTTGGCAACCACATTTCGCCGAATTACTGGGCGGCAGCCAGGGAAAGAGCCTTTTCTTCGGCCTCGTGATAGGGGGCAGTTTCTTGCTAGGTATGCTTGGCAATTTGCTGTCAACGCCGCTTAGTCGTCTTCTGAATAAACGCTATGGCCTGGTATGCGCCATTTTTCAAGGTGCTTGGGGGATAGCTATCATTCTGTTGGCCACCCAAACAACCTTACCAAGCGCGGTTTTGTTCTTCTGGCTGGCTTATGTGAACATATGCATTATCAATTCCCCCCACGGCACGCTTCTGAACGGAGAGATCCCGGCTGAGCAGCGTTCATCGATGCTGTCCATTGCCTCATTAGCCAGTTATGTGGGTGCTATGATTGGAGGAGCCGGATTAGGCTATGTAGCCGAACACGTTTCGATCAACATGGCCTGGATTATGGCCGGGATAGTTTTGGTGGTATCATTGGGTTTGTATTGGCGTGTGGATGTCCGCCAAAGCCAGGGACAATCTCGTTTGAAGAGCCTTTCAGCAGAAGCATAGCATAGAGGTCAATGCCCAAGAAACCAGTGTTCTCAAAGCCCATCAAGAAGCAGACGATGGCTGAGCAGATGGCCGAGGCCGTCCAGGAGTCGATTCTCTCTGGCGAATTGGAGGGGGGGGCTGCATTGCCCACCGAGTCTGAGCTGGCCGAGCAGTTTGGCGTCAGCCGGGCGGTGGTGCGCGACGCTACCCGCATTTTGATGGCCCGGGGATTGGTGGAGGTGATGCACGGTCGGGGCGTTTTTGTTACTCAGCCCTACAATGAGGCGTTCGGCGAAGCTCTCTTATTGGCCCTGCGACGGGTGGGAGCGACTGCGTGGGACGTTGAACAGTTTGAACAGATTATCTTGCCTGAAGTTGTTGCTTTGGCGACAACCAGCGCTTCGGACGAAGAGATTGTCCAGATTCGACTCCTGGCGGAAGAACATCTAAAAATCGTCGCCGAGCACCAGACCAAATGGTGGGGTAAAGAAGCCCCCCCGGCTGAGCTGGGGCAACTGACGGCTGCCTTCCGGGGAGTGATGGGGGCGATCTTTGCCGGTACGCATAACCAGGTTTTTCGCCAACTAGCCCGCCCGCTCCTGAATTTACGTAACCTGCGCACTTGGGCCGAATCCGAGGAAAGCACCCCGGATATAGTCATCGCAGTAGAAACCGAGTTTATTCGCCAATTGATAGATGCTGTCGCCAGCCGAGACCCGGCTCAAGCCCGGGCTACCGTCGCTCGTCTTGTGGAATTGCCCCCTGAGGCCATCCAGGCTATGCGGCAAACCCAGGTTGGTGAGATATCGGTCATTCCCATCCCCCTGTCCAAGCGGCGTGCATAAAAACCTCGCTACATCCCGAACAGCGTGTGCCTGGAAAATTGAAGATAGCGGTTTGCGATAAAGGCCAGTGGCTTCTCGGCCAGGATAAAATTCTGTGACAGGCTGATTAGCACTTCGTCCTGGCCTTCCTGTCTGGCCAGTTCGTGTTCCGCCGCCATCTGGTAGAAAGCCTGTCCGTAGGCTTCATAGTCCTCTACCTTCTGCACGAGACGGCTCCGCATCCTTGGCCGGAGCTGGCCGCTCAGGGGGTAGCGGTAACGGCCGTTAATGTACTCGGAAAACATGCCGGTCAGGAAAAGACAGACGTCACCAATGCGTTTGTAAGGCGCAAAACGAAACGGCTCATCTAACGTCTGGCTGTAACGCATCATGCCCTCGATGTCGAGTTCGTTGGTGCGGTATGCGCGCCAGGTACCTGGCCTTAGCTCAGTAAGCACAGTCACACTCTCGACGCGGGTGAACGAGGCCAACATGGTCGCCAGATAATCCCGAACCGGCTCCTGTGCCAGCAGTTGAGCAACGCGGTCGGCGTCAAAGAGGACCACCTTCTGCCGACCCCGTTGCTCAATTGTGAAAGCTTCCCGTTCCAGGTCACGCCACGCTCGCCGCAGGAACACGCTGAAGAACAGCCAAGGCGATATGTGGATTAGAACATTCTCTTCCCTCATTACCCGCTGGAAGAGCCGATCTTCGTCAAGCATCGTCTCAAGCTGTGTCTCGTCCCTCATCAGACGCTCGGCTATATGCTCGCGATCGACTCTTCCCGGCATGAGGGTATCGACTACGAACAGCACATCGCACTGGTTCAGTCTACGTCTCATCCCTCATCGCCTTTCGATTGGGCCGTTCCAGAAAAATAGTTGTCCCAAGTTTCATTGATTTCACCGTCATACTCGTGATTTTTGGGGTGATTTAAATTCTGGAACTTCCTTGGTCAATCTTGTACACAAACCCCGCCTTGGGGTCTGTATCCTACTCGATTCTTTAGGCTCTGACAAGTTGCCCGTTCTCCTCACTTCGGTTCCAGTTGTGGGCCCTCGGGCGTATCCAGGATCTGCCAGCCCATTTTGCGCAATGGCGTCGAGAACCTGGGCCAGAGATTAAGGCTCATGTTCAGAACAAGTGCTCTCGCCGGATGACAGTCCGGCGACGGGACGGTGGACGGTCATCCAACGTAAGTGGCTGCACTAGTTCTGAACATGAGCCAAGAATAAAGGCTGAGATGTGCCACGCAGGCTATTTGGACTTGGAGATAATTGATAACAAAATGGGCATGGTTCATTTTGCCAAGAAAAATGGTTGACAATTGCCAGACACATCCGTAAAACGTAATGCGTAATGCTTCTTGGCGAATGTGCCTTTAAGTAATCCACCGAAATTATCTGCACTGTCCTGGTGTTGCTATGAAGCCTGGAAGCCCGCGTCTCCGTGTAATTTATTTCGGTGGATTACTCACGCATCACGTTTTACGCTTTACGAGGTTACTTTTTTTGATTTGACCGCTAAGAAGTGTCAACCAAATAGTGAACCATCCCACAAAATGTATGTGCAAAAAGATGGCCTGGTTCTCGTTTAAGTATCAAGGTGGAGGCAGCGAAATCCAAATCCAAATCTAACCGTTTTCTTATGAGTTTCTAATTAATTTCATCTATTTTATGCAAGGAGCTTGAATCCTTCCGGGCAGGTTCGTGGGGATCAGGAGAGCGCGAATCCCTTGTAGGCCGTAGCCGGCAGAATCGTGACCGATCCCGGCAATAGATTGACACAGGGTTCAAACCAGTATAGAATGGTGTTGGGCAACCACGCGTTTCCTCACTCAACGCATTTTTCGAGTTCCCCGCCATTGAAATTTGGTGTACCATCTAACGCACCTAATTGGTCAAAAGAGAGGTTCCTTAATAACTTGTAACAGACGATGGATAACCTCATTGGTCAGACCTTAGGCCAGTATGAAATCATAGAGAAAATAGGGCAAGGCGGCATGGCCTGGGTTTTTAAGGCTTACCAGCCGGGCCTGGATCGCTTTGTGGCCGTAAAAGTCTTGTCCCCCAAGTTGGCCCTTGAACCAGGGTTCACCGAGCGCTTCCAACGCGAAGCGCACTCCGCTGCGCGTTTGCATCACCCCCACATCCTGGAAGTGTACGACTTTGGCGCGCATAACGGCTATAGCTATCTGGTTATGCGCTACGTGGAAGACTCCAGGACGCTGGGGGATTTGATCCGGGAGGATGCTTCGCTTGAGAGCCTAGTCGATTACATTATTCAGGTTGCCGACGCGCTCAACTATGCTCACGAGCGGGGTGTCATTCACCGTGATGTCAAACCGAGTAATATTCTCGTAGATGGCAGGTGGGCTTTGCTGGCCGATTTTGGCCTGGCCAAGATCAGCCAGTCTTCCAGCCACCTGACCGGCACCGGCGTGGGTATCGGCACCCCGGCTTATATGTCACCGGAACAAGCGTCCGGTGCCAGTCTTGTGGACCACCGCACTGATATCTATGCCCTGGGTGTCATTCTCTATAGGGTGCTGACGGGAACGGTGCCTCACGAGGCGCCCACTCCTTTTGCCATCCTCGCCAAACGCTGTACTGAGCCTGTTCGCCCGGCGCGTGCGATCAATCCCGACATACCGGAGAGCCTCGACAACGTCGTGCTCCGTTCGCTGGCGACGGAACCGGATATCCGTTACAGCAGTGCCACTCAGTTTGCGGAGGCACTTCAGAGAGCCCAGGTAGACCCTGATTATCGGGAAGACAACTTTGTCACCATGCCTGCTGTGCCAACCGATACAGCAGTGGTCGGTCGGCCGGCCGATGACGGGGTGACCGCCGGCGCTGTGATGGACCGAACAATCCCTTCTGACGAGAGCATTGTTCGGAAGAAGAATCCGGCCCTGATCGCCGCTATGGGGATAGCAGGCATTGCGGTCGTCGGCGTTATTATCTTTGCCGTGCTGACTTTTTTGTTCGGCAATGGCAACACCATCCAGCCTAGCACCGAGGTGGTAGGCCCAATCATCACCGAAGCCTCCGCTACCATTACCGAAACCCCAGTCCCCGACACACCCACACCCGCACCGCCGGGTACCCCCTCGGCAACAGCTAAGACGGACCTGGAGGTACGAAGCGGCCCCGGCGATGAGTATGAGTTATTGGGTCATCTACCTGAAGGTGCGTCGGCTGAAATCGCCGGCCGCGATAAAGCGGGGCAATGGTGGCAAATCAGGACCAGCTTGGGCACAGCAGGTCTTGGCTGGATTAGAGCAGGTGCTGAGTTCTCGGAAGCGACCCGCACCGACAACCTGCCCATTCCCCTGCCACCCGATACTCCTACCCCTACTCTCGCCAACACGCACACGCCGGCACCTACGCCCACCGAACGTGTGATGGTAGCCGGGGTCTCGCCGGACCTGGCGACGGCGACACTAACTGCCACACCAACTGCTGTGCCAACGTCCACACCGACCAAGACCCCAACGTCGACGCCGGCCGATACATCCACGCCGACCAACACACCCACACCGACCAATACCCCGACATCGACGCCGGCCAATACATCCACGCCGACCAAGACGCCCACATCAACTCAAACCTCAACCAAGACGCCGGCTAATACGTCCACGCCGACCAACACACCCCCATTGACCCAAACCCCGACCAAGACGCCGGCTAATACGTCCACGCCGACCAAGACCCCAACCAGGACCCCAACCAGAACACCGACCAGGACGCGCACGCCGACCAGAACGCCGACGAAGACGTCCACCCCAACTCCCGTGGAGTCAGCGCCACCTACTGCAACGCCAGTGCCTACTTCGCCTATTGGCCAGTTCACGTTGCTCAAACCGTCGCTGGAGGAACCCACCTACGGCTCGACCGAGTTTGAGTGGCGCTGGACCGGCTCGGTTGGAGCTGACCAGGGCTTTGAGGTGCGCGTCTGGCGCGAAGGTGAACCACCGGCCGGCGTTCACAACGCAGTGGAGGACAATCAAAACGGCAAGGTGGTCGCCCTGGGTAACAGTACCTACCGCTTGACGGTTGACATTACCGACGCGTATGGGGTGCAAGGCCGGGGCGGGGAGTATCTGTGGACCGTGGCCCTGGTGCAGATCAGCCCTGATTACCAGGACTTGGGAAAGCAGGCCACCCCCGGTCGCCTACGCTTTGAGGTGGGTGGTGGTGATGGAGATGGCGATACCAAGCCTACTTTTTGAAACCTGGCAAACATACCGCTGAAACTATATGAATGGCGCTTTCTAACCTTGTTCCCACGTCAGGACTGTTGCGGTCTAAATTATAGGTGCCCCTTGAACGGGTACACAAACTAGGGAGGGGGAAAAATGAAGCTGCACAAGATTCTCACCGGCCTAATTCTTTGTGCTTTGTTACTCGGTTCGGCTACAGTCGCTAGTGCGGATGACCCCCCAGGGCCTACTATTGATCTCCCCAAAGCGGCCAACGACCCTCCGCCTCCGCAGGGTCGTCCTGAGCTTTCTTCCATTCAAGAGACTCAGGCGGTTCTGGATCCCGCTACAGCCCACGTAACGTATATGGAGTGGCCTGATGGAGACGACAAAACGTTGGCCCGCCGGGCTGTGCCGCCCGCGGAAACGCCACCTCCTATAAAGGGAGGTTTTGAGCCTGGCCCGATTATGCTGGCGCAATCTGATGGGGAGACTCTCCAAATTATTCCCAACAGCGCCGGAGTAGCCAATGATCATTTGATCAACCGCCGGATGCAAAATGACTCGACGGGCCAGGACATTGGGATTGCCGGCTCTAACCTGATCATGGTTGAGGATTTTGAAGGCTGGTTCCCGGGCGTTGGCTGGAGTCGTTCGGATGCAGGTAGTACAGGACATATATGGGGTGACGTGAATTGTTTTGCGATTGAAAGCGGCGGTACGGGATGGTCAGCCTGGCCAGCCGCTGAGGGGGCAAGCGGACTCGATCCGTGTAGCGGCGCTAATTACCCAAACTCCGTGAATTCTTGGCTTATCTACGGCCCTTTTAGCCTGGCTTACGCCCAATCAGCCTCTTTGGACTTCTACTTCAGATTAGACAGTGAAGAAAACGGCGACTATTTAAAGTGGATGGCCTCTACCGATGGGACCAATTTCTACGGTCAACAAATCTCGGGAAATCACACCAGTGGCCCCTTTTACAATGGCTATAATTTTTATAGCTTTGACTTGACAAATGTTTATACCTTAGGCGACCTCTCCGGTGAACCCCAAGTATGGGTAGCCTTTATTTTCCAAAGCGATGGAGACGCCAATATCGGTCAGGGCCCTTACATTGATGGGGTTTCTCTGCGTGAGGACACAGGTTCCCTTACGTATCTCACGGACGAAGGCTTTGACGTAATACAGTTTCCCAATCAATACTGGGAGAGTTTTGACAATGACGGAGCGACCAATGGCGATTATCGCTGGGATGATGTGAGCTGTCTTGCCTGGTCGGATGCTTGGTCCATGTGGCCGGCCGATAACGGGGTCGATGCACGTGACGTCTGCGGTGATTGGGGTCCTATAGAGGACTACCCCAATGATGCACGATCGTGGCTGGTGCACGGGCCCCTTAACCTGTCCGACGCCAGCCAAGCATGGGTGGATTTCCACTTCCGAAACGAAAGCGAGACAGATCAGGACTACTTTATTTGGATGGCCTCAAGAAACGGCACTAATTACTTCGGGTACGCTATCAGTGGGGACCAGACTGAAGGCCCACTCTGGAATGGATACAATTCGATGTACTTTGATCTCAGCAATGTCCCAGAATTGGGAGATTTGCGGGGAGACTCTCAGGTGTACCTGGCTTTCGTCTTCATGAGTAACTCGTCAAACACAGGCCAGGGACCGTTTCTGGATGACGTCAGAATTATCGTCGAGCGTGAGGCAAGGAACCAGATATTTCTCCCGCTGATGCTCAAACCTCCGTCTGTACCTCAAACCACGCTCTATATCGAGAACGCAACCAGCGGCACGGTATCGTACACGGTGCATGATACCCCTGAGGGCGATATCACCTGTACTCAAATTGCGGCGGGGACGACGGTACAATGTGGCACTTTCACCCCCGGCACCTATGAGGTGAGTGTTAGCACGACCGAGTGTGGGTCAAACACCGGGGAGGTGTACTTCAAATCGGGTTCCGTGACACGCGTCGTACGCTGTGTATCCTAGCTGAGCGCACGCCGGGAGAGTGTCGGGCTCCGACCGGCGTGCCTGATGCCTCAAGTGGCCGGGCGCTCAGTCCGGCAAGGACAAATAGTGCAGCCGGACGCCGGCCAGCCGGTCGGGGAGGACGCGAACACCCAGCCCCAACCCGGCCGGGACTGAGAGAGTCGAGTCGTCGTTCAAGACAAAGTTGGGCTCGGCGATGTCTTGCTCATAGTAGCGCGCCGAGGCAGAGATGTCGCCGGGTAAGGTGAAGTTGGGTAGTGTGGCCAGGGCTACGTTGGCCGCACGCCCCACGTTGGTTTCCAGCATGCCGCCACACCACACCGGTACATCTCGCGCAGAACACAGGTCGTGGATCTGCCGGGCGGCCGTCAAGCCCCCCACACGTCCCACTTTGATGTTGATGATCCGGCAAGCGTCGATGTCCAGCGCCCAGCGGGCGTGCTCCGGTGAGTGGATGCTTTCATCCAGGCAAATCGGGGTGCGGAGCTGCTTCTGCAGTTGGGCGTGATCCACGATGTCGTCGTGGTGAAGCGGCTGCTCGATGAGCAATAGATCGAACTGGTCCAGTTCGCGCAGGAGTGGTGCGTCGTCCAGCGTGTAGGCGGAGTTGGCGTCCACTTGAAGTTGGAGGTCAGGCCAGCGCTCCCGAGCGGCACGTACTGGCTCTACATCCCAGCCGGGCTTGATTTTGAGCTTGATACGAGCATACCCTTCGGCCACGTGCCCCGCCACTCGGCCCAGCAGTTCGTCGAGAGTAGGCTCGATGCCGACGCTCACCCCGACCGGCACCCGATCCCGTCCACCACCCAACATGCTGGCCAGTGATACGCCCCTGGCTTGGGCCAGCAAATCCCACACGGCATTTTCGAATGCAGCACGGGCCATTGGATGGCCGCGCACCCGCTTGAAGCGCGCCACCACGTCGGCCGGTGATTCAACTTCTTGCCCCAGCATTTCTGGAATCAGGAAGTCGCGCAGTACGTGCCAGGCGGTCTCGATAGTTTCGCTGGAATACCACGGCCCGCTGTGAGCTGTACATTCGCCCCAGCCGGTCAGCCCTCCAGCGTGGACTGTTACCAGGATGCAAGGACGGGTAATCTCTCGACCAAAGCTGGTCTCGAAGGGATGGGCCAGTGGCATATCAACGTTATGCAGTTCAACGCGTTCGATTTTCATCAGGAGTCCTGTCTTTTTCAAGTAGATAGTAGCTCTGCTCGTCCTCAAAGAGCAGATCAGTCGCCACGTATCCTTCGGCAAAGGCTGCCTCGAACAAGGCCCGAGTCTGAAGCCGCCAGGCTCGGGCCAGCCCCATATCAGCCGTTTTGATGGCCTGGAAGTGGGCCGGTATCTGGATGAGCAGACGCGTTCCCCGGATGGGAAGGGCCACTTCTGCCGGGCGCAGCGGGTCGCCAGAAAGGGCATGATTCAAGAGTGGAACATCCTCAGCACCCAGCGACGATAGCCGGCGAAAGTTGCGTTTGCCACTTAACCGGTCAGTCACGTGAGTGCTGGCAATGTGCCAGTCCACCTGGAAGCGGTCGCTGGGCAACGCAATGTTGAGGGCGTCGCGCATGCTGCCATACAGGTTGCGCAGATAGGTTTGGCACGTAGTGCCCAACTTGCGGAAGTTGAGGTAGGCGTTTCGACTCTCAAGGGGATCGAAGGTCCAGGTAATCAGATCCAGTCCCTGCATCAACACGTGCTCGCGCTGGGCTAGCTTCAGATGGTAGCCCAGGTTCTGATCCTGGTAATCTGGTGCCACACCAGTCATGTGCGAGCAGTGCTTTATCCTTCCGTCAGGCGACAGCCCGACCAAGCCAAAGACAAATCCGACCAGTTGCCCTCCCTTTCGCCCTGACGAGAGGTCGAATGCACCCAATACCAGGCCACCGTTCTTCTGGGCGGTCACCAGCAGATGGTCGGGTACCACCTCTACCTCTTCCAGCCCCCACACTTCGCGCTGGAGCTGTTCCACAGCCCGGTATTCTTCGTGGCTTTGGATGAGACGAATCTCCACGTTCATATTTTCTCTCGATGTAACTGCTCACTCAACATATCAGACCCAGTTGAGCCGAAGCGAGCAGTCAGGCAATTCCCTCTCAACTACATGGTGGACAAAGCCAGGTCATCGCCTCGTGTAGTTCGTCCGGGTGACCAACCAGCATCAACACGTCACCCTGACGCAACTTCGTGTCGCCATGAGGCACCAGCAAGTCGTCACCCCGGCGCAGGCCCAATATCAGCACGTCGCCTGGCAGTTGGATGCGTTTCAGGAGGCGGCCGTTTAGAGGTGGATTGTTGAGCACCCCCTCCCGAATCTCCACACCGTCGGTTTGATTGGCCAACATATCAAAGGCGGATGGGAAGTGTAGCGCACCTTCCAGGGCCAGAGCCGTCGCCAGTTGGGGTTGCACCACTCGTACCCCCAGGCTGCCCATCTGGGCCGCGATGGTCTGATCGCTGACCATAGCTACCCGGTTTGGTATGCCAAATCGATCGCCCGCCAAACGACAGGTGGCCAGATCTATCTCATCATTGGCAGCCAGACTCACCAACGCCCCTGCTGAAGCTGCCCCTGCCCTCTCAAGCACTGAAGGTTCGTCTGGACTCCCTTCGATCACCGGCAAATCTCGTCGATTCATCTCTTTGATTCGCCCTCGATCGAGGCCGACCAAGGTCACCTGTTCGCCACACTGTCGGAGTCGTTCGGCCAACAACACCGACAGTTCACCCAGGCCAACCAAAATCACTCCTTGACGTTCTGGGGCAACTTGAGGGGGGAGAAGCCGGTTGAAGAGCACGGGTGATAGGGTGCAGGAGACAATGGCGATCAGGATGATTGCCGAGTTTGTCGCTTCGTTGATGATTCCCAGGTCCAATGCGATGGCCGCCGCTGCGACAATAAGTGACAGTCGGGAGGAGAGCAGCATCCCGGCCGCCAACGTTTCGCGCCAAGAGAAATTTAAACGATATAGCAGCCCCGCCAGGATTTTAATGGCGTAGGCCACAGCCAACAGCAGCGGAACCAGCAAAAGCGCCCTGGGTGAGCTCAACAAGGCCGGCAAGTCAAAGCTGACGCCGACCATGATGAAGAAAATAGGGACGAAGAAACCAAAACCGATGGCCTCCATTTTCATGTGCAACTGGGAGCCTTCTCGGTCGGCCAGCAGCGAGATGATCGCCCCGGCCAGGAAAGCGCCCAGGATGATCTCTGTCCCCACTCCCTCCGCCAGGACAATGAAAGCCACCATTAGAGCGAAAGCGCCCCGCACTTGGATCTGGGCTGTGGTATGCGACAGATCGTCAATCACTCGCCTCAAGCCTGGGACCCTCGCGGCCAGTTGTCCCATCCGAGCCAAAGTGGCGAAAGCGCCCAGCAGCAACAACACCAGCAACAGATCAAGGGTAAAGTCACGGCTAATAGCGGCTACGGCGACGCTAATGAGCAGCAGCGTCGCAAAGTCGGCCACCAGCGCCGAGACCAACAGCGACTGCCCGTAGTGAGCGCCGCTCAGGTTCCGCTCTTTGAGCACCGGTACCACAATTCCCAATGACGTAGTGCTCAGGATAAGCGCCATGATCACTGGGTTTCGGATGAGTCCTATCTGAGCCAGCCCCAGAGCAACCACCAAGCCGCCACCTACCGTGAGGGCGAAAACAGTCAATCCCAGGCTGAGAGGGTCACCCAGAGGCCGGGAACCAGGCATCCTCCTCGAGTTGAGGATGGCCACGAAGTCCACCTCAAGTCCGGATAGGAACATTAGGAAGGTGAAGCCAAAGGCCGCCAAGAATTCAAGGCCCGGGCTGGGCTCGATCAGATCCAGGCCGCTTTTGCCGATAACGATGCCGACTAGAATCTCAAGAACGACGATAGGCACGTTTAATCGACGTAGCCGCGAAGCAAGCAGGGGCACAGTAGCCGCCAGCCCTGTGATCAGCAGCAATGACAGAAAGGGAAACTCGTGGGTCATTCCGATAGATTCTCGATGATCGCCCCCGGGCCAATGCACAGGCGATAGATATCCGACGCGCCAGCCTGCTTCAGAGCCTTTTCCAGCAGCGACGTATCGTCGTCGAGCCAAAGGGCGATGATCGTGCCGCCATCGCCAGCGCCGGCCAGCTTAGCTCCCGGCGCTCCGGCTTCCAGGGCAGCCGTGATCAATTGCTCATTCGATTCGCCGGAGCCGCCCAGGTCACGTTGTATGGCGTGATTCTCATTCATCAGCTCGCCCAACAGCGCCCAATCCTCCAGCAAAAGAGCCTTCTTGCTCAAGCGGGCAATCTCGGTGATACGCTGGTAGCCGGCAACCACCTCTGGTTCGCCTTCCAGCCAACGATCACGAATCGGCTTGTGGACAGCGCCGGAGGAATGTCGCACGCCGGTGAAGCCTAACATAAATGGCAGACGCTCCACATAAGGGGCCAGCGGTTCGATGGTGGCCATGAGTTCCGCTTCCGCTTCACGGTAGAATTGTTTGCCACGAAAGTCCATATAATTGAGGCCGCCGAAGGTGCACATATAGGCATCTTGGTAGCCGCACACCACCTTGAGGTGGTTTAACTCGATATAGCGCGCCATCTCGGCCAGGCGGTAGGGGTTGGGAAATTTACCTTGCCAAGCCAACAATCCTTTCAACATAGCGACCACCAGCGCCGTAGATCCGGCCATTCCACTGCGCAACGGGATTTCACTTTCGTATTCCACACGGCAGGCCAATTGGGGCAATCTCATATAGTCGAGAATAGCGCGTGGCAGATCAAAGAGGTCTTTCCGGGGGCGGAGGTCCTCCCGACTGGTGATGTGACACTCCTGGTCATTCGTGGCCAAGGTCAACCTGTCGGCGGGCGTGATGGTGATGTGTGTCCGCATCTCTACCGAGCAGGAGAGCACCGCACCACCATACATGTCAGTCGGGTTACCGATGACACCAGCCCTTCCAGGCGCTGAGCAGATGATTTGGCAATCAGAGTTCATAGGCTTTAGCTTTGATGTATTGCCGGGCCAAATATCCGTAGCGTTCGTCAGCCAGGACAAAGTCGATGAAGGTGCGAAAATAACTCTCGAAATTACCAACATCATACCGGCGCTGATCCGGGCGCAGCGGCCAGGCGTAGACTGGTTGTCCCATTTGGATAAGCAGTTTGATGGCGTCGGTGAGCTGAATCTCACCCTGACGGTCGGGTGGCGTGCGTCCCAGGGCATCGAAGATGGCCGGGCTAAAGACGTAGCGGGCTGCTACCGCCAAACTGCTGGGGGCAGTGCCGCGCGGCGGCTTTTCGATGATATCGGTCACAGCTACCGGTTCTCCAGGCGGTGGCTCGGCTCCCTGGATGCTGACGACACCGTAGCGGTGTGCTTCATCAGGGGGCACCTGCTCGACGGCGATTACGGCAGCAGCTTTCAAGTCGTGGTGGGCACGCAACATAGCTTGCACAGGCGCGGCAGGGTCTTCGCCCGCAATAAGGGAATCACCCAAGGCTACTACGCAATCGTCGTCGTCCACGAAATCGGCACCCAGTCCGACGGCGTGTCCCAGACCCTTGGGACTGCTCTGACGGGTATAGAAGAAGCGAGAGTTACGCTGGATAAACGAAAGTTCGGACAGCAGCGCCTCATTGCCGGCCTGCTCCAAAGCGGACAGCAGCATCGGATCGGGGTCAAAGTGATCCTCAATAGCCCGCTTGCGCCGGCCGGTGATGATGAGCATTTGGTTCAGGCCAGCAGCCTGCAACTCTTCGACCACGTACTGTACCACCGGCTTGCGGCCCACCGGTAGCATCTCTTTAGGTTGTGACTTCGTCGCCGGCAGCAAACGAGTGCCCAGGCCGGCAGCGGGAACGATAGCCTTGTAAATTGGATTTGGCATGCATTACCTCCCATATAATAGCTGGAATACCAAGATGATAGCGAGACAGAGCATCCTGCTTGAAACAGCAACATTATAACATCAAACAACGTGCCATGCACAATTCATGGCCTTTTTGCTTTGTGGGAGGCGCTTGCCGGCAACTCGTGCAGACCTATCAACTTAGGGCAAGCTGAAGCTGATCGTCAACCGAGGTGCTTCAGACTGTCTTCAACTGTCAGCCAGCCACTCTCGGGAAAGAGTCGGGCCACCTGTGGGGCAAAGAGAGGGGATGCACCCAAGACCTGGGCAGGATCACCACTGGCTATGATCTCTCCCTGGCTCATGAGTGCGACGCGGTCGGCCGCCGCCGCAGCGAACTCCACGTCGTGGGTGACGAGCAGGATGGCCATGCCAGCGTCGCGCCAACTTCGCAGCAGATCCACGAGCGACTGTTTGGCTCCGTAATCGAGACCTCGAGTGGGCTCGTCCAATAATAGTGCCCCCGGCTGCGTGACAGTAACCGCTCCGAGTGCAACCCGCTGTCGTTCGCCGACGCTCAAATCACGGGGGTAGCGATTGGCTTTCTCAGCTAATCCCAATCGATCCAGGAGCATTTCAGGGTTGATAGGCAGGCCTGCTGGGCGATCAATCTCAAAACCGTGGTTTCGGAGGGTGATCGTAAGTTCTTCTAGAACGCTGTTGGCGAATAGTAGGGCGTTAGGGTCTTGAGGAAGATAGCCGACCTCGCGACAGATGTGGGCCACGTCCCTGCCAGAGATATCTTGACCAGACACTCTCACCTGCCCTGCCTGTGGACGAACCAGGCCCACCAGGCTCTTGAGCAGTGTTGTCTTGCCTGACCCGTTGCGTCCCATAAGCACCACGATTTCGCCTGGCCAGACGTCTAGATCTACACCCTGCACGGCGGGTTGGGCATCGTAGGCCACCTTAACACCGCGCATCTGAAGGTACGGGTCACTTGAGCGTGGCGGCTTTGGTTGGCGCTCCGCAGCACCGACTCTCTCTCTCAACTGGCGACTGAAGCTCATTCCTTCCTTGATGGTTAAGGGCAAGGGGTCCCATTCGAGCGTTTTCGCCAGAGCCACCAGGGGAGGAACCAGATCCAACTTGGGCAGAACCTGGCGAGGCGGACCGGCCAATGTATCTTGCCTGTTGCCGGGCAGAAAAACCAATTGATCCACGAATGGGAGCACCCGCTCCAGGCGGTGCTCGGCCAGCAACACGGTCAGACCCAGGTCGGTGTTCAGGCGTACCAGGGCCTGAAGCACGTCCTCGGCCGATTTTGGATCGAGTTGAGAGGTGGGCTCGTCCAGCACCAACACGCGAGGGCGAAAAGCCAGTGCGGCGGCAATGGCCACCCGTTGTCTTTCGCCGCCGGAGAGAGTCTCCAGGCGTCGCTGGCGCAGCGGGGCCAGATCCAACAAGTCAAGCACTTCCTCGACCCGCACCCGCATCTCCTGAGGCGGCATAGCGGCGTTTTCCAGGGCGAAGGCGATCTCGTCCTCGACCTGGTTCACGACAAATTGGGCTTCGGGATCTTGGAATACAAACCCCACGTGGCGGCTCATGGTCTGAGGGGTGGCGGTTACCGGGTCCAATCCGTTGACGTTGATTGAGCCTTGTAGCGAGCCCCCGCTGAAGTGTGGCACCAGGCCATTGGTGCAGCGCAGCAGTGTAGATTTGCCTGCTCCCGATGGCCCAACCAATAGAGTCAACGCAGCCTCGGGCAGGTATAAGCTGACGTCGCGGAGGGCTGGCTGCGCGGCCTCGGGATATGTATAAGTCACATGGTCAAAGACGATCACTGCTCTACTTCTCCAGTTCTCTTTTCCAATGGCAACTACTACACCGTCAGATAAGTTTTGATAGGTTCGTAGTAACGACTTCAGTCGTTTTTCCTGCGTAATGAGCGACTAAAGTCGCAACTACAAGTCGTCACAATTTGCCTGACGGTGTACTACCCAGCCGCTCGCGATGGACGACAGTCCGGAGGCCCTGCACAAGTCCTTACGAGCGATCAAGTTCGGGATTTTCACCCCTCGTGAGCCTAGGACCCTCGCGAGCGGTGGGCTGAGTAATTACTTCCAATAAAGGTTTCCGGCTCAGCAGTGCGGGAACCGCAAGCCCCAGAATCGTTACCCCGATAATGGGATCAAAGCCTGGCAAAGTGAGTGCGGGATAGGGGTAATAAAAGATGGTCTCTTTATCCAGGCCAGGCAATGGCAGCAAGAAGAGAGCTATTGCAACGGCCCCCCCCAGCACGATGACCCAATCTCGGCCGGTCCACGGCTCAGGCCGGTAGTCGGTGTGGGGCACCCGGCGTCCTAGCACCCACAGAGCGCCCAGCACCAGCCCAAATCCGGCCAACATGAGCGCCAGGCCCAATATGTTTTGGTCCCACACCAAGCGCAATAGCCAGCCGATCAACAGGGTAAGTAGCCCTTGCGCGATGACCAACCGGGTTAGCGTATCGTGGATCCTCTCGCCCGAGCTGGCGAAGCCACGAGCGATCATCGCTTCGGCCAGTTGCAAGGCACGCTCTAATCCGCCGACCAGCAGCGGCATAAAGAGAGGTATCCAACTTCTCAGGCCCTGTGTGCGATGGCCGCGGATGGCCTGCGCCTCACGGATTTGTTGAAACTGGCGCAGCGTGGTGGGCACGTAAGTGACTGCGATGGATATCACCACGGCCACCTGGTAGAAAGCACGCGGGATAAGACGTACCAGGGAGCGCACGGGCAGAGCCTGATTGAGCACCGTGAACGCGGCAAAGATGCCGGTCAGAGCCATCCCGTTCAGAGCGCCGTATACCAGGGCCTCCAACGTGGTTGGCCCTCCTAACAAGGGAAGCCAGGCCGGCAGTCGAAACAGCACGGTCCTACCTACGTGGACGGTAAGTGCGTTAAAAAGGGCCGAAAGAGATATGACCACCAGTCCAAAACGTAGCGGTGATATTGGCACCGGGCCAGCCCAGCTTTCAGAACGCACTCTCGTTGCCACGATAGCGATACAAGCCAGGGTCAGCCCCAGATATAAGGGATTGCGTGTCGTCGACAGGATGACCAGCGCCCCGCCGACCCAGCCAATCCAGGCCAAGCGATGGATCATGGGACTACCTGTACATCATCTGGTTGGTAGGTGAACGTAAAACGCTGCTGGAAGCGCCGTAGGGCGCGCAAGGTGGGCAGGCCGAAGGCCAGGGTTAGCACCACGTTGCCCACCAACCGGGCCGCATCCCAAGCCAACGAGGTGACCACATAAAACAAGAGATAGCTACTGATGGCGTCCATCACACCCATTCCCGGCTGCCAGTGTTGACTGGCTGGTCCTATGGCAAAGGGCCAGAACCAGATATTCATAATGGCGCCGAAGACCAAGCCCCAGGCGCCGCCAAAGACGGCCAAGATTACTAATTCCGGCCACGTACCACGACCTCGTAACAAGGCCACCAAAGGACGGCATGCGGGTGCCGAGAGCCCGATCCAGCCGGCAGTGAACATTTGATAAGGCAACCATGGCCCGACGCTGCCGGTAATCAACCCCGAAACCAGCAGCGTCATCGACCCCATCAGAAAACCAAAGCCTCCGCCATACACATAACCAGTCAGCACGATCAAGAAGAAAATCGGGCTGAATCCCCCCGGAGCGGGGATAGCTACCTCCACGAAACGCAAGATCGAGTTGATCGACACCAGGATGCCCAGTAGGGCCACCAATTTGGCACCACCGGCCTGGGCTTGTACCTCCAGCAGTAAGGCGACGAAGCACACGCCCACCAGTAGTGTCAGCAGGAGCGGCGCATCCTGGGCGTGGGCCTGGCCCATCATGGCCTCCTTCTGAACCGTCGGCAAAAAGAACGGGTAGAGAAAAGCCATCACACCCAGGAAGGTGCTGAGCCCGTAAATGACCAAGCTGAGAAGGCGCTCTTTCATAAATCTCAACCGGTACCGTGGCGGAGAGCCAGTAGCAGAAGCAGCATACCGGCCAGTCCACTCAACATGGCAATGATCCCAATCACCGCTAATACCACCACCAGGATTCCCGGCCCCGACTCTGGGGGCGTGTCCTGCGATAAAGAGGACGGCCTGGCCTCTTGTTGGCCGCTCAATCCTGGCGTGACAGCCGCCACCGGGGTAGATGTGGCGGAGGGTGCCACAGTAGGCATAGGCGACGGTGGAGGGAGCGGTGTGCTGGTTGGTTCGGCCGGCTGTGAAGGAGGAATTGGTGTATCGGTCGTCCGTGTTGGTGAAGGTGTGCTGTCCGGCTGGGTGGCTGCGAGGCTCGTCGGCGAAGGTGTTGCTGACGGTGGTAGAGCCTGGGCCACTACCGGTATACTTGTGACCGGCGGCGTGTCGGTGGGCACCGGTGTATCGGTGACAGGGATGACGTTGATGGTCACTTCGGCTGTGGTCTCACCACCGTCGTTACGGGCGATCAGAGTGTAGACGGTCGTCGTTGCCGGAGAAACGGTCTTGCTACCCGGTGCGACCACCCCCTCTTCGGATTCCTCATAACGCAAATAGGCAGCTTCGGCATCCGATAGGTCCCAACTGAGTGTCACGCTCTCACCAGCGTTGATGGTGCCGAGATCGGCATTGAAGTAGGTGATGTCAGGTGGCCCGGGGGTATCCGTCGGCTCGGGGGTATCCGTCGGCTCGGGTGTGTCGGTCGGCGCTGGGGTGGCAGTATCGGTAGGCGTCGGCGTGGAAGTTGGGAGCGCACATATCTCGTCGAATGGAATCACCGGTGGCGATTCAGCTTCGGTCATGGTTCCCAGTCCCCAGACCCAGCCTTCGACATCACCATGGCCGACAAAGTGATTGGATGCCCCCGCACCTGAGTATTTCCAGCTATCGCCGTTTAAGTGCCAATACGACCAGTAAACACAGGAAGACCCGCCGCCCATGCACTGACAGAAACAAACATCCTGGGGGAAGGTGCAACCTTCGTTGTCGATGCGGCAGACGGCCACTCCCATGCCGCCGGACGGTTCGACGTTGAGGTCCATCCCCGAACGGTCCAAAACATCGTAGCCGCTGATCTCGTCCTCTTCAAATTCGATGCAACGCGTGACGACATCGCCGTCTCCGTGCAGCACGACCAGGCCAACCTGGTTCGGGCCATCGGCCTGCGTCACCGCGGCACTAAAGAGAGCAATCAGGATGGCTACACTCACCAGGATTGGCCGTATCTTCTCAATGATTCGGGATAGGGAAGAACCCGGGTGTCTACCCCAAGGGCGAACACCCGGGTTCTCCCCTACTTTTTGAGAAGATACGTTTGGCCCAACTGAAACGCGTGTATGGTAAGTCATACGCTTCTCAATCATCAAGGTGCCTCCTCCCATCGATTAGTTACAACGACAGCAGTCACAGTCTAAACACTGGGTGGCCCTGTGATGTATCAACAGATCACGTGGAGATGCGCGCGGGCAGATTGGCCCGCACGCATACTGTCCAGTGAAGGGATCGTGACCGAGTTCACTTCAAGATTGCAGGGAAATACACCACCGGGCACTGATCCAGCTCAGTCACACTCAGTGGGAATGGTCGGCCGAGCAAGCCCAGGATCGCCTGTCGGGTGGCCGATTGCTGATCGGCAGGTACTCCCTCTTGCCACTCAAAACTGCCGTCAGCTAACTGCATGCTGAGCAGGTAGCTGATGGGATTGGTATCACTAACCACCCACGAGGCGGCGGTAGGGTCCTCGCCGGCAGCCAGCAAGGCCTGGACCACGTACGCGGTGGAGTTGGTGTCGCTATCGGTACCGTAGGCTGAAGTGGGGTCGTACGGAAAACCACCATCGTCATTTTGAGCGTCATCGAGATAGGCCAAAGCATCCACGATGGCGCTTGATGCAGCCGGCTCTCCTGCAACTATCAGAGCCTGGATGGCCAGCGCAGTGCTGTTGGTATCGGTTCCAAATCCCGCGTCCCACTCCCACGCGCCGTCACCCTGTTGTAAGTCTTTCAAATAGTCAATAGCCAGAGGAGGGACGGTCTGGCCCAAGGCGGCGCTGCCCAGCATACCCCACGCGTGAGGGCCGGTCCCGGTGTCGTATGCATTGGTGCTGCTGTATGCACCAGTAGTGGGATGATAGTAACTCATTGGCTCCGTGGCGTTGAGCGGCCAGCACCCATTCCCCGCCGTAAGCGCTACCGCCATCTTGCCGGATGATGCGACCCCTGAATTGGAAAACGAAACACCATTGGCAAGGAAATAGGCTAACAAGGAAGGGTCGCCCGATTGATGCCATTCATCTGCTTCATATCCGTTTGCGGCTACGGCGAATAACGTCTCCGCCGTAGCGCCGCCCGTTCCGTATCCACCGTCATCGGTAGATTGTAAGGGACGCAGCCATTCGAGTCCATCCGCCGCAGCGGTGATGGGCGCTGCAGGAGACATGGAAATGCCCCACGGCCCCCATCTCCAGCCATCCACAGCACCGTCGTCTATCACCGACGAGTCTGCTCCAACCGCGTAGCTTTGCCAGGCGCTGCCGTCCCAATAGAAGTAATTCCAGTAGTTGTTGGGATCGCAGAAGCAGTCATCCGCAGGGCAGCCCACGCCACCAATGCTGCAGACAGCAATACCCCATCCAGAGTCTTGGGTGATTACCTCGAGGCCGGTCAGTTCCAGGGCCTTCAGACCTGAGATCGGCGCTGTGAACTCGACGCGCCGCCCGGTCAGGTCGGCATCGTCAAATTGGACAATCACATATGCCTCATCCGGTCCCTGAGCGCTTGTCTCGTCGGCTGGCAACGCCAGAAGCACCAAAACAGTGACCATCACCAGGGCTGATCCAAGGACAATCGGCCCCAAGATTGAGGATATCCTTTTCGTTCCTTTACTGAACGTAAATTTGGTGTTCTCGTGTTTCATGTTTCCCTTCCTCCGTAAGTTATGGTTTGAGCCGCATCGGTATCTAACTCATACTCGTTCTACATCTCCCAATCCTCTCCTCCTTTCCTCAGCGAGATCTCTCAGGTGAAACAATGCGCTCCAACATCACGCGACTATCACCAATCCCGACGGGACCGCATTCACCAGCGCCTTAACGTAGCCGACAGAAAGGTGATTGGTCTGTAATTCCCGGCAGGTTCCGTGCAGCACGGTGACGTCGTAGGAGTGGCTGCTCAAAAGCTCTTTCCAGTCCTCTAAGGTGGCGCGATTAGTATTCACCACGTCCAGTAGGGTGACAGGCGCGGAGAGTACCTCCAACTTACATATCCACCGTTCCAGTAGTTCTTGCGTCAGGCACAAGACGCACACCGACTGGCCACAGATTGTGGCACCCATCAATGCAATGGCTGCTACTTCCTCAAAGCTCGGTCGTCTACCCAGGGCCGGGATGGCCAGTGATTTGGTCGCCTGAGTGGCAATCTCAGAAGAATGCATCAGCGAATTACCTCCTGTTTTGAGAAAAAGACAGTGGATTGCGAACGGCAGGTCTTGAAAGGGACTGATTCTAATTGAGAAGATACTGGGTTCTTACGAGAGGTTTTTGGGTTAGGTGATAAATGGGACACTGGTTGCTCTCCTTCCGTTTCGCGCAAAAGGAAGTCCTTTTGAACCTCGCGTCAGGGTGGGCGAGCAACCTTTTGGAAAAGAAAACCCCCTTACATCGCGTAAGGGGGCGTGGCCTAGCTTCCTTAGTCACTGCACCACACCCTAACCGCGAGGGCTTGTAGTGCACGACTGAGGCGGGCGTCCTGGCTCGGTTAGGAAGTAAGGAGTAGGGAGTAAGAAGTAAAGGGCAAGAAAACGTTATCCCTTACTTCCTACTTCCTACTTCCTACTTCTAACCCCACAGTTGCGCGACAGCGCCGGACTTCACCTGGGCTGCAATATGTCCAGAGCAAGCCAAGTGTCACCGACTTCGCCGTTACCGCCCGTGCCATCCGGGGCTACGGGCACCTAAGTCGCACCAACTATTCAATTGGGAACAGTATAGACCAAGATTGTAGATCTGTCAAAGAGTTGTGCTGCTTGTTACGGCTTTCCCAAGTCAGCGTACGAGGTGCCAGTCACTTGCTGAGAGGTGATAAGCGCGTCACAGAACCGTGCTAGTTCTGGATTGCCAGGTACGGGCAAGTTGTGAGGGAAGAAATGCCCGCTGCTGTACGGTTCCTGCTGTTCTCCGTCTATTCTTGATTGCCTGAATTACTGTTTTTCTTCTGGGTCTGCCGCTGGGCCAGATCTTGCATCGTCACGGAGTCCAATTCGTTGACGAGGCGGTCCTGGATCTCGGCCCACACGTCATGGGCAGCGCAATCGGGCTCGCGATCACAGGTACCTGAGCGTAGCAAACAATGATTGAGAACAATTGGCCCATCCACTGCTTCGACCACTTGCAGCAGAGTGACTTCCTCGGGCGAGCGAGCCAACGACACGCCGCCGCCCATCCCTCGGCTGGTAGTCACCAGGCCGGCCGTTGCCAGCCGAGAGATGACCTTGGTCAAAAATGGCAAAGGGATGTTCTCCGCTTCAGAGATGGATGCAGTTGATACTCGGCCATCCGTTGGCAGTTCCGACAAGTGCACCATCGAGCGAACTGCATAATCTGCCTGACGAGTTATTTCCATCACACCTTCCCCCTAACATTGTTTGGGTCTACAGCTACATCCAATTCCTAACGCAATGGAGCGGAAAACTCCCTTATCGGACGTTAATTGTAGACTTTGGCATTATAGCATGTCCTGGGCTGACAGTCAATAGAGAAATGTCATCTTTAAAACCGAGAAACTTCATAGTATTGTGCTTCACATCCCGTCGGAAGTTTATAAAATCTCTACCGTCCCGGCGCTGCCGTCAATACGCAGCCGCTGACCAGTATGGAAGATTTCGGTCGCCCCTTTGATGCGTAGCACCGCTGGAATGCCATACTCTCGCGCCACGACCGCCCCATGAGAGAGCAGCCCACCCTCCTCGATAACGATGCCACCCGCCAGGTTGAAAAGGGGTGTCCAACCAGGGTTGGTATAGCGGGCGACCAGGATTTCGCCGCGTTGCAAAGCACGTGCTTCCTCCAGATTCTCTACCACGCGCGCGGTGGCTTCCACCTGCCCACTGCTGCATGGGACACCCTCAAACATCCGCTGACCGGGTCGGACGTTCAGCTTCCGCGTACTGGCTCCCACACCGATGACGCTGGGTGGTTCAAAGTTGCGGTAGCAGGTTTTGAGACGCAGGTAACTGGCTACCCGGTCTCGCAGACTCCCGGCTGGTGCTTCGCCGACGAGGACGGCCCGAATGGGCGGCCAGCGCAGACAGAAGACGTGATCGGGCTCATCGAGGATGTCCCTTGCTGCCCAACGGTAGCCTAGCTCTTTGTAGAAGCGTCGGCATTGGTAAAAGGCGCGCGAAGCGATAACACGCGTTTCCTCTCGCCACCAGACGTAACGCCGGACCAAGCGCAACTGGTTGATAAACGATCGTCGGCCGAAGGGCCACAGCCGTCGCCAACTGCGCGATAGGATCTCCAACACGCGCCGTTCGGTCCTACGACGTACCTGCCGCTGAGCTTCCAGCCGCCGTGTTGGGTCCATCGATTCATCGGCGAGGGCATATGCTTGCAACGTCGAAAGTACAAAGCTCGGATCTTCGTCCCAACGGGGTTCGCTGATATCTTCGTCTATAGGCGCCATGTAGTGATAGCGCGCCAGATATGCCTGAATCCGCTTCCAGAAACTGCGACCCGGCTCAGTGGCCTGAAGACGTTCGGGGATGTCATCTGGAACGCCCTGGGTGACAGCAACCGTCACCTGGGGATCCTTCAGAGTGATTCGACCCAGCTCCCACAGCTCCATCGTGGGCTGGGCGGTGCGTACGTCGCTCAGCCCGGTGATCAGGTCGCTGGCAGCGATTCGCTGGTCGGGTGGTAATGTGGCGTTCAAGCGGTGAACCATAGGCTCGAAGTCGTCTTGCGCCTGGGTGGACAGCACGCTGATCCGGATGGCAGTGCTATTGGCCTCCCAGTGCAAATCAGCCATTTGGTGGCAGTAATCGGCCAACTCCCTGTCCGATGTAGAGGCTGGGTCCACTTCATTTAGCGCCGGTTCAATCTCGCTGAGAAAGCAGTCCCGATAGGCACGGCCGTCGCGCCACTCGTTCTTGAAGCGTTCATTGATGGCGAACAGGATCGGCAAGGCCCGCACTATGGTACGGGGTGCCCAGGCGGTAGTCACCCCATCACCTTCGTAGGTGGGCTCAACGCCCATCGTCTGGTCGAGGACACGCTCTTTGTAGCCAGGGATCAGCCCGGCGAACCGCTTGGCGACACCTACGTTCCAGTAGGCTCGCCCAAAGAAAGGTCTGCCCCACACGGTGCCAGGTGGAGCTTCGCCCATTTTGATGTCGCGGAAGAATTCGCTGAGAGCGCGCCCGTAGTCGTGCTCCAGGCTCAGCGACATAGCCAGCGGACTGGCAAAGCCGGGCAGTACCTCGCGGTAGTTGCCTGAGGTCCATTGGCCCAGCTCAGGATCGAAACTAAAAGAAGTCAGCGGACGGGTTTGGAGCAGTACGAAGTCCCCCGTATCCGGCATACGATCCCCATCCACCAACGCCCACTCAATATCCTGCGGATAGCCATAAAGAGCCTGCACGCGATAGCCCAACTCAGTAAGTTCCAACATCTGTTCATCGCTGAGGACGGGGCGGTCGTGCTGATCGGAGGGAAGAGGCTTTTCCCGCACGCCACCGTCGTCGTCCGTGACCAGGACGACCGATTGGTTGACGATATCCCGGGTCAACACTTTGCGATCAAGAGCGTTGACTACGTAGTGGTCGGGTGTTACCCGGCCGGAAACAACTGCCTCCCCCAGCCCCCAGGCAGCTTCGACCACCATCTCCTCTTCACGTCCGGTCAGCGGGTTGAGGGTGAACAAAACACCTGCGGCCTTAGCCCGTCCCTGGCGCTGCACGACCACTCCCATATCGGCCTGGAATGGGTCAAGGCCCTGCCCCCGCATGTAGGTCAAGGCGCGTTCGCTCCAAAGCCCTGCCCAGCAGGCCCGTACCTTTTCCAGTACCGCTTCGGAACCGGTGACATTAAGAAAGGTGTCGTACTGACCGGCAAATGAAGCATCTTGGCTATCCTCCGCCGTGGCCGAAGAGCGGACGGCGACTGGGCCACTTAATGCTTCGTAAGCTTCGCGGATCGCGCTGGCAACATATGGCGGCAATTCAGCCGTGGCGATGTGGTCGCGGACGGACGCTTCATCACCGGCAGAAACCATCACCTCCAGTCCGTTGTGCGATAGGAAGGCACGATAGGCGATCGTCGTTACGCAGAATCCGGGTAACACAGGCAGACCAGCCTGTGCCATCTCGGCCAGGCGCAGGCCTTTGCCACCCACCAGATGTGTAGCGTCTTCGCTCACCTCATCAAATCGCAGTATATACTGCGCACTCTCCATTCGCCTTTCCCCCGTATGTGACTCCCCTTGTGCGTCTGAACTTAGACAGCTCTATTCTTGTTTCAAATCACCCCCACTTCTGGAACCAGGTCCACCACTTCAGGATGCGCCGTGAGGAAGGCCAATGATCGATCTAACGCCTGTAGCACAAAATCGACTTCATCGGGTTGGATGATGAGCGGAGGCTTGATCTGAAGCGTTCTGGGCCGGTAATTGGCGAAGATCGTTGCCACCCCGTTCTGTGCCATAGCCGCAACCATAGCCATTCCCAAACGGGGGTCGACCACTTCGAAGCCGATCATCAACCCTCGCCGTCGCCAGCCGGCGACAATCTCGTAGCGCGAACGCAGCTCCACGAAGCCGTCCTCAAAACGATTCCCCATGGCCCGGACGTGTTCCATAAATCCCGGCTCCGTGGTCTGATCCAGGGTTGCCAGGGCAGCCACGCAGCCCAATGCCGACCCGCCAAAGCTCGCAACCTGGATGAACGGGTTTTCCTGGAAGAAGGCGTCCAGATGTGGTCGATGGCACGTGGCTGACATGGGGTAAAGTGAACCACCGAAGCTCTTGCCAGTGACCAGAATATCGGGCACCACATCCCACTCGTCAATAGCCCACATGCGGCCAGTGCGTCCTAATCCGGTCTGTACCTCGTCGATGATGAACTGCGCACCCTGGGCGTCGCAGATTTCGCGCACACGGGGATAGTAATCGTCCGGAGGGATGAGAATACCACCTGTGGCTGGAAGAGTCTCGATGATGACAGCCGCCGTCTCCTCGCTAACGACTTCCTCTAACGCGCCGGCATCGCCAAAGGGGACCTTGCTGAAGCCGGGTGGCATCGGCCCGAACTTGCCCCGGAAAGCATCCTCGCCCGTGGCCAGGGCAAAGCCGGTGTGACCGTGGTAGCCTAATTCTACTGAGATGATGCCGGGCCTTTGGGTGTAGCCGCGCGCCAGCTTGATGGCCACGTCAATCGCCTCGGCGCCACCGGGTGAGAAGGTGGAATATTGGATGTCACCCGGTGTGATTTCCGCCATTCGCTTGCCCAGCGCAGCCCGCATCTCATCCATAAACAGATGGTCACCCACGTCGATCTCATCCAACGCCGCCTTCAACGCCTCGACCACACGCGGCGGACGATGCCCCAGATTGAATATCTCGCCGCAGCGACAGTTGAGTAGCTTGCGGCTGCCGTCCACGTCCCACTCCCAAACACCCTCGCGCCGGCCAGGCACAAAATCGAGCCCTACCTTCTTGAAGACAGACACGCGTCCCGGGTTCACGTAGCGGGCGTAATCTTCGATGATTTGCGCTTTCGATTGTTGGCCGATGAACATAAAAAATCCCTCCCGCGGCTGAGAAGATGATAGGTTGCCTCTGTGAGGCAGGGCTGGCCTATTGTACCATAACCCATGAATTTGAGCATAGTTACGAGGGGGCACAGTGAATACACTGCTAGGGAGCACGCATAAAGTGGAGTCAAAGACCTCAGGAGCCGAAATCAGAGTAGATAGCACGATGGACATGCAGCTTCGACGCCAACAACACCACATCGGCTTGTTTAGATTGAGGTTCGTACGCGGTCTAGTCTTCAGCTCAAAGGATGAAATTCAGATCAATCTCTCCTTTGAACAACGGGTGCTGGAGCTTATGTTGAGGTACCTGCTGGGAAATATAGTCGAATAGATTGAAGACGCGCACGGCGCCATCGTCGTCCGCAGCCGCCCCACGCAATCCTTCCAGCAGGTAATGAGTGAAAAGGCCGTTACGCATCTCTGGTAGTTCCCAAGAGACCTCGTCCGGCTTACACGAGGCTATGACCACCCGTCCCTCGCCTATTGTCAGTCGTTCATAAGCCGCCTCGGAGAGTCCGGCTTCTGTTGCTGCGGCCGCGTCCTTTGGTTCACCAACGCCGCCGGAGTGGCAGGAGTCAATAAAAACAATAACCCGGCGGGCGGGGATGTTCCGCAGAGCAGTAGTGAGTTCTTCATCAGAGATGGCCGTAGTTCGCAAGTTGTACCAGTCAGCGTCAACAGGACAGAGATATTCACCAGGTTCAAAGCCGCCGATACGTTGGACGCCGTGACCAGAGAAGAATATGACTACGGTGTCGTCAGTTCTGGCGCGGCGGGCAAGCCAATCCAGTTTGTCATTGATAGCCTTCTTGGTGGCCTGCTCATCTAGCAAGAGGGTCAGGTTAGCAGCAGGATAGCCGACCTGGATCAGCAGACCGTACAGGTCGCAGGCATCAGTAGTTGTCCTTGTCAGTGGGCGTATGTGGCGATAGGCGCCAACGCCGATGAGGAGGACATGGGCTTTGCGAAGCTTTGTTGAACTAGGAGGGGTCTTTCGCAAAGCGGCCTGGATGCGTCGTTGAAGAGTTGGCAATTGAACTTTGGGTTTGAAGATAAGATCAACGATCTCTAGCCTGCAGAGTGTGAACACCTCATCGGGATCTAACTGCTTACCAGTAATTGCCACTATCGGCAGGTCAGGATACTGCTCGCGTAGAGAAATGATAAGTTTTTGACTAGCCAGAGGAGGGAGATCTTCATCGAGGACGACATCCAGCAAGACAAGTGCATATCTTCGCTTCTTTAACAGGGCTTCTGCATCCTTGGTTCCCCCAGCAGTATCGACATCATATTCCATACTCACCAGGATATCTCGAAACTGCTCTCGCCAGTTCTCTTCATCATCCACGACAAGAATGCGAATTGACATTGCGTGCCTCCCACAATGACATCATTGTTGAACCTCACTCAGCAGAGGAGTCTATATCTTCTACTGCCAGACGAACACGTGCTCGAAAGTCGGACAGATCGAACTCTTTTTTATCGAGGAAGCCCAAGAGCCTTGGGCTCCGATCAGCGATCTCTCTGCGCTGTTCAGTCCCATACCCGGTGACAATAATGACCTTGGTATCCAGACCTCCTTTATCTATGTCCATCAGCAGGCACAACCCATCTTCGTTCTTCGGGTCAGCATCCACAAGCGTGATATCCAATACTGTAAGCTTGAAATGTTTTGTCGTCAGTGCTTGCCAAGCCTCTGTATAATTAGTCGCTGTCTCTATTGAATACTGCTCAGTCTCTATGGCATCCACCAGCATTTCGAGCCACTCTTGATCGTCGTCCACCACCAGAATGTTTATCTCGGTTCCTGAAGGCACAGATTTCCTGGGAGACTCGACCTCTCCCTCAGTCACACAGGGAATTTCTACAACGAAAGTGCTCCCCTCGTTCAGCCGAGTATCTCTCAGGAAAACATCCCCGCCAGTGGCCTGCATAAACGTCCGACACCACCATAGCCCAATTCCAAGTTGATCTTTCTTCGTCGTCACGCCAGGGGCGAACAATCTGTCGCGAATATCATCCCGGATCCCAGTTCCCGTGTCTGAGATTTCCACTTCCACACGGTTTGTTGCACTATTGAATCGTGCTCGGATCATCAATCTGCCCGACTCTTGACCCTTCATGGCTTCAACAGCATTACTGATAATGTCGTGTAACACCAGGCGAAGCTGAAATTCGACACTCTGGACTCTGGGCAGATATGAAGCCATGTCTCTCACAACAGTAATGCGTGTTAGATCAGCCTCGATCTGCTGCAGTTCCTCTTCAAGGACCCGGACAACGTCAATCGGGGCAAGTTCTAACATCCTACCCGTTTCTTTGAACGGACGGGCCAACTTCTCTGCCAGTTCTAAAAGCACGTTGGCTTCACGCTCGATTCGATCCAACTGACGGTCTGAAAGCCTATCTGACGGATCAATGCGTTCCCTTAAGAGTTGGATAGCCACACGACTCGTTCCTGCCAGGTTGCTCATGCGATGGGCGAAGTTTGCTGAAATGCTCTCCATCACTTTCATTTGTTCGGCCCGCCACTGTTCCTCACGCCGCCGTTCCTCATGGCGGGCATTGAGAATCGCTGCTGCTGCATAATCAGCGAACGTGGTCAGTGCCGAGATTTCATCAATGTTGAACTCGTGACGAGTGCGGTAGTTGGCAAACATTACACCGACAACCTCTTCACCCCTTAGCTCAGCCGCTCTGTAGGGTAAGAGTAGCGCAGCCGTTGACTTGATTCCCTCGCGGTCTATGAAGCGCGGGCGGGGCGTGTCACCGGGACGATCAACTTCGCCTGAAAGGAAGTCTTGCTCATGTACTTCGGAATAAAACCCAGACTTGCGGTCTTTGACCACACTCCAAGGGACATCCCCAGGATAAACCTTTCGACGCATTGGGCTGGGATTCTGTATCTCGCCAGCGATGGTTGGTCCTGTACCCTCTACCGGGAACTCGTCTCTTTCCTGAACGTATGGGTAGATGGTAACCACATCGGCGCCTAGCGAACGCACAGCCAACTGGGCGATTTTCTTTAGAACAGGTTCCACGCCCCCTTCTCCTGGCAGCCGCGCGAGTTCAACCCCGACTTCAACCAAGGCATCTAAAATACTAATACGCTCGGCAATCGGAGCAGCCACTTGCTGTGCGACGAATTCCAGCTTCTCCATGTGCGCCTCATTGAAATAGTATTTCTCAGTAGAATCAGCGTTAATGACTGCGAGAACCTTGCCCTCGTAAACAATGGGAGCTGACAGCAACGACAGGAAGTTCTTGCCCGAGCGCGAGGGGGCAAAGTAAAGATCGTTTTCGACATCGGGACACAAATAGGACTGTTTATTTTGGGCCACCCAGCCAGCGACACTTCTGTTATCGATTTGATACACCCGCTCCGCTATTCGTCTTGGCTGGGGTTTGCCCAGTCTAGCCTTGATCTGCAGAATACCCTGTTTGCTGTCTACCAGCATGATCGACCCCGCTTCTGCACCGATGGCTACCAGAGCTTGATTCAGGACTTGGTGTAATATCGCATCTAGTGTTTGGGTCGTTACAATCGGTATGGCGGCAGTTCTCTCGGTCATTTTGTTCCTCCGATTCACCCAGTGCCTGTAGTCACTGCTGGTTGAACAGAGGCATCGGCGTGACGAGGATGAACCTTGCTCTGTCGCCGCACCAGACGCTACGGGGCACTTCAGCATGGGTGAAAACGTCACGAATGTCTTGCCTTCTTCTATCCACTCCACTTCGATATGGGAGCATTATGCTAGCGTTCCTCAAAAGCTTTGAATTCCCCTCAGCATCGCCAGGAAGTCCGTTGGGCCAAGGATGGATATGCCCTCAAAGGTGCTGAGTACCAACAGATCCCCTCCCTGCTTACAATGACGTCCGCTTTACCAGCCGTGGCAACTTCCAGCACCTTATTGTCTTTGGTGTCCCGACAAATCGCGATGCGCTGATCGGGGACACTGTCTCACCGCGCAGTAGAATGAGCATCAACACGGTCTCGATGTCCTCGTTTCCCAAATGATACTTGTCCCGGATACGAGGTCGGTTAAGAACATCTGCCAGTTCTTCCAAACAGTGGCTAGGAATAGATCAAAGTATACTTCCCATCTCGCAGCTGCTGTAGCACTGATCCCATTATGCCCTGCGGCTTGATGAGGGCACGCACCAGGATGTTGGTATCCACCACCGCCCGCATCAGTCTTGTCGCTCTGCCCGTGCCGCAGCGACATCCGCTGCTACTTCATTCTCATCATATGAGACATTTTGCGCGGCCATACGGGCCAGCAAGCGGTCCAAATGGATCAGCGCTTGTTTTTCCGACATTTCCTGGAAGCGCAAGGAGTTCTCATAGGGTATGAGGGCCGCTGGGGGCGGCTGCCCTGGCTGAGAACGCAAGATACACGTCAATGAGAGACTTCATCAAACACGGCCCAGAAGTGCCCTTGGAGTTCTGTCACACCAGTAATTCTGTGCACAGCTACTCCTCAGAGCTAAACCACAGTTACACTATAAATTATACTACAGATTCGCCAGTTAGTCTATGCTTTTCAGGACTGGATCGGCGGCGTTAACACGTGGTTGAGGTAATTGTACCTGCATTTCGGTTGTGCTATAATTACATAAAACGTGATGCGTGATGCGTGATGCGTAATTGTCGCGGTTGTGCATCACGCATCACGCATCACGTTTTACGTTTCACGTTTCACATCTCAAATCTTCATCCGCGAGTACCTTAATTGAAAAAGACCTCTTTTGTAATCATCGTTCTTCTGCTATTTGCCAGCGGCGCCTGGGCGACGGCTGGTACTACGTATATCACGGACAAAGTGGTGATCGGCCAGGTGGTGGATGCCGCTACGGACGTGCCTGTGGTCGGGGCCACGGTCCGCCTGGGTCAACTCTCGACGCTGACCGACGCCGATGGCTATTTCCGCCTGGTGGGAACGCCGGGACCGGAGCGCCTGGTAGCGGAGGCGGCGGGTTATTATCCCCAGGTACGCCCCCTCAAATGGGCGTGGTGGCAGAAGGTGGCTGTGGCCAAGCTGCGACTGGAACCCACCCATCTGAAAGGTGTGGTGCTGGATGCCTGGACCGGTCAGCCATTGGCCGGCGCTGTGGTAAAGTCAGACTATGCTTCCTCCCTGGCGACTGGCGCCAGGATCGCTGCGACCGACACTGCTGGATACTTCACTTTGAGGGGTCTGGTGCCTCCGTCCGAGATGACGGTTAGTGCGCCTGGCTATCTGACGGAGCGCTCGGTGATCACAGATTCCCAGGCGCTGGCCTCCGGCACGGATTGGCAGGTGGTGCTGACGCCCAACACCATCACGGGCACGGCCCGCGCCGCCGATACCGGTGAGCCATTGGCGTCGGTGGCAGTGAGCCTGGGCGACCAGATTGTGGTGACGGATGGGCTGGGTCGCTTTCAACTGCACCGGGTCGCCCCCGGAGCAACCATCCAAATTATGCCTCCTGACATTTTCACCCCGAGCAACGTAACGTATGCTGGCGGTGACGAGTTAGTGATCGCCGTCGAGCCGCGCCAATTGGTCATCACTGCCCGCGATGGATTGATGGAGGAGCCGCTGCCGGGCACGCTCGTGCATGCCCAGGGTATCAGCCGCACGGTGACGACCGAAGGCGTGCAGCTCACACGTATAACGCCGGGAACCCAATTGCAACTCACCCACGAGGGGTACCTGAACACTGAAATCATCTACCAGGGCGAGGCGCACTTGGAAGTGACGATGCAGCCCTATGCTGTGCAAGGGGTGGTCCGCGACGCAGCCACCGGCCAGCCGGTGGCGGGGGCGTCTCTCTACGTGGGGGATCAGATCTTGGATGCCGGCGACTCAGGCTTCTATCGCATCCCCGAATTAACCGGCGATCAACAGGTGACGATTAAAGCGCCCGGCTTTCGCAAAGTTTCTTTGCCTCTGTCGCCCGGGGCTACTGACTTTTCCTCATCCGACGTGAGCGCTGTCCCATGTGCTCAAGAGCCGCTCACACCCGGCCCGCTGTGCCTGGACCTGCACCTGACGCCATTCCACGCGCGCGGTCTCTATATCCCATTTGGCCTGCTGGCCAACCCTGACAAGGTACGCGGCTTGCTGGATCTGATAGGGGATACGGAGCTCAACGCTTTGGTGGTGGACGTGAAGGGCGATCGGGGCTACCTGGCCTATGATAGCCAGGTCCCGCTGGCGGTTGATCTGGGGGTGAGCGCTGGCCGTGAGGATTGGCTGACGCTTGACGAGCTGCTGACCGAGGCCCAGTCGCGCGACATCTACACCATAGCCCGCATCGTCGTGTTTAAGGACAACCCGCTGGCCCTCGGCCAGCCCGAATTGGCCGTTCAATATGACGATGGCACGGTGTGGACAGACGGTGAAGGGTTAGGCTGGGGCAACCCTTACCGGGAAGAGGTTTGGGATTATAACATCGCCATTGCCCAAGAGGTCGCTGCCCTGGGCTTCGACGAGATACAGTTCGACTATCTACGTTTCCCCTCGGATGGGGATCTTGGCGCCATCGCCTATGCCGAGGAAAACACCCGAGAGACACGCACCGCCGCCATCCGTGAGTTCACCCGGCGGGTAACGGACGCGTTGCGGCCCTATGCTGTCTTTACCTCCGCCGACGTGTTCGGCCTGACGGTGTGGGTGGACCCGGAGAGCGACATGAGCATCGGCCAACGGGTGATCGACGTAGCCCCGCCGGTGGACTATTTGTGTCCGATGGTCTATCCATCCACCTTCCGGTCAGGCAACCTGGGCTACGACGATCCGTCGGCCCACCCCTACGACGTGGTATATCGCAGCCAACTGGCCGCCGATGAGCGAGTGCCCCCCACTACTCGCGTGCGGCCCTGGTTACAAGCTTATTGGTACACCATGGATGAGATGCTCGCCCAGAAGCAAGCGGCGGATGACGCCAACTCATCCGGCTGGACCTTCTGGAACGCTGGCGGGGTGTACGATGAGGAACTTTTCGCGGTTGAAGAAGATTAGGCCGCGTCCAAAAATAACTTTGCACATTTTGAAGGGTTTCACCCGGAAATTTGGCCTGAAAACAAGGAGTTATTCTTGGACGCTTCCTTAGAGTTCAGGCAACTGTATCGACCGGCTTGCATAGGGCCAAAAAACCGGATTTCTGGATGATCCTCTGAAAACGTAAAAACGTGACGCGAAGGAGCCGTTTACGTTTTACGTCTTTACGTTTTACATCTACGGCTGTATCGTCACCGGCGTGCCAATATCGGCCCATTTGTAAAGCTTTTTCGCGTTTTCCTCGCTGAGGATGACGCAGCCATACGACACCCGCTGCCCCAAGAAGCCGTCCCAGAGCTTGTACCCCGTATCTCGTTTGATGGGCAGAGCGTGGATACCGTTCTCCAACGGACCTGACCAATAGATACCCAGCCAGTGTGGCATATCCAAATTCCAGGTACTGGCGTAGGCCATGGGAATCTTGGATTGAACCGCAAACTGGCCGATGGCCGTGTCGCGACCAGGTTCGCCGGTGGAGACAATCCACTTCCAATGCAGGTCATCCCCTTCGTATACATACATCCGCTGTTCTGAAACATCCACCACAACGCGCTTTTGTTTAGGGTCCGGCGTGGGTGTCGGAGAAGGAGCGGGCGTGGGAGTCGGCGGGCGCAAGAGACCGGCCACCTCATCCGCCTTTTCGCGAGCCAGCGGTTCCTCGGGCAATAACTCGACGGCGGCCTGGTAAGACACTTGCGCGCCAACCAGATCACCGGCCGCTTGCTGCGATAAGCCCAGATTGTAATAAGCGCTGTACAACAATTCGGTCACGTCCAAGTAGGTGGGATTATCGCGGTGGACCAGAGACAGGGTTTCGATCGTATCAGGCCAGAGGCCCGCCTGGTGATTCAACACGCCCTGGCGGTAGGAGTCCAATAACCATCGTTCTCTTTGAACTGATAACTCCTGTGAGTCCAGCGCCAGGGATTCATCAAAGGCAATCAAGGCCCCCTCCAGGTCACCCTGGTCACGGCGCTCCAAGCCCAGTTGATAATACACCCGGGCCAATTCCCGCATCGTGGCCGGGTTGTCCGGCTCAAGGGCGCGCATCACCTGGAGCACGGCGATGGCGTCCTCCCAACGAGACTCGACGACGGCCGCATTTAACTCCGGCTGAAGGGCCAGTATCCGCTCCGAGTGGTCGGGTGTGGACGGTGGTGCCGTCAGTCTGGCCTGGACCGAATCCACCTGAAACCATACCACCCAAACCAGGGCACACATCAGCAACAGCGATCCCAGGCCTGCCAGTCCAAACCACAGACTTCGAGGCCAGGCCAGCGGTGAGGGGCGGGGAGCCGGGGTCATCCCCACGGGTTGCTTGACCGGCCGCGTTGGTTCAACGGCAGAAACCAGGCCTGATTCAGGTGACTCTTCATTCCCTGCGTGGGCCTGCGTTCGAGTCCAGCGGAGGGCGGCCCCCAGCCTGGGGTGATTGGGGTCAAGTTGCTCGACATGCTCCAGCGCAATCCGCGCCTCATCCGGCTGGTCGGTGACGCCGGCTAACCAGAGCCAGGCGACTGCATTGGATGGGTCAGCGGCAACCGCTTGCTTTAATAGCTCAAGCGCTTCCTCGCGCCGGCCCGCTTGAGCGGCCTCAATGGCAGCTTTTAATGTGCTCCGGACACTCGACTCACTCACCTTATCCTCTTCTCCAGCCATCGGTTCTTGTCTAATTCCCATTTCACTTAACATATTATCCAATATTATGTTGAATTATAGCACGCTCAGAGATCAGGTGCAAATAGTTGGACCTTCGCACTCAATCCACGTTCACATTAAATTCATGCAGAGTTCAAACTAGATTCAAACATGATTTCGATATACTCAGGCACAAGGTTACTACTCAGCCGCTCCCGATGGACGACAGTCCAGAGGTCCTGAACAGGGTTTCATGAGCAATCAGGCTCGGGATTGTCATCCCTCGTGAGCCGAGAGCCCTCGTGAGCTGAGGGCCCTCGCGAGCATTGGGCTGAGTAATAACGGCGCAAGGTTGATTTATTCCGAGAAGACCTTTCGGAAAGTGGCATTCATACTCGAAAGCAAACGGAATACGCAGTACGTAGTACGCAATACGCAATACGCAGCACATTCATAGCGTAGTTTTAGTCATATCAAGGACTTTCCGAGAGATCTCCGAGAGGAAAGGAGGTGACGCCAGATGCTATTCCTACCACGTGAGGAAGGCCAGGGGCTGGTCGAGTACGCGTTGATCCTGGTACTCGTGGCCCTCGTGGTCATTGCCATCCTGCTGGTTCTGGGTCCGGTTATCGGAAACGTGTTCAGCAACGTCGTCAGCGCTTTGTAAGCCAATTTATTTTGAAGTGATGATCATTTTTTATCCGAAGCCCCGCCGTCTGGCGGGGCTTCTCCTTGCTACCAAGTCCCGTGGGGTAGCATCAATGAGACGCGGGTGTAGGTGTCCGGGACGCTCTCTATCGCCAGGGCCCCACCGACGACGGCCATCATAGTGCCGTGCAAGGCCAGCCCATGGCCACTATTCTCATTCGCATCACCCTCCGTCGTCAATCCCACACCGTCATCCTCGATCCACATCTCCAGCCCGGCTTGTCCTGAGCCGGCACTGGCCTGAGCTTGACGAAGGGCCGAAGGTATCTTCTCAATATCTCGGGGTAAGGGCAGGTCTTGCGCCTGCCCAAGCGGGCAACCGCAAGGGTTTGCCTCTACTTTTTGAGAAGATACGGCCGAAGGGCCGCGCCAGGTAACTCTCACCTGAAGGTGCAAAGGGCGGGCCGCATCGCCTCCACGCCCATAGCGGGCGGCATTGCGGATGGCCTCGCGGGCGGCGTAGAAGAGTACCTCGGCGGTCAGGGCCGGGATAGTCTTCGCTTCGCGCTCGGCGTCCGGCTCCACCTGCCAGGTGACACCGTCGAAAGCACCTGACAGTTCCTCATCGACGACCTGCCGCAGGGCACCAATTACCCCCAGCCGGTCCACCTCGGGCGCAGCGACGGCCGGCATCTCGCGCAACAGATCAGAGAGCTGGCGGTGAACGTCCCCTAACAGCGCCACGACATCCGACGATGGGCCGTGCGTGGCCTGGCCACTGCTCAGGCTCAGCATAGCCGTGTGTAAATGGGGCAGGACATCGTCGTGCAACACGCGGCGGGTTCGTCGATCAAGCAACTGGCTTTCGATCAGACGCTGGCGCTGCAGGGCCATCAGCCGGCGCGCTATCTCGGCGCTGGCCTGGGTGTCAATCAACCGCTCTCCACTGGCGCGGGCGATTTCGACCTCCTCCTGGGTATACAGACTCCCATCGCGTTTTTCGCCCAGCAACAAGACGCCGATCAATCCACGCTCACTCCATAGGGGCACGGCCCATCGAGCGCCTCGGTAGTGGTCTGGGTCCAGCGGGGTGCACATCGTCTGGGGGGAAACGAAACGAGCGGTAAGCTCGGCCAGCGAGGGCGGGCGGGCCAGGGCCGCCTCGCCCTGAGGGTACGACAGGGGCGGGTCAACCAGCGGCGCCAACGGGCCCAAGGGAACCAGATAGGCCAACTGCGTCCCTAAGAGTTCCTCGCACAAAGCGTAAAAAGGGGTGGTCGCATCCACTTCGGCTGGCGAGGAGGGGGCCAACAAATGCTCGTAAAGTCGTTGGCTGGCGACAAAGGGACGCAGTTGGGCCATGGTGCGTTCGCGCTCGGCGTAGGAGCGCCAACTGAAAAGGGCGTAAAAGAGGGTCATCAGCAGCGTGCTCAGCAGCAGACTGTAAATGGGACGAAGCTGGAGTGCCAGGCTCCCGCCCACCACCAGGCCGTATCCCGCAGCCAGAATGATCGCGTTGCGCCAATGACGCCAGAGGCCACGCCGGGGCAACGTCTTGCCGGTGAAGATCTCGTAAGAGACAAGCGCCTGGCCCTGCAGGAGGACGGCAACCGCAATAAGTGTAGCGATGATCAAATCGAACCAGGCAACAGTCAGCGCCATGTCGGTATAAAGGCCATAAAGGGTACGCTGGCGGGCATTGAGCACGATCCATAACATCACCCAACCCACCAGGAGGCTGACCAGCAGCAACACGAGCGAGGCGACCACCAACCAGGGGCGCGCCCGCTGGCGCGCCAGGTCGCCCATCACCCGCGCCGATGGGCCCGGATGGCGCAGAGCGTCCAATGACAGGCTGATGCACAGCAAGATGTAAAGCGGATAGACCAGGATGAGAAGCGGCACGCCGCCGAGCGATGGCGTAGCCGAGAGGTCGAGCTGCACCACCTGCCAGTAAGAAGGCAGCGCGTTGGCAAAAAAAAGCAAGCCCACCAGACCGACAGCCAGCAGCCCGGTGAAGGGGAACCAGAGGCGCTGGCGACGGCCCAACGCCCCCTGCCGGTCGTCCCAGAAGCCGGCGTACCAAAGTATGACCATGTACCAGGCAAAGGGCAAGATGACGACCGGCCCCCAGCCCAGGTGCCACCAAAAGTCCATCCCCCGGCTTACGTAGCTCAGCCCCTGGCCCAGGATGGCGGTGTGACTGACGAAGAAGGCACCCCCCATCAGCAGCCCGCCGCCGACCAGCCAGATACCCCAGGTGCGGCGTTCGGCGTTCAACAACACGGTCAAGCCCAGCCAGATGAGCAAGATGGTGTTGAACAGCGAGACGGCCAGGATGGCCCAGTCAAGGGTTATGTATCCGGTCACGAGTCATCTCCTGGAGACGGCGGTGGGGCAGAGGAGCGGGGGAGCAGAGGAGAGAATAAGGCCTTGCGCCCCTACGCCCCTGCCCCCTTGCTCCTCTGCTCCCCTGCCCCTCACGCTTGCCACGGGATCCACTCTCCGCGTTCGTCCAAGACGCGGGCGGTGCCCTGGTCGTCCCAGGTGATGAGCCGTCCGGCGCGGACGATGATGGCGGCCCGGGTGCGGGCTACCTTTTCGTCGGTGGCCGTCTCGTTGAGACCCCAGGCGGCGTAGATCTGGCCGTTGGTTCGGCTGATGGTGCGTTTGTCGCGAAAGCCGAGCCGGGCGGCGATCTGCTCGTTGGTCAACCCCCCAGCCAGCATACGGGCCACCTCCTGCTCGTTGGGTTCCAGCAACGCCATGGGCGACCTCTCGTCCTTGTGACGCACCTCCTGCACCCGCGACTCGATGGCAGGATCGATGAAGCCCCGTCCGGCCACGGCATCCTTTAGCAAGGGGACGATCATTTGGGGCAGCAGGTAGTTCGATTTGCGCACATAGGCGTAATGGCTGAGGATGCCCGAGCGTCGAAAATCACGGTAATAGGCGTCGTCGTCCTGGATGGAGTAAAAGACCACCGGCAGGCGGGGATACTCGCGCCGGATGGCGACCGCCGCCTGGATGCCGTTCAGCTCGCCCGCCAATTGGACGTCCATCAGGATCACGTTTGGTAGACTTCGGAAGTCTTCAGAAACTTCCGAAGTCTCCAGACAATAAGCCAACGCCTCCTCGCCGCTGGCGCAGTCGTATATTACGCGCAGCGACCCGGTCTCCTCCAGGCCCGTTTTTAGGGCACGGCGCAGTTTTGCGTTGTCTTCCACGAGCAGCATGTTTAGCATGGTTAGCACCCTTTGGAAGGACGAACGACGAAGGACGAAGGACGAAGGACGAAGAATCAACAATCCGCCAGGCTTTCGTCCTTCGTCCTTGGTCATTCGTCTTCCGTCCTTCGTCTTTCGTCTTCATTGGTGAAGCGTATCAGAAGCAGGGGCTGGTGTCAAGCACCTGAGTGCGGCTGCCAACATCCCAGGCCGGAGCAATCAGGTCAGCCCCCGGGCAGCATCTTCGTCACCAAGCTGGCCCGCCACATAACAAACCAATTACGCGACCCATCGCCACCAAGCCCCTGTTTTTGCCACCTGCGACCCGCCTACGGCGGGATTCAACGGGCCGCGATATGTTTCGCCTCTTGCATAGGCCAGAAACCAATTCGCAGCAACCAGGGCGCAGCAGGCAGAAGCCTAGACAGGGGCGACAACGACGCGAAATCCAACAAAGTTGTTGAAACCGACGGGTTCGAGGTCGTAGCGGGAGGAGACGCGCGTGTTCCTAGGATCGTAGTACCACGAGCCGCCACGCAGCGCGATGGTATCGCCGCCCGGCTCATAGGAGTTGGCCATCCATTCCCAAACGTTGCCGCCCCCATCCCACAGTCCGGTCCGGCTACGCCCTTGCGGAAAGGTTGTTACTGCCGTCGCGCTGGCTTCCCGCTGCGACTCAGACTCAAACCACTTCAGCCAATCTTCAAATTGGCTCAGATCACGTCCAGCCCAGGCATCAGCGCAGTTGAGACGAGTCGGGTCGAAGGTATCTCCCCAGGCGTATTCCCCCCAACCTCCGACGGCGTCCTCCCACTCCTTCTCGGCAGGCAGATGTACCGCGAGGCTTTCGGGTTCCGAGACTTGAGCTGTGAGTTTCCCATCACGCCATACACGCAACTTCAGCGTTTTAGCTCGCAACTGCTCCGTCAACCAGGCGCAGTAGGCCAGCGCCTCGAACCAGGTGACGCCCACCACCGGCTGCAAGGGGCTGTTCCAGCCGCGATCTTCCCACCAAAAGGGCCGGTCCCGCTTCTCCGGCGGGCGACCCTTCAGCCAGTCCTGCAAATAGTCCGGCGCTTGGCTGTCGTAGCTCCCGGTGCGCCAGGCCCAGCCCTCTTCGGTCCACCAGCGCGGCTCTTGGTAGCCAGCAGCGGCCACAAATCGAGCATATTGCAGGTTGGTGACCGGGTGTTTGGCGAACCAGACATCCTCAACTGGGCGGAAGGTCTCCAAGCCGCTGGGAGGCGAGGCCGGGGCGTCGGGGACCAGCAGCAAGTCTCCCTCTTCTGGCTCAGGTCGCCAATCGAGGCGGCCCACCAGGAGGCCGGCATCACGCCGCTCGCGGATGTGGCAGGCCGAGTCTTGCATGGTCGCTACCAACGCGGCGATGACGCGCGTCGCCGCCGCCCGGCCCACGCCGACCTCGCCCGCGTCCAGCAAGGCGTCTCCGGCCAGGGCCACATTGGCGCCACGAGGAACTCCTTCCACCTGGCTCTCGAGCAGAGCCAGCAGCAACTTACCGGCGGCAGCCGGTCGCTGCTGCACCACGCCGATGGCCCCCACCGCCAGCAGCAGCGTCTCGCGCCAGGCCGGGTCGGCCAGGTGGCGCGTCATCACCCGCGCCGCTTCCCCCAGGTCCTCGTCGGCCAGTTGGGCGACCCCCTTGGCCGCCAGCATTTCCTCCAGAGTCAAATGCAAAAAACCATACTGGCGCTCACCCCGCTCCACCAGTAGATTGGAGTAGCGATGCACCCCCTCCAAGAACTCGCGACCCCGCTCCCGGGCCTGACCCCGGGGGAGATCCCACTCACGCCGGTAGTAACCGGTGAGCCAGTCTTCCAGTTGTGGGCGGGTCACCAGACCAGCGGTGGGGTTGGTCTCGCGCAGCCAAAGGGCCAGCGGCGCCAGCACCTGCACCGTTTTCAGGTAGTCCAGCGGAGAGCCGGCCGGATGCTGGTCCAGCGAGCGGGCCAGATTCCAGCTCTCGATGAGGGCTTCCAGGTAGAGCTCGTACAGCTTCACCCGCTGTTCCGGCAGCGTCACGCCGGTGCGCTTGATAAGGGCTAAAATGGTCAGCAAGAGGGGGTTGGTGGCCAGCCGCTCGATGCTGGGGCGGGTGAATATGGCTTCCAACAGATCACGCCGCTCGCGCTCGGCTGCCTCGCGGGCGATCGGGGTATCGCCGCCGTGCACGCCGATTTCAAAAGCCAGTGTCCATCCTGAAACGAAACGCTCGATGTCAGCCCGGTCGAAGTCGGTCAGGGTATAGATGCGCCACTGGCTGCCGGCCAGCGGCGCTTCGTCGTAGCCCACGATGCGGCTGGTGACCACGGCCCGGTTGCCGGGGATGGCCCGATCACTTTCGACCGGGGCCGGCACGGATTCGGCCACGAAGTCCTGCACCAGCCGCACCAGGAAGGCACGCTCGGTCTGCACCTCGTCCAGGCCGTCCAACAGGACCACCGCCTGCCCGTCGCGCAGCGCGGCCTCGAAGAGAGCGCTGACGGGGGCCAGTTTCTTCTGTCGCGAGGCATAGTACTCACCTGCGAAGTCAAGCAGGTTCACCTCGCCCCTACTCATCAGCCAGCGAGCGTAGGCGTTGAGCGGCAGCAGAATGGGCAGCGGGCCTTCGGGCTGCTCGGCCAGGGCCAGGGCGATGATCTTAAGCAGAGTGCTCTTGCCCGCTCCCGGGTCGCCCAGCACTACCACGGCCGGCTCGCTGTGCAGAGCCACCTCCACCGGGACCGGCGACGCGCTCCGGCCTGGCGGCGGCATCCCGACCATGACTTCCGCCGCCAGGTCCGCACCGCGCAAATAGCGACCAGCGACACGCGCCCAGCCTTCCCCAGTATCAGCGCGCTGTGGGCGGGCCTTGAGCGGCACGTACACGGCCGCCAGGGGGATGGAAGGCGCCACGCGCTGCACTTGCACGATACCTTTGATATCCAGGTGCTGATAGCTATCCCGCAGGTAAGCCAGGTAGTCCGCTCGCAGGGTCTCCAGGTCGGGCGGGGGAGTGAAAGGCGCTTTAAAGATGACGGTGAAGTTTTTCTGGACGCCGGTGATGATGTCCCGGGCGTGAACATCGCGGGCAGACACGTCACCACTGGTGACATTTTCGTCCATGATCGCCTCCTGATAGGTGGTGCCCCGGCCTGAGCGTCGAGCCCTTCGGCCAGCTCAGGACACGCCCTGCGACCCAGGGCCTACCACAAAGACCGGGGCCGTTTTGTATATGGCCGGTGCGCAAAGGCTGACCCCTACGCACGCGACCGGGACCGGACCGCGCTGTCTTTCTTGTCCGTCTGGGCGCCGTAACGCCGCAGCTTTGCCGACAGGGGCCTCTACCTTTTGGCCCCCCTACGTTGAAAGTCATGGGCGACAACGACGCGAAATCCAACATTGTTGTTGAAGTTGTCGGGTTCGTTGTTGTTGCGGTAGGAGACGTCGTATTCGTCCGCAGCACGCCGGCGCCGCTGTCGAGAATCAGGTTGATCAGCCAGCGGGCCCGCACGTCGACGATCAGGCGGAAGAGGACGTCGCGCAGTATGCCGTGATCCACAGCCGGGAAAAACTGCACGATGTCACAGCCCAACACATAACGATAGCGGCGGGCAAAAGCCTGGCAGCGGTCAAGCGCGGCGTGGGTGCCCCGGCCCACGCGGCAGGCGTAGCTGTCGTGGATGAAGCGAGCCTCGAAGATAGGCTCGATCTGCCGCACCAGGGCGTGGTGTACCACCCAGTCGCGGAAGCGAGCAGCGCTGATGCGCCGGGGTTTGGGATAGGTAATGTGGAAATGCCGGTATGGGCGGGGACGATAGCGCCCCTCGCGCAGCTCCACTTCCAATCGCAGCAAATTGTCGGTCAGCGCGTACTCAAAGGCCGCCACCTCCGGCGACTTACGCTTGCCGCGCGCCGCGTCGCGCCAGGCGAAGTAGAGGTTGTCATAGGCGCAGATGCGAGGAAAGATGTTTTTGTAGGTTTTCATAACGCTTCACCAACGCCATGCCATTCTTCTCAAGACCCGCGACCCGCCTTCGGCGGGTTTCAGAGGGTTGTGTTCGCAAGACAGGCATCCCCGCAAAATGCATCGCCTATCGCATGGGCCAGAAACCAATGCGCAGCAACCAGGGTACAGCAAACAGAAATCAACTGCCCAAGACAGGGGCGACAACGACGCGAAACCCGATATCGTAGTTGAAGTAGTCGGGGTCGAAGCTGTTGCGGGAGGAGACGCGCGCGAACCTTCGACTGTAGAGCCACGAGCCGCCACGCAGCGCATGCCGGTCGTCAACCGACGGAGCCTCGCGTCCGTCATCCGGCTGGTACGGGTAATCCCGGTAGAGTGTGTGCGTCCACTCCCACACCTGCCCACCCATGTCCCGGCAGCCATAGGGCGAGCCACCTTCTGGAAAGCTCCCAACAGCCATAGTGCCACCCCGCTGGCTCTCCCAGATATTGGCGTGTTGAACCGGGCTGACGTCAGTCCACTCGCCCCACGGCCAGCGGCGGCGGGAGTCGGGATTGGGGCGCATGAGCAACTCATCACTGGAAACAGGTATGAGATCCGTCCCTGTGATGTGGACCTGGGCCGGGATCTCCAGACCACCCCGCGCCGCCTTCTCCCACTCCGCTTCGGTCGGAAGACGTACCGTGTAACCATCAGGCCAGGCAGGAGCCAGTTCCTCAGCCAGCCAGGTGCAATAGGCCACGGCATCCTGCCAACTGACCAGCACCACCGGGTGGTCGCGCTTCTCGGGCGGCGGCGCATCGTCACGCCAGTTATAAGGTTGGGCCCAATCTTCATCTCGATAGGGAACACGATGGCCGGTGGCCTGAATGAAGGCCTGGTATTGGACCTGGGTGACCGGGTAGCAGCTCATCCAATAAGGGTAGTCCAGCTCGAACGGCTCTTGGTGGCCGTATTCATCGCCAGAAGCCAGGTCATCCTCCCCCTTGAGACCCCCCAACCAGAAGTGACCGGACGGCACGTAGCACCACTGGATGTCAGGTAGGCCCCCCACCCCAGCCCTCCCCCTTGGGGGGGAAGGGAGCACCCCCACGCCTGGGCGGCGATCGCCGTCCAGGGCGGCCAGCGCGTCGCCAGCATCGGCCCGCTCGGCAACGGTCAACATGCCGCACTCCAAGATGGCCTCCAGGTGGGGAAGGAGCCGGTCCAGGAAGGCCTGGCCACCGTCAGGCGACTCTTCATCACCTTGGATGCGGGCCGATCCCGTCTCGGCAGCGATGACACCGGCCCAGGTCACCCCTCTCCAATCGTCCTCGCCAGCCGGTTCACGCACCGGGCAGAGCTGGTAAAGCAGGTCCAGCACTGCGTGTTCCTGGCCCACGTTATACAGCACGTGCTCGGCAGCCAGTTGCCCGGCCAGGTACCAGCGATCTTTCTCACCCAGCCTGGCCCGCAGCGCCCGCGCCAGGCCACCTCGCTCGGCCAGAGCCAGGTAGCAACCGGCCAGGTACTCCTGGAAGGTGCGGTGGGCAAAGCTGTACACCGGTGACCGGGTCTCGCCCCCGCCGCGCCCGACCAGCAGGCCCGCCTGCTGGTCAACATATTCCAAGAAACGCTGGGCCTTGCCGTAATCGCCGTCCATGCAGGTCTTGGCCAGCAGACCCACCGCCGTGTCCTTGTCCACGTCGGCGCTACCTCTCGGTTCGCCGGCCTGGTGGGCGTGATATGCCAATGCCCGCAGGCCACCCAGCAGCCGGGTGGCGTCAACGCCCAGCCGGTCCAGCAGCGAGGCCTGGCCATGCTTATGCCGCTGCCAACGGCGCATAAGCACCTCGACGCTGCGCGCGTACAGCCGCACCCGCTCGCGGGGTAGGCCGACGCCAGCAGTGTGGATCAGGGCCATAGTTGTTAAGAGCAGAGGATTGCCGGCCAGCTCTGCCAGGCTGGGGCGATGCACCGCCTGGCGCAGGTCGGCCATGCGCTCGCTACGGCTGGCCCCTGTCAGAGCCGGTTGTGCATGGTACCAGGCGACAATGAAGTCGTTGATCTGCTGATCGGTGAAAGGAGCCAGGGTTTCCACGGCGAAGCCGGGTAGCTGGGCCACTCCCTCGTAGGAGCGGATGCGAGAGGTGACGATGACCGGGCCATCGTGCCGGGCGGCCAGCGCCTCAATGGCCTGCCGGATCCAGGTCAACTGATCCGGCGGCACCTCGTCCAGGCCGTCGAAGATGTAGAGGCACCTTGCCTGGTGCGCCTGGTCGCGTAGGCAGTCGGTCCAGACTTCTGCCTCCTCGCTTGAGAGGCCAAAGGTGGTGAACCCCTGGGTCAGATGGGCTTGTAACGCTTCCAACAAGCAATCTTGTTGTTTGGCCTGGGGCAAGGCGGTCAGCCCGACCGGGTCGAGCGTCCCCAGGTCGGCCGCCAGGTCACGCAAGACAACCCGGATTGGCAGATGAGGTGGGGCAGGCCACCAATCTGAGGCCGACTGACCCGCCAGGCGGGCGCCAGCCAACCGGTAGGCCAGGTGATTGACGAAGACGCTCTTGCCACTGCCGGGATCACCCAACAGCACCAGGTGCAAGTTTTGGGCGGCGGCCTCCAACGCGCTCAGCGGGCGCTCTTTCTGATAGCCAAATTCGCTCTTTTCTTTTTCTTCTTGGGTCAACTCCACCTTGCTGCGGGTATCCAGAGCGATGTAAACCCGGTCCAGGGTGACACGAGGCCCCCGGCTGTCGGCACCTTCGTCCTCCAGTGCAGCCAACGGCAGTTCCACGGCCTGTCTTTGCAGCGAGCGGAGGTACATGCGCTCCAGGTTGGTGCACGGATCGACAGGTGAGGTATCTGGCGCAGCGTAGATGTTTATCTGCCGACCAGTGATAATGTCCCGGGCGCCGATGTCGCCCCGGGCGCTGACATCCCCACTACCTGCCCCCCGATTGATGTGCTCCACGACCCGGCGAATGGCGCTCAGGTCCGTCACCAAGGCGCGCAGGCTAGAGGTGGCGTCGCGCAACTGGGACACCTGCACCGTGTCGGCCAGCTCCGGCTCGAGCTCGACCGCTTGCAAGAAGGTTTCGACAAAGATCGCCAACCGGGTGTGAAAGTCAAAGGGGGGTAGATCGTGGTCTTCAATGGTTTCTTCAAATGCTTCTGCCAGAGTCTCCTGGTCTGGCTCGCGGCCCCGGACCAGCTTGGCCAGTTCGGCCTGGACCGCCGGCTGGTCGAAGAAGCCTTGCAGGATAGGCAGGTAAGTATCGCGGACGGGATCATCCTCCGGTAACAGAGCGGCCGATCCGGCCTGATAGCAGCGGACTAAGGCCTGTTGCCGGGGCGTACCCTGGATGGCCTCGCGCAGACGGCGGCCCAAGGCATCCAATACGCGCAGGGTAAGTTCGGCGGCCAGGGTGGACATGTATTCCGTGGAGAACCCCGATGCGTCAATCATGGATTACTTCTCCTATCGTAAGGGCGACGCATAACCTGGCGTCGCTCTTATTAAAACAAGGTCTGGGCAATCTGGTACAGTGCCGCGGCCGCCGGGAGGGCCTTGAGAATAAGCGATCCGGCCTTGTCGGCAGCCTCCAGGGCCTTGCTGGCGTCGGTGATGAACTCCAGGGTGTCGTGCAACCGTTTAACTACCAGTTTGCCCAGCGGCTCCTTCTTACCGGCCTCTTCAATGGCGGTGTCCAGCGATTGAGCTGCGGCTTCAATCTCAGACGCCGCTTCGGGCTGCTTCTGCAGGTCGGCCAGCACCTCGCGCAGCGCCTGCAACTCGGCGACGAAGGCCTCTCGGTCGGGCGACTGGGGGTTGAGGTAACGAAAGCCGGTCACAATGCCTTCGCTGACGTCCATCGTCTCGGCGGCACGGACGTCTCCGGTGCTGAGACGGTCCATGGCCTCCAGGGCGGCCTTGAGCACCTCGTCGCTGGCGGCCCCTTCGATTTCGACGCCAGCGATGATGCGCCGCGCTCGTATGTTCTTGGCGGTCACGCTTCCGGTTCGCGGTTTGTCGGTCATTACGCACTCCTTTGACTGATACACTGCCTGAAAAGTTATCGTCCGAACAGGTAGCTATGCGGCGTTCACCCCGCTCGCCAGCCTATTATATCACATTTGCAATTGACCCTCAATGAGATTCTCCCGAGCGTCACACATTTGCTGATCGTTACGGTTATTCGATGGTTACGGATATTCATCCGTAACCCATACTAGCCAGATTTTAATCTGCAAATCCCTCACTACGTGATTCTATCAATCTCGATCAAGCTGTCATCCTCTAACAAGTAATTCCAGGCGCTGGAATACTTCCAATCTTCGGGCTTCTCCACAAACCCCTTTCTTACCGGATTGTAATGGATGTACTCCAACTTCTCATCAAAAAACGCCCGACTCGTGAGAGCGACCGGATGGTATCCCGCGGCGCGGATTAAAATCCTATTAATACGGGTGACGGATACATATCCGTCACCATCGAAATGTGGCGATGCCTTGCTCGAAGATTCAACTGCTTTTGCCTACCCGTACCGTTACGTTACCCTCCAGGTGGGCGACAGTCGAGGGCCTTCTTGGCAGCTTGATCTACGAGACCTCTCGGAAAGTCAGCCAACACAACAACGAATTGGGAAAGGAACGAATTCTTCGCGCTCCCCCAGTCATTCGTTTTATTCTAAATTCGTTGTTGTCTTGCGCCATAGTCACTTTCCGAGAGATCCCTACCTCTTCGGGGGTGATGAGAACCGAGCTCCGAACGGCCCCCCCGGCGGCGGTGATCACAAGCGCCAAGGGCGTGGCGCTGACGTTGGGAGCAAGTCAAGCACTTAAGTGCGTCAAAAAGTGTATCCAGTGGGTGGATGCAAAAGGCAAGATGTGATAGTCTTTCTTCAAGAGATCCATGCCGTGATTCCGTTCGGCGATATGAGAAAAGGATATGAGTGAAATCATCAAACGGTTTCTTTGGGTATCAGTATACGCCATCGCTATGGCCCTGCTGGAGGCGGTGGTCGTGGTCTACATCCGGGGATTGATCCAGGTCACACCGGACCACGTGGCATTGGGGCCATACGTCAGGATGGAGATATGGCGCGAGGTGGCCACCCTGGCCATGTTGGTGGCGGTGGGGTGGCTGGCCGGTCGGGGGCGGATCGAGCGCTGGGCTTATGGGTTGTTCGCCTTTGGGCTGTGGGACATATTCTACTACGTCTGGCTCAAAGCCCTGATGGATTGGCCGGCGACGCTGCTGGATTGGGACGTGCTGTTCCTGATCCCGCTGCGCTGGTGGGGACCGGTGCTGGCGCCGGTGCTGATCGCGGCGCTGATTTGTCTCACGGCGGTGCTGGCTGTGACGCGGCTGGCGCGAGGGACTCCGCCCGAGGTCACACCCGTCCGGGCGGGCGTGGTACTGGCGGGCGCACTGCTGGCCTTGTATGTCTTCACTTGTGGTTCACTACACGCGCTGTTGGCAGGCCGGACCGATTGGGATACGTTGCGGCCTGAGCCTTTCAAATGGTCGTTGTTCTTGGTCGCGCTGGCGTTGATGGCCGTGCCCAGCCTGGTGGCGGCCTGGCCGAAGCGCATCCTGGGCACGTAGATCGTTGACATTCCACCCGGCCGGGCCTATAATGTGCCAGGAGCTGGACAATGCTTTTGACTCATTCTTTTTCTCCACCAAGCCACGTTCTTCGCCCCCGGCCGCTATTGGAAGCCGGATTGTGACGTTCCCCTACCTGAGACAACTATGTATCCGATTCAGCCCGACCGTGCACACCCCCTGTGCCTGTGGCCACCCCGACCCTGGATACCTGCCCCTCGACGGGCAGAATGCTTACTTATGGAAAAAGGTTAAGCTCAGTGCATACTACTTTGACTCCCAGAGAAAGAATGTGCAGGGCCTTGTCGGGCCAAAGAACCGACGTAGTGCCGGCTGCCCCTGCCTACCTGAGTCTCTTCCTGGCCGATTTCGAACGCGCCTATTACATCGAGCAGTACCGCCGCCGTTTGCGAGGCCGCTCCCGTTATCCTGTTGACCACGAAGAAGATACTCATTTGCGTGCCCAGGCCCTTTACCAATCCTACGGCATCTTCAAAGCCTGGCCGGATTGGATCGAAGTCCGACCGGGGGCCAGCCGCGCCTGGTCTGAACGCACCGACATCGTCCGGCAAGACGGCCTCCTGTATTACGAGGACAAAAGGGCAGGGCGGCGTGTGCCGATGAGGGCGGTCCCCCTGCCACGCGGGAACGCCAGCTTGAATACGAGAAGGCCAAGTTCGACGGATGTGTGGGACACCTCGGATCAGATCCAAAGCGAGGCGGACGTAGACACGCACTTACCGCTCTTGACCGGGGCTGAATGGCTGGCACGAGGTGACTTTGACCTGCCCAGACGGGTGATCGCCGATTATGGCGACCGCTTCTTCATTTCCACGATTCTCGATACCCCCTTTTCAAGCGCGTATGACGTGCTAGGCTTCCAGGGACTGATGCTCATCCAGCACGACCGGCCCGCCCTGCTCCACTATGTGTTGGGGCGTTATCTGGCGCGGGCAAAAGAATATATGAACGCCTGGGCTTCTGTCGGCGTCCACGGCGTTTACGTGGAGGAGGTCTTTACCGGGGCCGACATGATCTCGCCCGCGGGCTATGACGAGTACGTGTTGCCCTACAACCAGTCCCTCTTTTCTCACCTGAGCGGCCTGGGGTTGTTACCGATTTATTACATGTGTGGCGACGCGGTTCCACGTCTGGATCAGATCGCAAGATTGGACGTGGCGGGGGTGGCGCTAGAGGAGAGCAAGAAGAACTTTCGCATCGAGATTGAGGAGGTGGTGGACCGGGTCGCCGGCCGGGCGGTGGTCTTTGGCAACATAGATGCGGTGCGGTTTGGCCTTCACGCCCGGCTGGAAGAAATGTCGGAGGAAGTGAAACGTCAAGCGCGCATCGGCGCAGAGGCAAAAGGGTTCGTAGTCAGTACGGGCAGCCCATTTCCCCTGGACACCAACCCGCGTCTGATTGATACGCTGGTGACCACGGCACACTCGCTGGCGGGTTGAGGGAGCGAGATTAGATTACCGACTCACGGACGGAAAAGAACACTGACCAAAACGAATAGGCAAAATAAAATCCGTGTTCCTTTCTGTCCGTGCGTCAAAATTCTCGCGACCAGTGCAAATGTTTTAGGGTAACTGAGATTTCTCGGAAAGTGACATTCATACCCGAAAGCAAACGGAATACGCAGTACGCAATACGCAGCGCGTTCGTAGTGAGTCTTGTACAGCCTAGCAGTCTGTCGGAGAGAACGATTTCGCCAGACTTCGGAAGTTTCGGAAGATGATTTTGCCGCTAAATCGACTGAATAATCCAGGCAACTATGCTGGCAAAGGCGCTGTTGTAAACTTCCGAAG
>DAOUMD010000012.1:0-13035 GCA_034412795.1 Anaerolineae bacterium
TACGGCCATTGATGCCGCCTGCTTCGTTGATCTCCGTGACCGCAATCTCAACACCATTTAACTGGACCTCACCATAGGCCGCCGCTGATCCGGTCGTCGGCCCCGCCACACCTATCTTGATCGGCGGTAGCTCTTCAGCCTCCGGCTCCTCAACCGGCTCCGGCGCCTCCGTGGCCTCCTCGGCGGGCGCGGGTGCTTCCGTGACCACCGGGGCGCAGCCTGCTGTCATGATAGCCAGGATCAAGAGGAACGTAGAACAAAAAACAAACATGTTTCTGATTGACCGAGACATCTTTTTTCTCCTTCTCTCTTGTAAACGCTAACATCGGACACCTTTGCGATGGAAATTATTTCCCGGGTGCCACCTCCTTTCCAACCATCAGTGGCTCTGTAGAGCCCAGGTAAGCACTACGCATCATTTCGTTCTCGAGGAGATTGGCGGCAGTGTCCGCAAGCACAATGCACCCCTTCTGAAGGACATAGCCCCGGTCGGCGATAGATAGTGCCACGTTCGCATTCTGTTCGACAACAAAAACGGTCGTACCCATATTGTTTATGGTCTGAATGATCTCGAACACGGTCTCTACAAGGGCAGGAGCCAACCCCATCGAGGGTTCATCCATCAGCATAAGCTTCGGATGGGACATCAATGCCCGGGCGATGGCCAACATCTGTTGTTCTCCCCCGCTGAGCGTGCCTCCCGGCTGTGAACGCCGTTCCTTGAGCCGAGGGAATAGCTCAAATCCGCGATCAATGTCCTCTTTAATGCCAGCAGTGTCGTTACGCATATACGCGCCGGCATATAAGTTCTCCATGACAGTTAGACGGGGAAAGATACGCCGGTTTTCGGGAACAATCGAAACCCCACGCTTGATGATCTGCCGCGTGGGCAGACCATCAATCCGTTCGCCCTCGAAAACGATACTGCCCGAAGCAGGGATCACTTCACCCAAGATTGTCTTCAGCGTGGTCGACTTCCCTGAAGCGTTCCCACCTAAGAGACAGACGATCTCCGCCTCATAGATCTGAAGGCTTACATCTTGAAGAATATGAACGTATCCGTAGTAGGTATGAACCCCACTAAATTCAAGTAACGGAGCTTTCTGCTCTTGCATCCTTAGCTTTTCTCCCTAGGTAAGCCTCAATCACTTCCGGGGTGTTGATGACTTTGTCGTAGCTGCCTTCGGCAATCTTTTTTCCGTGATCTTGTACAATCACGCGATCCGAGATACCGCCCACAACGCGCATGTCGTGTTCAATGAGAAAGATGGTATACCCCCGCTCGTCACGCAGGCGGGCAATCATCTGCGTCATTTCAATCGTCTCGTGCGGATTCATTCCGGCACACGGCTCGTCGAGAAACAGCAACTCGGCCCCGGTGGCCATAGCTCGGGCAATTTCCAGTCGACGCCGATTGGCATAGGACAGGGCAATGGCCGGCTGGCCGAAGCGGTCGCCTACCAGGCGATCCCCGAAGAAAGCCAGGAGTTCCTCAGCTTTCTCCCGCGTTTCCCTTTCCTCGCGTCGGGCAAGAGGGAGACGCAGAACGACCGCGGGTAGCCCGGCCCGGGTCTGAACCTGACCCGCGACCATCACATTCTCCAAGACCGTCATTTCGGGAAAAATCCGCAGCATCTGAAACGTGCGTGCGATGCCGCGCTTCGTGATTTCATGAGGCGGCAGTCGGACAATGCTCTCTCCCTTGAAGTTAACCTCCCCACTATCCGCTCGATCAAGCCCCGTCACCAGATTGAAAACAGTCGTTTTCCCTGCTCCGTTTGGGCCAATAAGACTCACAATTTCCCCTCGCTCGACGGAAGCGTCGAAATCGAGGACTGCCTGTAGCCCACCGAAGTGTTTGCTTAGCCCCTTAATCTCCAATAACGGCATTCTTGAGCCTCTCCGTAAACGACATGGGTCGCTGCGTCTCGTCTCGCTTGAACAACCCGGCAAGCGTACCAGTTTTTTTGGTTATCACTACTACCGCACTCTGTTTCCCCAGTATGCCATTGGGACGCCAGACCATCAGGATCACCATAAGCAAACCCATAAAGAGGAGGCGGTACTCGTTGACAATGCGGAAATATTCGGGCAGAACGGTTAGAATCACCGCACCCAGGACAGATCCGGGTAGACTTCCCAATCCACCCAGAATGGCCATGTTCATCTGGGTGAGCGATTCGTCAATGTCGAAACTGGTTGGCCCAACAAACATATTAAAATGGACAAGCAAACTGCCAGCAAAGCCAGCCAACATAGCGGCCACCGCGAAGGAAAGGACCTGATAGTGAGCCACATTCACACCGATTGCCCTTGCTGCTATCGCATCCTCACGCATAGCTTGCAAAGCGCGTCCAATCTTCGAGTTGACGAGGAGCCAGACCCCCAGGTAGACGGTAGCTGCAATGATGAGAAATAGGTAGTAATACCCAGACCCGGTGAAGATTTTTAATGACCCGATTTGAGGCGGAGGTACGCCAGGAATCCCCATCGGCCCCCGGGTCAGCGCCATCCAATTCAGCGCGATGATGCGCACGATCTCAGCAAAGCCAATGGTCAACAGCGTCAGATAGTCTCCCCCGACGCGCAGGCTGGGATAACCCAACAAGATCCCAATGATGCAGGCCAGTGCACCGGCAGCCAAAAAAGCGATCAGCCAGGGAACACTCAAGCGTAGCACCAGCAACGCCGACGTATAGGCACCGATTGCAAAGAAACCCGCCTGCCCCAACGAGATGAGCCCCGTGAACCCTGTGAGCAGATTCTGCCCCAGGGTAAGGATGACGTAAATCAGGCTCAAGTTGATCACACGTTGCACGTAAGCGTTTGGCACAATGCGTGGCAGCAACACCAGCCCCACCAAAATGAGCAACCACATGCCAAGTTTGACAGGTGTTTTATCCTGATATGAGCGTAGAGTTTGTCGCATTGCTCTCAGCCCTTCTTGGTGATCTGGCGACCAAACAACCCCGTCGGCTTGAATATTAAGATCAAGATAAGTAAAACGAATGTAATGGCATCTTCATATTGGGATGAAATGAAGCCGGCGATCAATGCCTCAAACACACCCAGCAGCAGCCCGCCTATGAAAGCCCCCTGGATATGGCCAATCCCTCCGATGATGGCCGCTGTCCAGGCCTTCAGAGTGCCGACAAACCCCATGTTGATGGAAACGGTGTTGTAGTAGGCGCCGAACAGGATACCACTAGCCACGCCCAGAAACGAGCCCATAAAATAGACCAACATTATGATGCCATTGACGTGAATACCCATATACCTGGCGACCGGAATATCCTGCGAGACACTCCGGATGGCCAGGCCCAGCTTGGTCTTCTGCACTAAAAAGCTGAAAGTAAGCATCAGCAGCAACGACACCCCAAACACTATCAACGGCACGATGGGAATCTGTATGGGACCTATGGAAACAAAGCCAGTGGGCAGAACGAGAGGGAATGGTCTGGGCTGAGCGCCCCAGATGAGCTGCGCCATAGCGCGAAGTATGAGAGCCGCCCCCAAAGCGGTGATCATAGGAACGATGCGCGGCGCATTACGTACCGGGCGATAGCACGTTCGCTCGACGATTATGCCAAGAAGACCGCCGAGAAGACAAGCCAGCAGCAGAACCAAAGGTACTGGCAACCCCAGGAGCAGCAACGTCAAGGCAATGAAAGCCCCAAACATGTACAGGTCCCCGTGGGCGAAGTTGATCATCTCAAGGAGACCATAGACCATGCTGTATCCCACGGCCAGAAGAGCATAGATGCTGCCGGTGGCCAAACCATTCACCAATTGACGTGTGAAATACTCGATTTTGGCACCTCCATTCGAGTGGTGGTCTCCCGCCTGATCTACTGACTCCATTGCCAGACTTTTAAGCTACGGGGGAGGCAAATTAGGACGCACCTAGCGTCCTTTCTCAGGCATTTGCCCAACCAGGAGACACCTCGTATTGCTCGCCCAACTCCTCCATCATCTTGAGTTGGTCCACGACGCCTGCCTCCAAGGTATAGGTTGGCTCATAGCCCAATTCTTGCCGGGCACGACTTAAGTCCTGAGCATAAGCATCAATAGGGTTGGGAATGTCGTGAGTCTTCTGATACTCCACAGTTACGCCCGGCACGAGTTGTTTCATGATCTCCACGACGTCACTGTTGCGATGGACGTAGCCCCCTATGTTAAAAATGATATGTTCGGGCGGCGGAGCTTGAGCAGCCAGCAAATAGGCACGCACCACATCCTTCACGTAAACGTAGTTGGCATAGTAATCCACCGGTGGCATCTGCAATGGCTGACCTAAGAGCGCGTTCTCGACCAGCCGATGCGAGACACTCAGGTCACGGCGCCGGCTTTTGCCCAAGCCGTAAACCACAGAAAGGCGCAAACCAATGTTGTCCAGGTCGTGCACCTGATGATAGAAGCGGGCTACGTGCTCGTTAAACAGCTTGCAAGCGCCATACAGAGTGACCGGGTTGACGAAGACATCCTCGCTGAGCGGTTCATCGGGGTAGTATTCAGCCAGGCCATACACCGCCTGGCTGCTGGGCCATACCACGCGTCTGACCTTCTTGATGCGGGCTGCCTCCATCACATTTTGGAAGCCGGCACAGTTTACCTGGATGGCTGTGCCCAACCTGTTATCAGTGTCAGGAACGAGCAAATAAGCCAGGTGAAAGATGATATCGACACCATACTCGGTGATGACGCGCATCACATGCGACATATCGGCCATGTCGCCATACACGAAGGTGACTTTATCCAAACAGTCCGCGATGTAGCTGGCGTCCGGGGTGAAGTCGTATACAATCACCCGTTTGCCTTGGTTGGCCAACTCACGCACCAAGTGGGAGCCGATAAAGCCGCCACCACCTGTTACCAGACATACTTCATCGCCTTCCCACTTCACCGATGCTGGTTCCATGTCGCCATTCCTTTCAATCGGGGTCCGAGCGCCAATGGCAATCTAAAATCCCGCTTTCTGAGAAGAACCAAGTCGCTGAACACCCCCAGCCCGCGCCCCAGGGCCAGACCAACTCAAGGCAATGGTATCACCTCATATGCCGACTGGGCTGATTTGTATTGGTCTCCCATGTCCTCAACCATCTGGATATAGTCCTTAACGCCTTCCTCCAGGGTATAAACAGGCTCGTAGTCGAATTCATCCCGGGCGCGGCTTTGATCTTGGGCGAAGACTTCAATGGGATGAGACAGAGTGTATTCATCTTGCTGATGGACGGTTATCCCTGGCACCAGCCTTTTCAACAACTCCACCGCTTCGCTATTTTGGTAGACGAATCCCCCCACGTTAAAGATGAGGTGTTGGGTAGGAGGTGCCTGGGCAGCCAGCAAGTAGGCCCGGGCAATGTCTTTGACATAGACGAAGTTGGCGTGATAATCGACGGGTGGCACCTGCAAAGTCCGACCTAGAACCGCGTTTTCCACCAGCAGGTGGGCGATGCTGATGTCGCGCAGGCGGCTCTTGCCCAAGCCATAGACCACAGTTTTCCGGAAGCCGATGTTATCCAAACCATGCCGCTCGCGGTAGAAGCGGGCAATGTGCTCATTGAACAGCTTGCAGGCCCCATACACCAGCGTTGGATTGACGAACGCATCCTCATTCACCGGTCCCGGCGGGTAGAAATCAGCCTGTCCCATCACGGCCTGGCTGCTAGCCCATACCACCCGCCTTACCCTGGCAATGCGTGCTGCTTCCATAACGTTGTGGAACCCGGCGCAGTTGGTTTGAATTGCCCAGCCCATGCGTTCGTCGGAATCAGGGACAAGCATATACGCCAGGTGGAATATGATCTCTACACCGTGATCGGCAATGACGCTCATCAGGTGTGGCATGTCCGCCACATCACCATACACGTAGGTGACCCTATCGATGCAATCAGCGATGTAACTAGCATTCTGGTCGAAATCGTACACAACTACTTTCGTGCCTTGATTGGCCAGAGCACGCACTAGATAGGAACCAATAAAGCCGGCGCCCCCCGTTACCAGACACACTTCATCGCTGTCAAACCTGACGGTTTTCGAATTCATATTTCGTATCCTCCTGCCGGCTGAACTTTTTACATGGGCGGCTGAAGCAAAGATTAAGGCCAGGTACAATCAATGTGTGTCCACGTGCTGGTGAGCGAAATGCTGAGCCTTCCCCACGGTGCCTGTCTTGAAACGACCCAGGCGAAAAGCTTCCGTTGGAAGAGTGGTTTGGCCCTCGACAACCAGTTCACACAGTAGTTGTCCGATGATGGGAGTGAGGGCAAACCCATGTCCCGAAAATCCACATGCCAAAATTAGTCCCTCTATACCCCCCACATCACCAAAGATAAAATTGTCGTCAGGCGTGAAATCAATGGTACCCACCCAGGTACGGATGATGTTGAGCCCTCTAAAAGCGGGCACGATCTTTACGATATTTGAGATGGTCCGGACCATCTCATCGTAATTTGTGGCTTTGCTGAAGCCCGTGATCCCCCCCGGAGCATTGGTGTTGCCGATGTAGACATGCCCCCGGGACGATTGACGGCAAACCGCGATAGGACTGATCAAGAGGAGAGGGGGCAGGATGGGTGGCACTGGTTCGGTGAGAACAAACTGATTGGGGCACGCTGTGATGGGGATGTCAATGCCAGCCATCGCACCAATTCGATCCGACCACGGTCCGGCCGCATTGATCACGGTATTCGTGGCAATCTCACCCTGGTTGGTGACCACGCCTCGAATCCGACCATTCTCGATGTTTAGACCGATTACTTCGGCGTCAAATAGAAATTCAGCCCCATATCTTTGAGCAGCTTCATAATAACCTTTGGCGACCAGGAACGGATTGGCAATCAAGTCGGTTGGGCTGTGAAGACCACCAAAGACGAACTCGGATATTGCCGGTGCTAGCTCCCGGACCTCGTCTCGTCCGAGGGCAAACTCCTTGATGCCATAGGCGGCGTCGCGTTCAACTAACTCCCGCTGCAACTCCAGGTCATGTTCGCTGAGCGCCACCCATAGATAACCATCTTCGGTCAACTCCAGATCACAGCCGAGCTCTTCCTCCAGTCGATGCCAGCGATTCATGGCGGCGACCATAAGAGGAACTTCGTTCACGTCACGCCCGATTTGGCGGATTCCGCCGGGATTGCGACCACTGGCCTCGGCGGCCAGGAAATTTTTCTCGACGGCAAGCACATCAACCCCGGCTTTGGCCATTTCGTAAGCGGCCGAGAGCCCGGTTGAGCCAGCACCGATAATGACCACGTCAACCGATTGGGACATGAGTGCTTTCTTCCAAGTGATCTAGAGGAATGGGTCTCACCGGAGGACGGATTCTGTCAAGCGCAATTTGCGTTAGATCTTGCCCTGTCTGTTCTGCGATCAACCTGGCCACCAGGTGACCGCAGATCCGCCCCTGGCAAATACCCATGCCTGTCCTGGTCACACGTTTAACCCAACTCACGGTCTGGAAGCCAGCCGCGATAGCTTCCTGGATTTCCTGCTTGGTGATTTGTTCGCAACGACAAATAAGGGTGTCATCATTGGCCAGTTGGTAAAGACCGGGACCGGGTGTAAAAAGTTCACCTAGCATGCGCGCGAAGTGACGCTCGCGAGCCAGAAGAGGTTTCTGGCGGGCGATGGCCGTGCGGGCGGCTTCGTCGTCCAGTCGCCCCAAACGCCGGGCAGCAGCCAATCCGGCGATTCGTCCTTCGACCTGCGACAGTTCGGCCCCGCCGATGCCAGCCCCGTCCCCTACGGCGTAGACGCCCGGCAGTGAAGTCTGCATTTCGTCATCACGGCGGGGCACGTAGCCCCCCTGCTCTGGAATGAATTCGTGCTCACACTCAAGCAAACGACTCAACTCATTTGAGGGCAGAAAGCCATAACCGATGACGAGCGTATCCACGCTCAAGGTCTGCCGACTGCTAGAAATCGGATACCAGTCACTGTTCAATCGAGCGATGACCGCCTCCTGCACCTCGCCGTCGCCCCGCGCTTCAACCACCGACCAACCCAAACGGATGGGCACGCCGGCCCGCCGCAAGGTGCGCCAGTAATCCCATCCTTCGCGCACTCTTGCCCACTGCCCCCACATAGCTGGCGCATAGCGCGCGCTGCCTAACCCGAGGTGGGCTCCTTCCAGAATGCCGACCACTTCCGCTCCGGCGTGGACTAACTGCGCCGCCACGGCCAGTTGCAACGGTCCGGTCCCGGACAGTAGCACACGCTGCCCTGGCAGTACACGCTGAGTTTTTACCAAGGTCTGGACGGCGCCAGCAGTCATAACGCCGGGCAACGTCCAGCCAGGGAAGGCAATAGGCCGGTCGTATGCCCCAGTGGCCAAGATTAAGGCTTTGGCCTGCAGACAATGGGGAGCACCAGAGCCACACAGCATCAGCAACCACTCCCCCTCCTCCGAGGCAGGCAGTGCATACCAGACGGTGGTATCGGTCAGCAGATTTATCTCTGCCTCCTTCAAGCGGTGGAGGGCCGCCTCCGACTGCCGATGGTGGAGTGTATGATCCTCGCTACGAAACGGGGCGGGGAACTGTTTGAAATATTGTCCGCCTGGCTGTGGATAGCCATCAACAAGCGCCACGCCTAGGCCCGCCTGGGCGGCGCTGATGGCGGCTTCCATCCCGGCTGGCCCCGCGCCGACCACAATCAGGTCTATCTGTTCGGTGGTCATGAGCCCGCCCCTGGGCCAGTTTCAATCACCATACCCTCCGTTACGTGCGTCACGCAGGCGCGGACATTGGAGACGCCATCCACCGTCACCAGACAGTCATAACAGATACCCATACCGCAAAACATGCCGCGTGGCTCACGCGTTTCTGAGGCATGGCGAAAGACACGTATGCCTTCGGCCAGTAGCACGGCGGCGATCGTTTCGCCCTCGAAAGCCTCGACGGGCTGGCCGTTAATATGCAAAAGGATAGGCTGGCCACGCTGTACGAGGGGCAGGCTAGTGTCTGATTTTGTTATACGCATGATCCATTACTTGAAACGCTCAAACAGATAGATCGTTGGGGGAATTGCTTACCACGTCACTTTGCATTTTGTTGCCGTCTGAAGAGGCCGGGAGGTTCTCTACATCTAATTCAGCTTCCAAGTCTCGGCCCAACTCAAGAATATCCTCTCGGAGCCGGCGTAGATTATCCTTGATCTCCGCTAGCTCTTCCTCGTAAAGGGCGGAATATGATTCGAATCGCTGCTCCAACTGCAGCAGTCGAAACATCAGGTCTTTTGCTGATTTCGACTCCATTGTCGTTGCTAGCTCCGTAGTTGAAAGAGGGTGATTTGGGGCATGGCAAATAGAATAAACCCTGGGACTCCCCCAAATCATCTATGCCAGGAAGTCCCTAAATCAAATAAAGTAACCTCGTAAAACGTAAAACGTGATGCGTGAGTAATCCGCCGAAATTATCTGCACTGTTCTGGTGTTGCTATGAAGCCTGGAAGCCTGAGTCTCCGTGTAATTCATTTCGGTGGATTACTTGAAGGCACATTCGCAAGGCGCATTCGCCCAGAATCATTACGCTTTACGCCTTACGTTTTACGAATTTGTCTGGCAAAGCAAGCCCAATTGTCAACCCATTCTCTTGGCAAAATAAACCATGCCGTACGTCTCTATTAGTACTAATATACTACAAGATGCACGACGAATCCAGGGTAAAGCGGGTCGACATCTGACCCAACTGGGTCAAATGTCAAAGCTACGCGTAAACGAGGGTAAGCTAAGGCCGCGTCCAAAAATAACTTTGCGCATTTTGAAGGGCTTCACCCGGAATTTTGGCCTGAAAACAGGAAGTTATTCTTGGACGCTTCCTAAGAGGCAAATGAAACAGGCTGGGGACTCAAAGCAGACCGTGGCGTGTTGCCACGGCTACGGCTTGGGCACGATCAAGGACACCCAACTTGCGGTAGACATCAGAAAGTTTACGTTTGACTGTGGCCTCACTCCAGTACATGCGCTCGGCGATTTTGCGGTTGGTAGCTCCCTCGGCCACCATACCCAGCAGATCAACCTCAGTATCCGATAAGCCGAACTGGGTTCTGGCCTGTTTTTGGGCAAGGTCACCGAACTGCCGCAAAACACTGTCCAGCAAGTCTTCAGACAGCATGCGCTTCCCCTGAGAAACAACACGCAACACCTCCAGCAGTTCTTCACGGCCTACGTTCTTAAGCAAATAGCCGTGAGCACCTGCTCTGAAAGCCTCCACCAAAAACTGCTCGTCATCGTAGATGGTCAATATGATGATTCCAATCTCGGGCTGTTCCTGTTTAAGGGAACGGATAAGTCTGAGCCCATCCATCCCCGGCATTTTGATATCAAGGAGCACGACATCAGGTTGTAGGGTGACAACGCGTTCAATTGCCTCTTTTGCGTTGGAGGCATCGCCCACCACCTCTACATTCTCAGCATCGGCCAACATACTACGTAAACCACGGCGCACGACGAGATGATCGTCAACTACCAATACACGAATAGGAGGCATCGCTCTAAATCAATCCGTCCCTGAAAATTGCTCTTCTAGCGGAAGCTCTAAGGTCACCCAGGTGCCCCAACCGGGCACAGAGTCCACGTGCAGAGTGCCCCCGATACTGAGGGCCCGTTCACGCATGTTAATGAGCCCAAAATTGCACCCGGGAGGCGACAGCATCACATTCTGGACTTCGAACCCCTTTCCATCATCGTGGATAACGATGCGAACCCCACGCGGACTGAATCGAATCAGGATATCTGCCAAGGTGGCATTGGCATGCTGACAAATGTTAGCCAGGGCTCCCTGGACGATACGATAGATGGCTATGTCCGCAGACGGCGACAACTCATAAGGAGCGCCGTGCACTCGCAGACGATGCTGTAAGCCAGATGTCCTTTCTTGTCGGCTGATGAGTTCTTGCAGGGCTGGTATCAAACCGATCTGATCCAAGGTGGCCGGCCACAAGTCATAAATGGCTGTACGTGTCTTCTCTATCGCATCGTTCAGCAATTCCTGAATCAGTTCAATTTGTTTCTGGTGAACCTCCGGGGACTGTTGTGGCCCAGCATAGGCCTGTACTTCGTACAGTGCTCCTACAATCAGTGGAACCAGCCGGTCGTGGATGTCAGCCGCGATGCGACGTCGCTCATCCTCCTGGATGCTCATAGTCTGCACCAGCAACTCTTGGAGTTTGTGCGCTTTTTCTTGAATCTCATCTTTGGCAACCAGAAGCTCGTTGAAAAGCCGCGCGTTATCAATTGCGATTGCGGCCTGGTTGGCAAACGAGCACAGAACGTCCACATCAGCGTGGCTGAAGTAGCCTTCGCATCGGTTGTGTACTGCTATGGTACCCATTGTCCTGTCTCGAATCTTGAGAGGAGCAATAGCCACAGTATACACGTTCAAACGGCGAGCCCGCGCCTGGTTAGATCGAGGATCTGTCATCGCGTCGCGGCTCACCAGCGGCTGACCAGTGCGCACAACCAATCCATTGAGAGAGTCTTTAACTGACAGTCGTCCGCTGGTAAGTCCAGCAACGTCATCACCCTTTCGTGCACACACCCGGAACCAGTCACCATCTTCTTCCAGAAGCAAGACGAGCGCATCGCTGGCGTTGGTCAACCGGACAGCTTCATCTATGATAATAGAGAGAATGGTATCCAGACTTCTCTCTTCGACAAGGGCAGAAGAGACTGCCTGGATGCTCATAGCCTCAGACAGCCGGAATTCAGTTTCTGCTCGCAGACGGGCGTTTTCCAGAGCCACGGCCACATGCGAGGCGAGTAGGGAGAATACAGACCGCTCACCCGAAGTGAAGTCATGCCGTTGGGATGAGGCGCCAACCAGACAACCTAATATCCGCTCTCTGTGCCGGATAGGCGCGATGAGGGCCGACATATACCCTTGCTGGGCGACTACTGAGACCAGGGGTTCCAAGTTGCTGGTGGGGCCGGGCGTATCGGTACCCAAAGAAACTTCGCAGGTTCGATCCAGGCTAGCCAGAGCAGCTTCATCGAGCGGCACGCAGGTTTCTCTGCTAACCTTCCCGGTCGCAGCACGCAAGGTAAAAAAAGGGGCCTCTTCCCAATCCTGGCCCAGTTCGAACAAGAACAACCCATCAAGTTGTAGGGCTTGGTTGGCTGAGTCTTCCAGCAGGTGAAGGATTTGCTTCCAGTCTGGCGATGTGTGAACGCGTGGTGGTGACCAGTCACTGCATGGCAACTCCAGAGTTCCAGCCTTCATTGTCCACTCCGTTGCCTTAACTGACCATTTCACAAAAATGGCACGCAACGATGAAAGCAAACTTACGACGATCCGTTGAAGTTCGAGAAGGCCAGGCTTTGTGCCATACGATTGCCAGACAGTTGCTTGGATCGAGCTTCATTAAGCAGGGGACTCAGGAGCGCCTGGGTGTAGGCTCACATCGCACTCTTGCCACTCAAGTGAACACAGTATGTGAACAGCTTCGGGCATTGGGCAATGCCAGGATAATACTCGGGCATTGGGCAATGCCAGGAAAATACTCAGGCATTGCTTGGGCTTTTCCAAGCATCACTTGTCTGACTCTACTGAAAAAAAGGTTCCAAACGGCTATAAGTGGGGCGAATGCACCCTAAAAACCAGGTTTTTTGTCGGTGCATTCCCTGAAATACACCCATTCTGGCCAGAATTTGGCACACCATCCCTTTCATCTCGTCAAAAACCTGGTTTTTTTCAAGTAGAGACTTATCTGGCTTTGTTTCAACGAGGCCTGGCAGGACGTTTGCGCAATTTAATTCCTGGAAAAGCCTAAATCCAGTATAACCGAGCTTCCCCAAGAAGTCAATGCCTACGCTGACATCCGGTCACGAATATATGTTCTATCACAAAATTCACTACCGGACACTTTGCAAAATTAGGCAACATGTCAGACCCAGTTGAGCCGAAGCGAGCATCCTGAGATGTCCTAAATCGTGTCAAGTCCGAATAACGGGCTGGTATAGCACTTTACCAAGCGAATAGCGAGAACGGGCCTAGCGACGTCAAGGCAGGGGGACATAGCCCCTCTCAATCACGC
>DAOUMD010000013.1:0-50777 GCA_034412795.1 Anaerolineae bacterium
CGTACCGATCGAGGCTCGGCTGATAGGCCTTATAGACATTAGCCGTGCCCCCTCGGCCCAGTCGGGCCAGGATGCGATATTTGCCCAGAGTTTTGCCAACGAGGCTACTCATTCGCGGTCACCTGCCGATGGAACCGGGATTTCGTCCGATTGCGGCTATTGGGGATTCCAAAGAGCAGTCTTACCAATTGTGCCTGTTATGATTATTCTAACACAAGTTTCCAGGGTTGCAAGAGCTAAAGATCACGAAATCTGTGAGAAGATGGTACTAACTGCACCGGCCGCGTGCAGCGCACCGGTCACCTTTGGCGTGCACTCGGCTTCCACCAATGCCAACATATTGCCACCCCAACCAGCGCCAGACATCTTGGCACCCAGTGCGCCGGTCATCCGGGCGGCTTCCACCAACTTATCCAATTCAGGCGATGATACACCGAGGGTCATCAGCAACTCGTGATTCTCGTCCATCAGTTGGCCGACAGCCTTGGGATCCCCGCGTTCAATAGCTGATTTGGCCAAGCGTGCGAGGCCACCAATCTCGTCGAACAGACTTTCGTGGCGTTCGGCCTCGGCGCTCCAACGGCGGCGGACGTCGCCGACTACCTGGCGGGTTGAGCTGACCACTCCTGTGTCAGCGATTACCAGGTTCAGTGGCGCCCCAACTGAGAGTCGTGTTATTCCCCTGCCCCGCACGAAAAAGACCGGCTGCTCATAGGCGACGACGGTATTGTCAATCCCGCTGGGCGTGCCGTGATGTAGCTTTTCAACCTCGTAGACCAAGGGGGAGATTTCACCCGGCTGGGGATCGTGTCCGAAATAGCAGCCAATCGCACGGACTACGGCAGTGGCCACAGCAGCTCCACTGCCCATCCCACGTGCGATGGGGATCGTGGAGGTGATGGTGACCAATACATCAAGCTCCGGGCTGTCAGCCCCGATGGGCTCATCTTGACGAAAGGCATCCAGGGCCAATTCAACGCTGGCTTTCAAGGGATCGTCGGCGGGCGCATCGTGCAGACGATAGCGATGACCACCCGGCTTCCCACCGGGTGCGGGCAGATCGGAGGCCAAGATCCATACTCCGCTTCCCGGTTCGCCGGGGCTGATCGTGGCCGTGGCACTGACGTCGGTCACAGGTACAGCGATCGCTGGTCGGCTGTAGACGACGGCGTGTTCGCCGAAGAGGATGACCTTGCCAGGCGCAGTGGCGACCGTGGGCTGGCTTAACGATTGAGATTGGAGTTGGTCAATACTGGTATTCATTGACGGCTTCCTGAAAGAGAGTCACTAGGCTCTCCCAAATTTTCTGTTGCCCGGAGGAGACTGATAGAGAAGTAAGTGGTCGAGGTGTACAGTAAGTATAGCACATGCGAGGAGTGGTGACAACGTTGGGGTGAACCAGTTTACGCGTATCTTCTCAATAATTTTGAGAAGATACGTTTACGTTTGACGTTTTACGTATCACGCATCAGAGCGAAATCAGGTTCAAGCGCGACCGCTTCCTGCTCCAATTTGATTCCCTTCTGAAGCATATAGTCGATCAAGGGCATCATGTCGGATAGAGCCGGACGCCGCTTCAGACGCGCCAGATAACGCTCGTCGGCTGAGGAGAGAGGTTGAGCCCAGTGCAAGTGAGCAGCGAGGGTGTCACAATCCATCCGGTAGGGGGCGAAACGGGGGGAGACCTTTTCCCGCAATTGGGCCAGGATGCTGAGCCCCCCATAGTCGATGTCGGCCCAGAGGAGCAGGGACACATCTGCGGGCAGGCCTTGGGCCAGACAGCGTAGCAGGTGACGGCTGGCGGGCGACGGGTTGCCCCACAGGCACAACGCGGCCAGGCCCTGACTCTCGTACCGCACCAGTTCGTAGAAGGGGGTCAGGTTTTCTACAGAGACCACGCGGGCCGTGTCCACCGAAACCTTTTGCACCCGGGCGGCCAGGGTGCTGGGAATGCCCACCGACGGGTTAAATTCGGACAGCGACATCACCTGGCCTTGGGGGTCCACCAGCCTCCAGGAGCCGTAAAGGTAGAGGTGGTCGGGATTGGGGACCAGCCCCAGCTCGCGCAGTATCTCATGGTCCGACAGAGCGCGCCACTCGCCTTGGTGACGACGGGCCAGCCGAGCGACCGCCCTTTTGAGAGAGTCAAAGCGCTTGCTGTCGTTGAACACGCGCACGCTAAATACGCGATAGGGAATTTCTTCCCTGGCGTCCTCGTCGGGCAAGGCGACCATGGCGACCAGTAGATCCCGGCTCCAGTCATCATCAGTCAGGCTGAAGGGGGCGGGGGATTTGTGCTGTTTTAGTTGGTCCAGGCAGTGTTGCACGGCCCGCATCCGCCAGCCATCGAGTCGAAAACGGTCGCCCAGAAGCATGTCGTGCAAACGACGACGCCGGTCGGCCAGGGGCTCGCGTCCCAGCAGCGTATAGGTCTCTTCGGCCCGGTCGGTCTCTAATGTCACTGCTTCGAGCAAATGATTTGTTTGTCCGCGCTGCCAGGTCAGGCGTACTAGACTCTGTCTTTCGAGTTGCACCAACTGCTCGTTGGCCGTGATGCGAGGCTCAGGATCAGTCTGGCTATGGTAGCCGGGCAATGAATTAACGACGTCATCCATCTTGACGCGAATGGCACGTCCCGGCTTGCGCTCACCGCCGCGCCGTTCGTACACGTCGAGCAGAGCGTGAAGAAGAGTCCCAACGTCAGGGGAGGGTGTAAACAGATCAATCATATCATTTATACCGCATTTCACGCATAAGAAACAGCCTCTGCCTCAAGCTCCTTCATCATCTCTGCCTTGTCGATTTCGATGACAAAGGCGTGGTTGTTCTTGCGTACCACCGTGCGCACCGAGTCGACGTACGGCAGTAGACCGGCGGCTTTGTCAGGTGGCGTCGCCAACAAGACCTGGAGTTGGCTATCCACCATAAACTTCAACGCGCTGGCGGTGCGGGCAGTGTCCATTTTGCCAAAAGCTTCGTCAAACAGGGCCAGCCGGATGGTGTCTGAGGGGCGGGGCTGGTTGAGGCGATAGGCCTGGGCGAAGGAGGCGGCCATGGCCACGTAGAAGGGGGTGGTCGTCTCACCACCCGACTTTTTGGTGTTGATCTGGCTGAGTAGCGCCCGGTCGCCGTTGGGGTAATGGATGCGGATGTCGTAGTGCAGATAGTTGCGATAATCTTGGAGCTCGCGCAGCTCGGGGATCAGCTCCTCGTCGGGCGCGGCCGTCAGCCGCTCAAAAAGCAAGTCCCATCCTTGCCGGTGCCGCTGGCGAAAGTCGGAGTCGAATAGCGATTCGCCCAGAATAGTATGGCTGTTCATAATCATATCGTAAACCTGGCGCAGTGATGGTTCCGGTTTGGTGACGAACTCAAAACGTTCACCTCCAAACCGGAGCTCGGCCAGCGTGGTGTTGAGATAGGCCAGTTGCTGGCGCGCGTCTTCGATCTGCTCGCGCAAACGGTGGATGAAGTTCTCAACCAACTCCTGCTCGGCCAGGGCGCGCTGCTCCGAGATACGCGCCTCGTACTCGGGCAACTCCGACTCGACATACCGGTTTCGCTCGCGCAGGTACCGCTGGACATCCTCGCCATCGTCGTAGCCGAATTGGTAGGTAAGGCTGTAGCTCTGCATCGCCTCGCGCAGCCGGTCACGGCTGCGATTTTCTGCGCTTTGATAGTCCCCTTCGTAGCGCGCCGCGTTGAGTTGCACTGTTTCGAGAGGCTGGCGCTGGCAGCGACGTTCAAATTCCTTTTGCACATCATCCAATAACTCGCCTGCGTCTTCGACTTGTAGGTAATTGCGGGCATCTTGGAGCGCCTGGTTGGCCTGGCGTTCCAGGCCAGGCAGGGTCTCATCCTCCAGGATCTCGACACGTGCCCGCAGATCACCGATCATCTCACCCTTCTCGCTCACCTGGGCCTCCAGCCTGGTGACAACTTGTTGATGTCTTTCGATCTCAGCTTTGAGAACTTCGATGGACTGAGTGTCGAGGGCAGCCAGCTCGTCGCGCATAGCAGCCAGGCGGGTCTCCAGCTCCGGCAGGCGGGTCAGGGAAGGTAGATCGCGCTCCAGTTCGATGTAGAGGCGGGTCTTGTCGCGGGTCAGCGCCAGCCGCTCGCGCAAGGCGGTATCACGGGCTTGCAGGGCCAGTAATTCCTGGCGGATGGCCTCCAGTTGTTCCTCGCGCCCCTCAATCTGGCGGGGGATGGCCCGGTCACCGATGAACCAACGGCGATAATGTTTGGGGTTCAGATGACGGCTGGTGTAGTTACGCCGCACAAAACATTCACGGGTGACAGCGGTGCGGTGCTCACGCAGTTCCTCTAATGTGTCGCATTTGACGTAGCCGCCCAGCAGCAAATCCGCCAGGGCGCGGGCGGCCGGGTGGTCGGTCTGCACTTCATTTGCAAGACTCTCGGATCGGGCCGGGCGCGTATTTTGGAGAATGCGCTCTGTGTCGGGCAGGCCAACGCCATGCAAGTCATTTTTGTGGCGGTACTCGCGGTAGAGCTGCACAGCAGCATCGTAATGCTCGGGCGGTACCAGCAAGTCAAAGCGGGTGCGTCCCAAGATGCCTTCGACTGCATCTTGCCACGACTCGTCGGGGACGTGGAGCGCGGTGCACAGATAGCTCACCTGGTCGGCCTCCAAGCCCAGTTCGGCCCGTAGCAGGCGACGCAGACGCGCGGCCTGGGGGGCAGCCGCTTCGTAGCTGACGTCGTGATCTCCGGTGCGCAGCCGGTGGATTTCGCGCTCCAGTCGCTCGGCATCCCCCCGCAACTGGGCACTCTGATTCTTGAGCAGGGCGTGCTGGTCGGCGTAATGATGACCAAGAGTCTGGAGATCAGCCGAATAGTGGGTGATAAATGACAAATCGGATGATCCTGTCTCAGTCGCCGGATCGAAGAGGCGATTACCTGACGCCTCGGCATCGGATTCTTCGGTAGCAGCGATGAATGCTTTCAGTGACTCCGGCACATCCAGCTCATCCTCAACCAGGCAGGGGTGTAGACGTTGGGCATCTTCGACCTCTTGCGTGAGTGTTTGGTCCAACTGGTTTTGGCGTTGGCGCAGGTTGTCCAGTTCGACCTCGACACGGGCAATCTCATCGCGGAGTTCTTTCTCGTGGAGGGCAGTGGCGTCAGCTCGCAAGGCCACTTGAGCATCAATGAGCGCATGGCGGGCATGGGTCAGGTGCTCAGCCAGGTCGTCGCGTTGGAGCTTGCGGCGGCTGAGATCCACGCGCTTCTGATCGAGCTCGAGACGATAGTCTTTGAGTTCCGCTAAGTGCATATCGCCTTGTGCGCGGCGCTGGATGTAGCCGTTGGTCAGGCGCAAGCGACGTTGATTGCTCCGTTCCTGATCTAATTCCTCAATGCGATCCAGGGCAGCGATACGCTGTCGTATGTCGGCGGCCAGAGTCTCGAAGTGACGCATGGTCTCCAACTGCTCTCGCAGCACCCGCACATCTACCAGATCCTCGTCCAGCAGATAGTCGTGGACGAAGCTGCGGATGTTGGTCAGCGGGCTGAAAGCCAATCCCTTGACGATCTTGGCGGGAAAGGTCTCTTTGAGCTGGCCCAGGCGGTTGAGCAGGTGGAAGCGATAGTCTTCCAGCCGGGTGAAGACTTGAGCACGCCCGCCCGGCAAACTGAAATGCTCCATATGACGGCGAAAGGCGCGGCTGTCGTAGAGCTGCCCTTCGTCCCGAAAGAACCAGGCGTCGTTGAGTTGCGCGTTGTTGACGATGAAGTAGGTGATGTCGGGCGAGCGCCCATCCTGATAGGCATCCACCACCACCCCATTGACAAAGTAGCTCTCGTCGGGGTTATAGAATTCGAGGGCGACCACGGCGGTGGCATCGCCCCGCAAAAAACGTTTACCCTCAGTGCCCAGCTCGCCCCGCACGTAGCTGGTGAGCGTGCGCTGGCTGCCGCTCATGGCTGCCCGGTTGAATTTCACATCGCGCTGCCCGCCGACCAGAGCCAACTGGATGGCATCCAGGATAGTTGATTTGCCCACGCCGTTGACCCCGATGAGGTATGTGGTACCCTGGCAGGTGATGGTCGCGTTTTCAAACAAGTGCCAGTTAATCAAGCGAATACGGGTTAGTTTTTTCATCGCCCATTGCCCCCGTTTCTCCCATTCTGCCCGACTTCTGCTGCGCTCTCTTCTTCTGTCACTCGATAACGGCGCAACCACGCCCCCATCTCCTGCGCCGTCTGCACCGGCAGGATCATCTTAACCGAGCCGTGCAAGCGCAGACGGGCCTCGCTGTCACGCACGTCGAGGGACCGGCCGTCGAGTGGCTCAATCAGGCCCAGCCGGCGCAGACGGCGCAGAATCGTCTCGTACTGTCCTACCCCCAGGTCGCGCTCTTTGCCGGTGATGGTGCGATATTCCTCACGTACCTCACCGATGGTGACGACCGGATCGGTGGCCAGGTTAAGCTGCTCGGCTTGTTCCTCGTAGAGCTTGCGCAGAACGACGATCATCAGCGACTCGTCGAGCTTGTAACGTCGGCGGCAATAGCCAAAATCCGAGACGGCCTGAAAGATGCGGTGATAGTCGTCGTGCAGCAACTTGAAGCCAGCCACCGAAAGTATCGCTGCGAAGATGGCCCGATGGCGATGAACGAAGTAATAGTCTTCCTTGTCGTCTTCACGGGTTTGATACAGGAAGGTCTGACCCAACAACCGGTTCATCACACGCGGTATCTCGCGCCGCGCCTTCTCCGGCAAAGCAGTGGCTTCGAGAACGGCCTGTGCATCGAATGACATTATCCTCTTCCTTTGTCAGGTTCGTACTGCGTATTGCGTACTGCGCAAAGAGGCACATCACGCATCACGTTTTACGCAGTACGCAGTATCTTCTCACTTTTTCACCAACTGGAACGGCCTCACCCGTACCGGCCCTAGCTCCACCGGTTCGCCCGGCAGCGGCTCGACCTCATAGTTAACCTCGGGATGATTGCCATATGCGATGGTGTAGATGAGCCAGGGTAAATCCTCTGCCTTCTCAAAGGCGTCGGCCGGCAGCTCACAGACGTGCAAGGTCCGGTGGCCGTTAAAGAACTGGCCCACAAAATGCTGTATCTTGGCTGGCGTGATGGCCTGGCCCAACTCCTGCAGGGTGACCGCGCGTAACGAATGCACGTCGGCGGGGTCGAGTACGGGCGAGACTACCGGCTCGGGCGTAAAGGGAGCGCGACGGCGGGGCAACGTATACAAGCTGTCCGCATCGGGCTGGCGGACCCAGGGCGACAGGAAGGTGGGCATGGCTTCAGGCGACCATTCCTCCCCCTCAGCTTGCAAAGCGGCCAGTTTACCCGCCAGGGACATGAGCCGATCCTTGAAACTCCCATCCGCGCTCACCAGTTGGTAGCGGATTTGACGCAGCGACGTGCGCAGGTATTGGGCGTGGCGTCGGTCTATCTCTTCCAGCAGTGGGTCCAGGCTTTCGAGTTGATTGGTGATAAAGCGCAGGTAGTGGTTGATCTCGTCGGCGGCCTGGGCTGGTGTGAGACGTCCCTGGGTGGCCAGTTCGTCGGCAGTGTCGTCGATCCAGTCGCTATCGAGCTGCCACTCCTGTAAGCCGGTCACGATGTCGCGCCGGTAACGCGAGATGTGATCCGAGGTCTTGAGCGCGTGATAGGCCGGGCCAAGCACCTGCGCATAATCGTCGTATTGCAGGCGCAGCAGTTCGGCCACCTGCCGGTCGCGGGTGACCCGCTCGGTGTAGCGCCGGATATTCTGATTTAATTCGTTAAGACCGCGCACCACCTGGCGTACGTTTTCATAAGCCTGGGTGAGGGCCAATGCCGGAGAAAAATCGTCGCTCTGGTTGGTGAGGAGCTGGTGGGCGGTATATAGCTGACCGGTGTACTCACGCGGCTTCTGATCGCGGATGGTTCTAAATGCCTCCAGCAACGCAAATGCATAATCGGGTAGGATGATGAATTCGGTGTAATCAGCCTGCTGCTCTCGCTCCAGCCAGCCGGCGTCGACCAGCCGCCGCAATATCCAACTGGCATACTCTTGTGCGTCATCGGTGGGAGGTTCCCCCGACTCTTCTCCGGCCAGGGGATCGATGGCTGGTTCCGCCAAGACGTCGGAGCCCTCGCCGGTCAGATAGTCCACGATCTCAGCCACGACCACTTCGCGGGTCAAACCGAAACGATTAAACTCGGCGAGTTCATAAATGCGCAGCAAGATGGCCATATAGTGACGTTGCAGCCCGCCTGCGTGAGAGCCCAAGACGTTGAACAGATTGGTCGGCAAAACGTCAAAAGGATTATTTAGCGCCGTCATCCCCATCCCTCGCGTCATCCCCATCCCTCGCTTCGTCGCTCTCCCAGACGAGAATCTCGTCGGCGCGGCAGCCGAGCACATCACACACACGTGCCAGTGCCTCCAGGTCTACGTAGCGGGCCTCGCCCGCGTCCATCCTGTAGATCAGGTCTTTTGGCACATCAGCGATATGCGCCAGCCGACGCAGTGACAACCGCTCGCCGGTGGCCGCCTGGTGCTTACCTAACATTATAGTGATTTGCCGTTTGGTCGTTATTTTTCCCATGTTAGAACATTTGTTCTATTTGTCCACATTATAGCGCAACTCTGTCGCTTTGTCAAGACAGTATTCTTAAATTTTAAGAATAAGCGACTTTTTAGCACGCAATTTGTCTATCGGAGAAGCAAACGCTGGCATGCACAAATGCGCGTGTGGGGGAGGGAGCGGAACGTGTTGGGGCTTTGGCGTAATCCTGGGGGAAATTAACTATGCCAATTGTTGTTTTTTCGTAGCATTGCCAACTCAAATGTAGGATGTACAAGACGGACGCGTGCGGCGTGTCTACCCTTCTATTCCAAGTTCCGCCAGCAGCTCTTGATACGTCACCGGCTCGTCCTCGAAGATGTACGTGGCCGGCGTAACGACCACACCGCTGCCGCCAATGGCCCGCAACTGCCCCACCGCCTGCACCAGGCGTTGCTTACGAACGATGATGCTGATGGCGTACCAATTGCCAGCATCAGGGTCGCGCATGTAAACAGGGGCAATGGTAGGACCCTGCAGACCACTCAGTTCGGGTTGAGACAGGACCCTTTGAGCCACGGCTTCCGGCGATTCGCCCTGGATGTTGGCGATTATGGCATGGAAGCCGGTGGCCCTCAGATGTGCCTCGATGAACTCCAGCAATTGCTTGGCGACCATCAGCACTTCAGGCCGGTTTTTGAGCGCGCGACGGTTGCCGATAAGACAGGCTTCGGAGGTCAGCAGTGTCCCCCCTTCGATCTGCTTCAGACGGTTTTCACGCAGTGTGATACCGGTAGCGGTCAGGTCGGCAATCATATCGACGAACCCCATGTGGGGACCGGCCTCCAATGCCCCCTCGGACCGGATGAGTTGATATGGCTCTATTCCCCATTCGGCCAAAGATCGTATCACCAATCTCTCGTACTTGGTACCAATTCGCAGTGGGCGGTCTTCGGCGGCTTGTTTGCGGGCGAGGGCCGCCAGGTCATTAACTGAGGCTATATCATCCCACTTGTCGGGGACGGCCAACACCAACTGGCACCCACCGAACCCCAGCGTATCGTGCAACACGACGATCTCGTCGCCTCCGCCACGGTACTCGGCCACGCTATCGAAACCGGTGATGCCCAGACTTACGTCGCCGTAACGCACTTTACGCACGATGTCAGCCGATCGTTGAAACCAGATCTCTAACTCAGGGATGGCCGGGATCGCAGCAACGTATTGCCGTGCGTTGAACTGGGTCACGTGGAGCCCGCAGTCGTCCAGAAATGCCAACGTTTCTGACTCCATGCGTCCTTTGCTGGCCAGTGCCAGTCGGATTTTGCGTCGGTCGGAATGTTTGATTGTATACATAGGTGATCACTCTTCATCCAGGAAACTGGCCTCACACTCCATCGAGGCAGGATATAACACAACAAAATAAAGGTGATGAAACACCAGCGCGATTGTACACCGTATGATAGGGGCTGTCAACGAAAAGGGTAATGCTTTCCAAGAGCATAAAAGTCAAAACTAGGGCTTGAATCTTACGTCAATCTCTGGTATACTAGGATAGCGGCAGCGAGTAATTATTTGTTTACGAGTAGCAGGAGGCTACAATGAGCACCACTACCCCCCAACTGATGCGGTTCTTGCAGCAAGAAAACACGCGCTTGCAAGAAGAGAACAAGGCCTTGGAAGAGGAGAATCGAGCGCTCCACCGTTATATGGATGCACTGGAAGACCTCTACTGGGCTGCCCAGCAGATCATGTCTGAAGAAAACCTGCTCAGTCTGCTTGACCAGATCCTCTATAATGCAATGGTTGTTCTTAGAGCAGAGGATGGCTCTCTGTTGCTCTTGGACGAAGAGACAGACGAGCTGGTCTTTGCCGTAGTTCACGGGGACATCCGCGGAGAGCTGCGCGGATATCGGATTGGCGGTGATATCGGCATTGCTGGCTGGGTTGCTACCGAAGGTGAACCACTTGTCGTCAACAATCCTCGCCACGATTGGCGCTTTTCGCCGCAAATCGATGAGGCGTTTGGCTTTGTCACTCGTTCGATATTATGCGTGCCGATGATTACCCGAGGCAAACTCGTGGGAGTGCTTGAGTTACTCAACAAATATGACGGAAATAAGTTTATCGAGGCCGACGTGACGTTACTCTCGATCTTGGCTCACGTGGCCGCGACAGCTCTTGAGGATATGCGATCCCGGCTCGAATCTGAAGAAACGTAGAATGGGATCGAAACAACGCAATGGAGTTGCACGAGGAGCAACTTGCTGTGGGGAAGGAGTCTCCTCCCCGCACTCCATTTCTCTCCCAATTGACGTGCCTGTATCCAAAGGAAACGTCACTAAAGTTGTATTCTCTCCCTCGCCTGTGGTATAATTAACAAAGTTGATTGGGTTAGTCCCTTGCTGAGTCCGATTTGATCCCGTCTGGCAGAATAAAGAGGACACACCAGGCTATACGAACTTGGTTTACAGACGATTCATAGACTACAGAGTTTAGTTATTAACCATCGAAATTGATTCGATAGCCCACTTTTTGGGTTTGCAACAGGAGCAGATCAATGGTTGGTAAATATCTCGGTCGTCGAGGAGACAAGCCAAGACGCCGGTATTCCGAAACCGGTCTCTTTTTGACAAATGTGCCGGATAGTCTTTGGGCTCTACCTCATCGCGGGCAAATTTGGCGCCCTCCAACCGATGTATATGAGACCAATGATAGTATCGTGGTCAAGGTCGAAGTGGCCGGCATGGCCGAAGATGACTTTGCCATTACCTTTTCCGAGCGTGAGCTGATCATCACTGGCATACGACGCGATCCAGCGGCGAAGCTTGGGTATCACCAAATGGAGATACCCTACGGCGAATTTCGCACTGCTGTTTACATATCTGAGGCAGTTGATGTAGATGGCATCGAGGCCTCCTACGAGGGTGGCTTCTTGTTGGTGACTCTTCCCAAGCCAGGTATCCATCGCATTGCCATCGACCATGAATGACACCTAAAAATGTGGTGGTTTCTTTGCAAGACTTCCCATCGAAAAGTGATCTAATGAGTTTACCTCATCCGATGCCGCTTTCGATGAGTTGAATATAAATGATCCTATAAGGAGGCTCTCAAATGCCTAGTGTGGAAGTGAGTGACCTCGAAGAACAAGTAATCACAAGTGAAGAGAATGATTCATCACCACCTTCGGCGATACCTGCAGAACTTCCGGTTCTTCCATTACGGGGAGTAGTCGTCTATCCCTTGATGGTACTTCCCCTCACCGTGGGCCAATCTCGGTCCGTGCGGCTGGTTGACGATGTGGCTGTGGGTGACCGGCTGGTGGGCTTGGTTGCGTCCAAGGATCCCGAGCTCGACGAGCCGGCCCCAGATGAGGTATATCAAGTGGGCACGGCGGCCCTCATTCACCGGCTCATCAAGTCACCGGACGGCACCATACGCATCATTGTGCAAGGTGTGGAACGCATTCACATTGACGAATGGACAGCCGAGGAACCTTACCTCAGGGCCAAAGTGTCGACAAATCCCGATTTTCTGCCTGATGAAGGGGACGTTGAGGCTGAAGCGCTGATGCGCAATGTGGTGGATCTGTTTGGTCGTCTGGTGGCCCTGGTACCACATCTGCCTGACGAATTGATGATGGCGGCCGCAAGTACCGACGATCCCCGCCAATTGGTGTATTTGATCAGTACCAGTATGCGTATGGATCTTCAAGATGCGCAGGAGATCCTCGAACTGGACCAGGTCACCGACAAACTGCGCAGGCTAACCAACATCCTCACTCACGAGCTGGAAGTGCTGGAACTGGGTAAAAAGATCCAGAGCGAGGCCCAGTCCGAGATGGAGAAGATGCAGCGCGAGTACTTTTTGCGCGAACAACTGAAGGCCATCCAGCGAGAACTAGGTGAAGGTGACGAGCAGCAGATGGAGATCGAGGAGCTGCGCACCAAGATCGCCGAGGCTGGTATGACTGAGGAGGCAGAAAAGGAAGCATTGCGCGAGCTCAGTCGCCTGGAAAAGTTGCCTCCAGCCGCCGCCGAGTACGGCGTGATCCGCACCTATCTGGACTGGCTGACCTCGCTACCCTGGTCGATCACTACCGACGATGCCCTTGACATCTCCTATGCGCGTCAGGTCCTTGATGAAGATCACTACGATCTGGATAAAATCAAAGAGCGCATCTTGGAATATCTATCGGTTCGGAAACTGCGGCTGGAGCGAGCCGCGGAGCGAGAGCAAGAGGAATTGCACCCACAGGACCTCATCCGCCGTGAACGGGAAGGGGTCATCCTCTGCTTTGTGGGTCCACCGGGTACGGGCAAGACATCACTGGGGCAATCCATCGCCCGAGCATTAGATCGTAAGTTTACCCGAATGAGCCTGGGAGGTGTCCGCGATGAAGCTGAGATTCGCGGGCACCGCCGAACATACATTGGTGCACTTCCGGGACGGATTATCCAGACCATCCGGCGTGTCGGATCCAAAAACCCGATCATTATGTTGGACGAGGTGGATAAGATCGGGGCTGACTGGCGTGGAGATCCCTCTTCGGCGCTCTTGGAAGTGCTCGACCCAGAGCAAAATCGAGAGTTCCGCGACCATTACCTTGACGTAGCCTTTGACTTGAGCCAGGTGATGTTCATCACCACGGCCAACATTCTGGATACCATCCCCGGTCCTTTGCGTGACCGGATGGAGATCCTGCGGCTTTCTGGCTATACAGAAGAGGAAAAAATCAATATTGCCAAGGGATATCTCGTCCCCCGACAAATCCGGGAGAATGGCTTGCGCGCCGAAGAGATATCTTTCGCTGACGACGCACTGCGCACCATCATCCGTGACTACACCCGTGAAGCCGGGGTTCGCAATCTGGAACGGCAGATCGGTGGAGTGTGCCGCAAGGTGGCTACTAAGGTCGCAGAGGGCAAGACCGAGCCAGTGGTCGTCGGAGCAGACCATATTGCCGAGTATCTAGGCAAACCCACCTACTTCTTTGAGGCGGCCGAACGCTGTGATATGCCCGGCGTAGCCACCGGCCTGTCGGTTACGGCAGTGGGCGGCGACATCTTGTTTATCGAGGCCACTAAGATGCCGGGTCAGAAAAGCCTTACTATCACCGGGCAACTGGGTGATGTAATGAAAGAGTCGGCCCAGGCAGCCCTGAGTTACGTTCGCTCGCAGGCCAACGACTTGGGATTTGAAAAAGACTTCTTCAGTACCAACGACATTCACGTGCACGTACCGGCTGGTGCAGTACCCAAGGATGGCCCTTCAGCCGGAGTGACCATTGCTACGGCCCTGGCCTCGCTGCTGACTGGACGTCCCGTTCGCGCCGATGTTGGCATGACCGGGGAGATCACTCTGCGAGGTCAGGTACTTCCTGTAGGGGGAATCAAGGAGAAGGTGCTGGCCGCACATCGCGCCGGCTTGCACACAGTGATAATTCCCAAGCGAAATGAGAAGGACCTGGATGACTTGCCAGGGGATATCCGCGATGAGATGAAGTTCGTGTTGGTCGATCGAGTGGAAGAAGTCCTGGCTACTGCTCTACGTAATGGCCACGTTGACCCATCACCGGATGAAAACGATGAATGCCACTGAACCAGACGTTGCGCCAAGAGAGGACATCGGCGAGATCAAGCTCTTGATCGTTGACGACGATCCCATCACCTGTCAACTCCTGGCACTTCAACTGGAGATGGAAGGCTACGCATCAACGACACTTTCCGACCCTGAGCAGGTCTTGGACGTCATCGTAGAGGAGTCGCCGAACCTGATACTGGTAGATTATCACCTGGGTACTCATGATGGTCTTGACTTACTGCACACCATCCGCAATCACGAGAAGTGCCGCTGTCTACCAGCCGTCGTCATGTCCGCCTTGGATCACCAGCAAGAATGCGAGTCGGCTGGCGCAGATGGTTTTGTGCTTAAACCATTCAGCCTGCAAGAATTGGTGGCGATCATACAGAAGGTTTTGGAAAGGTAGAGAGGAGGAAAATCTCATTTATCATCTCGAAAACTGAATATCCATGATTACACGCTTGGTTCTATAAGGGGAAGAACAGGCAAATATATTGATCTGAACCTTAGAAACTTAACGAATTTCACCACTTCATGGAGCACTGCAAGGAGTTTAGATTGTTGTGTTCGGATCAGTAGGTGGACCCGAAGCTGTCAATCCTCTGGCTGTTATCGGGAATTTGGGGGTATTGACCTGTCAGTCAGCGGGTGTATTTGAGGCCTACCAATATTGGGCTGAAGGTGAGTGTCCGATTGCGGACATGATTATGCGCCTGTGGAAGGTATTTTGGGAGGAATCACTGTGAGCCCATTATTTGCTGGAGAAATTTGGCCATAACGCTCTACCGAGGGAAGTCTCCGGTGTATCAGGTGGAAAACCGAGTTTCAGCCTTGGCACCCCTACCCAGGACGTATTGACCAGCTACATCGATTCTGATAGCACTCTCTCCAGCCATCGTTAATAGCCTGGGAGCGCCACCAGCATTCCATCACCGGGGTTTTGATATTCTGCCTCGTCGTTTCCCGAGCACGTTGGGAAGGAAGGCCCTCAACCAAACCGGCTCAGCTACCATTACTGGTTGGGTATTTACGAATTGACCCCAGCGTCCACAGGGCTAGCAGTTCTAATGTGTTGTCCCGACATTGGCTAAAGGTCTGTCCGAAAATAGCAAGCCTCGATACGAGTTTTATTCAGGGCAGCCTGAACCTTATCACACTCTCCTTCGGATCCTTTCCCCGTCCCTTTTTGGGCACCTCGACTCATGACGTGTTGCTGGACCACGTATCACAGTCGAAGTGTTTTCAGAGTCGGGTATTTGCACCTTCTCCCCCTTTAACCAAGCTCATCTTTGAACATAATTCAACACTAAGTGAGGTATAACATCGTGTCAAAGAAACATAACGCGGGCCGGGGGAGACGACAGTGGTGTCGGGTAGACCTACACCTGCATACCCCTGGTTCCGCCGATTACGCTGAACCTGACGCATCCTATCTTGACATTTTGCACAAGGCCGAGAGTCGTGGCCTGGACATCATCGCCTTCACCGACCACAACACGGTGGCTGGCTACGGGGCGATGCAAAAAGAAATCGAAGAACTGAAGCTGCTGAAGCAACTCAATCGCCTACGGGCCGAAGAAAAACGCCGTCTGGACGAATATGAGCGGCTTTTGAGCAAGATCCTGGTATTGCCCGGCTTCGAACTGACGGCAACCTTGGGCTTTCACATCATGGGCATCTTTTCTTCCCAGACAACGGTGCGGGAGCTGGAGCACGTTTTGCTCCACCTCAATGTGCCGCCTGACAAGCTTGACGAAGGCTCCACCGAGGTGGGAGCGACCGTTGACGTGTTGACTGCCTATCGTATTATTAATCAGGCCGGTGGATTGGTGATCGCTCCTCATGCCAATTCCAGCCATGGAGTAGCTCTCCAAGGGTTCGATTTCGGCGGACAGACCAAGATTGCCTATACTCAGGACCCAAATCTGCACGCGCTAGAGGTGACTGACCTGGAGAGCAACAGCAGACGCCGCACTGCGCTCTTTTTCAAAGGCACCAAGCCTGAGTATCCCCGGCGCATGCACTGCATCCAGGGGTCAGATGCGCATCAGATCAACCGGGACCCCAAAGACAAGAACCGCCTGGGCGTCGGTGATCGGGCAACGGAGGTGCTGCTGAGTGGGGTTTCCTTTGAGGCGCTTTTGGAAGTTTTCCGGGGAGACGACTTTGCCCGCACGCGCCCCTACCGTCCCACCGAAGCTCCCTTCGATTACGTACAGGCTGCGCGAGAACAGGGACCCAGTATCGTCCAGTCATTCCACGAGCGGACGACCCGTCGCGGTGGACGATTGCACGCCATCATATGTGACGTGTGCGCCTTCGCCAACACCAACGGCGGCACCATCTACGTCGGAGTGTCGTCAAACGTAAAGTCACCGACGATTGGCGTTGACAACCCCGCCGAAGCTATCAACACCCTCAGGACCGAGATTGAGCGCAAAATCACGCCGCCCCTGAACGTCTCGATTGACACGCTGGACTCACAGGGACGCAAAGTGTTGCGCCTGGGGATTCCGGTGGGCGACGATCCACCCTATGCCGTGGACGAAAACAAGATCTACGTGCGTGATGAATCGGAAACCAGCATGGCCGTCCGCGACGAAATCGTGGGACTGGTGGCGAGGAAACTGCAACCGACCGAGGCCCCCTTGCCAGAAGAGGAGACGGCAGATGAAGCTGCCCCGACCGGGGCCCAAGTCGCGCCGCCCAGAACCGGGGTGGAAATTGTGCTGGCCGAAGAGCGCAAAGGGAATCGCTATTACAGCATGAAAGACTTGCGCAACGGCAACGTGGTACACAATGTCACCCAACAGTCGGCGCGCAAATTGTGGCAATATGCCATTACCGAGTCTCTCAACCAGCCTGTCAAGCCCGAGAGCGTGCAATGGAAGGGCGATATCGGCCTGCTCAAGTGCCTCAAGCGAGCTGGCAAACGACGCTACGACCTGGCCCAGCGCGATCCGGACGGCCAGTTGCACGTGTATTACGGCGTCACCGAGGATGGGATACACGGCCCGTGGCGGGGTTTGATCGAGGAGTCGTGAGCTATGACTCGGGTTGGTATCCTTACGTTGAGTGATCGCGGTGCGTCGGGTGAGTACGAAGATCGCAGCGGTCCAGTCATTCGAGAACTGGCCGTCGAGCGGCTGAGGGCGGACGTGACCGAATACGCTGTTATTCCCGACGAATTCGAGCGCATCCGGGATACGCTCATAGCCTGGTCCGACGAGTCACAATTAGACCTGATCCTTACCACCGGCGGCACCGGTTTCGCCCCTCGAGACGTGACCCCGGAGGCGACCAGAGCCATTATCGAGCGAGAGACGCCGGGGCTGGTTTTCGCCATGTTGCGCGATAGCCTGGCCATTACGCCGCACGCGATGCTCAGCCGGGGGGTGGCCGGCATTCGAGGCCGGACGCTGATTGTCAACCTGCCCGGCAGTCCCAAGGCTGTCCGCGAAAACCTGGAGAGTATCCTGCCTGCTCTGCCCCACGCGCTGGAGTTGTTGCGCGAGGCGCCGGAGGCGGAAGCAGGGCATAAGTTCACTACTTAGGGAGGTAGGCACCATGGACATTAACGTACTGGCAACTGCAACTGCTGCTGCCCTGTTGCCGCTGCTGGCTAGAGGAGCTGAGAAGTTCGCCGAAGAGTTTGGTAAAGACGCCTACAGTAAGACAAAACTGGCGCTGGACAAATTGCGCGAGCGGCTGAAGGGCAAATCTGAAGCCGGAGAAGCCCTAGCCATTGGTGACGGGGCAGTTACAACTCAAGCCGCCACCGGGCTAGCCGAGGTTGTGCAGGCCGAACTGGTGGATAACCCGGACTTCGCGCAGGAGCTATCGCCCCTCATTCAGGAGGTGGCAATGCTGATGCTGGCGGCGACTGTCAGCCGCCCGGCCGGTGACGTATACGACATCAAGGCCAAAATCGTCGGCGTGGCTGGTCCGGGCGGGCAAGCCACCTTTAACCTTGGCCCTGATTCCATAGAGGAGTGATCAACCCGTTAATCCAGCGGACTGTTGACAATGGGGGTGATCATGTCTGAACCCTTCGATATCGACGCTGACCAACTGGGAGCCGTCGGCCCTGGGGCAACTGCTCATTTTCATGGCTTTACATCGGACGAGGTCATCAAGCTCATCCAGACCTTGATCGATGCTTTGCAGACCGCCCCTCTGGAGACGATGGCCCGCGATGCCGACGGCAACGTCCACGTTGGTGACACGAGCGTCAGCGCTGGCCAGGCAGAGGAACTGCGAAACCTGCAGGTCAATCTGCCGGAGGAGACACAAGAGGATGCCCGCCACCAACTGGCAGCCGCTATCGCCATGACCTCCAGGGACGTGGTGCCCCCCGCTGATTTCGCCGCCCGCGCCCAGGAGTATGCTCGCCGCCAGCAGACCCAACGTGGCGATCTGGCCAGGGCGGAGGAAGAAGAATCCGTCTATATCCCGTTGCAACTCCGCTTCTCCCGCTCCACTCGCGCCCCCCAGGACGATCTCTTTCGCAAACTGGAGGAGCCGACCTTTGACGACATCCAAGCCGCTGTAGACGCGCCCGCCCCGCGCTCCGATCCCCCGCTGCCCGCCCCGGCTATGGTATTGTTGGGCGAGCCGGGCAGCGGCAAATCCACCTCGCTGCACCACCTGGCCCTGGCCAAGTATCGAGATGTCCTATCCGACCCGCCATCCGCCCACTTGCCCCTGTTCGTCAACCTGGGCGACCACGCCAGCGGCTCGCCGGCCGACTTCCTGGCCGAGCAGTGGCGCCAGGGGTATAAGGCCGACGACCTGCCGGCTATTATGCAGGCCGGCCGCCTGTGGCTGCTGGCGGACGGCCTCAACGAGATGCCGTCCGCCGACGAGCGCGATTACGAAGCGCGGGTCCAGGCCTGGCGGCGCTTCTTTAAGGATGAGTTCCCGCCCGGCAACCGGGCACTGGTCGCCTGCCGGGTGGCCGACTACGGCACCGGACTGGATCTGCCTCGCTTGCATGTGGAACCTATGGACGACGGGCGTATCGCCGATTTCGTCGCTGCTCGTTTTCAGAAGACCCCAGACCGGGGCGAACATTTGTTGGCCGAGTTACAGGCCGACCGCCAGGTGCGTGGCGTCGAACACGGCCTGTATGGACTGGCCCGCAACCCCTTCTGGCTGGTGATGTTGGCTGACGTTTACCTTGAGTGCGATCAACTGCCCCGCAACCGGGCCGCCTTGGTTCAAGACTTCGTGGATCGCTGGTTGGTTTACGAGGCCGATCGTCAACCAGAGAGATTACTGACCGAGCGAGAGCGTGCTGCCCTGCAACTGGCTCTTGATACACTGGCCTTTGCCAGCCTGAACCGTGGTCAGAACACCCCCCAGCCCCAAGAGTGGGTTCTGAAACAATTGCCGGAGCAGGTCGAGTTAAGCGGTCTGCGCGTGGTCATGCCTCCCGAAACTGCGCTCAGGTTGGCCGAGGCCGCCAGCCTGTTGGAGTGCCGTGGGCGAGCCGAGGCGCGCAACGTACGCTTCTATCACCAGTTACTGCTGGAGTATTTCGCCGGGCGCGAGTTGTTGCGCCGCTTCCAAAACCAAGAAGCCCACCCACGCCAGGGTCGTGAAATCCCTATCAGTGCTGGCCAGATCGATATATACGTTCTTTATGAAACCGGATTGCTCCAATTGCTGGATCGATTAGGTCGGGAGCATCCCCAATACGCAGAGGTACTGGTTTATCAGCAACGACTAAGCGAAAATCTCACCCAGTCGCGACGATATGGTAACACGGACACTCGCAAAGCTGAGCGGGCCGAAATCATCGGGCATCTAAACGAAATTGCCCTGGCCACCTTGGGCCTATCTTTTGACGAATTGTGCCACCTGAGTGCGCCCCCTGAGGAAGAGGAACTCCCCCAACACCTACATGCCCTTTGGCGCACCCCCTGGGCCGAGAAGTGGGAATTCGTGGAGAGCGAATGGGATCCGCTGGCCCCGCCACCCACCACCGGCTGGGAGGAAGCGACGGCACTGGCCGCCGCCCGCGCCGCGCTGATCGACCTGGAGAGGGGTGGAGACGGTGATTGGCCCCAGTTGACGTTGGCTGTGTTGCCCCACAACCCACTGCTGGCCGCCCGCTGCCTGCTGGAGGCGGGGGTGTCTCCTTTGCCCGAAGGAGTACGTGACGGCATCACCGACCATCTACTGGCCGTCCCCGAAGACCCGGCCGTCACCGCTGGCCTCGACCCGCGCCAGCGCACGTCGCTGCGTATCGCCTGCGGCCAGACGTTGGGCCACCTGGGCGATCCGCGCATATTAAGCGGCGAACGCCACACCCCTGACGGCGTCCGCTACATCCTGCCTCAATGGAGCCAGGTCATCCGCGCCGGGTCTTTCCTGATGGGCAGCCGCCGCGACGACCCCGACGCTGACCAGGACGAATACAGCCTGGTCACCGATTTTGAGCCACGCCCGGTGGACCTGCTTTATGATTACGTGGTCGGCCTTTACCCGGTCACCAACGCCGAGTACGCATGTTTTATCCAGGACGGCGGCTACCAGGAGGAGGACTACTGGGAGACTGAGAACGCCCGCGCCTGGCTGCGGGGTGAACTGGACCTGAGCGGTCCCTGGGTGAAACGCTGGCGACAAATCGCCGGCTGGGTGCGCGAGGGGCAGCTTGACCCTGACGAATTGCTGGCCCAACGCCGCATCAGCCCAGATACTGCCAAAGACTGAGAATGGGCTGCCGCGGCCGGCGATGAAGAACTGGAGGCCGCCGTGCGCCAGGCCTACGGCGCGGCCGGATCGGGTCAACGACCGACCCAACCCCGCTTCTGGGACGACGCGCGCTACAACAACCCCTCCCAACCTGTGGTCGGCGTGTGCTGGTTCGAGGCCATGGTCTATTGCGCCTGGCTCACGGAGCAGTCTCGAGTTCCCAGTTCGGAGTTCGGAGTTTCGAGTTTTGGGTTGCCCGCCGATGCTCTCTCGCGACTCGGAACTCAAAACTCAAAACTCTTAGAGTACGGCTGCCCAGCGAGGCGGAGTGGGAGAAGGCCGCCCGTTGGGACGGCGCGGCTGCCCACCGCTATCCCTGGGGAGACGGCTGGGATGAGTGGCGGGCCAACACGCTGGAGGGCCGCGTGCTGACCACCAGCCCGGTGGGCATCTACCCCGAGGGGGCCAGTCCCTATGGTGCGCTGGACGTGGCCGGCAATGTCTGGGAGTGGACATCCAGCCGGTGGGGGGCGGAGGTGGAACGCCCCGACTTCGGCTACCCCTACCGCCCGGATGACGGCCGCGAGGATGAGGGGGCGACCGACCTGCGCGTCATTCGCGGCGGTTCCTGGAGTGATGCTGCGCGCCACGCGCGGGTGGCCTGCCGCGGCAGGGACCTCCCAGGCAGCAGGGGCAACGCTCTGGGGTTTCGCCTGGTCCTCCAACTCTCCTGATCCTGGGCTGCTGGCTTGCTGGGCTGCTGGATTTCTGGAATGGGGGGTGCAGGGGGGCCACGCAGCTCACGGCGACACATGGGGGCTGCGCCGTGCCGTGCTCGGCGAGGTGGTCATATGACCGATATCCTGGGAGCTGGTAGATGAGCGACATACTTCCTAAGGCAAGGGTCGCCGTGGTGCAGGCGGCGCCGGTCCTCTTCGACCGTGAGGCTAGCGTTCAGAAAGCGTGCCAGTTGGTCGCCGATGCGGCGGCGCAGGGCGCCCAACTGATCCTCTTACCTGAGGCCTTCATCCCGGCCTATCCCCGGGGATTGGGATTCGGCACCGTGGTCGGGAGCCGAAGCGAGGCTGGCCGGCGGACCTGGGAGCGCTACTGGGCCAATTCGGTGGACGTGCCGGGTCCGGCTACCGAGGCGCTGGGCATCGCTGCCCGGGAGGCTGGTGCCTATCTGGCCATTGGGGTGGTCGAACGAGACACTCAGTACAGCCATGGGACCTTGTATTGCACACTACTCTATTTCGGCCCTGAAGGGCAATTACTGGATAAGCACCGCAAACTCAAGCCCACCGCCGCCGAACGTCTCATCTGGGGTGAAGGGGACGGCAGCACACTTCCCGTGCTGGATACGGAATTGGGCAGGATGGGTGGTCTTATCTGCTGGGAGAACTACATGCCCCTGGCGCGCATGGCTATGTATAGCAAAGGAGTTGAACTCTACCTGGCGCCAACCGCGGATGCGCGCGACTCGTGGCAGGCAACCCTACGGCATATCGCTTGCGAGGGACGTTGTTTCGTTTTGGGCTGTAATCAATTTGTGACAAAAGCCATGTATCCGGCTGATCTGGAGGGGGTAGCAGATTTGGACGATGCCCCGGAGGTTGTGTGCCGGGGGGGTAGTGCTATCGTGTCCCCGGTCGGAGAGTATGTGAGCGGCCCGCTGTACGACGAGGAGGGGATATTGGTGGCCGACCTGAACCTGGCTGAGGTGGCCCAGAGCAAATTCGACCTGGACGTGGTGGGTCACTATGCCCGGCCTGATGTTTTCCAATTGACTATCAACGAACGACCAGCACCCCCAGTGGTCAGAGAATACCTGACTTGACTTCCTTTTCCTCTTGCCATAAACTGATGGTCGCAGGTATAATGTGAAGCGTCTGAGTCGATAGGTCTCCCCATCGATCCTATATTCTCAACACTACCGCACACTTTTTCACCTAAGCCAGCGGAGCATCCTGAGCGCGTCGAAGGGCGCTCGTTTCGACTCAACCGAGTCTGATATGTCGTCTAATTTTGCAAAGTGTCCGGTAGTGAAATTCTCAATGGGGTGAACGCTAGATGTCAACTGAATTTTTGCCACTTTTTCCTTTAAATACCGTTCTTTTTCCCAGCATGGTGCTGCCCCTGCACATCTTCGAGGAGCGGTATAAATTAATGATCAACAACTGTCTGGCACAGGATAAGCCGTTCGGGGTGGTTCTGATTTACTCTGGGACTGAGACAGGGGGGCCGGCCATTCCACATCCGGTGGGCACCGTGGCGCGCATTGCCAATTGGGAATGGCTGCCTGATGGGCGTATGAATATTCTCACTGCGGGAGATCGCCGATTTCGCATCGTCGACTTCGCTAAACCCGAATTACCCTACTTGGAGGGTTTGGTTGAGTATTGGGACGATGAACCAGCCGAATATCAGGGCCTGCCGGCGCTGATCGATGAAGTGGGACACACTTTCATAGATTATCTTACGCTCATTATGTCGCTTTCCGATCAGGCATTGCCGATTAGTCAGCTTCAACTGCCCAGTGACCCATCCATGCTATCGTATCACATCGCCTCGAACCTGCAAATCGAGATGAACGAGAGACAAGAACTTCTCGAAGAACCGTCGGCGGTGGCCCGGCTAAAGCGAGAGTTGATGCTTCTGCGCCGCGAGGGAAGTTTCTTACAACGATTGGTAAGCTTGCAGGGAAGCATCCATGAAGAGGATCTACCCTGGGGCGGATTGCTTTATACGAATTAACAATGCAGGGTGCAACGCACTTTCGCGAAGCGAGTGCGTTGCACCTGCGTGTACAAGGAGAGAGCGGCTATGAGCCTCCAAGATCAACTGATGCAAGATTTGAAAGAGGCCATGAAGGCGGGAGATGATACGCGCAAGACAACCATCCGCTTGCTGCGGGCTGCCATCAGTGCGGCCAAGATTGAGAAACGATCTGTCTTCATCGAGTCCCAACAAGCTAAAGGGGTTGATCCAGAGAGTCTCACCCTTGATGACGATCAGTTCGCCCTCAACGATGAAGAGACGCTGGCCGTCATTCAAAAACAGGGCAAGCAACGTCGTGATTCCATTGCTGAGTATAAGAAAGCAGGGCGTGACGACTTGGTCGCTGCTGAACAGGCTGAATTGACGGTCATAGAAAGTTACCTCCCGCGTCAGATGACCCGAGAAGAGATAGAGGTGATCGTCCGTGAGGCCGCAGACGAATTAGGTATATCAGATATGTCGGGTATGGGCCCTTTGATGAAACACGTGATGGCCGAATTGAAGGGCAAGGCCGACGGGCGGCTGGTGAACCAAGTAGTGCGAGAGGTACTGAGTAGCGGATAGAGCGAGCGGGGGAGAAATTGAAGCTTGATACCTAATCCGCTGACCAGGAAGAAACCGTTCAAATCCAAGAGTGCCTCGCCTGTTTCCGGTCTGGCCGGGCTGCGTGTGCTGCTCATAGGGCTGCTGTTTGTGACGTTGAGCAGCCTGATTTTGGTGTTTCCAATTCCGTTGACCGGCGCCAGCGACCAGCTCCAAGCGGGGGACGTAGCGCAGCGTGATGTGCTAGCGCCTCAACGCATCACGTACGTGAGCCAAATCCAGACTGAGAACGCTCGTGATCGTGCCGAGGCATCCATCTCCGAGATTTACGATCCTCCCGACACGCACATTGCCCGCCAACAGGTTGCGCGTGCACGGGAGATTTTTGATTACTTGGAATCCGTCCGAGCCGACAATTATGCTTCCCCAGACGAGAAACGCCAATTAATTTCGGCCGTCGATGATCTCACGCTAGGTGATGGCGTACTTGATATCTTGTTAAGCGCCGACAATGAGACCTGGTCGGAGATCAAGACAGAAACAATAGCTGTCCTCGATCAGGCCATGCGCGCCGAGATTCGCCCCAATCAATTGCCCGCCGCGCGCCGCCGAGTGCCTACATTGCTGGATCTGGACGTGAGTGATAGAGCAGCGACGGCGATAATCGCTATTGTCAACAACCTGATCCAGGCCAACACATTCGTCAATGAGCAGCGCACCTCCGAAGATCGACAATCGGCACGCGAGAGCGTTCAACCGGTTGTCGTCACCTATGAGCAAAATCAGCGGATTCTACGTGCCGGCGACCTGGTTGGACAGGGGGATATCGAAGCGCTTGAAGCACTGGGTTTGCAAGAGCCAGCCTTTGAGCCGGCCGATCTCTTGAGCGACATTGCCTTTGTCGCTCTCATTGGGCTGGTGATCGGCCTCTACATTTTGCGTTTTCAACCGAGTTTCCTCGAACGACCACGTTACCTATGGCTGCTGTTTTTCCTCCTGCTACTATTTGTCGGCTTGATTCGCCTCATGGTGCCCGGTCACACCGTTTTGCCCTACCTGTTCCCAATGGCAGCCTTCTCTATCATGGTGGCCGTGCTGATTGATGTGCAATTGAGTATCTTGACCACCATTCTGACTGGCCTCATCATTGGCTACATTGCCGATGGCTCGTGGGATCTGGCAACTTATGCAGTGATGGGAGGGTTGGTAGGTGTCTTTGGCCTGGGACGGGTCGAACGGGTTAATCGGCTGCTCTGGGCGGGTTTTTATGTGTCTCTGACAAATGTAGCAGTCGTGTTGATTCTCAACGCCCCCGGTAATAACCTCGACTCGACGGGATTGTTGCAGCTCGTCGTTGCAGGCGTGGGCAATGGAGTTTTCTCGGCCAGTCTTGCTTTGATTGGCTTTTTCCTGGCGGGCAACTTGCTGGGTATCACGACTTCCCTGCAACTCCAAGAGTTGGCCCGACCAACCCAGCCCTTGCTGCGTCAACTCCTGCTGCGTGCTCCGGGCACGTACCATCACAGCCTGATGGTCAGTAATCTAGCAGAGCAGGCAGCCGAAAGTATTGGTGCGGACGCGCTGCTTACCCGGGTAGGAGCCTACTACCACGACGTGGGTAAGACAGTGCGGCCCTACTTCTTTGTCGAGAATCAGATGGAGGGCATTAACGTCCAGGATCGCCTCGATCCTCGTACCAGTGCGCAGATTATTATCAGCCACGTGAAAGATGGGCTTGACCTGGCGAAGAAAAATGGCGTGCCGCGAGATGTGCGTGCCTTTATTCCTGAACACCAGGGGACAGGACTCATAAAGTATTTCTATCACCAGGCCCTTGAGCAGGCTGATGACCCCGGCCTGGTAGACGAAGACGACTTCCGCTATCCAGGACCCAAGCCCCAGAGCCGAGAGACAGCTATCGTCATGCTGGCTGACAGTTGTGAGGCAGCGGTGCGCGCTGCGAATCCCGGATCGGTCGATGAGATTGACAAAATCGTGCGTCGCATCATCAGCGAGAAACTGACCAGCGGTGAACTGGATGAATGTGATTTGACAACACGCAATCTAGATCAGATCCGCAGTGCGTTTGTGGAGATGTTACATGGTGTGTTTCATCCCCGCGTGAAGTACCCAGAGGATGTGAAAGAGGAACTGGCTAGCGGTGAGCGAGTCGCTCTTCCGCTCCCTGAGTCGGTGCCGACTGCCCCTTCCGCCCAGGTTAGGGAGGATTAGGCCGCGTCCAAGAATAACTTTGTGCATTTTGAATATTTCACTCGGAATTTTGGCCCGAAAATGGAAAGTTATTTCTGGACGCTTCCTTAGGTCCAGCCTCCTACACAGTGATGGTTACCCAGTTTAGGCGCAATGCCAATGGCAGCATCGGTGCAAGTTCAAATCGAGGAACCCTTCGAAACCAGTGTCTCTCCCGATTGGCTCAGGGCCGCCGCAGAGGCAACGTTGGAGACCGAAGGCTATCATTCAGGGGAAATGACGTTAGTCGTTACCGGCGACGAGGCAGTGCGCGCACTCAACCGGACCTACCTTGGCATCGATGCATCGACCGACGTTCTCTCCTTTGGCGGCGAGCTACCAGATTTCGTAACTCCGCCAACTGCCGATGCATACCTGGGAGATGTGGTGATCTCCTATCCACAGGCCAAAAAGCAGGCATCGGCTGGTGGTCATCCCGTCGAGTCAGAATTAGCTCTTCTGGTAATTCACGGCGTGTTGCATCTGCTGGGCTACGATCACGTGCGCCCTGAGGACAAAGCGGTGATGTGGGGACGGCAGGGGGCTATCCTGTCTCAGTTGGGGCTGGCCCACGTGCAGCCTGCCTAGTGTTTCGCGGCGTAAATAAGTAGACAGTTGTTTTTCTCGGCGCCTTGATCTAAACGCCTGATTAGGTAGCCATCTGACGCGAAACACTCAGGCAGTTGGGCGTTGAAACTTGGATTTACTATGGGGTTACTTACGCCCAACTGCACTAGTACACTCGGGCACATAAAGCAATGCCCCGATCCAATTTCTTGACCAGCTTCAAATATGCTTTTTTGGGTGTGTGGCACGTCTTGCGGACACAGCGCAATGCGCGCATACACCTGTCGGTGGCGCTGGTTGTAATCGCGCTCGGACTTTGGCTGGGGTTAAGCCGCACCGAATGGGCCATTATCGTCCTTACCATCGGCTTGGTGTTGGCTGCCGAGTCGTTCAACACGGTGGCTGAGGCGGCTGTGGACCTGGCGACGGCGGAGTTCCACCCTCTGGCCAAGATCGCCAAAGACGTGGCAGCGGGAGCTGTGCTGCTGACGGCCATAACCGCTGTCATTGTCGGTCTTCTCATCTTAGGGCCACCGCTGTGGGATGCCCTACTCACTATATTCTAGGATACCTCGCGCGCTTAGCCACTCTTCAGACTGGCGAGCGATAGCCCGGAGCTGAGCGCGAGCGTCACCCTCAGCCTGAGCAGCCATATAGTCACCCGCCTCGTACAGAACCCAGGCACGCTCCACACCACGGCAGCGCGCCTCGGTCAGCGATATTGCCTGTTGGTAAAGGGAAACTGCCTGCTCGGTAGACACGCTGCGCAGCCGGAGAATGCGGGCCAATAGGACATGAACGGGGCCCAACCAATCCGGGGCGCTCCCCTCGTTAACGGTTGCCTGAGCACGCTGTGCCCAGTGCTCTGCCTCGTCGACTCGCTCCCTCTCCAAGGCCACCGCCCCCAACCGATAACTAATCTCCGAACGCTGCCAGGGAAAGTGTTGGGTCAGGCTCAGTTCGTAGGCCTCCTCCAGGCAAGCCCGAGCCTGGGCCAGGTTACCTTGACGAAGGTAACACCCTCCTAGCGCGGTCAAAGCCCGGATCATCTCCTCGTAGTGATCATAATCCCGCATGAAACGCAAGCTTTCTTTCAGCACTGGCACGGCCAGGTTGTCGTGACCCAAGTCGTAGTGGATGTTGCGTCCCAGCCAAAGCTGAACATAGGCCTGGCCCAATTCATCGCCCGTGACCAGGTTACTCTCCGCCTCGTCGATGAGCTTCCGACCTGTCTGGTAATCACCCAGGTAGCAATAGACATCGGCCTGGTCAAGCTGGACGTAGCTGATGCCATAGTGCCAACCAGCGGCGCGTCCTACACGCAAGGCAGCCTCACTGGTCTCCAGAGCCGCGTCAAAATCCCCACGCCGAAATTGTACATTGGCGAGGTTAGCCAGACATTCTGCTTCGCGGTCCTTAGCGCCCGCCTCGCGCCGAATCTCAAGCACTCGCTGAAAGCCATCTAGTGCCTGATCCAGCTCCCCCTGATAGAGCCACCAGGCGACGCCCATGGTGTTCAGCGCCCGGGCAAGCATTAACTGATCGCCGCGCTCATCTGCCAGATCGTGGGCCTGGTGTAGAAACTCCATCGAGCGCTCAATTTCCCCTATCATTTGATAGGCAATGCCTAATTGAACCAGTGCAGTGTTCAGCTCGGCTACGTGGTTATGAGCCAGGGCGATGCTCTGGGCCTGGCGGGCAGCTACTAGCGATTCCTCATTGCGCATTTCATAATGACGCAAGTCGGCCAGCAAACAATAAGCCTCAGCCTCGGCCCAGGTATCTTCATAGGTCTGAGCTAAATCAAGCGCACGGGTCAAGTCAGCTTCAGCCAATTCGTAATCTCCATTCAGACGGTGCAGGACACTCCGCTTGAGGAGCATACGCAGTGCGCTGACCCAATGGGCCTCGATTGGCAAGTACGCCAGGTAGCCTTCTACCCGCTGATAGTAGCGTAGCGCCTCGTCGTTGGCATAAACCTCCTGAGCCTGCAACCCGGCCAGCAAGGCGTAGGTGAGCGCTCGTTCCCATTGTCTGCTCTGGTCAAAGTGATAGGCCAGGGTGCCGTAATGCTCTTCCAGGTGATCGGCGTAAGAGGCTTCGATGAAGTCCCCCACGCGTTGATGCAGTTCACGACGACGGGCGAAAGGTAAGCTGGTGTAGGCCACGTCACGGGTGAGAGCGTGTTTGAAGAGGTATACCAAATCGGGCTCAGGCTGCTCCAGGCGGGTCAAATCGTAGGGACGGACCAGCTCGTTGAGGCGCACCTGAATTTCCAGTTCAGACATGGGGTAAGGATAAATGCCGTGTAGGACAGCATAAGGAAAGCGGCGATCAATGACCGATGCGACCTGAACCAGGTCCCGGCTAGGGGCCTCCAGCCGATCTATGCGAGCCATTAGTAGATCCTGTAGCGTGTCGGGGATGGTGATATCGCCGGGGCTACCCGACAGACGGTAATGACCGTTCTCTGGAACCAGGATTCCACTGGCGACGAAGCTGTTGAGGATTTCTTCCACGTAAAGCGGGTTGCCCTGAGTCTTGTCGTAGATTTCTCGCTCCAAGGTGGAGGGCAAGTCCACTTCACCCAGAATGGCACGCACCAGTTCGGCGCTCTGATTGGGCTGAAGTTCGTCCAAGATGCGCCAGGTACATCCCATCGAGGTGAGTATGTCCAGCTCAATGTCCTCATGTGGACGAAAGCAGAGACACAGCAACAGGGGAATTTGGGAAATATTTTCGCCGACGTAATTGATGAGTTCCAGCGACGGTCGATCGGCCCAATGCAAATCTTCAAAGAGGAGCAGTAACGGCTGACGGCGTGCACGCGCCGTCAGTAACTTGAGCGTAACTTCGAACAGCTTGCGGCGTCGGTCAGCGGCATCGAGACTGGAAGGTAGAGTCGTTTCCAGGGGAGGCAACCCCAGCACAGAGGCCAATATTCCGATCCAAGAACCCAACTCTGGTGCCTCTTCGGCGATTGCGTGTTCTACTTTCTGCCAGCGACGCTCGGTACTATCGACTTCGCTGAAACCGAAGAAGGCGTGCCAGAAGTTGGCCCACGGGTGGTAAGGCGAGTTGGAGCCATGAGAGAGGGCTTGGCCCACAAAGCCGTCGCCGCCGCCCGTTATCCAATGCCGTACCACTTCTTCCACCAGCCGTGTCTTGCCCACCCCGGCCCGTCCTTCAAGTGCGATGATCTGGCCGTCACCGGCCAAGGCCCGGTCGGCGGCCTGTCTCAAAGCAGACACCTCGGTATCACGGCCCACAATTCGCCAGCGGCTTGTCAGGTAGCGGGCGACCAGACCGGTCTCATTCGGACGCTCACCCAACAAACGATGAGCAATTACCGGCTGTGACTTGCCCTTTAGCTGCATAGGTGGCTGGGCCTCAAATTCAAAACCCTGAGCGGTGCGATCACGGGTATAAATGTCCACCAGCACTTCCCCTGGCGAGCAGGCCGTCGTGAGACGGGCCGACAGGTTCACCTCGTCGCCGACGACGGTGTACTCTTGGCGCATTGGCGAACCAATGGTACCCGCAAAGACGTTGCCAGAGGCTACGCCGATGCGCTGCCGGGAGATAAACGGCGGTCGGTCTGGATCATGTTGCAGGGCCAGGGCACAGCGTAACCCGCGTGCCGGGTCGTCGGCATGTTTGTCGGGTGCCCCAAATAGGATGTGCAAGCTGGTTCCCTTATCGTCAACCAACGTCCGAATCAATTGGCCTCCGTAGCGGTCTACGATAGCATGTGCCCAGCGATAGTAAGCCTGCGCTCTATGCCCGGTGTCGGTGCAGTCGAAGTCCAAGCCATCGAATAAGACAAACAAGTTGGTGATGCGTCGGTAGTCGCCGGGCAGGTCGCCCTGGGCCAGCAATACCCTCTCGTAGATGGGTGGGGGCAAATAAGGCGCCAGGTCACGCAATACACGCTCCCTCGTTGTCTCATCCAGCCCGGCCAGAGGATCACTACATGGGGGCAGCAGGGGAACGTCGTGTTTGGGAGGCCGCATCACGCGGAACTCAGGATCTGTACCCTGGGAAATTTCTGCCTGGTGGCTAAACTCATCGGATAGCAATGACCAGGCACTCGGGGCGAGCACCACCTGCTCGCGCGTTGCGTGTGTTTCAGCGGCGGTCGCGGTCTCAAGAGCGCGCCCGGCCAACACCCACTCCATAGCACTCTCTTCATCCCCGATCGTCAGAAACATGGCCGGTCCATAGCCAATTCCGATTTTTATGCTGACTGAGAAAACCTCGCTCTCAACTTGGACCTGGGCGAAGGGCGCGATAGCTTTCTGCATAGCGTGTGCACAGGCGAGGGTGCTGGCCACTAAGTCGGACGGGGTGAAGTCACGCGGGCGTTCGAAATAGGCAGTTAGTGCGTCGCCGCTAAACCGGGTGATCACCCCGCCGTATTGGTGGGTGACGGCTATCATGGCCGAAAACGCCCCGTTGATGATGCGGCTGAGCTCCTCCGCGCCAGGCGCCTCGGCTTGATGGACCTGGCCTCGCATAATGCGCGCCAGCCGTTCGGCCATTGGGGTAAAACCAGCTACGTCGGCGAATATGACCGCTCCCTCTGAGACGGATACATCACCCGGCTTCGGGGGACGACCGGTGACGATGCCCCATACTACATGGGCAGGCACGAATGCGGTCACAGCTTGTACAAGGTCAGATTGGGTCGACAAAACGATCACCTCTGTGCCTGGCAAGAGTATCTTGTGTAAATTATAACAGAAGTTACCGAAATTTTGAAACGTTGAGATCGCGTAACAATTGGGACCATCGCTACACCTAAGGTGTGGGGCGCGTTGAGATGGTTCTGTCTAGAGGTTATCGCTTATTTAGACATAATGTATCTCCTGAATGTCAATTTCCCATTCTTCAATAACTTATTGTAAAATGAGTGATAAGGTTAATGTATGACTTAGGACTAGGGACGAAGTTCGATGACCCAACCAACCGGTAATGAGAGACTCCTACCCCGACAGCACTACAACTTGTGGACCTGGGCGCGTGCCCAGGTGGACAAAGCCAATTACCGCCCCCAGTCAGCGCCGGAAATTGTGGTGCGCCGGCTGGTTGAGGACGGCACCACATACTATGTGCTCAAAGATCCCACCCTCGGAACCTACCTGAGACTAAGTGAGGCGGACTACGCCCTCTGGGAGTTGATGGACGGTTCGCGCACCGTCAAGGACCTGGTAATTGCCTACTTCCAGCGCTACAAGTCGTTTGCCTTTGGTCGGGTTATGTCACTGGTGGACGAGCTACAGGCCGGAGGTTTTCTGACCGAGAAACCAGTCGGCGTGTACCAACAGGCAAGACAACAATTGGCCGAGCGGGATTGGTCCCATCGTTGGCAACGGTTGGCCAATGCGTTCGTGGAGCAGGAATTTTACCTACAAGACATTGACCGGTATGTAACGCTGGCCCATCGTCTGGGCGGGCGACTTTTCTTTTTTAAGCCTGTATTGGGGCTACTGACCTTGCTGGCTTTGATTGGAATCGCCGCCTTTGTGCTGTTATTGAACCGGTCAACTTACACCATCCTGGCTCCGGCTGATTACTCGCTGTCGGGCTACGTCGCCAGCCTGCTGTCACTGTTGCTCATTAACCTGGTGATGATCTTCTTTCACGAGATGGCTCACGCGCTGGCCACCAAGCACTTTGGCCGTGAGGTGCGGCGCGGGGGATTTATGATATATTACGGCATGCCCGCTTTCTTTGTCGACACGGTAGACATCTGGCTGGAACCCAAGGGACGGCGTATTGCTGTGACGTGGGCCGGAATCCATGCGGATTTGATCGGAGCTGGGCTGTTCAGTCTGTTGGCCCTGTGGATAGGGGACTCCGCCAGTTTGGTGGGAACGTTGCTCTTCAGAGCAGCCTTCCTGGGCTATTTCAGTGTCTTCATCAACCTGAATCCTCTACTGGAGTTAGACGGCTATTTCATCTTGAGCGATTGGTTGGGCATCCCTATGTTACGCCAGCGCTCGTTTGCTTTCATTCGGGAGGAATTGCCAGCCAAGATTTCTGCTTTGCTCCGTTCAAGACTGCGTGGTACCCAGGTTGATACACCGGTTGCCCGGAGCGAGGCGGAGACACAGGCTATGGCGACTTTTAGCCGAGATGAAATTATCTTCACCGTCTTCGGCATATTGGCAGCAATCTACACGGTCTACGCACTGTGGCTGGCGTTATACTTTTGGCAGACACGCATCTCGGAAGTCCTGCTGGACTTATGGAACAAAGACCCGGCCTTGATCTTCAAATCCCTGGTCGCCTTGCTGGTGACGTTGGTGATCGTGCCAGCGACTCTGGCCATTGGTGCGACGCTGTGGAATGCCGGCCGGCGGCTGGCCGACTGGCTGGAACGTCGTCATTTCTTCGAGCGAGAAACCAATGTGGCGCTGCTGGTGATCATTGGGGTAGCACTGGCGCTGTTTACGCCGGTCCTGTTCAACGCTACAGCACGCCAGGCGGTGTTGACGATAGGCTCCGTACTCCTGGCCGGCCTGGCCGTCTGGACATTGGTCGTCACCGCGCGGCAATACGCGGGTGCCGAATTCCAGGCAACCTTTTGGGGGTTGGTCCTGGCAGCCAGTTTGCTGTTAATTGCGTCAGTCCTGCGCGGATTGTATCTCGTTTCAGCATCTGGGCCTCTGGGTGGTCCGATCGGAGATGCAACTACGCTCGTTGGGCAACTGGTCACCGTCAGCTTGTTGATAGCTGGGGTTCGGTCGCTGATCGGAGTAGATTTGTGGCGTGGGCCAACCTGGGAGCGGCTGGCCGTCGTTGGACTGTTAGCGCTGGGCTTTGTAGTCGTCTTGCCCGTCGCCCGCTGGACTGCTGGCCTGCCATTGATCAAAGCGATTCCCTCTGGCGCTGCAGCCTATTTCACCCTGGTCTTCCTGGCCCTCATCATACCCACGTTGGCGGCCTATGCGGGGACACGTTTCTTTACACCCTGGATCGTGCTGGTGCTGGGCGCGGGGGTGTTGGGTGTGTTGAATATAGTCCGCACAGCTCCGGGCTGGTCGATAGAAACATTAGCTGATGCTTGGCTCGGGCTGGCGGTGGCCGCGCTTTGGGGAATTGGCGGCCTGACCTACGCGACGGTTGGGGAACGGTTGCGCTTTCCGCAGCTCCATTGGAGTCACAGCCTTGTATTTTCGGAAGAGGAAAGACTGCGCGCGGCTTTTACGCGTTTTTTCGAAACGCTGTTTGAGGGCTTCCGCATCACGTTTGGTACGCGACGGGCCCAAACCGTTGACGACGAGTTGGATATCATGTCCATCACTGCCAATTGGGATGTGGAGATCGATGCTGGTCGGGTGCGCGACGAACTTGATTTGAATCAAATGAGTATCCTCGCACAGGCGGATCGCTATCGTGAGGTGCTGGCGCGGACAGTAGATCTGGTTGACGATTGGGCCGGCAGTGCCTTTACGGCACGTATGACGCAGGCAGCTTACGACAGCCTGCCATGGCCCGAGCGAGAGGCACTGGGGCGTTACGTGCTGGCCGGCACCCCGTGGGGCGGGACCATCGCAGACCGGTTTGTCTCAGCGCGAAGCGAACGCGACCGGCTCTTACGGGGGGTACCCTTCTTCGCCGGACTGGGCAACCGTGATTTCTATCTTCTCCAGACGGCATTGGAACATAAGAAAGTGCCAGCCGGACGCACCCTGGCTCGCCGAGAAATGCCAATTCGCCATTTTGTGCTGATTCAGTCAGGTGAGGTTGAGGTATGGCAACCCGATCCAGGCAGCGGGCTAGAGCAGATGGTTGGCGAACTGCGACGGGGAGCCACCTTCGGCATGGAAGTGTTCACCGGCCAGGCGATCCACGTGGCGACTTATCGAGCCTCAGTTGATAGTGAGATCCTGACCATTTCTCAATCCGGGGCAGCGCGCCTGTGCCAGGCAGGTGTAGAGATAGACACGCGCGTAGCCGGCGCTCTCTCGACGGCTCAACTGCTGAGCCGGATGCCGATATTTGCCGCTCTTAGCCCACAGCAAATTGGCGTCCTGGCGGGATGTATGAGACAGGTGTGCGTAGATGCCGGGGAAGTCGTCGTCAGGCAAGGGGAGCCGCGCCGCGATTTTTACGTTATTACTGTGGGGCAGGTGGCCGTTAGCGTGCGCCACGAAACCGGCGAGGAGAAGGTCATTGCCCATCTGGGACGCGGCGAGCACTTTGGCGAGACAGCACTGTATACCGACCAACCTTATGCTGCAACTTGCCGGGCTGAGACACCGGTGGAGTTGTTGGCCCTCGACGAGCCGACCTTCGACGAATTGGTTGCCTCCAGTCGGCAAATGACGCATTACGTGGAGCAAATCTCCAGCGGACGCACCCTTGACACACGGCGGAAACTAGTAGTCAGTAGTCAGTAGACGGTAGACAGTAGACAGTAGACAATAATCAGCCTACACCTGTTGGAACTGTGCCATATTTCAGGCATGGTATGGGGGGTAGCCAGTAATCAGCAGATAGTAGATTCTCATCTGCTTCCCCGTCTACCGTCTACTGTCTACTGACTACTGTCTACTGACTACCGTTAGAATGGAGGACTCATATGAACTGCTGGCACTGTGACCGACCAGCTCACGGGGTATGCCGATTTTGCGGGCGTGCCGTTTGCCGTGATCACGCCCAGACGATGCCCTATATCACCGATCTGTACACGGCCCAGGGCGGCGAGTACCGGGCGCTGGTCATTGCCAACACTCTCTTCTGCGGCGAGTGTGAACCGCAAGAGGACCCTATCAAGATGCGCGGGCTGGATAGATAAATAACCCGGGGGAAGTCAATGTGATTGCCCTGAATCGTGTTCTTCTTGCCAGGCAGACCGAGCTGTGTTACAATAAAGATCAAATTCCTCTAATACCTGTTTTCTGTCAGATTAACCCATTCCTTGGTAATGCCACGAGATAACTTCGGAAATCGGGCAACGAGCAGCCGTTGTGTGGGAATGGAGTCTGCCTTTTCTTAATCATATATCCGGCATGGTTCAGATGTCCCTGAAATTAGGGTAACAATTGCAGACGAAGGACGAAAGACGAAGGGCCAATTATTGGCCCAGATCTCTTCGTCATTCGTCATTCGTCCGGCTGAGAAAGTGTTACCCTATTTCTGAACCATCCTATATATCCTATGTTGTTGTGCGTCTAACTTGTTGAAAACTCAATAGGGGGGTGAGCTATGATAACCGTCAGACAACTTTTGCGTGCCAAAGGGCACGACGTTTGGCACATCGCACCGGACGCCTCGGTGTACGACGCGCTCAAGCTGATGGCCGACAAAGAAGTAGGTGCCTTGCTGGTGCTGGAGGGAGAGGGCGTGATTGGTATCATCTCCGAACGAGATTACGCGCGGAAGGTGATCCTGAAAGAAAAGTCATCCATGGGCACCCCCGTCAGGGAGATAATGACCCGGAGAGTGATTTATGTACGTCCCGAACAAACCATCCAAGAGTGTATGGCCCTGATGACTGATAAGCACATCCGACATCTCCCGGTACTCGAAGACAACCAGCTCATAGGAATCATATCCATCGGGGATGTGGTCAAGACCATCATCTCTCAACAGGAGCTCATGATAGAGCAACTTGAGAGATACATTGGAGGAGGGTGATCTTTCCGCGCCCAACGGTGCAAATGAAGATCACCTATCTTCGTCAGTAGAGGTCCAGTCCACGAGGGGAAATCGGGCTGGGCCTCTGGCATTATAAAGTGAGTGTAGCAATCCGATTTGACAACCAATAGCAGGCGTGGTACAAGAACTCGATAATGTGAAACTTTAGATGGCCAGTTCTGAATCAGAGGACAGGCTACGAAACATGCACGAACTCCCTGCGACTCAGGGCATATTAAACGTTGCACTGGAAGCGGCCCAGCAAAACGGCGCCCGGCGTATCACCGCCATTGACCTGGTTATCGGCCAACTGGCTGGCATCTTAGACGACTCCGTCCAGTTCTATTTCGACATCCTGAGCAAGGACACCATCGCCGAGGGAGCTGTCCTCCGCTTCCGTCGTGAACCGGCCAGCGCCACCTGTGGAGATTGCGGTCACCAATTCCCGGTCGAAGTGCCTCTTATGGCTGTATGCCCAGTCTGCGAAGGTATCCGGTTGCACGTCTCAGGCGGCAGAGAGTTTTTCGTTGAAAGTATCGAGGTAGAAGATGAAGATTCCAGTAGTGAAGGAGATTCTGAGCGCGAACGATCAGGTGGCGGCTGATAACCGGGCTGCGTTTGATGCCACTGGTGTACTCGTGCTGAATCTGATGGCATCACCGGGCGCTGGCAAGACCAGTCTCATCCTGTCCACAGCGGACCGGTTGCCCCAAGAGGTAAGCCCGGGTGTCATCGAAGGGGATTTGGCTTCGACCATTGACGCCGACACCATCGCAGCCCGAGGCATCCCGGTGGTGCAAATCAACACCGGGGGCAGTTGTCACCTGGATGCTCCTATGGTCCGCACTGCTTTACCCAACTTGCCCCTGGATGAAATGGATCTGCTCTTCATTGAAAACGTGGGGAACTTGGTGTGTCCCGCCGACTTCGCGCTGGGTGCGGACCTGGGCGTGGTGGTGGCCAGCGCGCCGGAGGGCCACGATAAGCCTTATAAGTATCCGGCTATGTTCGCCAAGGCGGACGTGGTGGTGCTCAACAAGGCTGATTTGCTGGAAGTTTTTGAATTCGACGTCGACTACTTCCGGCGTGGCCTGGAGATGCTCAACCCGGATGTCCCTCTCTTTGTCGTCTCCTGCCGAACGGGTGATGGGATAGAAGACTGGGTAGCGTGGCTGCTTTCGCATCTGCATTGACGCACTCATCCGGCGATAGTATAACCTTCGCATCTTACCCTCAACCCAGCGCGTAGTGCACGAAGAAATCGAAAGAGTTTTGAAGATTTATTCAGAAGATGAGTTGATGACGGCTTTTGTGGTTATCGAGGCTGGGAGACACAGAATCAGGAGGATCTTGCGTTAGGTACAACTGTGTCTGATATTCAACGATTAAGAGTAGAAATCCACGGCGCCGTCCAGGGAGTCGGCTTCCGTCCGTTTGTGTATCGATTAGCCACCGAACATGCGCTCACCGGCTGGGTCATCAACGACACACGTGGCGTCTTCATCGAGGTCGAAGGCCCCCAATCGGAACTGGCTCGCTTTCTGGAACGATTACCAGCAGATAAGCCCCCGCGCGCCATCATCCACAGCTTAGAATCAGCCTGGCTCGAGCCTACCGGCTACGAGGGTTTTGAGATCCGGCATAGCGACGATCACGGCGCGAAGACTGTCCTGGTGCTGCCCGATATCGCCACCTGCGACGACTGCCTGGCCGAGGTTCTAGACCCGGCCGAGCGCCGTCACGGCTACCCTTTCACCAATTGCACCAATTGCGGTCCCCGCTTCACCATCATCCAGGCCTTACCTTACGACCGGCCCAACACCACTATGCGCCAGTTTATCATGTGCCCGGAATGCCAGTCCGAGTACGAGAACCCGCTCGACCGGCGCTTTCACGCTCAACCCAACGCCTGCTCCGTCTGTGGACCGCGCCTGGCCCTGTGGACGCCCGCCGGCGAATCCCGGACCGAAGGAGACGAGGCACTGCATCACGCCGCCGATGCACTGGGCGTCGGCCAGATTGTTGCCCTAAAAGGTCTGGGGGGCTTCCACTTGATGGTGGATGCGCGTAATGCCGAGGCCATCGAGCGACTGCGCCAACGCAAGCCCCGGCGCGACAAGCCCTTCGCGCTGGTGGTCCGTGACCTGGATCAGGCAAAGGCTTTGTGTGACATTTCTTCCCAGGCCGAAGAATTGCTTAGCTCGCCGGAGTCGCCTATCGTGTTGTTGCGACGCCGGGACAGGATTCCTGTGGCCGAAAACGTGGCCCCCGGCAACCCCACGCTGGGGGTGATGCTCCCGTACACGCCCTTGCATCACTTGCTGCTGCGAGAGTTGGACTTCCCGGTGATCGCCACCAGCGGCAACCTGAGTGACGAACCTATTTGCACCGACGAGCATGAAGCTGTCCAACGCCTGGGGCACATCGCCGACCTCTTCTTGGTTCACGACCGGCCCATCGCCCGGCACGTGGACGACAGCGTGGCCTGGGTAATAGAGGGAGAAGCGCGGCTGTTGCGCCGGGCGCGAGGCTATGCCCCGCTACCGATTCTGCTGCCGCATCCGGCGCCGACCATCCTGGCCGTGGGTGCGCATCTCAAGAACACGGTAGCTCTCAGTGTGGATCGCCAGGTCTTCATCAGCCAGCACATCGGCGATCTGGAGACGGCCGAAGCTATGAATGCTTTTGAGCGGGTCATTGCCGATTTCCTGCGTCTTTACGAAGCCACACCCGTCGCCATCGCTCATGATATGCATCCTGATTACCTGTCCACCCGCTGGGCAACCGAGCAGAGGAGCAAGGGGGCAGGGGAGCAAGGGAGCAAGGACGATCTCCCCCGCTCCCCTGCCCCCTTGCCCCCCTGCACGCTGATCGCCGTCCAGCATCACCACGCTCACCTGGCTAGCTGTCTGGCCGAAAATGGCGTGGAGGGATCGGCCCTGGGCGTGACCTGGGACGGCACCGGTTATGGGATCGACGGTACGGTGTGGGGCGGTGAATTTTTGCTCGGGGACGCGGCCGACTTCACGCGTGTCGCCCACTTGCGCTCCTTCCGGTTGCCCGGTGGGGACGCTGCCGTCAAGGAGCCCCGTCGCATAGCCCTGGCCATCCTGTGGGAGCTGTATGGCGATGCAGCTCTGGACCGGACGGACTTGGCACCGGTGAAAGCGTTACGTCCCATTGAGCGGCGCGTGTTGGTTCAAATGCTGGAACGGGGCCTCAACGCGCCGGTCACCACCAGCGCCGGGCGGCTGTTTGATGCCGTCGCCGCCCTGCTCGACTTGCACCAGCAGGTGACCTTCGAGGGCCAGGCGGCCATGGCCTTGGAGTTCCTTGCCGACCCAACGGAAGAGGGGGCCTATCCGCTCCCGGTTACCAGGACGAAGGACGAAGGACGAAGGACGAAGGACGAAGGACAGAAACCTGTTGATCGAAGCCACCAATCGTCATCTGCCCTTCGTCCTTCGTCCTTCGTCCTGGATTGGGGCCCCCTGGTAGAGGGGGTTCTGGAGGATTTGCAGCGGGGGATCAAGCCTGGTATCATTGCGGGGCGCTTCCACAACGCTCTGGTAGAAGCTATCCTGGCTGTGGCTCAGGCTGTGGGGGAACGGCGGGTGGCGCTGACGGGCGGCTGTTTCCAGAACCGCTTGTTGACGGAGCGAGCGACCCGGCGACTGAGCGAGGCGGGTTTCGAAGTATTGCTCCACCGCCAGGTGCCCCCTAACGACGGCGGCATCAGCCTGGGACAGGTGGCCGTCGCGGCAGCGCGACTGGAACGCGAAGCGTAGTGTGCGAACCTATAAGTATGGAGGTCCAAGAATGTGTCTAGGCGTGCCAGGAAAAATAGTTGAGATTATCGAGGAAAGTCCTCTGGGGATGACGATGGCCAAGGTTAGCTTTGGGGGTATTATTAAGGAAATCTGTCTGGCCTACGTGCCCGAGGCAGGAGTGGGTGACTATGTTATCGTCCACGCCGGCTTTGCCCTAAACATGATCGACGAAGAAGAAGCCATGGAAGTCTTTGAGATGTTGAAGGAGATGGAAAAGTTAGCCGAGTTAGAAGCTCGCGAAGTGGAGTAAGTAATACGCGGCGTAAGGCATAAACGTGATGCGTGATGCGTGATGCGTAACCGTCGCGTTTCACGCATCACGCATCACGTATCACGTTTTACGAATTACGCTTCACGTTTTGGAGTCCAGGATGCGCTTTATAGACGAGTACCGCAACGAGGCCGACGCCCAAAAGTTTATCCAGGCCATTCACCAGTCAATTACTCAGCCCTGGACGATCATGGAAATCTGCGGTGGCCAGACCCACACCCTCATCAAGTCAGGGATTGACCAGATGCTGCCGCCGGAATTAACCCTGATCCACGGTCCGGGCTGCCCGGTGTGTGTCACCCCCCTGGAACTGATCGACAAGGCGATAGCCATTGCCCGGCGCCCGGAGGTCATTTTCACCTCCTTTGGAGATATGTTGCGCGTTCCCGGCTCCAAGGCTGACTTGCTCAGCGTCAAGGCGCAGGGCGGCGACGTACGCATCGTATATTCCCCTCTGGATGCGGTCAAGTTGGCTCAAAAGCACCCAGACCGCCAGGTGGTCTTCTTCGCCGTCGGATTTGAGACGACCGCGCCAGGCAATGCGATGGCCGTGTGGCAGGCCAAGCAGTTGGACCTGGCGAACTTCTCTATTCTGTGTTCTCACGTGTTGGTGCCCCCCGCAATTGAAGCTATCCTGGGCTCACCGGCCAACAAGGTGCAAGGCTTTCTGGCGGCCGGACACGTATGCACGGTGATGGGCTATTGGGAGTATGAACCCATCGCCGAGAAGTATGGGGTGCCAATTGTGGTCACGGGCTTCGAGCCACTGGATCTACTCCAGGGTATTTATATGACGCTCGAAGCGTTGGAAGACGGTCGTCGCGAAGTGGAGAACCAGTATACCCGCTCCGTCACCCGAGAGGGGAACCTGGCTGCTCAGGAACTGGTCAGGCAGGTCTTCCAGGTGTGCGACCGCCAGTGGCGAGGCATTGGCCTCATCCCTGGCAGTGGATACTGCTTGCGACCAGAGCTTGCCGCTTTCGACGCCGAGGGGCGTTTTGACGTAGGTAGCCTCGCGGTCCAAGAGTCGTCTCTATGCATTGCGGGTGAGATTCTACAGGGGTTAAAGAAACCCCACCAGTGTAGCGCCTTCGGCACCCACTGCACTCCGGAACATCCCCTGGGCGCGCCTATGGTCTCGGCCGAGGGGGCGTGCGCCGCTTACTACCAGTACGGGAGAAAATAACCTCATGAATCAGGAACCCCCGGAAGATTTCAGCCTTCAATGTCCCATCCCCATCAACGACTATCCCACTGTGTTGCTGGCCCATGGTGGCGGCGGGCGGCTGACGCAAATGCTTATCGACCGCATGTTTCTACCGGCCTTCGACAATCCGACACTGGAGATGCTCCACGATGGAGCTATCTTGGAAGTTGAAGGTTCGCGACTGGCGTTCTCCACCGATTCTTTTGTAATCAGCCCCCTCTTCTTTCCAGGCGGTGACATCGGTTCGCTGGCTGTGCACGGTACCCTCAACGATCTGGCTATGTGCGGTGCGCGACCCTTAGGCCTTTCGACGGGCCTTATCCTGGAAGAGGGTCTGCCTATGGAAGACTTGTGGCGGGTGGTCCGGTCTATGCAAGAGGCAGTTCGGGCTGCCGGGGTGTCTATTGTGACCGGCGACACCAAAGTCGTGGATCGCGGAAAAGGGGATGGGGTATTCATCAACACCACGGGCCTGGGGCTTATCCCGCCCGGCGTACACATCTCGCCACGCCGCGCCCGTCCCGGCGACGTGGTGCTGATCAATGGCGCGATTGCCGTCCACGGTATGGCCATCATGTCAGTGCGAGAGGGATTAGAGTTTGAGACAGCCCTGGAAAGCGACTCGGCCGCCCTGCACGACCTGGTGACCTCTATTCTGGAAGTGGCCGGTGACCAGGTGCACGTACTGCGTGATCCGACCCGGGGCGGTGTGGCCAGTGCTCTGAACGAAATCGCTGTCCAGGCTCAGGCCGGAGTCTGGTTGGAGGAGGTACGAATCCCTCTCTGGGAGGAAGTACGCGGGGCTTGTGAAATCCTGGGGTTGGACCCGCTGTACGTCGCCAACGAGGGCAAGTGCCTGGTTATTGTGGACAGGGAAGCGGCCGACAGCGTTTTGGCCGCGATGCGCGACCATCCCCTGGGTCAGGAAGCAGCCATCATCGGAGAGGTTGTCGAGGATCATCCCGGCAAGGTGTTCATGCGAAGCCGAATCGGGGGGACGCGCGTTGTGGACGTGCTCAGCGGCGAGCAACTGCCGCGCATCTGCTGACTGCGCATCTGCTGACTATTCCTTGCCCTTCCATCCTCATGACCTATTCGTGGCGGGCCTGCTAGGCCCGCTTCGTGCTGGTGGCGACTTTACGTGCTCTTAGCCCTTGGTCTCAGCAAAAATGTGTATCACACTCTATATGGTCCATAAGAGAAACGCTGATGATTGTCGCGGGCTTGTGGTGGGGATCTGACAACCTGTGCCCGTTGGATATTCTGCCAGGCGGCCGCTGCCGGTCCGGGTCCTGTCCCGCGATCAGACTTGCTTCTGGAACGAGGGGATGTGTCCGCGGTGTCACTGATTGCTAAGCACCAATGGTATGCTACGTGAATTATGAGACGTGGGAAACTGAATTGATTCAGCTATCGATGTCCCTGTTTCTTCTGGCTCGCTCGATAAAACTTCTCCACCGGTGGCAGTTCACCGGTCTCGCATTCCGTGATTATATCGATGAACGTAGCTTGGTCGGCGCCCAGCGCTTCGCGCAGGACCTGTTCCACTTGCGATGGTTCCTCAACGCGCAGGCCTTTCAGGCCAAACCCGCGGGCAATGCCGGCGTGGTCGGTGTCCGCGCCAAAGTCCACACCAAAGTGGCGACCGTCGTAGAGCAGCTCCTGGCTGACCTTGATCCACCCGAAGCAAGCATTGTTGAGTTGGATGATGGTGACTGGGAGGCCCAGCCGGGCTACAGTTTCAAGCTCGCCGGCGCACATACCAAAGCTCCCGTCGCCGATCAGTCCCACAACGGTCACCTCTGGTCGGGCCAGCTTGGCCCCCAGTACGCCGGGAATCGCGTACCCCAGCCCGCCGTGGCCCCTGGGGATGATCACGTGGCGACCAGCAGCCGATTCCAGGTAGGCAGCGGCAAACGGGGTAGGGGTGCCCGCGTCGGCGACGATGATGCTGTCGCGTGGCAGGAGCTGGGCGAGCGCCTGGAACACCCGCTGGGGCTTGATGGGCTTGTTGTTCATCAACGCCTTGGCCTCAAAGTCTGCCCAAAAGGATGAAATCGCTTCTTCCAGTCCCTGTAAGGGATTGGGGCTTGGCGCTTGGCCGCGGCGGCGGACCGCCTGAAGGAGGTCGCTCAAGCCCAGCCTGGCGTCTCCCACAAGACCGACGGCTGTGCGGTAGTTGCGGCCGATTTCGGTGGGATCTACGTCCAGATGGAGGAGGGTCCGCTCTGTCGTGGGGTGCGGCAGGGTCCATCCCACTGTTGTCACAGAGTCGGTTTTGCAGCCAACATAGAGGATCAGATCGGCCTCATCAAGGACAGCGTTGGCATATGGTCTCCGGCCATTGCTGCCCACCACTCCCAAGCTGAGAGGATGATCCTCGGCGATGGCGCCCTTACCACAGATGGAGGTCCCCACCGGGGCTCCCACTGCCTCGGCCAGAGCTGTCAGCTCGGCCCACGCCCCGGATATGATCACACCGCCCCCAGCGACGATGACCGGCCGTCTGGCTTGCAGTAGTGAGTCGGCCGCCTGCTCAGTAGCTTCTACGTCAGGACGAGTACGGTACGCGGGGAAGAACCGGCAGGCCTCTTCGGCGTACAGGGAGGGAACATCCACTCTCTCTGAAAGGACGTCCATAGGCAGTGTCAGTTGCACCGCCCCTGGGCGCCCGCTAGTGGCAACGCGAAACGCCTGGCGCATGACTGCGGGGATGCGTGCCGCCTGTTTGACCAGGCTGCGCCATTTGGTGATGGGGGCAAATAGGGCAGGTTGGTCCAGGGCGGTAAGGACGTTGCAGTCCTCCTGGTGCAGAGGGGTGTCGGACGTCAGGGCAATGACAGGAATAGATGAAGCGTGGGCTTCGGCCAGGCCCGAGGCCAGATAGGTTGCACCAGCCCCACTGGGCCCTTCGCAGATACCTGGACGAGAGCTCACACGCGCGTACACGTCGGCCATGTAGGCCGCTGACCGTTCATCCCGGGCCAGCACGTGCCTGATCAGTCCCTCTGTTTGCGCCTGTTCCAGGGCGTTGTAGAATGCCAACCCCGTATCGCCGGGGACCCCAAATACGTGCTGGACCCCGTAGGCCTTGAGCATTTCCACCACGAGCTGGCCGCCGTCAAGTTGCATGATACTCCTCTTCATGTAGCTTGAGCCTCTTGTGGTTTCTGTCTGCCAAAGACCAGAGCAACCACCTTGCGGATCAGGCTGACCAGTCCCTCACGGTACACTCGCATGATGATAATCACGGCGAGCGAATAGAACACCATATTCAGTGCCCCAAAGTCACGCATGAGTTCGGACAGGAAGACAACCGCCGGCGCACCGAGCAACGGCCCGGCAAACGCCCCAAGTCCCCCGAACACGGTCATAATTACGATTTTGCCCGTTTCGTTGAAGGACAGGATCACTGGGGAGAGGATGATAATATAGTGCGCGTAGAGATACCCGGCAATGCCCGCGATAGTGCTGGCAAAGACCATCACGAACAGTTTCCACTTGACTGTATCCACGCCCATGGCGGCGGCCGCCAGCTCATCGTCTCTGATTGCTCTTAGAAACGAGCCGATAGGGGATTTCACAACCAGGTACATGATGAGCAGTAGTACAATGGTCGCCACCAAAAACAGGTAGTAATAGGGCGTGGGGTTGAGCGTGCCAAAGAGAGGTGGAACGGAAAGTCCCTGCTCGCCGCGTGTGAATTTGTATGCGGCCGCAATGACCAGGCGAAACGACTCGGAGAACGCCCAGGTCGCGACGGCCAGATAGATGCCGCGCATCTTCAGAACCAGAAAACCCAACAGAAAGCCCGTGAGCATCGTCACCGCCACGGCACCGAGAAACCCGACAACCAGAGAGACATCCAGGTGGTAAATCAGCAAGCCTGACGCGTATGCACCCAGTGCCGCGAAGGTCGCGTGGGCAAGCGAAAACTGGCCCGTGTACCCCGCCAACAAATTCCAACTGGCTGCCATAATCACATAGTACATGCAGACAATCACAATGTGCTGTGTGTACTCGCTCAGCCACAAGGGCGCAATGGCTACTCCCGCTACAGCCAAAACCGAGAGCAGGTAGGATAACTTCAGGTTGGGAGGTATCAGGCGCATCATAGTTTGCTCCTCTTTTGCCCCTTACTCGCCAAGCAAGCATTCGTGGATGATGGTTCGGACACGATCAACGTCGAATTCCGATTTTGGCCCATGTTCGCGAATACGTCCCATATTCAGGATGTAAACGTAATCGGCGAGGCCAATGGCGGTTTCCATGTTGTGATCAACGAGCAGGACGGCGGCATCCAGGGCGCGTTGAGTGTGCATCAGAAAATCGTAGGCCTCGGCGGCAATGATGGGCGCCAGGCCCGATGACGGCTCGTCCACCAGCATCAACTTTGGGGCGGTCATCACCTCTTTGGCGATCGCCAGCATCCGCATTTGCCCTCCGCTCAGGGTGTTTGCGCGCACTTTGTGGAACTTCTTGAGTGCTGGGAAAATCTCGTAGGTATGTTCAAGCTGCTGCCGAACCCGCACTTTGTCCTTGCGGAAGATCCAAACCCCCATCCTGAGGTTCTCCTCGACCGTGAGCTGGGGGAAAACGTTGAACTCCTGAGGGATGTAGCTGATGCCGAGGTGTTTGATCTCATAGGGCTGTTTCTCGGTGATGTCTCCATTCCCATTCTCACCGAAGTGAATGCTCCCACGGCGAGATTTCAGAAAGCCATAGATCGTCTTTAGCAGGGTGGATTTGCCAGCTCCGTTCGGCCCGATGATGATAGTCACGGAACCCGGCTCGACCACCAGATCAAGGCCGTTCAGGATATCAACCCCCTCCTGATAACCGGCAATGACGTTTTTTACTTGAAGCCTCATCCTAGCCTCCTAGATAGGCACTGATAACGTGCTCATCGGCGGCGACCGCGTCCATGCTACCCTCGGCGATGACAGCCCCTTCCGCCAGTACGGTGACTCGCGGGCATAACCGCCGGATAGAGGTCATTTCGTGGCTGACGACCAGAAAGGTGAGCCCCTGGCTGGCTTTTTGCGTGATCATGTCCATAATGGTCTCTTTGACGACGATATTGACCCCCGCGAATGGCTCATCCAGCATGAGCACCGCAAGGTCTTCCGCCATAAAAGAGCGAGTGATCTGGAGCAGGGCCTGCTGCCCCCCAGAGAGCGTTTTGGCAGGCTCGTCGCGCATGTGCAGGATACCCGCCATTTCCAGCAATCCATCTGCCTTCTCGATTGCTGCGCCGTATTCCTTCCGATACCCCAGGGAGAAATCGGAAAAGCGGGGGATCAGCATATTCTCGAGGATGGTCATGCTCCCGAACAGTCTCGGCACCTGGAAGGTGCGCAGCAATCCTATGTTCGCGATGACGTTTGGCTTCCAACCAGTGATCTCTTGCCCGTAGAAGATAACGTCACCCGAAGTAGGTTCGTAAACCCCCGTGATGAGGTTGATGAAAGTTGTTTTTCCCGAACCGTTGGGGCCGATCAACCCTCGGATTTCGCCCTGCTCCAGGGAAAAATCCACCTCGTTGACCGCAACCAATCCCCCAAAGCGGCGCGTCAGCTTTCGCGTTTGGATAATCGATTCCATAGGTTATCTCCAGTCCTTCAGCTTGCCTACGGGTCTGGAAATTCACGTTTTACAATCGAGTTGTAGACCCACTGGGCGAAACTAACAATGTCGAAAACTGGTTTGCCGGTGGCAGATGCCAGGGCGCTCCCATAGGGCGCCAGGTTATGGCATTCGAGCACAAAAGCGCCGATGTCGGGGTATTCGCTCATCAGATCATGTGCGACATGCACAACGTCCTTCTTGATCTCTGCCTTGTCTAGCGTGGCGCCGTTGCTCAGAATGGAATCTTGAAAAGCTGGCACGTCCTGCAACCCGTCTATGGCCAGCGGGATGTGACCGGGTGCGCCGGCCTTTTCGAGGATAAAGGGAGTCAGGCTAGGTTTGCTGGCGGTCAGAATGGCGACCCGCTTTTGGGTCATGGCGTGGACCCAAGGGACTTGCATAAGAGAGGAGAGAAAAACCGGGACCTTGACTGCCCTCGCTACTTTCTGCTGAAGGGGCGAGAGGAAACCGCAACTGCTGGTGATCGCGCAAACCCCATCCGATTCCAGCTTGCGGGCGCCCTCGATGAACGGTTCCAACAACGCAGGATCGGCCTCGTTGACCACTCGCTGCGTGGTGGCGCCGGGAATGGTCATCAAACGAGTGGGAAAGGGGTAGGAATCAGGATGTCCCACATCCCCTGGAATGCGCGGGAATTGGGTATCCAGCAACATGATCCCCAGCACGGGTTCTTGAACCATAGAGATCTCTCTCTAGCTGAGGCGCTCGCGCTCGCCGAACAAGCCGGTGGGCTTGACCAGCAAGATAAGAATGAGCAGCATAAAACCGTATACGTTACGCAAGGCTGAACCGAGGAACACCGACCCCAGACTCTCCGTCAGCCCGAGGAGCAGTCCGCCTACGACCGCACCCGGCAGCGAACCCATCCCCCCGATAATGATGATCTCAAAGCCCTTCATGGTGGCCACCGCGCCACTTTCGGGGTAAACGAGGAAAACTGGCGCCAGCAACGCACCAGCCACCGCCGCGAGCACGATACCAATGCCAAAGGCCATCTGGTCGATCCGCAGTATATCAAGCCCGGCCGTCTGCACGCCGATGCGGTTCTGGGCGCCCGCTCTGAAAGCCAATCCAATCCACGTGTACCGCAGCAGCACAAAGAAAAGCCCGATGACGACGATCGCTCCGACGAAAGCAACGACCCGGTCACCGCTCATGGGAAGGCCAGCCAAGTTGACCCTCGCCAGGTATTTTCCGGGGGTGCGCGTATCCGGTCCACTCAGGTAGAACATCAGGTTGCGCAGGAACAACGACAGGGCGATGGTCACGACCGTTCCATATTCATCTTGTCGCTCCATTCCTGTCGTGAACATGGGGCGGATCAGGATTAGCTGGACGATCATTCCGACGATGAACATGATGACTACTACTCCTACAATGCCAATCCACCAGAATTGAGCGCCCAGAAAGAGAGATAACAAAACCCACATAAGATAGCCGCCCAGCATGTAGAATTCACCCATTGACCAGTTGATCATCTTCATGATGCTATAGATGAAGGTGATTCCCATGGCCATGAGAGCGTACAAGGCGCCGATCATGACGCCAGCGATCAGAAAGTTCAACAACAAGCGAGGAGTTACGTCCATAAGGATCTCACCTCCTGATTCCCGTTTGACGGAAGCGACGGAACAGGTTCCCTGAGCCAACCCGTCGCCAGACGCTACATCCGTCCCAAGACCTCGTCCATCTTGGCCTTATTCTCCGCGCTCATCTCCACCAGGGGAAGTCGCAAGGAGCCTGCCGCCAACCCCTTGCGGTCCATGGCATATTTGATGGGACCAGGGTTGGTCTCGATGAAGGCGGCTTTGAAGAAGGGGAGCAGCTCGAAGTGGATTCTCCGAGCGGCTTCCATTTGGCCATCCAATGCGTGATGGGTCATAGCGACGACTTTGTCGGGGAAGAGATTGCTGGCTACAGAAATCACACCTTGCCCACCCAAACAGATCAGGGGGAAGGTCATGCCATCGTCACCAGAATAGACCGCCAGCTCGGGAATCCGGGCCAGTACATCCATCATCTGGTCGATGTCTCCTGAGGCCTCTTTTACGGCAACGACGTTCTCGAGTCCGGCGATCCTTTGCAGGGTGTTGGTTTCGATGTTTGTGCCTGTGCGCCCTTTGATATTATAGACGACAATGGGGACATTCACGGCGTCATTCACCGCGGCGAAATGGGCAACGATGCCTGCCTGAGTAGGTTTGTTGTAGTAAGGTGTGACGACCAGAATGGCATCCACTCCCCAGCTCTCCGCACGCCTGGCATTCTCGATGGTTTTCTGAGTTGAATTGGTGCCAACCCCCTGCATCACACGTACCGACTTGTCAGAATCTCTGACTTCTTTGATCACCGTCTTGACGATATTTTCTTTTTCGCTCTCAGTTAGTGTGGGGGTCTCCCCGGTGGTGCCTAGTGGCAGCAAACCCTGCACACCGTTTTCGATCTGAAAACGCACATTCAGGCGCAAGCCTTCGTAATCTACACGACGATCTGATAGAAATGGCGTGATGAGGGCGGTCGTCACCCCGCGAAACAGATTATTCTTCACTTTGGTAGTCTCCTGGATAAGCTTGCTCTTGAGTGTCCCCCTGAGCCTGCCCTGTGCAACCAGCAGGCTCAGGGGGTGGATGTAGGGGGTATAGCGCAGAACTGTCGGTAGGGTAGCAGACTTCCGAAGTCTCAAAGACTTCGGAAGTCTAGCCCGATATTTTTGCGGTATACTCCGAACTAGGCCTTGATCAGGGTGAGAATTGGTAGGTGTAGATCAACTCTGCCTCCATCTGGGTCTGGTTCGGCTCGGTGTATTGGGTGATCAGCACCGGAGGTGTCGACTGGTGCCAAAGTGCACCTTCCCCTTTCGGGAACGTGACCATCCCGGCCCAGAACTCGAATTCGCCGGACTCAAGCTCAGCGACGATAGCATCGTAGTCCTCCGTAGTGCCAGCACGCTTGGCAGCTTCCGCCAGGAGCACCGCGTCACCGAAACCATTCAGGGACGAGTAGGTAGGCGGTTCCCCGAAACGCTCCAAATAGGTGTCGTAGAACCATTGGCCGCGCTCGGAAAGGGGATTGTCCTTGTGGTAGGAGGGCAGGATGTAGATGCCGACCCCAGTTTCGGGATGCAGGTTCCAGTACTCATCACTGCGGTAGGGCCAGTCGGAAGTAGCCAGCATGGGGACTTCTGGATAGAGCCCAATCTCGTAGGCCTGGTCAATG
>DAOUMD010000014.1:0-14828 GCA_034412795.1 Anaerolineae bacterium
CTCAAGATACCACAGCTGGTACATTTCTGACTACTTCTATGGAGGTTTCTGTCTCTAAACGCTTCCTCCTCTCCTTCGGCTACGATGTCTGTCCAGAGTCAGGGTCACGATGTAGGTAAAGAATACACCAGATGCCGAACGAAGCCGAGGCAATTCGCCTGTTTGACACGGGGGATGAAAGGTGCTATTCTCTTCCGAAGTAGTGTAATCAGGTCTGCTTCATATGGAATGGAGGTAGCCCAAGTGGAAGTATTGCTGACAAAAAGATCCGCGCCCGTAACTCAAACACTGTTGTCCGCTGAAACCAGCTTTCTACTAGCTAAGAAACCGAGGAGACAAAAATGAACAAGAAACTGGATCTCGCTATTGGCTTGAGTCTGCTGCTCAGCCTGCTCCTGGCAGGCGTGGTAGTGGCCGAGGAGCCGGTTCACTGGGGATATGAAGGCGAGCATGGGCCGGAACACTGGGGTGAGTTGAGCTCGGATTTCGCTGCCTGCTCCGAGGGCATGGAGCAATCACCCATCGACATCCCGGGAAGCTCTCCGGTCAACCCCGCCGACATCCTGTTTAACTACCAACCTACTGCACTTAACATCGTCAACAACGGACATACGATTAAGGTCAACTATGACCAAGGCAGCTCTATGGAAATTGATGGCAAACAGTACAATCTGTTGCAGTTCCATTTCCACGCCCTCAGCGAGCACACCATCGATGACCAGTATTCCGATATGGAGATGCACCTGGTTCACCAAAGCGACGACGGCGAATATGCGGTGGTCGGCGTCATGATGGAGCGCGGCGGTGAGAACCCGGCCTACGTGCCGGTGTGGGACAACATGCCCGCCGAGGAGGGGGGGCCACAGGCGATCGAGGGTGTGGCCGTCAACGCGGCGGACTTGCTCCCGGCGGAGCAGTCTTACTACCGTTATAATGGTTCCTTCACCACGCCCCCCTGCACGGAAGAGGTCAAGTGGTTTCTCATGAACACCCCGGTTGAGCTATCCGATGCCCAAATGGCTGCCTTTGAAGCCATCTACGACGGCAACTACCGCCCCGTGCAGCCGTTCAATGACCGTACATTCCTTCTGACCTCGGGGGTCGGCGCCGCTCCCGAAGAATTGCCTGCCACTGGTGCTGATCTAATGAGCCTGATCCCGTTTGGGCTGGCCCTGGCTGGCACCGCTTCCTTAAGCGGTGGCGTGGCTGGCTACGTCGTCCGCCGCCGCAAGTCTGCGTAGTCTGAGACATAATCGAGGATCCCTTGGACCTGATCCATAAGACAGAACTTGCTTGAGGGGTGGGCGCCTACCCCTCAGGCAAAACCCGGGCTCGTTAGCACTGCAATCTCACTCTACCTGGAGGCCGTTGAGCTGGCCCCTGGTGCCAGCCGGATTATCTTTATCACCTCAGATGGTGATTGCGTCGAGATGTCTCTGGATGAGGCGCAGGTCTGTGAAGAATGTCTGGTTGCTTCTGGTCATTGGGGCCACGAATTGCACTTGGCTATGTCCGGCCAGCCCGCCGAGCTGTGGGTGAAGAGTCTGGTCGGTATCGAAATACGATAACTGTGGCAGTCTCAGCCGGATGTGCTGCTAGCCGATCACCAGATTAAATAGATAACCGGTGAGTACGATCGCCGCAGCTACGATACCGATAAAGACAGCGATCAATTGCGACTTTAATACCCGGCGCAAAATGAGCATCTCCGGCAGGCTGAGGGCCACCACCGACATCATAAAGGCCAGCACCGTGCCCAGTGCTGCCCCCTTCTCCATCAGCGCGTACACCACCGGGATCACCCCCGCCCGCGTTCGAGTAGAGGGGGATGCCCAGCACCGCCGCTGCCGGCACCGACCACCAGGCCTGCTGTCCCATAATATCCGCCAGAAAATCCTCCGGATAGTCAAACAGGTTCCTGAATTGCATCCTCCAGTGCGAACGATGTAACCGCTTGAGGCGGCATAGAAGTCTGTACTGTTACTAGGCGTCTTGCAGTTCCGACTGAGCTGCCTCATTTGGCCACTGGCGAATCTCGGCCTCGTCCGGCAGGCGCCGGCTGGAGACCAGGTGGCCGTTGATCACCAGGCCGGGGAGTTCGTCCTCGGGCAAGAACTTCCGACATTCTCATTCTCCGAAGGTCAACAGGATCATACCATTGCCATCAGTTGTGCCCGCCGTTCGGCAAAAGACGGATCGGCTGCCAGAGGAGGGCAGGCGTCCGGGACCTGTTTGTTCAAGAGCAGGGCAAAGGCGAAGGCCATGCAGGTGGCCTCGCCGCACTGCTTGCAGTTGGTCTGCGGTAAATGCGTCCACACGTCCAGCGGGCGCGGCGCGCGGCGAACCGTCGTCACCGGCTGGATGGTGTCGCGGTGCGCCCAGCATTGGTTCAACAGGTCGCGCACGGCGTCCAACAACTCCAACCCCTCGGCGCTGTCCTTGACCTGGGTGATCATCACCTGGTCGGAGTAGAAGGTGATGAAGCCCGGCTTGCGCCGCAGCGTCAGCGTTCCGGCGGCGGGATTGAAGGCAATCACGTCGGGCGCGACGGCCGCCACCAGGGGCAGCAGGCCGTCGATGGCGCGCGACGGCCTGCCGATGACGATCAGCTTGCCCGGCTCGGCCAGGCAGGGGAGGGTTTTGACCAGTTGGACCGATTCGACGAAGGTCATCAACCCCCTCCGAACAGGTTGTCTTTCACCTGGGTGATGCCCGCACCGGGCACCTCGATCATCACCTTTCAGCCGCCTTCCAATAGCTCGCGGGCTTTTCCTTTGGCGTGGGTTTGCAGAAAGGCCAGCGCGCCCTCTGTATCTTTGTCCAATAGAATCCGGCACAACTCGATGACTTCCTCATCTTTCAGAGGTATCGCTAGCAATTTCTTCACAACACTTCCTCAATCATTGAGATCACTTCTCACTTGTCCCCAGGCCCCCTGTGAGGCGGCCAAAGGCCCGGCTCTTGGACACTGGGGTAAGCGCCGTCTCCAACCACTCCTGCTCACTGGCACCGGCGTGCATCGTGCCAATTATTGGCATGGTGATCGCCTCGCGGTCGTGCATGCTGGTGGTAATCGCCTCGTGGAGCGTAGTTCATTCACCCGCTGCAGCACCTCCATGCGGGCTGGCCGGGCGTGGAAGCCTGGCCAGCTACTTTTGCTCGCGCTTCAGGTCAGGATGACGTTCTTGACCAGGATCAGCGCTGCCACGCCCAAGAGCACCCAGCCAAAGATCAGTTTGACGGTACGCGACTTCAACCGCCCGGCCATCAGCCGCGAGCCGAACTGGCTGCCCAGCAGCACGGCGACGACGGTGGCGATCCACACGCCCCACTCGGGCCGGGCCGCCGTCGCCAGGTGCGAGATAAAGCTGGATAGGCCCGAACAGGTCACCACAAAGGCCGACGTGGCCGCTGCCAGCCTGGCTTCCAGCCCGGCGATGTAGAGCAGCGGTACCACGAACGAACCGCCGCCGCGACCGATCAACCCGGCGACCGTCCCCAGGCCGCTGCCGGCGGTCAGGCCCAGCACCACGCGGCCTTTCGGTGATAGCTCGCCGCGCCCGGGCTTCCAGCCCGAGAGCATCAGCACCGCGGCGGCCGCGGTGAACAAGGCGAAAAAGATCAGCAACGGCTTCAGCGGCAGTTGGACATTAAGCCACACCCCCAGCGGGGCGAAAGCGATCATCGTCATCGCAAAAGGGATGGCCACCCGCCAGGCGATGAGACCTCTGCGGCCATAGGTGATGGCGGCCGAACTGCTGTTGACCACATTGAGCAGCATGCCCAGCGGCACTGCTTCTGTTTTAAAGTCCATGCCCATCCAGAAAAGGATGGGGATATAGAGCTGGGATCCGCCCATGCCCAGCATCGAGAACACAAACGCAATCACGAAAAAGATCGGTGGAGCCAGGTACAGAGTACTCATTCCGATGATCCCTTCTCCGGGTAGCCCGGCCTCCCCCGGGAACAGGCCAGGCTGGGAGGCTAATGGCGAATCCCTGGCCCTAGCCCAGCTCGGCGCATGGGATGCACAGCACGCGACCACTTTGCACCCGCGCGTTGCGCTCCACTACCATCTCACCGCATTCCTCGCACACCACCGAGTCGAAGGTGTGCGGAGCGGCTTCCAACTGGTAGTCGAATACCTGGCTCACCTTGAAGAGTTGCTCGTCGGGCATGCTCATCACCCGATCCACCAACGGTTGGGAAAACTCATCCGGGATCATCGTCGGCGGGATACCTTCTTTGCGCCGGGCGATGAACTCGGTGCGCTTGGTCTCTTCCATCACTTCGGCCCGCGGCGCCACGCGCACTGCCTTGCCCCGCTTCCGGTCGATCAGTGTCAAGCCCCATTTGCCATAATGCAGCTTTTTGATGTTGCCCTTACCGAAGGTGCAGCCGGTGGCCACCTGCACGCCATCGCCAAAGCACGTGGCGCAGTGGTCCTCGTCCAGCTCGACCAGGGCGACCAGCTCGCCGGCGCCGGCCCGCTCCACGCCCAGGGCGTCCATAGCGGCCAGGCTCACCCGCAGCCCCAGCGGCATCGCCGGGCACTTGTGCCCGTGAAACCAGAGTCCTTTTTCCAGCAGTTCTTGCCTGTCCATTCTTGCTCTCCTTAATGCATTGGTTTCTGTCAGTTATATCAGCATCCTGGGCCATCGGCCCTGTACCAGGGCGACCCGACATGTTCGTCGCGACCTCTGCGGCGAATGCGGTCACAACCTGACAGGCGGAGAGCGCTTTTTTTGACAAACGTGGTGCTTGACGTACAAACACAGCCTCATTACCGATTATATGCCTCCGTTCAGGAATTCTATCTGGCAAAGGCCGCCCTACGCTGTTCGAAGGGCGCTGGGATGGGGGGAGTCGACCTGCCATCTAACCTGCGTCCCTGTGCACCTGCCCGATGTGCTCAGCCCGGATCGGGCGGCTGAACGCCCTTCTCCTGGCAGTCCAGGCACAGGTCGTTCATCGCATTTGTCAAATAAACCCGGCCACAAGCCGGACAGGTGAAACGGTGCAAGGCACCTTTGCCGGACGCGGGGCGGGGTTCCAGGTCTGGGAGCAACTCCGCCAACAAGTCCCGGATGCAGGCGCACACCGGAAACTTGATGGCGGCCATTACATCCTCGACTACTGCGTCCCCCGCTTTCTGTTTGTCCTGACCAAAATCTTTTTCAGACAATGGATCATCCTTCGTGGATTAGCTTCTGCACATCTCAATGGCCGCGCCACAACATTCGGTCACGCATTGTCCACAAGCGTCGCATTTGTCATAGTCGAAGCAGATCTTGCCGCCGAGCGGCTCTTGCGCGTCCTCGACGTAGCCGATGGCTCCCCTTGGACAGGCCACGATGGCCTTGCAGATATCCCTCTGGGCCGGACATTTCCGCGTGTTGATGGTTGGTTTCACTTTGGGGTCCTCCACCATGGTTTCTTGCTCACCTGGAGGCTTTCGAAATCTCGCTGGCGATGGCTAGCCGATCGACGGCGCATCAATGATCATGGCCTGGAGCGCGGCCAATCTGTCTGAGTACGTCGGCTCGATCAGTGGCGGGCAGTCGGCGATCTTCTTTTGGGAGGCCGCCAGCTTGAGCGCGAAAGAAAAACAGGTCGGCTCGCCGCACTGCTTGCAGTTGGTCTGGGGCAGGAGTTGGTACACTGCCATTGGCGTCGGGCGTTGGCGGGTCTCGTAGTCGGGCGTGATCTCGGCGCGCCGCTCCCAGGTGCGGTTGGCCGTTTTGATCAGCCCCTGGATCACCCGTTCTGCCTCGGCCCGATCCTCCAGGTTGCCCGCAGCAATTTTATGCGAGTGAAAGGCGATATTGTGCCCACCTTTCTTCCAGGTCAACGCCTTGGCCGTAGGATTATACACCGCACCGCGCAGGGTGGCGTTGAGATAAGGCAGCACTTCCGAAATGTCGGTCGTCAGCCGGGCGATGGCCGAGAAGCGCTCCGCCCCTGGCTCGCAAGGTGGGGTGAAAACTTCCAGGTCGTAATCTTCGATCAGTTTCATAGTTGTCCTCTTCTCACTTCAACGGCTCGCAAAGCTGGTTTCAGGCTCAAGCGCATCAGCGCAGTAGCTGTCGTAAAAGAACCAGAAGTGCACAACCGGCGCGGGCGTAGGGGTTGGCGTCGGCAAAGCTTCTTCCTCTTCGCAGATGTGACAGGCTTTGATGGTAGGGGTTAGGCGCGGTGTGGCTGCGGCCAGCGGCGCAGCGCCGTAGCCGGCCGTCAGGCCCAGCACGAGCACCAGCAAGCCAAGAACGTGTAGACGCATACCTGCGATAACCTCCGTGAAAGACATCTCTGGTCAGTTTGCTGGATAGGGAGCCTGACCGTGCTCCCTATCCAGCCGTCGACTGTCTTGCTACAAGGGCAGTCCCAACCAGGCGAACATGCCGATCAGTTTCAGGCCCACGTAAATGTATAGCAAGGCCAGCAGAACTTGAGGCGCTTTTCGCTCAGCTTGTGAGCCGCGATGGCCCCCACCTGGGCCATGGGGATGCTGGTTACCACCAGCGCCAGCCAGGCCACCAGGTTGAAGTAACTCAGGCTCAGCGGCGGAAGCCCGGTCAGGTTGCGGAACAGGCCCAGGAACAGGAAAGTCAAAGCGCCCACCGAGTAACCAATCACCATATTTAAGTTGTCAGGCCGTTACTTCCTTCAGCCAGGCCACGATCTGCTCCTTGCGCGGAAGCTGCCCCGAGGATTTCAGTTCCTCGTTGATGACCAGGCCAGGCGTGTTGACGATGGGATAGGCCATGATGGCTTCCATATCCTGCACCTTGACAATCTCCGCCTGGACGCCTGCTTCGGCGGCAGCCTCGCGAGCCAGTTGTTCCAGACGCTGGCACTTGGCGCAGCCCGTACCCAGAATCTTGATTTCCATTTTGTCTTTCTCCTTCTTTTCTTAAGGTTTTTATTTTCTTGGGCATATCCCTCGAGAGAGTATGCCCCCTGCAGACAAGAAACAGCTCAGGCAGGTACCAATTCCCGCCGGTTGCGCTTGCTGATCAACCACAGGCTGAAAGCCAGTATGGCCAGGAAAGCAACCAGGTAGGCCAGGATGAGCCAAGCGCGGGTGCCGTCAATCCAGGCTCCGTACAGCAGGCCGGCCAGCGTGCTGAACAGGGCCACCCACACCACGTAGACCCAAGCTTTGAGCCGCCCGATGATGGCGGCGGTGATCAAGATGCTTTGCAGGCTCAACTCGGGGTCGGCCATCAGGTAGGCCAGCAGCGGGCCGCGATGCATGCCCAGACTGAGAAACATTTTGGCGATGGGCACCTCGACCAGGGTGGGGAAGTACATGAACACCCCAAAGACTACACCGGCCAGGTTGCCCAGCACCGTGTTACGACCGGCCAGGGACTGGATCCACTCCGGGCGAATGAGCTGGCGAATGACCCCTACGGCAAAGACGCCTACGATCAACAGCGGGAAGATCTGCTTGACGAAGCGCCAAGACTCCCACAGCCATTCCTGGATCTCGTACTCGTCGAAATACCTGCGCGCCATATACCACAGGATGAGCACGGCCAGGCCTACCCCAAACAGCTTGCCCGTAAACTCGACACCCAGGCCATCGGCCTGAGGCGTCATACGCACTGCGGCAACCAATAAGGTCAGGACCACCAGGCCCAGAGTGACCCAGGTCCAGCGGTTGAACCCCTGGTCCACCTTATCGAGGCCCAACCAGGCAGCCACGGCGATCAAAACCAGCAGGAAGATGAGGATGGCCCCCTGGACGGCAACTCCCTCTTCGCCCTTGCTGGCGTCAAAGGGCACCAACCGGTAAAGCAAGTCCTGGAAACGTTCGGCACCGGCAACGGGCAGGGTAATTTCGGCATAACTATTGGTCAATAGCCCAATCTTCAACGTGCCCGACAGGAGCAGCGCCACCAGCACCAGCAAGAAAATCACCGTAGTGCGGCGCACCCGGCCTACCCCGGCAAAGGCCTCGTCGGCGCGCTGGTCATGCAGCGCGTCGTCTTTCCTGAAAATCAAGGCCATAATCATACCGATGCCGATGCCAAAGGACAGCGAGAGCAGCAGCCGCGCGAAAGCCAGGTCGGCCCCAATCGCCACACCGGTGTAGGATAGGGCCAGGATGTTGGCGGCCGGCGCGAAGAACAGGAAGGTGATGGCCGGCCCCAGGCCGGCACCCTTCTTGTAGATGCCGGCGAATAAGGGCACGATAGTGCACGAACAGACGGCCAGCACCGAGCCGGCCAGCGCGGCCGCGGGATAGGACACGTGCTTGGGAGCAGTACGGCCCAGCAGGCGCGTGATCGGTTCCTTGGGGATTAATGCCGTCATAGCGCCGGCAATGAAGAAAGCCGGTACCAGACACAGCAAAACGTGGGCGGCCAGGTAAGCCGCCAAGTTGCCCAGACCTCCCTGGAGCAAGCTTATGACATAAGGAAATACATCCATCTTTACCTCCGAGACTATCAGCTATATTCGCTATATTGAATGTAATATGGCCAAAAAAAGGGCTAAGAAGCGACTGCCAGAGATACCTCTCCGACGCACTTGGGACAATTGCACGCGTGCGGCTTGGCTTTGTTCGGCAGTGTAAAACGCAGTGAAAGCCCCTTCTTCTGGGCCTGGCGCCTGACCAGGCTTCTGGTCACGTCGAGGATGCCGTATACGCCGGGATCAACCACGCGATAATACACGCGCAACCCATCTTTGCGGTCCACCACCAGCCCGGCCTCGCGCAACACCATCAACTGTTGCGACACATACGCCTGCCGCAGCCCCAGCACTGCTTCCAGGTGGCACACGCAGTGTTCGTCCTCGCGCAAAACGTCCAGGATCTGCAGGCGGGCCGGGTTGGACAGCACCTTGAGCAGCTTTGCCTGGTTTTCATACGCATCCATCACTCAACCGATCCTTTCATCTTAATATTCATAGTTCCGAATATAGTGTATTCCAAAATGCTCCTATCGAGTAATAACGAATGTCACATTCCAGGCGTGATAAAACCTCCTAAGGCACTATGTCAGTTGCTCATCACTTCTGAAAACAGGTCGTTCCCTGGTCCATTTCTATTGTCAGTGCTGATTGGCCTCGCCAATCGAAACGACTCATGGCAGGCCAGTTTTCTCACTGCGCCTTTTAGCCCCTCGCGAAAAGTTTGATCTCATCCACTGACGGTGACGGGATGCGTCCGGCGCTGACCAATTTCTCATTGATGACCCCCGGATTTAACATGATTGGATATTTCATAATGTCCTCCCGCTCAGTCACCTTCAGGATAGTCGCTTCGAACTCCTCCGGCTGTTCCTCGGCAACGGCCTCCATGGCCTCGACAGCATTCTGGGCCTGTAGCAGCCGGGTCCCAACATTTTGATGGTGAGCAATAAATAACCTCCAGCTATTCAGGGATTTTGACGCCTTTGTTCTCACAGTCCAGGCACAGGTCGGTGGAGCGATTGGTCCAGTATTTCAACCCACAGCCCGGGCAGGTCACCTGGCGCAGGTTGCCCATGCGCGGCTTGCGCCGGGGGCGCATCTCCGGCGGCAGGTCGGCGAAAGGGTCGTGGACACAGGCGCAATCGGCCGGCCGGGTTTCCTCAGGTTTCTCGTCGGTTTCAGCCATGCTTGACTCCTTAATCAGCCTTACGGACAGCGGATCACGCCTTGCGCCCACAGGCAGCCGCCGCAGGTGGGGAAGGTATTACCAAAGCAATCCTCTTCATTGCCCTCGGCCATCTCGCAGCCGCCACAAAAGGTGCAGGGTGAAAAGTCGAAAAGCTGAACCCGCTCGCGGAAGGCGACGTACTCGGGATCGTTCCACAGGTCGCTCAAATCACTTTCGATTATGCTGCCGACCACATAGCGTCGAGAGAAACGCTCGCCGAAACGATTGAGGTCGTCCAGGTAACTCACGTGGTTATGCAGCAGCGGCAGGCACGGGCTAAGGCTCCCATCCCAGCCGACGGCCGTCGCCCCGCTTTCGATAAACGGGCAGCGATCATTAACTCTGCCCAAGTTCTGCCCGGCGAAACTGATGTTCCGGCCGCTCCTCATCACTTGGTACAGGGACTCGCGTGTGACCTGGTTCACGTCTATCTTGGGTAAGTCCAGATGCGGCACCCAGCGCGAGGGCAGGTAGGCGACGTCGTTTAAGGCAGCGGCGTACAAAGTCTCAGCTCGCATATCGGCAGCATAGGGCAGGACGTTGGTCACCTGATAGCGTGTCGCCCCCAGCCGGCTGCCCAGCCGCAACACGTCCGGCAGGTCGGCGATGTTGCGCTTCATAGCTACGAAGGCGATACCGATTTCCGGTGTAGGGCGATAGGCAGGCTGGCGGGTGGCCCGGAAGCCTGCCAGGTTAGCCAACACTTGTGGCAAGGCGGCGCCGAGACGCACATCGGCGTAGCTCTCCGGCCTGGCCCCGTCCAGCGAAACCCACAACACGTCCAACCCCGCGGCAATCAACTGGCGTGAGAGTTCTTCGCTCAGTAGTGTGCCATTGGTGATTAACTCCACCCATGCCCCCGCACTCTTGGCCTTGTCGACCATTTCGGCGATGTGCGGATGAGACAGCGGCTCGCCGAAGCCGCCGAAGAAGATGGTCGGCGGTGGCGAAAAGGCGCGTAGCCCGTCGACAATACGGCCAAAGGTGGCATCAGTCATCCGGCTCATGGGTTCATCCCACGTATTCCGAACGCAGGTACGGCAGGCCAGGTTGCACTGGTTGGTGGGTTCGACATATACCTTGGCCAGGTGGGTGACCGGCCGGCGCAGGCTCAGGCCGTTTTCTATCGGGTCGATGCACACCGACGCGCCCGGGCCGAACCCATAGCTGGCGATTATTTCGCGGGGCAGGACCAGCCGTCCCTCTTCATCCACCTGCGCCCTGAGCGCCCCGTTTGCATTCAAGGCAGGACCTCGATGATGGGATCGATCACGACTTTGGACTTGGCCGAGTTGGCTACCAGGCTGTATTTCTGGGCCGACTCCAGGGCTCGCTCCACCCGCTTGCGGACGCGCTCCATATCCTCGCCGTGGGCGCGAACCGCGATCCTGGGCCGAAGGACCAGGTTGGTGAAGATCTCCGTCCGGTCCAGTTCGATCAGCTTGGTACCCTGGGCGGGGCACTCGTAGGACTGCAAGTCCAGATTGAACCGTTCCGTGGCCCAGATAAACATCATCATGATACATGTGTTGGCGGCTGCCACGAAGGCGTCTTCCGGCGTCAACAACCCGGCATGGCCGTGGGCGTCGGGCATCATCTGCGGGCCATTGCCCATGATCAGGTGGCCCCAATGCTCGCCTTTCCAGACGAGGCTGGTGTGGTAGGTGGCGGTGCGTGACATTCAGGCCTCCTTATCCTGACAATAGACCTCAAACTTCCTCAGCAGCGCTGCCATCTGGCTGCGAGCCGAGTTACCAGTACACAAAAACAATACGCGGCGCTTCACTTTGGTCGTCCTTACTATGCTGTCAACCCTGCGTCTACTTTGCAATGAGCGCCGGGGTGGTAGTCACTTGTTGTCCCTCTGGCCCGCACAGTACTGTACGTTCCTGAACCCGCGCCGGGTCCAGGAACTCGGTAAACCAGGCGTGCCAGTGGGCCACTGTCTCCTTATCCACAGAGTAGTAGATCCAGCGCCCGTCCACTGCGTCACGGCGGCTGTGCACCAGCCCTGTTTCGCGCAGCACGCGCAGGTGATGCGATAGCAGATTAGGTGGTAGGCCCAGCATTTCGTTTAACTCGCAATTGCATGAGTCCCCCTGCATCAGCAGGCCAAAGATGCGCAGGCGGTTGGGATCGGCCAGAACTTTTAGCACGCTGGCCGCCTCTTCCAGCCTCTGCTCATCCGTCGATAGCCCTTCGATCATGACCTCCTTTGAAAAACAAACGGCAGCTACTGCGCGATTCCCAGCACAGCTTCTCGCCGACCAAAGGCCACTTTGCCTAACCACAGCGACACATACACCAGGCCGATCAGCACCGGCACCTCGATTAGCGGACCGATGACCGTTGCGAACGCTTCCTGAGATGCGATGCCAAACGTGGCTACCGCCACCGCAATGGCCAACTCGAAGTTGTTGCTGGCGGCCGTGAAGGATTGGGTCGCTGTCATCTTGTAGCCGAACTTCAGCGCGAAAGCCAACCCAAAGGACAGGAAGAACATCAACACAAAGTAAACCAGGAGCGGCACGGTCACCTTGAGCACGTCCAGCGGCTGGGCCAGGATGCGATCGCCCTGCATCGAGAACATCACCACGATGGTGAAAAGCAACCCAATCATCGCTGTTGGCCCCAGGCGAGGCATCAACTCCGTCTCGTACCACTCCCGCCCCTTGCGGCGCAGGAAGTAGAAGCGGGTGATAACCCCGGCTGCCAGCGGAATGCCCAGGAAGATGAGCACACTCTTGGCGATGTCCCACATAGTAATGTCCACCGTCGTCCCCTCAAAGCCCAGCCAACTCGGCACAATCATCAGGTAGAAGTAGGCCAGCGGGCTGTACATGATGATCTGAAAGACTGAGTTCAGAGCTACCAGTACCGCGCAATACTCGCCATCGCCCCCGGCCAGCATGTTCCAGATGAGCACCATAGCGATGCAGCGTGCCAGGCCGGTGATGATCAAACCAGTGCGAAAGCCCGGTTCGTTGGCCAGAAAGATCCAGGCTAGTGCGAACATCACCGCCGGGCCGATAAGCCAATTTAGAATCAGAGAGACGCTGAACTGCCGCTTGGCGTCACCAATCTTGCCCAATTCCTCGTACCTGACTTTGGCCAGCACCGGGTACATCATCCACAGCAGGCCGATGGCGATGGGCAACGAAACGGTGTCAATGCGCAGCGTGTTGAACACATTCTTGATGCCCGGCGCGATTGCGCCGAGTCCCACCCCGACTGCCATAGCCAGGAAGATCCACAGCGGCAGAAAGCGGTCCAGCAGCGAAAGCTGGCCGACAACACTCTTGGTCGCCGGTTGCGCGACAGATGGTGAAGACGTGGTCATCTAATTCTCCTTCTTTATTAGTTCAATAACTATTGAAACATTTGGACAAAAAAACGACCTGCCACGCTATGCAGTATACGCTTTCGAGCCTGGGCGAAATAGTGACATTCATCCCGGTAAAGCGAGCCAACTGTCACATTGTTTCAATACTAGTTGAAATATTCCAACCAGAAAATTGGGCTGGTAGAATCCACTTCTCCGCCTATTGTTTAGAGTCGCGCGTCACGCGCATTCGGAATCCATCCACCGACTTAACGCGAACTTGCTCGCCAGCTTCGATAGGGGGGGCGTCAGCCTCCGCCTCCCACCATTCTCCCTTGAGGTAGACGGTGCCTGTCGGAGCCAAGTCGGTACGGACGGTGGCCAGGGCTCCTATCAGGCCTTCGGCGCCGGTTGTTGCCGGACGGCGTTGGACTAACACTGCCTTGGCCACGATAAAAGCGAAGAATGCGCCTGTCGCCAACCCCACGCTAATCACCAGACTGCGTGACACGGCGTAGAAAGGCGAGTTGAAGAGCAAAAGCGAGCCCAGGACAAAAGACACAATGCCGCCCACCGTCAACACGCCGTGCGTCGGCGCTTTGATGTCGATCACAAAGAGCACGAAGGCCAAGGCGATGAAGAGTAGGCCGGTGTAATTGACGTCCAGCACACCTAATGCATAGAAAGCCAGCAACAGGCAGATGACCCCCACAACCCCCGCAGCATACCCGCCCGGACTCGATAGCTCGAACAGGATGCCATTGATGCCCAGGGTTAGTAGAATGAAGGCGATATTGGGGTTGGTGACAGTGTGCAAGAATTGCTCGATGGGCGTCATCGGCACTTCTTCCGTCGCCGCGTCCGCGGTTTGGAGCATCACCTCCTGCCCGTCGTGGAGCGTTACGCTGAACCCGTCCATCTGGCGCAGCAGATCCTCGAGGTCGTTGGCGATGAAATCAATCACCCCCAATTCCAACGCTTCTTCAGCCGTAGCGGCCCTGGCTTCGCTGACCGCCTCGCGCGCCCACTCCACCGCTTTCTCGCCTCGGCGCTGTGCCAACCCTTCAATGTCGGCTTGCAAAATGTTGGTAATTTTGTCCTTTAGCGTCTCGGGGATCTCCTCGCCTTGGCCGCTGACCGGGCTGGCCGCGCCGATGCTCGTCGTCGGTGCCATGGCTGCCACGTGACCTGCTAGCGTAATGAAGGTTCCCGCTGAAGCGGCACGAGCACCGCGCGGCGCGACGTAGACCACCACAGGTACGTCCGCAGCAATCATAGCCTGGATGATTGTTTTGGTCAGTTCCACGTCCCCGCCGGGCGTGTTCAGCATAATGACCAGCGCCTCAGCGCCTTGCTCCTCTGCCTCCTCAATGCCCCGCTCGATGAAGCTGAGCATGATCGGCGTCACCGGCCCGGTCACTTCCATCACCAAGACCTGCCCTTCTGTCTGTGCGTTGACAGCCGATGACAGAAGGGAGGTGAGAATCAAAACCAGATAAACTATCCACCGAACTCGCTGTGTCCGTCGCATCGCATTTCACCCAATCGTCCAAACAATGGCCGCCCTGCTTACCCCTATTATACTCTAATTCGTTATACGATGGCAACCGAACGTTATGGGTGCGTTCAGATTTGGGGACGAATTACTCTGATCCGAGGAGTGAGGCATCCCCAGATGTATTCTTTACCTACATCGTGACCCTGACTCTGGACAGACATCGTAGCCGAAGCTTACTATAGAGTAGTCAAGTTGGCAGTCTCAGGCAAGAGACACACAGGGGAGCATAACTCGAAAAGGCTGATTTTTTTCGAGGCGTATCGGGAGGTAATGATCCAAGCAGCCGCACATTCGAG
>DAOUMD010000015.1:0-62581 GCA_034412795.1 Anaerolineae bacterium
AACAACGCTGGAGCGCCTGCCCGTCTTTGTGCGCATCATACAATTCTCTCAGGCATACACCAAGGACCCCACCCTCACACTGGATACCTACATCCGCAAGATATGCGAGCCCCGCTGGGCGCCTCTCTTTCAACGCGCATTGGACGCTGGAACGGCGTTGGTGCTGTTGGATGGATTGGACGAGGTGGTGGATGCCCACCAGCGCAAATCCATTGCCGAGGCCATCCAGACTTTGGCTGCCGATTACCCCGGCAATTCCTTCCTGGTCACCAGCCGAGTGGTGGGCTATCAAGCGGCACGGCTGAGCGGCAATTTTGATCACTACACCGTCCAACCGCTGCCGCCGGAGCGCATTGCCCAATTTGTAGAAAAGTGGTATGCAGCCATCGAGCGCGAAGCCGGGGAGGCAGAGTTGAGCGAAGAGGCACGCGAGCGGGCCGAGGAGCTGAGCCGAGCCATCCAGGAGCGTCCAGGCATTCAACGGCTGGCCGAGAACCCGCTATTACTGACCATTATCGCACTGGTGAATTGGCGCGGGCGCAAGCTGCCCAACCGCCGTGTAGAGCTCTACGCCCACGCTGCTGAGACTCTTATTGCAAGCTGGCCCTTTCGGCGGCAGGGGGTAGTCATGGACACCGATCGGGTGATCCGCTTGCTCTCACCGGTGGCCTACCGTATCTTTGCTCTGCGCTCCAGCGGGGACATACCTGAAGACGAACTGCTGCCCATCTTCAGCGATGTCATCTGTCGTGTAGATGGCGTCAGCGAACGCTCAGCGCAAGCCTACGCTTTCGAATTTTTGGGCCAGATCAGCGAGCACAGTGGAATCTTTCGCGAGCGAGGCTACGACGAGCGCGGGCGGCGGGTGTTCGGCTTCTTGCACCTCACCTTTGCCGAGTACTTCACCGCTCGCTACCTGGCCGGGCTGTGGGAAGATCTAGGCGAGGACCCCGAGGGGCGGCAGGCACTCCTGCGCCAATACGCCCACGTGCCTCGTTGGCGCGAGGTGGTGCTGCTGATGGCAGGCGATGTGGGATTACGGGACAACGACCGTGCTGCGCGTGCCACGCGCCTGCTGAGTGATATCCTAACCCTAGGCAGCGACTACGAGAACAGGCTGCACCGCGATTTGCTGCTGGCGGGCGCGTGCCTGGCCGACGATTTGCGCGTGCAGCCCCAGGCCGCGTGTTACGTGTTGGACGGATTGCTGAAGCTGGTGTCAGAGCCGGGGATAGGTGATGCGATACAGAACATCTTTCGTGCTATGCGTGAGACCAACTACAGCCAGCTTGTGCTGGAAGGCCTTTTAGTAAGGCTTGAGGCTGAGGATATATGGATGCGATGGAGTGTGGCACGAGCACTAGCAGAGTTTGATCGTACGCAGGCAGTGAATGAGTTGCTGGAACTGTTGAAAGATGAGAATGAGTGGATGCGGAGTAGAGCGGCACGGGCACTGGGTGAACTCGGCGACCTTCAAGCGGTGGGACCCCTGCTGGGGCGCTTGAAGGATGAGGATGGCAACGTGCGGGCAGGCGCAGCTAAGGCGCTGGGCGCTCTCGGTGACAATCGGGCGGTGGAACCCCTTCTAGAGCGACTGGAAGATGAGAACAGATGGGTGCAGGTAAACGCGACCGAAGCACTAAGCAAACTCGTCGATACACAGGTGGTGGAGGCGCCGCGAGATATGTCAGCGCGATTGAAGGGTGAGTGGATCAAACTCCGTCACGGGGCGCCTCAGGCATTAGGGGATTCTGGTAAGTCGTTGACGATTGAGTTATTGCTGACGGAGCTAGAGGATGAGGACGAGAGCGTGCGGGCGAGTGCGGCACGCGCGCTGAGGTTCCTTGGCGACGTGCGAGCTGTTGTACCATTGCAGGCGCGGCTGGAGGACGAGGATGAGAGCGTGCGGGGGAGCGTAGCTTTGGCACTGGGGGCACTTGGCGACGTGCGGGCAGTGGAACCGCTGCTCGCGCGGCTGGAGGATCAGGACGAGAGCGTACGGTGGAGCGCAGCACAGGCGCTGGGGGATCTCAGCGACGCAAGAGCGGTGGATGCCTTGCTGGTCCGGCTGGAGGATGAGAGCAGTTGGGTGCGGTGGAGTGCGGAGTGGGCGCTGGGGCGCATTGGCGACCTGCGGTCCGTGGAACCCATAATCGCGCGATTGGAGGATGAGAGCCTACTTGTGCAGGTGGGAGCAGCGTGGGCGCTTGGGGCATTCGGTGACTCGCAAGCAGTGGAACCATTGCTGATACGACTGGAGGACAAACATACCGAATTGCGACAAGGTGCGACATGGGCGTTGGGGTCACTCGGCGATAGGCAGGCGGTAGAACCACTGCTGGAGCGGCTAGGAGATGAGGATCAGAAGGTACAAGAGAAGGCGTATAAAGCCCTGATCGCCATCCTGGGTCGCAATGCCCCGCAACTGGAGATAGAGGAGCCGGCCCGCGAGCCAGGGGCCGTATCGGGGCCGTGGGATACATGACCCTCCTTTAGGGAACGCAGATAAACAATGAGTGGCAGACTTCTGGTTACTCTACGAACTGCCTGGCAAAGCCTGCCGACGGATGTGCAGCAGACCACCACTCCACTGGTGCGGTTGGCGAGCTGGACAGGACACGCAACACGGAGCATATATTATAACTTTGTAGGTGAACTCATTGGAAGGTTGATCCCTATTATTCGTACTGTACAGCATCTGTAAGCTGTTTTCCAGGAGGCACTGACCATGGCCCTTCACCCCATCCTGGCCCTTGACCAGGTCATCGATGAATACAGCGACCACCTGCGCACCGAGTTCCGCGCCAAGGACCCGGTGTTGCAAGAAGCCCTGGAGCGGGAGTTGGACCGGCCCCTGTTCCTGGCCCAGGAGCCCTTTTTCCGGGCGCACCGGCCCTTCTGTAACGGCCAGCGCTGGCGAGATCTGCCCATCGAGCCCAGGCTGGCGCGGGTCATGGAGGAACGCGCACGCCAGCACGGGTCGCCGATGCCTGAGTACGCCTTCCTCCACCAGTCTCAGGCCATCCAAGAGCTGCTCCTGCCTGACCCCCGCCCGCTGGTCGTCACCACCGGCACCGGCTCGGGCAAGACCGAGGCCTTCCTGCTGCCCGTCATCCACAACGCCATCCAGGACGCCACCCGCTTCAAAAAGTCGGGACTGACGGCCATCCTGGTCTACCCCATGAACGCGCTGGCCAACGACCAATTGCAGCGCATCCAGGAATATCTGCAAGATTCGGGCTTCAGTGGCACGGTGTCCGTCGAGAAGTATGATCGGGGCACCTCCCAGGCCCAGCGCGAAGCGATACGCCGCAACCCACCCCACATCCTGCTCACTAACTACATGATGCTCGAGTACCTGCTGGTACGCCCCGCCGACCGGGAGGACATCTTTGCCAATCACCGCTGTCGTTTCCTGGTGCTGGACGAGGTGCACACCTACCGGGGCGCACTGGGCAGCAACATCGCCTTACTGATCCGCCGCCTCAAGGCGCACCTGGCCCGGGCGCGGCAAGATTGGCTGCCCGATGTGCCCGCTGCCGACTACGCACGACGCTATCCGGCCTTGGTTCCGGTCGGCACCTCGGCTACCATCAAGAGTGTCTCCGAAGGGGAGGTCAGCGCTGAGGAGGCTCTGCGCCAGCGCGACCAAGCAGTGCAGGAGTTCTTTGCCAAACTCACCGGCGTGGAGTCCGATTCGATCCGCGTTTTCGGCGAGGAGATCCAGGAGATTCAAATCCTACCTGAGGCCGCTTACCCTCCCCAGCCAGTGGATCCTGACTCCGTCGACATCGCCGACTCTGAGAGTGTACGGTTGGCCCTCTGCCAGCTTGCGGGCGTATCCGACGACGCCTCCCTCGGAGAGGCCGCCCGGCGCTACCGTCTTTTGTGGGACCTTAACCGCTGGCTGGTCGGCTCGCCCCTGTCCTTGGGGCAAATCGTGGAGCGGGTACAACAAGAAATACCTGAGAGAAGAGGTGCGGACGGGGAACAGGTGCGCCGCGAAGTAGAAGCTGCGCTCATCGTTGGCGCTGCGCTCCCCGACGGCGTTCCGGGTGCGCTGCGGCTGCGCGCCCACCGCTTCATCCGGGGCGGCTGGCGTTTTCACCGCTGCGTCAACCCCAGTTGTGGCCGCCTCTATCCCATGGGCGAGGAGCGCTGTGACTGCGGTTATCCCACTGCGCCCCTCTACCTGTGCCGCAACTGCGGCGCCGATTACTTGCGCTTCGTCGGCGACCACGAGCTTGGCCCCCTGCGCCCCAGTGCCGTCGCCTCCGAAGGGCCTGAGTGGATGCTCTACGAGTATGGGCGCTTCGAAACCGTCAGCGACGATCCGGAGAGTGACGCGGAGAATGAAGAAGAAACAGCCACTCCTTCAGTTGGTCGCCGTAGGCGGGAGTTGGGGCAGATGAAGGGTCGGCGGGTGCTGACCGGCTCCTTTGACCCGGCTACCCTGGCCTTCAGCCAAGACGAGACGGATTATGAACTGAAGGTCATGTTGGCGCCGGCACGCACCCGCTGTCTGTGCTGCGGCGGGACGGCCGGCAGCCGCAACGTCGTCACCCCTATCTCGCTGGGCACCTCGGCCGCGTTAAAGGTCATAGGCGAGGGGCTGCTCGAAGCCCTCGGCGAGGCCAATCGCGGTCGTCCCGGTCACGACGGCAAGGAGCGACTGCTCATCTTCAGCGACAGCCGCCAAGATGCCGCCCACCAGGCCCGTTTTATCCTCTTCGCCAGCCGCTACGACCGCATGCGCCGCCGGCTGGTGCGTATCCTCGAAGATGAGGGGGAGCTCCCCATCCAGCGCGCCGTCGAACTGCTGGGCGACCAGGGTGTCCGCGAGCGTGACAATCCCCACGCGCCCGAGGAAGAGGATGCCTGGATCCCCGACGAGGCAATGCAGCGTATCCGGACCTGGGAAGAAGCCCCCCTTCTCGACGATCTGTCGGTGACCGCTGGCTACCGGGCCACCCTACTGAATCTTGGCCTGGTGGGTGTGCGCTACCATCGACTGGATGAATACATCGGCGCCCGTGGCGCGGATCTGGCTGCCGAACTGGGGGTATCCACCGAAGCCCTGGAGTACATCTGCCGCTGCCTGCTGGACGAGATGCGGGTGCGCGGCGCCCTGTCGCGTGAGATGCTGCGTTACCATCCGTCACACCCCTCCTGCCCGGCCTATATGGCCGCTGCCGAGTGGGAGCGCCGGGTGAAGCAGCGCAGCGGCTACGCCGCGGCTCAGAATGGGGATCCTCTGACTTACTTGGACGCTGCCGAGATTCCCGGCGGCATTACCCATCGGAATGCCTGGCGCAGGCCGGGCGCCGGAGGACGCAGTCCCGGCATGGAGCGCATCCTGCGCCACCTTCTCTCCCGGTTTGGTGGTGCCGAGCCGGAGGAGCAGACCATGTTGGCGCTCCTGGATTTTTTGCGGCGGGGCTACTTCATCGTCCCCTCGGAGCTCTACGGCTTCCGCCAGCGCCGCAACCTGCTCCAGGTCAACGCCGAGACGGTGCGTCTCAAACTGTTGGCCGAGGCGGAGCGAACACACTGCAACGTGTGTGGGAGGCCCTGCTTGCTGTCCCCCATCGGCTTCCCGTGCCCCAACTGCCACGGCGAGTTGGCTCGCTGGGCCGATGTCGAGGTGGAGGATTCTCGCAGCGTGCGCCGGATTCGGGCTCCTTACATCATCCCCCTTGTTGCGGGTGAACACACCGCCCAGGTACCCAATCAAGACCGAAGCGACCTTGAGGACGAATTCAAGGCCCCCCCGGAGGAATCAAAGGTCAACGTGTTGGCCTGCTCGCCCACGCTGGAGATGGGCATCGACGTCGGGGGGCTGGACGCCGTCACCCTGCGCAACATCCCGCCGCGCCCCGACAACTATGCCCAGCGTGGCGGACGCGCAGGGCGCCGCGCCCGGGTAGGGCTGGTCCTCGGCTACGCACGTAGCACGCCCCACGACCAGTACTTCTACGACAAGCCGACCGAGATGATCGCCGGTGAGATCCCGGCCCCGGCCATCGCCCTCGACAACCGGGATGTGATCCTGCGCCACCTGAACGCCGTTGTCTTCGGCGCGGCAGAACCGGGACTGGCCGGGCGCATGGAAGAATACGTCTCCCCCATCGGCGAAGTGAATCAGGAAGCGGTAGATGCCCTGATCGAAGGTCTTAGGGCTCAATTTGGCTACGGCCTGCAGATGACCAGGGAAGCCTTCGGCTCGGACGTTCTCGCCCAGGCTGGCCTGGAGGAGGAAGGGCTGCGCCGCCACCTGGAGCGACTTCCTGAGCGAGCCCAGGAGGTTGTGGATCGCACTGCACACCAGGTGATCGCACTGCGCCAGGCTCTAGATCTCTATGCCCAGGAACTGAGAGGTCAGAGCGCTGCGACCCGCGCCGGTAACCTGGTGGCGCGCTTACTGGGCATCTACACCGAACGGAGTGGTGGCGAGAGTGCTGACGACCGCTCGGCCGGTTATCCCTTGCGGCGTTTCGCCGAGTTTGGCATCCTGCCCGGCTATGAGTTTCCCACCGAACCGGCCTCGCTGCGCCTGCTGGGCGACCCGCGCGAGGAGGATCCGGTCAGCGTCAACCGTCAATTTGGGATCGGCCAGTTCCAACCCGACGCCCAGGTGTATGCGCGCACCAAGTGCTGGAGGGTGATCGGCCTGGATACCGCCTCACCCTGGAACCCCCGGACGGATGGACCCAGTTGGACCTATCGTGTGTGCCGAGGTTGCGGCCTGCGTTATCGAGCTGATCACCCATTTTGCCCGCGTTGCCACGACGACCGGCCCGGGCGAGCCCTGCCCGCAGCCGAGTTCGGCGGCTTTTTGGCCCGCCGCGACGAACGTCCTGTGTTGGATGAAGAGGAACGCTTCGCAGTGCGCAACCTGGTCCGCTCATATCCCCAGTGGGATGGCGATGTCATCGGGCGCTGGCGCGTCGCTGGCGGCTGGTCTCTGCAACTCAGGCGGCGGGAAGAGGTGCAATGGTTGAACGAAGGTCCGCCGCCGTCTCAAGCCGAGCTTGATCGAGGGCTGCCATTCCTGCACCCGGAGGCCAGAGGATACCTGTTGTGCGGCGATTGTGGCCGTATGCTCTCGGTTCCCGAGCCGGCTCAATCCTCCCGCGGGGGACGGCGACGGGCCCGGTCGGGGGCCGGAAACCCTGATCCTTATGGGCACCGGGATGGGTGCCAAAATGCAGGCATGGCACCCCAGCCCTTGGCCATTGCCACCGCGGGCCGGACCGACGTGCTGCGCTTCGTCTTGCCTGTCCCCTCATCCGTGACTGATGACGACATCGCCTCCTGGGGATTGTCACTGGGCTATGCCCTGCGCATCGGGATGCGGCACCTGTACATGCTGGACGGTTCCGAAATCGAGTTCGTGCTCGAAGGGCCGTGGGCCGACAGCGGCGAGGCAGCCGGGCTTAACTACGTGGCCCTGACCTTCATCGATCCCAGCCTGGGCGGCACCGGCTACCTGGGACGTGCCGCCGAGGACTTTCACCGGGTCGCCGCTCGGGCCCTCGATCACCTGGATCACCCGGATTGCGAGACAGCCTGCTATCGCTGCCTGAAATCCTACCGCAATCAGCGCTTCCACGAGTACCTGCGCTGGCCACTGGCCGTGCCCTATCTCGAAGCGCTGGCGGCTGCGCCAGTGGAAGCACAACCGCCGGAAGTAGGCGACATCGACGACCCCGTTCCCTGGCTGGAAGCGTATGCCGCAGGCGTGGGTTCTCCCCTGGAGCTCAAGTTCCTACGCCTCTTCGAGCAGCACGACTTCCATCCCGAAAAGCAAGTGCCTATTGCTTTGCATCCCGGCCAGCCGCCCATCTCCATCGCCGACTTCGCCGTTCCCGAGTGCCGCCTGGCCATCTACATCGACGGCGCCTCCTTCCACGTCGGCGCCAACCTGCGCCGCGACCGCTACATCCGCGACCGCCTGCGCGCCGCTGATTCCCCCTGGACGGTGGTCGAGCTACGCGCCAGCGACCTCAGCCAGGGGGCCGCCCTTGTCCAGCGCCTTCAAGAGGGGAGCACCTGATGACCGGCGAGGAAGGCAAGTATCACACAGACATCGAGCGGGCGCAAGGGCCGGTTATCGGCGACCACAACATCGTTATCCAGCAGTTCATATCCGGTATTACCTCCCTGCCCACTGGCTATGCCACTCGTATTCAGAACTTCATCACTGCCTATCTGGGCACGCCTGATCAGCCTGTCCCCTTTGGCGGCCGCGAGGCGGACCTGGCTCGCCTAGACGAATGGTTGGACGACAGCGACGCTCCTCCGTATCTGATGCTGGCCGCTCCAGCCGGTCGCGGCAAGTCCGCCCTGCTCGTGCGCTGGAGCACGAGGCTTATTGCATGCGAAGACATTGCCGTAGTCTTCATCCCAGTCAGCATCCGCTTTCGCACCAACCTGGCCAGTGTAATCTTCGCTGCCCTTACCGCCCGCCTAGCAGCGCTGCATGGCGACCAAGTGCCCGGGAGTATGGATACCTCTGTCGAAGTATGGCGCGGGATGGCCGCCGATTACCTAGCCCGCCCCCTGCCTGATGGGCGCCGCTTGGTAGTCATCTTGGACGGCGTGGATGAAGCCGCGGATTGGGGGGCTGGCCCGGATCTCTTCCCCCTGGACCCACCGACCGATCTGCGGGTGATCCTCTCCGCCCGCTACCTGGCGGGTGACGCCGACACTCGTCCCTGGCTGCGTCGCCTAGAATGGGACCGTCCAGGACAGGCCACTGCCCCGAACTTATTACCCCTTACCCGCGAAGGGGTGGGTGATGTGCTGCGTCGGATGGGCTTCCCGCTGGACCAACTGGGGGCGCGGGTGGACATCGTGAGTGAGCTGCACCGCCTGAGCGAGGGCGATCCCCTGCTGGTGCGCCTTTACGTTGACGACCTGTGGGGCAGAGGTGAGGGGGTAGCCCGTTTGCAGCCGGAAGACCTGCGCGCGATTCGTCCCGGCCTGGAGGGTTACCTTGAGAAGTGGTGGGAAGACCAACACAGATTATGGGGTGACAAAGCCCCGTTACGTGACGGGGCAGTCCGGGCGTTGCTCAGTCTGCTCGCCTGTGCTCTGGGGCCGTTAAGTCAACGGGATGTGCTGCACCTGGTCCCGTCTGAGTTGGGACTTGACACCTGGGCGTTGGAAGGGGTGTTCGCGCCCCTGGCCCGCTTTGTTGTCGGTGATGGGAAGGAACAAGGCTATGTGTTCGGCCATCCCAGATTGGGGGCCTACTTCTACGAGCAGCGGCTTACGCCCAATGAGCGGCAAAGGTGGGAGGAATACTTCCTAACCTGGGGCGAGGAGACTTTGGTAGCGTTACGTGACGGAAGTCTGGCGCCCCAGGATGCTTCGTCTTACTTAGTGCAGTATTACGGGGCGCACTTGGAACGGGCTGGGGCCTCGCCCGAAGCGTTGCTGGCCTTGGTCAGCGATGGCTGGCGGCGAGCCTGGGAAGCTCTGCAGGGGGCTTATTCCGGTTTCTTGGGCGACTTGGAGCGAGCCTGGCGAGCGGCGGAGCGGGCGAATGCGGAGGAAACTGCGGACGGATCCCCAGCCCCATATCTCGGGGGTGAAGTGCGTTGTGCGTTATGCGAGGCTAGCATCAGGACTCTACTTACGAAAGTCCCACCTGCTTTGATAGGCGTTCTTGTGGAAAGCGGACTCTGGACACCAACGCAGGGCCTGACCTATGCTAAACAAGTGCAACATCAGAAAGGACAATCAGTAGCACTGGCTAGGTTAGCTCCTCATTTGTCAGAAACACTTTTGTGGGAGGCATTGGCAGTAGTACGGGATATTGACGGACCGTACCGAGCAGAAGCCTTGGCTGGCTTGGCTCCGCATCTATCGGAACCGCTTTCGCGGGAGGCACTTGCAGTGGCTCGGGAGATTGAAGATGCTGCGAGCAAAGCGATGGCGGTGGCTAGACTAGCTACGCGATTAGCGGAACTCGGCTATCCTGGGGAGGCACTTGTGAGAGTGCTCGAGATTGAGGATGACGGGAGTCGGGGAGAAGCGTTGGTCGGATTAGGCCCGCACTTGCCCGAATCCTTGACAGTAGAAGCACTAGCGGCCGCGCGAGTGATTGGAGTTGTGGAGAGCAGAGTAGATGCACTGGTCGGGTTGGCTCGACATGTGCCGAAGTCACTGGAGAAAGAGGTGCTAGCCGCGGCGTGCGAGATTGGGGATGACGGGGCTAGAGCGGAAGCGCTGGCTAAGCTGGCTCCGTTTCTATCAGAATCTCCTCTACAGGAGGCGTTAACAGCGGCACAGGAGATCGGGGACGAAGAGATTCAAGCGGAAGCCCTAGCCGGGTTATCCCCACGGCTAGCTCAGTTAGGCTATTCTGAAGAGGCACTTGCCATAGCGCGAAAGATTAGGGATGAGCGTAACCAGGCAGAGGCACTGGCCAAGCTAGCTCCGCACCTAGCGGAGCCACTGCTACGAGAGGCACTAGCGGCGACGCGCGACATTAAGAACAAGTGGAGCCAGGCGGAAGCGTTGGCCAAGCTCATTCCCCAGCTGGCAAAGTTGGGCTGTCCTGAGGAAGCGCTGATGGAAGTACGTGAGATCGGCGAGGAGTGGAAGCGAGCGGAAGCGCTGTCGAGGTTGGCTTCATACCTCCCGGCGCCCTTAAGGGTAGAAGCGCTAGCGGCCGCGCGAGAGCTGAGAAATGTGGGGAGCCGGATGGTAGCACTGGCCAGATTAGCTCCGCATCTACCGGAATCACTAAGAAGAGAGGTCCTGCGGGAAGCATTGGCGGATGTACGGGGGATTCAGGAGGATGATCGTGTAGATCCGTTGGTTTGGCTGGCCCCTTACCTACCTGGGCCCTTGAAGGAAGAGGCACTGGCTGTGGCACGCGAGATCGGGGAGGAGAAGAGTCGTGTAAGGGCGCTGATCGGACTGATTCCATACTTGCCGGAGTACCTAAAAAGGGAGACGCTGGCGAAAGCGTGGGAGATTGGGGATGAGAGGAGACGAACGTGGATACTAACTGAATTTGCTTCATACCTACCTGAGGCCCTTTTGCGGCAGTTGCTGTCCGACGCACGAAAGATTGAAGAAAAGGTGAGACGAGCGTGGGTGCTGTCTAGGCTGGCTCCACGTCTACCAAAGTCATTGAGGGGGAATGCCTTGCGGGAAGCACTATTAGTGACAGGGGAGATCGAGGATAGCAGGAGCCGGGCGGAAGCTTTGGCCAGGCTAGCTATCCTCCTGGCAGAGTCGGGCTGTCCTGACAAGGCACTGGATGTGATGCAATGGATTGAAGACGAGCAGACACGGGTAAGGATGCTGGACATGCTGATCCCCCACTTGCCGGAGACACTAGTGTACGAGACACTGAAAGCACTGCGGGAAATCAAGGATGAGGGAAACCATGCACGGGTTCTTTCCAAGTTGTCTTGTCAGTTGGGAGAGTTAGGCCACCCCCAAGAGGCGTTGGCAGTAGCGCAGGATATTGAAGACGAGTGGAGGCAACTTCAGGCTCTGGTCAGACTCATTCCACACATCCCCGATGAATTGAGACGAGATGTCATTCGAGAAGCTCTGACGGAGGCGCGCGAGATTGGAAATAAGTGGATGCAAGCAGAGGTGCTAGTCGAACTAAGTCCCCACTTGACGGAGCCACTTCTGCGTGAGGCGCTTAAGACAGCGACCGAGATTGGCTACGGGGAAAGCTGGTTGCTGGTCAAGCTACTTCCACGGCTAGCCGACTTCGGCTATTCCGAGGAAGCCCTGGCGGCGGCGCGCGGGATAGCAGACGAGGAAAGCCAGGGACAAGCGCTCGCCAAGCTGGTACCAAGATTAGCTAGATTAGGCCATTCCGAGAAGGCTTTCGTGGTGGTAATGGAGATTGGGGATGAGCAAAGCCAGGCAGAAGCACTGGTCGGATTAGCTCCATTTCTATCGGAGCCACTCCTGAGAAAGGCACTGATAGCAGCACAGAGGATTGGAGATGCCTGGAGTCGGGAGTGGGCGCTGGCAGGATTAGTTCCTCGATTAGCGGAGCTAGGGTATGTTGATGAGGCTTTAGCAACGGTGCGAGTGATTGGGGATGAGCAGAGTCGTGCAGAAGCACTCGCTGCACTGGCTCCGTATCTGCCGGAGTCCCTTAAGAGAGAATCATTAGTTATGGCTCGGGAATTTAAAGATGAGTGGAGCCTGGCGGAAGCACTGGCTGGGTTGGCTCCGCATTTTTGGGGATCACTAAAGAAGGAGGCACTAGTAGCGGCGTGTGAGATTGGAGATGAGGGTAGTCGGGCACGAGTGTTGGCTGAACTGGCTGAGCATATGCTGGAACTTTCCCGCCAGCACCTCTACCTCTTGTGGCAAGAAGCCCTTCGCGTCCTGGCTGCCCGTACCCGCCACGACCTCCTTGCCGACTTGCGCGCCCTGGCGCCGGTCATCGCTGTCCTGGGCGGCCAGAAGGCGGTCGATGAGACCTTCCACGCCATCCAGGACATGGGCCGCTGGTGGCCGTAGTGAGTATGAACACTATGCCTGATCCAGCCTCGTTAAATCCCAAATACCACAGTGAGATTTACGACGGTCGCGGTGTTGTCATTGACGATCACAACGTGGTCTACCAGTATTTCACGACCGGTATCACCTCTCTGCCTACCGACTATGCCACCCGTATCCAGAACTTCATCGCTGCCTACCTGCTGTGGCAGAGCCAGCGAGGCGGCGTGCCGGTCTGGCTGCGGGGGAGATGGGCGGCGTAGGGGCTTGAGTTTCTGAGACTTCTTCAAATAGCGAGATCGGACCGATGTCAGCCAAGAAGCAACCCACAAGCAGTTTAGATCCTATGTGGACTGCCCGGATCTACGGAGATACAACGGGCGAAGATTTCCTGGGACTAAGGGCAGTCGGGACGAATATCCTTTCTTATCTGTTGCCTGGAGTCATCACAACCACGACACGCGCTCGCTACTATGCATTCTACAGTTGGTTGCTGGTCGAGTATGCCAATAACCACCCCAAAGGATGGTCATTGGGCCGTTTCATCCATCGCCGGGAGCAGATATTCGCCCTGGCTAATATCGCTCACACATATTCCCTATCGAACCGTACCTATGTTGCTGGACTCATTGGTCAGACTAAACTGGGCAGACACTGGTGGTCGTATAGAGAGGCTAATTCAGTCCCGCTCAGCGTTGACAACTATGTGAAGGCAAAGGGCGGCGGATATGACACCTTTGCAGGAGTAATGTGGGGGCTCAGCATCACAGGCACTGTCGAAGGTAACGGCAACACCTTTGCCGTGTTGCCAAAAGGGCAGGCTCTGGCCAAGTCTTTCGCCAAGGCGATCAAAGGCACGGCATATTACGAGCACCGAAAGAAGTACGATACAGCAACAACGATCCCCCGCGCTGTGCTGGAAGAGTACGGCGAGCAGTGTCATCTCGATTATCTTGCAGATAACCCAGACCGCAACCCCACACTGGAGGCACTATTTGCTTTCAACGCCTCCCATACATTGCCGCCACCTGGCTCAAACTTGTCATCCGTGGGGAATATGCGGGGCACACTTGGCCTAATACTCGACATAATAGTTCAGTCGCCAGCTTATTTTCACGAGCATGAATTTCGCCAGGCTGTCGCTTACGGCCTTTGTGGGGACTATGCCCCTTACCAGCCAGCCGAACCCTTGCGCCCTTTCCTGGCCCACTGGCAGATGTTTCAACTGCGAGAGTATTACGTCTATGCTCTTTACGCCTTGTGGGTCTACTTTTTGCGCTGGCTTCGCTTGGAAGGGCCTCAGACCTTCAAAGCATTTCAAGTGCATTTAAACCGGACCATTGATTTGAGTGCTGTTGCAGCAACGATAGGTATCACCCTTCCATCAAAATCCCCTGACGAATGGAAGTTGGCCGACTGGCTGGATGCCCTGCTCAACGCGTGCGAGATACCTGGGGCAGCCACGAAAGTCGCTATCAGGCCTTTGCTCAACAAAGCCAGGCGCCCCTCAATGAGGCCGCCATATTCCAGTTGCTGAATCAAGCTGAACCGGATGCCCCAACCTCGTACGTTGGGGCAACTTGGCTGTTGCTTTCAACTCTCTATCTTCGGTTATGCGGTCTGCAAGCGAAAGATCTATGGGAAGCCTGGCACTGGGCCCGATCCGGAGGAGCACGCCGCCGCTCAATGGCTCTATTTGTGCGGGATATGTCTAATAGCATCGCAGCCAATCACACTCTCCTGGATACTTGGACCTGGCTGTTTCGCGATCACGTCATTGCTCAGCATATCGTCAGCGCCCTGGAGAAGTGGCGCGCTCGGAAAGTTAATACCTTCCACTTCAACTATGAGGAGGGTGTCTTCGAATGGGTGCAGGATGACGAGACCGGATTCTCTAACTCCCGCTTCCGGCGGGCGTACGACATGTTGTACGATTTGGGTCTTTTTGAGATCGATCCCGAAGAAGACATCCCACGATTGACGTCATTTGGTCGTCAGACCTTGCAGCGTGTTCTGGAGAGTCTCAGTGGCGAAAACACAGACCATTCAGTTACTTGATGCATTGACTGAATATTCTGAGTTTCATACCGGCATCTTCTTAACCTACAATGCCGACCTGGCTTTCTTCGAAGAAGCCGTCCTGTATCCTTTGTGGCAAAATGGTTGCCGTAACATCCTGACCTTCCTGGATGCTGACCGGTATACCGATACTGTCACTGATATGCGAGGCAGTGTGACTTGGGCAGGGCGGCGCTACGTCCTAATTCCAGTTTCACTGGGGCCGCTACAAGCTTTTCATCCCAAGCTGATCCTGCTTCTGGGACACGAACGAGGGCGACTGCTAGTTGGTAGCGGCAACGTGACGTTCAGTGGCTTCGGACATAACCATGAAGTATTCACGTGTTTGGACTGGACATCTGATGAACCTGATCTTCAGGATGTGTTTGTTCAAGCCTGGAATCTGATCAATAGGATCCTGGATCAGTGGGGCCATTCCAAAGTGGCCTCCAAGGCGCTGCGCAAAGCTGAGCATGTGGCCGATTGGCTGACCCAGCCTGCTGATCCAACAGATAGGATCCGGCTACTTCACACCCTCGACGAAGCGCTGATTGATCAATGTAGCCGCGCCTTGAAGGACGAAACGATACACAGTATCACAGTTGTCACCCCATTTCTTGACGAGTCTGCGCGAGCTTTAAGCGAGCTTCATGATCGTTTCCGACCTAAGGAACTACGCTTGGTGCTGCAGGACCAAAAAGTCGTCGGTAACGTTCAGGCATTAGAAAGCCTGCGCCAGGCGGGGGTCCCGCTCATGGTGCATCGTTTCGAGGACGAGCAACGCTACCTGCATGCCAAGATATGCATCTTCGAGACGGCTAAGGCGGCTTATGCGGTAACCGGCAGCGCCAACTGCACGGGCGCTGCCTGGATTGCGACCAGCGCCAATGGCAACTTTGAGATTGTACTGCTAAGACATGCTGATTCGCGCCACTATTTTGACCCCTTGCTGAAAGGGCACATCGCACATCGCCCGGTCACCTCGCTGGAGGAAATTAGGACCAGGTCTCTCCCGTTGCCGACTCCAGAAAGCGAGATAGCAGCCATCCGCCTGTTAGATCTTTCCGTATCAGACAACCAGCTATCTGTGGATTTCTCTGTGTCTGCTCTGGATGAGAGCGTGGCTGATCTACAATTGCGTCTTTCCACCATGCCACCTTATGACATCCGCCTTGGACTGCATAGCCTTGGCACGCACTCCTTGCGACTTCCAGTTCCAGCGGAGCTCCATCTGCCAGCACGCCCCATATCCGGCAGACTGTGGGGTATCGACGCTGACGGACAACTCCTTGATCGGGGTTGTAACGAACTGTGGGTCACCAATGCGGATGTGATAAGCTACGAGGCCACGCGTGCTATGCCCCTTGATCCTGGTACGGCTAGCATTTTGGTGGACATGGCGGCGGGATCTGAGGACAACTGGCACGATCTATACCAAACACTGGCCCGCTTGGCTGTGTTAGATGTGGCTGAGCTCAAGCGCCGGGGGGGAAGTTACACAACCAAGCCGCCCAAAAAGAAGTCAAAATCCAAGCGTAAGGCTGAAGGAGAGGAAGAAGAAATTTGGCTGGTGGATGAAAGCACTGATGAGGAGAAAGAAGTTGCCGAAGCTGTGTACCGTGAAAGTGCACTTTATGCCTGGCTTGAGCACGTACGTGGTAGATTGCCGGGCTCAGTGCGTGATAAACCAAGTCCATTCACGCCCCCACAGCCAGGAAATGGTGCCCCGAGACCTAAATGCAAACCATCGCCGGACGTGGGCCGGCAGTTCTTGAATCTGGTGAAGAAGTACATCGCCAGTCTGACTAACGTCGAGTATATGCGAACCGTGTCCATTTACCACATCCTGGACTACTATACGGTCTTCCAGCGCATCGTTTGGCTTCTGCTCGGACACGAGGCGATTGACGTCGAGGACTTCGTTCGCTTGGCGACTAACATCAACGCCGGCTTCTTTGGCTCCCAAAAAGAAGGACCGCCAGTTCTCAATCCTTGCCTATATCGACACATCCAGCGAACTTGGGAGGAGGAATGGCGCGATAGTGAGGTGCCCTTCTGTGCGCTGGCGAGTGTGGTTATGACCGAGCAAAAAGTGGAACAATTAGCAGACGAAGAGCTAAAGACCCAGGTCAACGATCAGGCCCTGCGGGTGTTGAGTGGAGTTGCTGCTGTCGTTGACTTAGCGCAGGTGATGCACGACACTCAAATAGCCACTCAGGTTGCCCAAGCGTACGATGAAGATGCCGAAGCGCTTGGCGTTCAAGTGATGACCCGAATTGAGAACAGCCTTTCGGACGTTGCAGCCTCGCTTGACGAGTGGAGCTGTAAGGTGGCCACAGCCTTGATGGACGGTGATGAATCAGTCCAAGCGAAGCTTCTTTACCAGGCGCGCGTGGGCTACGGAATCGCCCAATGCCACATCCTCGGTCTATCACAGGACGTCGAAGCCCAGATAAGGTCGTGTTCAGACTTGGTTTTCTGGATGCGGCGGGCAGGTGATCTAGAGGCAGCCAGGGAATACAGCGAGAGGCTCATCAGCTTGTTGCAAGAGCAAGGCCATAGCCAGGATGTTGCCCGAACCCTTTTTAACCAAGGCACAAAACTCTTCCTGGATCACCAATATGAGGACGCTGCCAACAAGTTGCAGCAGGCATCCCTGCTAGCAAAGCGCTTGGGGGATGGAGCGCTGGGCGAGCGGTGCGAGCAGTTCCTCGGGCATTGTGAGCAGCGTCTGGGGCTTTTATCTACGATCGGTGTTCGCCAAGATTCACAATGATCTGATTGTCATATGGTACGTGGGGGTCTTCCGGAAATAGCTTAGAATGAGGTAGATGAAATGGCCGACACACGAGTCCTGAAGAACCAGGTTGAAGCCTACGTCAGGAGCGAGCTTGCTCGCCGTTTCGGCCAACCTTTCACCAAGCAGGTTCTGGTCGTTGGTCAGCGTTCGGATGGCTCTGATGCAACCCGCGAGTTCGACGCGGTGTCTGCCGACGGGCACATCGTAGCTGGTATCAAGAGTTCTTCGGGTAAGACCAGTGGCGGCAGCCATCCGTCAGGCAAGGTCGCCACTGCCTACCAGGAGCTTTACTTTCTGTCTTTGGCACAGGCCGAACGTCGCATCTTGGTACTGACCGATCCCGAATTTCACGAGATATTCAAGCGCCACAGCGATGGCCGGCTCGCCCATGGCCTGGAATTGCTGCTCATTCCCCTTCCCCCAGAACTCAAGGAACAAGCTCAGAAGGTACACGGAGAGGCTAGCCAGGAGATGTCTGGAGGCTAGGGCATGCCAGTGCCCCAACCTCAAAGGACGCAAGTGACAGAAAGTTCAGGGTGGGTAAAATCTGTGAAGCAACTTCCTATCATCCTAATCAATGATCAGGCGGCCCGCTTGGCCAGTGGCTATCTCAAAGTGTGTGAGACCGAGGCAAAACTACAGGCCGCTTGGGGGCGGCTCCTGACAGCACGTCGCAATCAACATCGCCAGGCGTACGACGCATATAGTAAGCGTGCGGGCACCCGAAAGACTGCCATAGGTGCAGGCTTCCTGGTCGCCCTTGGATGAGCATTGGCGCCCCAATTAGTCAAAAAGCCCCTGCAAACGCAGGGGCTTTTTCTTATTCCGCCAAGCGGCTGTGTTGGATTCCGGCTTGCTCACCGAGTGTCGCGCTATGCGCGTGCCGTGTACTAACGCTTGGCTTGTTGCAGGCCGAGACTAGGCAAATAACAGCCTGCGCACTCCAGCGGCGGCCGGGCCTTTTTGCCCTTGCTCAACTGAAAACTCGACGCGCTCACCTTCCTCCAGATTGCGGAACCCTTCGCCCTGGATGGCAGAGTAATGCACAAACACATCCTCCCCACCGTCGCGAGCGATGAAGCCATAGCCCTTCGCGCCATTGAACCACTTGACGGTTCCTGTTAAACGTTCACTCATTTTTTGGAAATCCTCTTTTCCTGAAAAGATAATTGGTTTACGGCGCAGGGTCTGCTACCAGCACCCAACAAAAAACCGCCCAGACTTGACAAATCTGGACGGTGCATTAGTTACCTGAACAGAACTGACCGCGCCTTACAATTGCTAGTGTACCCCACATCCGGGATTCTGTCAAATCAGGGCGAACGGTTAGAGCAACCGCAGGCCAACGCTGTGCGCTGGAGATGTCTGAAGAGATAGCGCCAGCATCTCAGTGGTATATCTCTTCAGCATACTCAATGTTGCTGGTCATTGCTGTCCTTCCTATCGCATTGTCCACATTACAATGAGAGAGGTGATAGTAAAAGTGACAGTGATTATGGAAGTAAGAGTGGCAGTAATCTATAGTCATAGGCCACAAAACTTGCTAAACTATAGATAGCCTTGTGAGGTATGTGGCGCTACAACCTCCGAAATGCCAGGAGGTGTGGCATGAGTCCTGCCACGTTCAACACCGGCGCTCCCCAGAGCGGGGGCACCGTCGGCGACGGATAAGCAAGGCCACTCGGCGGGCGCGCCCGGGCGCGTCCGCTGAGTACATCATGCCACTCTCTCTTCGATCATCTCGTGCGCTAACGCAACCGCATACCCTTGTATCAACCGCGCGGCAGCGGGCTCCGCCCAGGGATGGGGTCGCCGCCCGCTCAACGCCTGCCACTCCGGCCCATTCAAAAAGTGGCATGCCGGTGGCTGGTCATTGGTTGCCAGGCGTCGGCTTTCGCTTCCCAGCACGCCTACACTGAGAATGTCCTCCACCCAGCGCCAGGCCCGGCTGCCTGGCATCAGGGCCGGGGCAGGACAGTTGGTTGCGTCCAGGTAGCGCGGCAGCATGCGGCTCAACCAGTCTACCCGTTGAGCCTCGCTCGCTCCCAGCCACCAACGCATTCCCTTGCTCCGGACTAATTGGATCTGGTCGGGATTGACCATCGGCGTCGTCCGTGACCGGCGCCGGGCATAACGGGCGGCCGCCCGCTGGCTGTAGCGGCCATTCAGCAGATGCCCACTGAAGCTGATCTCATCGTCGGCCCGATCCAGCCGGGCGCAGGCCTTCCACAGCCAGTAAGCCTTTATTGCCAACGCACGTCCCTGCTCTCGTGCTTCGGCAGAACGCGGCATCCCCTTCGCCGTACACCACAGGCGATAGATATGCAAACCCCTAGCTTCCAGTACCGGCTGGCGGGTCTGTTCCGCCAGGCGGGCCAGGTCGGCCACGTCCGCTTCCGGTAATCCCTCCCAGCGCACTAAGGGGTTGTAGATCACGTCGAACCAGTAAAACAGCCGATACGCCGCTTCCCGGTCTTCCGGGGCGAGGGGCAGGCCTTTTGCCAGCGAAGACTGCGCCTGGCGTGCCGCCGCGGCCGCGGCCACCGGGTCTTGAAGCAGCAAGTAGCCGCCCGCCACCCGCAGCTTGGCTCGGCTGCCGGCCAGCCATTCTCTCCTCGTTTCCCACAACTCCCCGGCTTGGCTGAAATGGGTCACTCCCGCCTCGATATCGCCGTGCAGCAGGTGTAAGTCCCCCAACAGTTCGTGAAAGATGGCCTGCGCCGCTGGGTCGCTGACCTCGGATAGATGGGTGGTCACCGCGTCGACGAGAGTCGGCCCGACCGCTTCCAGTAGGGCCGGGCGCGATCGGTGTGGGCCAGCAGCGCGGCCCACGCAGCCAACCGGCGCTCTTGGCTGGCGGCCCACTTCACCCCGGCGACGACGTCGGCCCAGGCCCGCTCCAGGTCGGGGACCGGGTCGGTTATGCCGGCCAGCATCCCGGGGTGATAGAGGACATAGCGGATGTGCCAGGCAGCGTGACGCCGGTGTGCGGTTTGGTCCTCGTCCGGCTGGGCCGTCAACTTCTGCCGCGTGTAGTCGCGCAGCAGCGGATGCAGCCGGTAGCCCCTCATCACCTCGCGTTCCAGCAAGGCCAGGCGCCACAGCCGCCTCAGGGTGCGCCTGGCCCCATTGCTGTCAACACCCCACAACCCCACCGCAGCCGCCTCATCGAAGATACCAATAAAGCAACCCAACCGGGTGAAACGCCCTTGCACGATAGACGTCAGGCGGTCGTAGCTCAGATCAAAGCAGACGTTCAGGCTTTCTGCCGCCGTTTCCGGGTCGTCCAGGTCCAGCTTGCTCAAGTCGACCTGCTTCTGGCGGAATATGTTCAGCACATCCGGGAGACGATCTCCAGCCCGCAACGTGGCGCCGCTCAGCCGCAAGGCCAATGGCATACCTCCCAGCCGGGCCACCAGTTCTCTGGCTGCCGCCGTCTCCAGATCGGCCTCCGCCCAGGCCGCCAGCAGAGCCAGGCCCTCCGCTTCCGTGAGTCTGCTCACTCGGACCAACTGCGCGCTCAGGATGTCGGTCACCTTGGCGTCCCGCGTGGTCACCAGCAGCCGGCTCGCTTCATTCACGACCCGAAGGTGGACCAAGTCGGACGTGGCCCACACGCCGTCCAGCACCAGCAGGCACTGCCTGTCATACAACAGCGTCCGCAGTTCGCCGGCCCGCTCGGCAGGGGAACATCCTTTCAGAACCACCCCGAAGCTACGGGCGATCTCACCTTGCATGTCACTCACTTCCCTGTCGGGCTGGTGTTCTACCCAGATAATGCCATCGGGAAATCGATCGACCAGCGACTGCGTCACCCAGATCGCCAGCGTTGACTTGCCCATCCCACCCGGGCCCCACAAGATCAGGGTCCGGGTGCGTTCGTGCAGCAGCTTATCCGTGATGGCCCGCTCCTCAGACTGACGCCGGACGAAGATATCGGGCAGTGGGGGGAGTTCCCGGGGGGCCGCCGCCGGGTATATGGGGGAGAGAGGCTGCAAGCCGGCACGCCGCCGGGTTACACGCCGGCCACGCCCGGCGCCGGCCCATGAGCGGACGGCTTCGGCCTGCAGGCCTATCCCATCCCAGCGCCGCCGGTAACGGGTCGTGTCGGAGATCTCCTCCGCTTCTCTTTGAACCTCCCGGGCTATCCCAGCGTCGAGGTTCCAGGCTTCACGCAGGTAGGCTTCATCCCCCAAGTACTTGAAGACTTCCTCCCGTGGCCGGTTGCGGTCGACCGGGACCAGGTATTGTTCCAGAATCAACAGCGCTGCCAGCCACTGGCTGGGTCGTTCTCTGTCGGTCCAATAGCGTGCCACCTCGTCCAGGTGACGTAATATCGCTTCTCGCAACACGTCCGCTACGAAGGTGCCCAACGGCTCGTCGTCTTGCCTCTCTACCCGGCGCGATTTCTGTGCCTCAGCGATCACGGCCTGGATCTCCGGCGACCACGGCTCACCCGAAGCAGGGTCTATCTCCTCAGGAAATGACAGGGCGTGCAGCCACTCGCGCAAAATGCCATCTAGCTCCGACGGGAGAGGGTCTTTTCTTCCCATATGGGCGCTCCATCGCGTCAGGTAGCAGGTGATGACAAAAGTGGTAGTAAGACTGGTAGTGAAGCTGGTAGTAAACCTGACAGTAAACTGTAGCCAAGCCGAGGGCTAGCTGGCATTATATCCCTAGCTCTAGCGAACGGCAATCGACTGCCAAAAAGAAAACCGCCTTGCCGTGGCAAGGCGGCCGTGTCAGCCGGACGGTGGGGGCTAAGTCGCCGGCAGCTCGAGTTTGACCAGGGTGCGAACCGCATCCATAATCTCGCGTCGCCGCTCAGAGGGAATGGATGATAGTTCCGTGGCAAACTCCTTGACCTCGGGGGGGAACTCGTCCGGGTCGATCAAGGAACGGTCCACGACCGGCATCGGCTCGTAGCCGGCCATGGCCAGCATTTCGTTGGGGTCGACCTCCAACACTTCGGCCAACAACAGGCACGAATCCCGGTGCGGTCGCCGGCCCCGGATGAAGCGGCCAGCAGCGCCGTGATCCATTCCACCCTGCAGCGAAGCCTGGCGCATGGACAGCCCCCGCGACTCTATCAGGTTCTTGAGATAGTTCGAGAACTTTCTGGCATCATAGTCTTTGCGGCTCATTGTTTGCACGTCCTTGCAGGATGATTTTGGCGCCTCGAGGCGCGCCAGCCACCTGGGAGAGGTGTACATGACCTACCAACAGCAGATCGATCGGTTCTGCCGCATCGTCGCCTTGCTCATCCGCCGACTGCTGGAAGCAGCGGACAGAGATGCCGGAGCTACCGAATAGCTGCCCTGGGCATCGCGATTGCTTGCCTGTACCGCGCCTTTTGCCCCAGTACTAAATGAGAGGGCTGGGTGGAACTAAAAAGGCTATCCTATTATACGCGAATCTCGAACTTACCTCAAATAACCGATGACTTTGACCACCTGGCCCCGGGGAGCCCGCCACGCCGGCAGAAGCGGAGGGGACTCGTGCTTTTCTCGCACCACAAGTTCTGGCTGTATTACTTGGCCCTGTCAATCATGCTGGTGTTGGCCCTCATCAGACCAGCCTCCGTAGCCGGCACGGCCGACGATCATCCCCTGCTTGGCGCTTTCTTCGTCTCCCATGCCCTGGGTGTCCCTACCCCTCTCTTTCTGGCCAGCCGGGGCAAGAAGCGCGTAGCCCTCTACATCCGCGTCTCCACTGATCGCCAGTCTGAAGAAGGACGCAGTCCCGAAAGCCAGTTGCAGGACATGCAAGCCTACTGCCGGCGCAAGGGCTGGGAAATCGTCGCCGTCTATCGCGATGAAGGCCTTTCCGGCCGCCTGTCCGACCGCCCCGGTCTGCAACAACTCCTCGACGACGTGCGCGCCGGTAAGGTGGACGTCGTCATGGTCTACTACATCAACCGCTTCTACCGCAAACTTGAATCCTTGCTGGCTGTGATGAAGCTGCTGCATGACTGCAACGTCACCTTTGTCTCCATCCACGAGAATATCGACTTCACCACGCGCTGGGGCAAATTGATCCTGAACATCCTGGGCACCCTGGCCGAGATCTACGTGGACGAGCTGAGCGAGACCACCAGCCGGGGCAAGAAGCAGCGCGCCCGGGACGGGCTGTACAACGGCTCTATCCCCACCGGCTATTGTAATGGTCTCTGCAACCGTTGCACCGACCCCAACGGCCCCGGCTACTGTCCCTTCGTCGGCCTGCGCCCCATCGGCGACGGCAAGGCGCCGGTCCCGCATCCTATCGAGAGCGAAGCCATCCGGCTGGCGTTCCGGTGGTACGCTACCGGGCAGTACTCCGACGCCGACATCGCCTACAAGCTCAACCAGTACAAGTTTCATCTCCAGGGGAAGGTCTATAGCCTGCGTCCCAAGCGCCAGCGCGGTCGTCAGGACAGCTATGCCATACCACTTGAGTTCACCAAGGACACCGTGCGCGGCATCCTGCGCCGCGCCTTCTACACCGGTGTCGTCGAGTACTGGGGTGGCGAGGGGGTGGCCGAGGAGCGCCGCCAACTCAAGAAGGCCCAGGCGGTCTACGAGGGGCAGCATCAGGCCCTCATCTCGCAGGAACTGTTCGACCTGGTGCAGACCGTCCGCCGCCAGCGGGGGCATCGCCCTAACCGGGCTAAAACTAGGGCCAACGAGCGGGTATACCCCCTCAGCGGCATCCTGTATAGCTGGCCGCTGCGCAGCAAGATGCGTTCGGTCGCCAATGGCAGTGACCAGCGCCTTTACCGGGACCGGGCCAATATCGGCAAATCCCGGCTTGATCAAAGCTCTCGCTCTCCCCAGCCCACCGTCGCCGCCGAACCGCTGGAGGCGCAGGTGCTGGAGGTGTTGGATACCCTGACGCTGCCCGACGAGTGGCAGGGGCGCGTCCTGGCCTACCTGGTCTCTGAAGACGGTGGCCTGGCCGAGGTCGAGCGCCAGCGTCGCCATCTATTGGCCCGGTTCGAGCGATTGAAGGACCTTTACCAGCAGGGCGACCGCACCCTTGAGCAGTACCGGCAGGAGAAGGCGCGCCTGGAGCAGGAGATGGTTGCACTTCTCGTCCCACCCGAGCTGGATGCCGGGCAGGTGAAAGCCCTGCTGGCCGACCTGCCTGCCCTCTGGCGGCAGGCCACCCCGGCCGAACTCAAAGAGCTGTTCAGGGTCGTCTTCCAGCGGATCTACGTCCGGGGCACTGATATCGTGCGCCTGGTTGCCTTCCCTGCCTTCCTGGAGCACCTGGCCGATCCGCTGGGCCGGGTGGTCGGCTCGGCCGACGATCTGGAGAACGATACGCTCAGCCTGCCTACCTTGTGATCCCTACCTATCACTCCGGCCCGGCTTGACTTTTTGCTTCCCTCGGTTAGAGTATGATGCAAATCATTCAAGATTGGAGGGGAGCCATGAGATTCAGATCTGCCGGCTATCGCCGGGTATCGACCGATGATCAGGCCGAGGACGGCTACAGCCTGGACGCCCAGGAGTGGGCCATCCGGGAATTCGTCCATCGGAAAGGGTGGGAACTGGCTCGCATCTACACCGATGCCGGGCTCTCCGGGCGGCTGGATGAGCGTCCTGCCTTGAGTGAACTGTTGCAAGATGCCGCCGACGGCAATTTCGATGTGGTGGTCGTGCACGCCATCGACCGGTTCTACCGTTCCCTGACCGGCCTGCTGACCACGATTGAAACCCTGCGCCACCAGGGAGTAAGCTTCGTCTCCATCACCGAGAACCTGGACTTCACCACGCCCTGGGGCAAGCTGACCCTGGCCGTGCTGGGCATGCTGGCCGAGATCTACATCGACCGGCTCAGTGCCGAAGTGAAGAAGGGCATGCGAGAGCGCGCTCGCAAAGGATATTGGAATGGCGCTATCCCGTTTGGCTATTGCAAGGGCCTCTGCTTGACCTGCACTGACCTAAACGGCCCTGGCTACTGCCCCCACGCGGGCGGGCCGGATCGGGGCGATGGCAAGCAACTCATCGCCCACCCCCTCGACGCGGTGGGTGTGCGCTGTGCTTTCAGGCTCAGCGCCACCGGCATCTGCAGCGACCGGGACGTCGCCGACTGGCTCAATCAGCACCCGGTGCGTTACCAGGGTCAAGACCACTATTTGCGGCCCAGGCGGCGTGTCTGTGACGTACGCCGCTTTGGCCCGCCGATTTTCCAGAAGGAGACGGTGCGCGACATGTTGATACGGGTCTTCTACACGGGGGTGGTGCCTTACTACGGTACCCGGAAGGACGGTCAGAAGCGCAAGCGCCATGATCCGGTGGCTCTTTACCCGGGCCGGCACCCGCCGCTGGTCCCGCAGGACCTATATGACCAGGTACAGGCCACTCGTCAGTTACGGGGCACTGCTCCGGCGCCGCCAGGCAAGAGCAGTCGCCACCGCATCTACCCCCTGTCAGGTCTGTTGGTGTGCGGCGAGTGTGGCAAGTCGATGCGCGCAGCGGGCAATGGCCAGGGAGGGCGCTATTATCGCTGTACGACCCGCATCCAACGAAGTGGGATATGTGATCAGCCCACCGTACACGCGGAAGATATCGAGGAGCAGGTTGCGGAGCGTTTCCGGCATATGCGTCTGCCGCCCGATTGGCGTGAACGGCTCAGCCGGGCACTGATCCCTGACGAGGAAAAACGTGCGCGGCGAGAGGCGCTGAAAGAAAGTATAGCCCGGGCCAGGGAACTCTACCTGGAAGGCGACCTGATCCGGGCGGAATATGAGCGGTGTTGTTCGCTCTATCGAGAGCAGTTGGCCGATTTGACAGATGTTTCATTTGCTGCTATGATAGCAACTGCTTACCTGGTCCAGAATTTCCAGACTATCTGGGAGACATCGGACGACCTTAAAAAGAAACTGCTGCGAGCGGTGCTCACAGCAGTCACAGTACGAGGGAATGCGCTCATTGGTTGGCTGCCGTCCAGCGCATTTCACCCCTTGTTGAGATACGTGCTCCCTCATTGTATGGGGAGTTTGTGTCACAGCGGGCCCGACGGGACTTGAACCCGCGATCTTCGGCTTGACAGGCCGATATGTTCTCCGTCTACACCACGGGCCCTTTTGTCTCGAAGAGACAACCCAATTTTACCACAACCTCGCTTCTTGTCAAATCCACTCGATTGTCGTACGCCGGTAGTTGAGATCAAAGCGCTGAGGTTTTCTCAGGTCGCCCCGCGCGAAACCTGCGGAAGTATGGGTTCGGTTTGAGATGAGCGTGTCTCGTTGAGCATAACCAAATTAGATTCCTACGTCGATCATACGTCTAGCCTACTTAGTACCCAATCCCCATTGTTTTGACCTAGATCCCATGCTAAGATGAACTCGTGTATTGTTACTTAGGAACGTAAGCCGTAGGTCACACCAAATCCTGTGACAGTCCCTTCTCTTAACTTTCTCTCTTCCCGTATGGGGCCAGGTCGCAATCGTGTCCTTTAAAATCGTGGATGAGATGATTAGAGCTTAAAGGAAATCTTGATGCAAGTCACCGTGAAAGAGTCTGCACATCGTATCAGCACCAACAACGGGCGCCGGACTGCCAAAGAAATCCCTCTTCCTGACGATCGCGTGGACTTCAGCATCTTCGCCGCGAAGGAGATACGGGACGTTCTGAAGAACAAGGCCCATTGCCTGCGGGCTGGCTTCCCGCCGGACCACATCATTATCCAGACATTCGACGATATCCGAGATCATTACCTTCTCAGGGTTGGGTTGCGAACCTACCTGAGCCAGATGTTGGGCGAGGTGGCCACAGCCCCCATGCAATATTGCAAGTTGTATACCGCGGGTTGTCGGTGCATTGAGCTCAGCTTGAACGGCGCTCACAACCAGCCTGTGCAGCGATTCATCGCAAAGCACTTCGGGAGGGACAACTTGCCGTTTAAAGTAGAGGTGCGTAGAGACCCGCACTCAGATCGTGTTGAAGTTCGGTATTTGTGATCCTGGGAATTGGTATCATTATGTCGTGGCTGTAGATCGACTTTTCAGTAGATCAGTACCTTGTTACTCCTTCTGTACCGTTTGAGTTCGAGTTGCGAAGATCTGATCTAGCGCAACCAGCCCGCCCAGAAACAACCATCCCAATACACTGGATCGGAACCCTTCTAAGGTGACATTATAGAAGAAGGGAAGTATCCAGTCCCCTAATACTCCCGCTACCAACGTTCCCGCCAGCCCCCCCAGGGAGCCGTATACAAAAGCACGGGCAAATCCAATCGGCACTTGCTCTCGCAATCGCCAGCCAAGCTTCCCTATTGCCCAGAAGAACCAAAGGAAGAAGGCCAGTCCTAGCAATCCGGTCTGGGCGATGAGATCCACGTACTGGCTGTGAGAATTGAACTGGACGGACCAGCCCAAGATGGGGAAGAGGGGCGTGTACCAGCGGTAGTTAGCAGGACCTAGCCCCAAGATTGGATTCACTTTGACAATCTCTAGCACAATACGCCAGGCCTCCAGGCGGGTTATCAAGCTATACTGATTATCCCCAATCATTACCAGGTTGACGAGCTTCTCATATTGCAGTATGGCACCTATCGCTGCCACTGGTATTGCCAGAGATGCCAGGCGTGGTTTGGCAACCCACACAGTGACGAGCGCCGCCACCAGTGGGGGGATCCAGCCCGAGCTCCAGGATCTCCCTGGAAACAACCCAATGTAGAGTGTGGCTATTGCCAGGCCTCCTACAGCTATCCGCCAAATTGGATGAAGGTGTGAGTTGAAGATAGCCTGACTCAGGGCTAGGGCCACCAGCCAGGTCCAAAAGAGGCTGCCAGTGGTGCCAGCCGAGTACAGTCGCGTGAAGTAACCCATCCCTGGTACCAGTCGCCCTGCGACGTATAGTCCACCTAACGCCAGAAACAGCCACGTCATCCATTCTAGCCAGCGGGGATCCCGCACCTGATGGGCCACCAGCAGGAAAGCACCTGCCGAGAGAATGAAAATAGTCAGACCTGCTAGCTGAGCCCCCATAGGCGCTGGCTGGGCGAAAGGGTACCAAGGCAATTGTCCAGCTCCGAAGGCGAGCCCAGCCGTGATGGAAAAGGCCATCAACGGCCATATTGGTCGGGAGGGCAGCAACTGCATGCTGCGCTGATGGGCCATCGTGGCGAATAGCCACAGGCCGAGCAACAGCGCCACGACCATCATAGTGGCATTCAGGCCACTGGGGCCGTTGAACGGAACGATAATGGTCCCAATAAGAGCTACCAGGCCCAGAGAGGGCCGGCGCATAAAGGCCAGTATTGCACCACCTCCAACGAGTAGGCCAAGAATCACCATCAAATAGCGTGGGGAAGCCTTAAATGCCAGCAGAGCGCTTAGCAGCAACACGCCGGCAACGACCAACGGCCGTAACCACAGATGGCTGTTTTGTTCCAGCCACCAACGTGATCCGCTAATAGAAAGCAAGCACCTCGGTCTATTAGACAAAGAGTAGACAGAAGTTGAATAGGACAAAGTTTCGCCTTTATTCGTATCCATCGGTGTTCGCATCGTTTATCAGGCTATATTCTCGTAATCCTGCCCGATAACCCTGAAAGATGTAGCCACCAAGAATCCATCGGTAGAGAGGACGGAGCAGGACCGGTGATGGGTAACGTTTCTCAAGGATACCCACAAGGTGCTCCAGGCTATTAAGCACTGACCGGGACGAGGCGATATGGCGAGCAAGCTTTCGAGCGATAAGGCGAAGCGAGTCCCGGCCCCAGGCGATAGGGGTTTTGTCGTCAAACATAGGTAGATGAGGCTGTATACCTGGGAATTTGTGAAACAGGGGGATCGCCATCCGCGCAATGTTGTAGGACCTGGTCTTGACCGTCGCCAGGTCGCGAATAGAGTAGTCGCAATGATAACAGGCGGCTTTACCGCTGCGCCGAAAGGAGAAGCCTAACTGAGCCGCCCGGTAGCCAAAATCTACGTCTCCCCACCACGTAGGGCCGTCACCAGCTACGTCTTGCATCATCCCTATTTCGAAAAAGTTATCGTGTTCAACAGAGAGGTTGTTAGTCACGCACTCGGTGAACTCAACAAAGCACCCTTTTGATTTGGCAGGGGCTGGCTCTTTCCCATTAGCATTTATACGTGCAAAGGGGGTAGCATCGGGGGGGATGTAGGGTAGTTCTGTACCCATGCCTACAGTACGTGGGTGATTCCTGTGCTCCTCGATTAGCCCGGCAATATAATCTGGTTCGACCAGCATGTCATCATCAAGGAAGATAAGCACATCCCCATTAGCCTGCTGTGCCCCTGTGTTCCGAGCAACGGCCGAGCCCTGATTGGACTGCCGAATGCAGCGCAGTGTGAATGGGAAACTTTCTTTCACGATTTCTTCCGTCCCGTCCGTTGAGCCGTCATCTACAATGATAACTTCAAAGTGGTCGGCTGGCCAGGACTGATGGCTCAGCGAAAGGAGTGTTTCCTGCAGAGACTCTTTACGATTGTACGTTGGAATAATGATACTTGTATCAAACGTGTTCATAGGACCAGGCTTAACCTCCATAGCAAACTTGGGCCACATCCAGCCCCATCTGTCCAAACCGCCCCAAGAAAAAATCGCGCAGGGCTAGCAAGTTAGCTGTGCGCTTACGCTGAAAAATCTGTCCTTGGTATTTCGACTTGAAAGTCCAGGCCCCCACGGTTCGCAGAGTCCGCAAGATGATCCTTGACACGGCTAGCCAACGCACGTGAAGTGGGGTATTTCTCCAAAAGAACCTTAGCGCATTACGTGTCATATAATACGTGTTAGCCGGCGATGCCTGGCCTAAGGTAGCAGAGACTTTGTGCCACATAATGGCCTGCGGTGCATACAGGATCTTAAATCCGTAGCGATGGGCTCGGATGCCCCACTCAACATCTTCATAGTTTAAATAGTAAAGTGGGTCAAGCATACCTGCAACTTCTATCAACCGCCGGCGAACCAAGACCCCACAGCCGACGATAAAGTCCACCAGCTCTGGGTTCTGGGCTTTTGTGTAAGGGCCGGGCGGCTGGAACATGCCTCGGTGACACAGATCTCCTACTTTCCACAGTACAAAACTGCCTGCGGCAAATAACCTATCCATCGGGTCAGTGCAGTATATGGTGGGTCCCACCATACCGATATCGGGGCTGGACTCGGCTACTTGAATCAATTCATCCAGCATCGTTGGTGCTACCAGTGTATCATTGTTCATAATGAGAACATAGTCCGCCCCGGCCTGCATAGCACGACGGATGCCTACGTTGTTCCCTTCGGCGTAGCCTAAATTGGATCTCGTCTCCAAAACTTGTACGTCTGGGTAGCTGGCACGAATTCTATCACTTGAGCCATCTGTCGAGCCATTGTCCACAACCAGAATCCAATAGTTGGGATAATGCAGCGTCGACAAAGACTCGATACAGTCGAGTGTGTCTGGTGCATTATTCCAGTTGAGAATGACAATGCATACCGAGGGAGAGTTTTCCTGTTTGATCATTCTATTGCTCGATTATACTTGTTTGCCGATGATCTCTGACCAAGCATATCCTGATAAATCTCTACCAGTTCCTTTACTTCCTCTTCGATCCGCTTGACATCGGGGATTCCCTCTCGCAGTCGATCAAGCAGTCCCGGCTCAGAGATTGCGCGCTGCAACTGGTGGGCCAGGTCATCTACGTTGCTCCGTTCAAAAAGCAGCCCATTCACGTCGTGTTGGACAAACTCGGATATCCCACCGACATCTGATGCAATGACGGGTGTTTTACTGGCAAATGCTTCTTGAATCACCCTGGGATTATTCTCGTGCCACTGAGAGGGTACCACGAGTACGTCAATCTCTGACAAGACCTCTCCAAGTCTTTCATGCGGAAAGGCTCCCTGAAACCTGATATCTGCTTTATGGCCGTTTGTAAAAGCCTGCAACTGTTGCGTATATTCTGGTGATCTATCATAATCGCCAAAAATGGCAAGCTGTGCCTGATTTGCCCAAGGGTTAGATACAAAAGCCGACAGGAGAAGATGTACTCCTTTCATTGGACTAATTTGTCCGATATAACCAATTCGAACTAACCTGGAGGGCCTTTTCTCGGGCAGAGCCTTAAGCCATGTGAGGTCGTGCCCGCTATGTATCACTTTTATGGGCCTCGAAATGCCACTCGCCTTGAACATTTCACGCAGGTAGGCCGACGGTGCTGTCACGCGGTCGGCAGCGTCTATCATTCTGGCCAAATAGGACTTGCGATGATCCATGTCAAGTGCCATGCCTCGCAGACCACGTATTCGGCTGATAACAGGACGCTTGCTGGCCCAACTCAAGATTGGAGCAGTTGCTCCTTCGGGCAACGCTGAACTGAGACTTCGATATCCCCAATTATCCCACAGCATACATTTAAGACAATCCCAGCTTGTCGTACGTCCGTCACATAAAGAACCATTACTCCGTAACAAGCTTAGCCTGGGGCAAACGAACCAAAAGTCTGTAAGGGTCAAGACCACCGGTAGCTTTTGATCCTTAGCCGCCTGTATCACGCTGGCCGATAGAGTGTAACACGAAGTGACGTGCACAATGTCTGGCTGCCATTCTAGCAGCCATTGCCCAAGATATTCCTCAACAACTGGGTTGCAGTACAAGAATCGGTTGGGGTCAGGTGCCAGAGCCCAGTTGAGGTGAACACGCCGGACAGGTACCTGACGATATGTCTCGTCGGTGTACCCGTTCCAGTAGCGGTCACCCTTGTCCCAGTTTCCAGCGCAGACAACCTGCACATCGTACCCCAGTTCCTGCAATTTCAGAGCATATCCCAGGGTTCGCTTCTCTGTGCCCGCAGTATGGTTCGGTGGAAAAAAATTCGAAACAATCAGGATATTCATCGTCCGTCGTCTTTATTGTAGCATGGGACAATTCGGTGGTTATGAGCTGTCACTAGCACCAATCCATCTAGCCCGTCCCTTTCTGCGGCTTTGAGTTCCTCTGCAATTTCATCTTCCGAGACAGGCATAGCATCGTTGCTCAACAGAACACCGTAGAAACCTCCATCTATTTCGGTTATAAATCCTAGCCTGTTAATGTGGTCTTGCAGCGATGGTGAGGGATTCTGTGCCAGGAATGTCCATGTACTGTAAATTCTCTTACGTCTGGCTACGCGGGCTCTCCACCTTCGTTTATAAGCAAAGGCGCCATTAGACCGGTAAGCATGACTCCCCCCCAAGTCCAAGGTTCTGGCGTCTTGTTCGTGAGCCCAAGCTGCAGCAGACCAGATAAGGAATGTGTTGATGTCTTGGCGGATAATCCGGGTGTCGGCCTCTAAGACCCCTTCTTCGATGGGAAAACAGGTTCCATTCGAGATATAACATAATACACCGGCAACAGGCTTATTGTTCTGATTCGCAATTATCAGCCCTCCTCTCTTAAACCACCGTCGCCATTGGTGATGATAAGGGGTTACTAAAGCTAAGTCAGCATGCCTACTCTTAACGAAAGGCAGATACATATGACAGTAAAAATGGTCGAAATCGGATTTGGACTGACTAAATCGGTATGTGAACCCAGCCTTCTTGGCTCGATGAATTCGGTGGCGTAGACTCCTACGTTCTCCACCAGAGATCAGTACTTCAAGCGTTTCTGGAATGTCAACGACCTGTTGGATCCAACTAGGAACGGCAAAGGTGAAAGAGACTTTACGAAAATTGTTATGGATGCGGCTTAATTCGCAGATTACCAGATCTACACCTTCTGCAAGCCATCGTTGGGATTGGACAGATAGGCTCCATAACGCCATTCGTCCCAACTCTCGTTGGCGAACTTCCTCGTCAAAAAAGAGGTGGCTTATTTCTTTTCGACCCTCGTCTTCCCCCACGAAGACGATCCTCCAGTCTGGCCCTGTCAATTCATAGACAGATACGCGGGGAAAATTGCTTATCAACCAGCACAGATCTCCTATGTACCGCGCTAGCTGGTGGGCCGTAGTTTGCGCGACTGGCCAGGGGAGCTGATAGGCATCCATCAAGAACATATTGCACAGATCAATAACTCTGTCTAACACATAGTTAAACCATGCTTTGATCTGTTTCAGCCCTAACAAGGTACTGCTCCTATTCGTCATAATAACGCCTTAACATCATTTCATAGGTTATGATGGGAGCAATCTTGCCAATCGTATGCACCTCTAACCCAGATTGATGACGTCGCCACAGGGAGTGAAGAAACTCCGGGTAAAAAATATCTCTCCCCAAAGTACTCTCTCCCAACAGGATGTTCTCGCCCCAATCTCGCAACTCGTTCCGCAGCCAATTTTCGTAGTCTGCATAAAGCGTGCAATATTCTGAGAACCTGGGAGCGACATAGCGGTTGACAAATGACTTGCTCTTCTGCACCAGCTTAGCCCTGATGAAGGACGCTTTGCTTCCGGTGATAGGCAGGTCGTCTTTGTCATACGGGACATGGGCCAGCGGCCGCATCATTTTAAAAATAATTGCTCGCCGCAATCTGCGCTCATATAGCATCTCAGGTGGCAACGCATAGACAAACTCAAAATAGTCATAGTCGTAGAAAGGGAAACGCTGTTCGAAGTGGGACCTATGAAAGACGGTATAATATTGAAACAACCTTCGATCAGGGACGCAGAGGGCGAAGTATGCAGCCCGCTGATAATAGGGAAAGTGATCGTACTTAGCCAACTCTGAGCGAAAAGACTCAAAGGCCAAATCACGAATTCTTGGAGCAATTCTGGGCGAGAATAGGGATCTTTCCTCAACATCATTGAGAGAAGGCCAGGTTGTCTCTTGAGAGAGCAAATGGAATAGCCGACTTGAGAAAGCAAGATCATCTGGTGCCTGCAGGAGATCCGGACTTTCCCAATCTATCGCCGACTGCCCACCACCAAAACCGGTCAGATTCACTTCCATTGAGGGGCGAACTTGGTCCAGGATACTTATCCCATGCGCGTGTATCCAGCTATGAAAGCCCTCGGTTAGTTCCAGGTGAAAGCCAACGAAGTCCTTTATCCATCGGCCGTCGGTAAACTCAAAGTAGCGATGCTCTGTGCCAACCTTGGCGGCAATTTGGCCAGCATAGACCACGTCCCGAGAAGCCCGTTGGCCGAAGGTGATCGTGGTAATCGGTAGTAAGTTAGGTCTAATCAATCCCAGGATGACGCGTGAATCAACACCTCCACTCAAGTACATACCCAAGCGGTAGTCCCCGCCAGTCAGTCTGTCCACGGCTGCTTTGAGCAGTCGGCCAGCCTCTTCGGTGGCTTCTTCGAAGGTCAAGGTTGGCGGGAGTTCGGGGATTTGGGATAGGTCCCAGTACGGCTGGACGGTCAAACTGTCGGTCTGAAGGCTGTAGCGTAGGAGCACAGCGTTGGGCAAAAGCTTGAGACCTTCGAAGAAGGTTTTGTCGCCCAGCAGATGCTGGAAACGCATGTACTCAGCCAGAGCGACCAAGTCCAATTCCTTGTGGAAGTCGGGGTCGCATAAGACGCCTTTCATCTCAGGAGCAAAGACCAGCTTGCCATTGTAGTGAGTGTAGTACAGAGGGCACAGGCCATAGCGATCATTGGCAATGGTGATTTCTTGTTGGCACCGATTCCAGATGGCCAATAGGAAAACGCCTTGCAGGTCATGAATGAATTGCTCTCCTCTATCCTGGTATAGGCGCAATACCAGCTCCAAATCGCTAGCGTCCCGGAAATGGTGTCCTTTTGCCTCCAGGCCACGGCGGAGCTTGTCCGTCTCGTACAGTTCGCCGCTGAGAAAAACCATGAGATTTCCGTCTTCGCTGCAGATGGGCTGCTGTTCTTGATTGAAGATACCAACGCCAATCCGTCCCAGGCCCACACCGGCGTTTTCATCGCTGTGGGTCTCGACCACGAACCACTCGCGATGCGACATGGCGGCGCCCATTTGGGAAAGAAGTCGGTTGGTCTGCGTATCGCGTTTGCTGTCCAAGACGCCAAAAACACCACTCATTTTTCGGTAACCTTAATCAAATGTGGCGGAGCCACGGGGGAAGTTGTCGAATTACAAACAGTCTCCATTTAGCAACCCTTTTTTCCAAATTCTGGTCATGCTGCGCGAAATCGTGCCCCAGTACGGGCGCACAAGTAGCAACTGTGGGCAACTTACTGCTATCTGCAACAGACAACTATAGGCCTGTCTCAGGTTGTTGGCTCGGACTGCTTCCTCAGCCAGAGCCAGCAATGCACTGCCTCTGATCCTGGAGTACCATTCCTTCAAGATAGTTGAGTAGGTAGCCTTGATAGCTAATTCTCCAAGCAGTCCTGAGATGTCTCGCTGGGCTAGCGCCAGGTCAATCTTGGCAGAGGGGTCATTTCGCTGTTCGACAGGTAACTGAACCCGCGCCAGAGCTCGCCACAGTCCCATACCCATCGCAGCCCTCGGCGAGATTTCAACTAGCTTTTGGAAATAATGCGCACTCTTTTGCACATCGCCATATGCCAGATAGCGCCACGTGGCGCTATGAGCGAGCCTGGCATAAGCATGTTTCTTTGGCTCTGACCAGGTCAGCACATTGCCTTCAGGTGGTCCATATCTTTTCTCAACTAATCGTCGGTGCCCAGTGATCATGTGCTGGGGATCTTTGGACATATTAGTGTCGTGAAGGCGATACCTCACCAGAATCTCTGGCAGCCCTACAAACACATGACACTCTGACAGCCTGAACCACAAATCCGTGTCTTCGACACCCAATAGTGATTCGTCGAAGAGACCCACTTCATCTGCCAACTGCTTGCGAAAGACAACGGCACTGGGGACCAGCCAATTGCCCTCGTAGATGAAGGTCTGGTGAAAGACTTCGGGATGCACAGTCTTGACGCTGGGTTTGCCCACCGGTTGCCCCTGACTGTTGATATATTGAAACCCGCAATAGACGGCAGCCGCTTCAGGATAGTGATTCAACCGGTCAAGCATCTCTTCGAGATACTTGGGCTCCCAAAGGTCGTCAGAGTCTAGCAGTGCGATCATCTTACCCTGAGCAGCCCGAATGCCGGTGTTGCGTGCCCCACCTAGCCCTCGGTTTTCTTGGTAAATATACCGGATGCGGGGGTCAGTGAACTGAGAGGCCACCTCCACAGTATCGTCGCTGGAACCATCGTTCACTATAATGGCTTCCCAGTCGGTGAACGTCTGACCGAGGATGCCATAGAGAGCATCGGATAGATAGTGGGCCTGATTATAGCAAGGAATAACAATACTTACGTCTGGGCGCATAGGATTGCCTATCGATGCTGAGCTTCAAATAAGACGACCACAAGCAAGACAAGTACAGGCACGGCTGACACTATAATCGGCATTGTTGGATTTTGAGCAAGCGGGACTGAATCAGATGCAGGATCAATAGCAGTTGCTGTTCCAATTAAGCGATGCCCAGTCGTAAGGTTGGGTTGGGGTGAAGGGTTCACTAGTGCCGTGGTTGCGACTGTGGGATGTGGTGTGGGGGTGAGCGTGGGCAATGGCTGGCGGTCGATGTGGGGAGCGTCCGTCTGCCGGCCGGAGTGCCAGATCTTCCCATTATCGTTGCGGTCATCATACACGACATGTAGTTGATTTCCCTGACATACGCTTATAAATTGGGCATGGGGGTCGATTGGACGATCATCGATTCGCGTAGGTGGATTCCATCTTGCACCGTTCCAACTAGCGGAATATACGCCCCCTTTTACTGCCGTTACAACATGCACAATACCTGCCTCGTCTTTGACCAGTGCGTTGGGTCCTCCAAAGGCACCTCCCAATGGCATGATTTCGGTCGGTTCACTCCACGTTGTCCCACCATCAGAAGACCATTGATGCATACGCCGAGGATCGTGCCAGGTTAAGTGTATTTCGCTCTCACCGAATGCGTATGGAGCAAGAGTGTTGACGCCTTGAAAGGTTGTACCAAGATTGTCGATTAGCAGATAGTTGCTCCAGGTTTGGCCACCGTCCAAGGAACGTACGTATCCAATTTCAGAATAAACACCGTATTCCTGAGAGCGAACGGAGATCCCCACGTGGATTCGACCAGCTTCATCGATGGCGATGCGGCTCAGTATTCTGGATGGGGTAGAGGCCGTGGTAGAGAAGCCTGTAGTTGGATCGGACCAAGTAAATCCTTCGTCCTCAGATCTGATGTATTCTGCTGCCAGCCAATGCCCTTCTCTATCAGAAGTTCCATAGACTATATGAAGGTTCCCCTCCAGATCAGCCGCAATCGACCCAGACTCAGCTTCGGATGCAAGAAGGCGAGGGGGGGACCAAGCTCTCGGATTATGAGCATCGTGCAACGAGGCTTGACTGTAGTAGAGATCACCTCGATCCCAATCGTTGATCCAAACTATATGAATCGTGTCATTTTGTCCAAGGATTGCGGCCGACAATCTGGTCATTACAGGGTCAGAGAGTGCCAGTATATCCATTGGAACAGACCAGCTTCCATCACGGTCATGTCGGTAAAATATGGCTGCTCCATCCTCAGAACGATCAGTCCACAACAAATGAGTATTTTGATATTGATCGCACAAGAGTACAGGAAAGAGGCCGCTTGTCGCAGTCGAGGCCTCTGTCATGTCGGTTGGCTGACTCCAGTCAGTTGGAGGTGTTTGGGCCTCACTTGGGCGGTTCCAAACGAACATAACCCCGACCATGAAGAGTGCTCGGGTTAAGAGGTACCACAATCTCCTACGGGTCCGCATAATATCTGAGTAAGGAAATCTCAAAGTGCTGTTCACCTTGCTCATTGCACAATACCAGAATCCTTGAGGTGGTTGACGGACTGCTGGATATGGTTTAGCAAATTGGTTCCGACAATGGACTTTGCCAGAACAGACAAAACGCCTCGGTTTTGCAACCAGCCCGGGTTATAACGGATTGCCATCAAGAGAAAGTCTCGTGCCGCGTGAATGTCATCCCTATTATGTGCCACGAATCCTAGCATTGCGTACGTATCTGCTAAAACGGTCTTTTCAAAAGACCGATCCTGTATACCTACGGCGCGCAAGTGTTCAAGAATCTTACTTACGTAATCCAAAGACTGGTCAAAACTGGACCCGTCGGCCACTTCTGCTATTATGGCTGCTTGGTTCACCAAGGGCCTGCCAAAAACGCAATGATCTTGCAGTAATTCCGGAGCCAGGCCCACGGTGGCTTGCAGATTCTCCCTTGCCTTAGCCACGTTACCTACGGCTACTTCCGCCAAGAATGCCTGTGCGTATTGGTGGGCAAGGGCTCGATGCCGCAAGTTAATGGGGACGGAACCTGACCTGGCGGCAAAAGCCTTCTCCAGAAGGGTTAGGTGATCGGCCAGGCGCTGCGCGTTGCGCTTCGACGATGGATAATAACACTGCGCACCCCGGTGGCGCCGGATAAGAACTAGCGGTTCTGGAATAAAGGCGAATTGATAATGTAATGCCATCCGTAACCAAAGGTCCCAGTCCTCACCAAAATGAATCTGTGTGTCAAAGCCGTCGATCTTATCAAGAGCAGTTCGTCGAATGAGCGTTGTGCTAGGCCCCGAAATTCTGTTTCCGAAAGACATTTCTTCGAAACTGAGGTCACTAAGCTTGAGATCGCTTCCAAAGGGGCGCTTACCAATTCTCTGTCCTGACGCATCGATAATCCAAGATTGGCAGAATACCATACCGACGCTTGGTTGGCAGTCCAATACTGGTACCTGTTTCGCCAGTTTTTCCGGCAGCCACAGGTCGTCAGAGTCCAGGAAGGCAATGTATATACCTTGGGCCATATCGATTCCACGGTTACGGGCCATCGACTCGCCTTGGTTTTCCTGCCATACATACTGGATGCGGTCCCCATATTGTGCGCTTAGCGCCTCACCAGTTCCATCGGCCGAACCGTCGTCTATGATGATGACCTCAAAGTCGGTGTATGTCTGGGTCAGGACGCTATCGATCGTCTTTATGACGTAATCTCTGCGGTTGTAGGTAGGAATGATGACAGTTACCTTTGGCATATTCCCTCAGAAATGTGACACAGGCTGACTGGATAAGCCTCTCGCTATGAAGAAGCACCGGATGAATAGGAGAACTCGGAGGCCACTCGCCGCACTGTCCTAACAGTCAGCCATCTGGCGTGGGAGCTAACTGTATGAACGACGTCGATCAGTCTATTGCTGCGACCATATCCGCTTTCGCTGGTATATGGCGATTTCTCGACGTCTCGCCAATCTGGATACCGATGATCCATCTCCTCCCCACACCAGAAGTCGAAAGCTGCTCGTTGTTGCTCATTCCATTTCTCAAAATGGTGTGTTGGTCCAGAGCTTCTATTGGCCCGAATCACTCTAAGCGGATAATAGGGCAGTTCAAGGAAGTCCAGGAGATCGTTCAGGCGCGCTGCTAGATCTTCTATTCTCAGCATGATCCAGCTTGCTGTATCAAGATTCTGGAGGTCTTTTTCAACAGTGCGGTTGGTGAAAGACCAATACCAGCAGCATTTCTCAAAGGGCGACAGGGTCCTCCAAGTCTCAGGACTGACGTCTCCGCATAGGTGTCCTTGGATGCGATGCTTAGCCCATATGTGAGGTGGATTCGAAGTTTCCTCACTGTCATACCAACCTCGCGAGAATGTCGAAGCCACGACGTCTCGCCCATCACGGATCAACCAAATGAATCTGACGGTTGTCCCTAATTCCGCCAGGATTGGGATGATGTAGGACAGTTTCTGATCCGACTCACCGTACAATTTCAATCCTCTCCGGTGTGGAAACATCTCATATGGGTTGTATTGGTTAAACAGGAGCTGCCGCAACTCCGCGTCATCGATTTGACCGTGGCATCGCTCGGTGGCCAGTTTAGTCAAGATCAAGTGTGGCTCGTGCGAACAATGACATAAGGGATGCTGACTCATAACATGAGCCATTGTTTGGCTTCCCGAACGGCCAGTAGTCACTACAAAAAACATAATCTCAGATTCCTTCTGAATGTAATACAGCTAGCTGGCTGAGTTAAAATATTGGTTGACTGAGTCTGTCACCCATCCCAGTCGAATTCGATACCCAGAAAATCATACAGTTCTTTATTGTAGGGCTCGAAGTAATCAAGTAAGCGTTTCTTCGTGGTGGCATCCATTAGTTGATATCTTCCCCAGTAGTTGTGCTTCCCGTATTCTACCAGGCCCCAGTTTGGCAAGTTCAGAAACGTCAATGCTTTGTTATAGGTTGCGGATAGATTGGAGTAGAAATCTTCACTTCCAAGGACTAAGATCTGTTCACGAGTGAAGTATGTCTGCCAGGCTCTCAGTTGATCAATATAAATCCCTCTTGATCGGTACGAGAAATGCTGATGATTAAAACTCCAATAGTTTTGATCCACAAGCATTTTCTCGATCTCTCCTTCTAGTCTTTCCTCTTCGCTGTCTATCGCCTCTTCAAACGACAGAGGTTCGCGCCCCATTCTCACGTTATGCTGATAATGTGAATAGGCTCTGTCTAGCGGATTTCTCAGAAGGACTATCAGCTTGACTCGGGGAACCATCTCTGAGATTCTTCGGGGTACCAGTGGATGGAAAATATAGTAAGGGCTTGCCTCTCCAGTAATGAAGCCCTGTTTATGCGTCGCTTTTTTATAGATTTTGTAAAGAGAAGATGGAAAATGGGAGCGGTACCAATTTCTGCCTCGTGCGAAGTTGTTGTTCACGTTATCAAAGAAATGGATCTCTTTCGTGGTGGCAGGAATCACCAAGGGATGTTGTGCCAGGAAGTTATAGAGGGAGGTTGTCCCACTCTTCTGGGCACCGATAATAATGAAGTCCGGCAATGATCGCATCCGGTTTATTAAGCCGTGGTGTGGTCTCAAGTTAGATTTAGACATATGAGGACCCTGAGCGTGGGCCTGTTGCTGAACTGGCATCTCACTGGATCACATTGGACAAGTCCGCGACGTAGACTCTGCGGGTACCCTCTGAATAGCCGTTAAATGCAATACGGCGAAAATCATAATCCCAGGCCGGATGAGGATCGACACGAAGCTCACCGTTTGTACCCTTGAATGATGGGGTTGCGTTCACACGCGCCAGAGTTTTCTCTTTCCCAGCCTTTAGATCAATCAGGCGTATAGGTGCTGTGCCATCTCCAAACGCTACGACCTCGCTGGGATAGGCATCAGTGACTATGTACCTTCCATCGGGGTGTAGGGTTGGGTGTCCAGAACCAGGCACGGACATGAGTAACGGGCGGCAATTGGTCCCGTCATACTGAACTGTGACAAATCGCAAACCATTACCGTGGATATTTAGGTTCATAATGATGTTTCGCCCATCAGGACACCAATTTGGATGATGGCCTCCCTTAGCCCATTCCTCTGCAGGAACAGCAAGTCTAAGATCGGAACCGTCTACTTTCAGAGTGATTAGGCTGTTCTTTCTCCTTGTGCGTTTATGGTGGGAGATCCATCGCAAGACAAACATGAGACGAGTACCTTGGGGATTCCATTTAACGTGAAAACCGAAAAAGCCCCCGTCTTTATATTTATCTCCACTGAAAAGAGGATACATCCTCTCGACTATTTCATGGATGGATACGAGAAGCTTACATTGACCTGTTGACGTGTCTGTAATGAATATCCCATCGTCAGTCGATGCGCCGTAATTCAATGGTACCTTTTCAGGAGGGACAATGACACCATAGCCTTTCTGCGTGACACCGATTCGTAACAGACAAGGACTGGCTGCCCAATTTCCATCCGGCGAGACCATATACACCGGACCATCAAGTTTCGTAGTTGCCCCAGAAAAAGGATTCATTTTGACACCAAAAGCTTGCCAGGTTTTCACATCGACATCATTAAAGAAGAGCTGGTTATCATCTACGCCCCATTGCACGTGAGCTCCAAGTTGCGTATCCCAGCCGCGAGTATTGGCTACGACCAATGGTGGCCCACCTGCTTCCAGGTCAACCAAAACGACCTCGGCAACATCTCCCGCATTGGGTAAGCGATCCTCAAAGGGAAAGCGTGTCCCGGCCAGGTAACGCCCGGACGGGCTGAATGGTGAAGTATCAAAGAACCTATGAATAACCCCTCCAGTTTGCGGTGTAACACACCAGATAGGGACCAATTGGTCGAATTCGGTGTACCGCGGGAAGTATGGAAGGCTCTCAGATGAATAGAGGTTCCTTATTCTCTTGCGATGGAAGGGAGATGCTGGGAAACGAATCATTATCAGTCGCCCTCGTCGGGTTGAATCACCAAAGGCAATACAACGGGGCCATTTTGGTCAACCTTAGGATACCTTCCAGTGCCAAATAGATTCGTCTTTGGTATGTCGATAATGGCTGCTCTATCTACTTCAACCAATTTACTGATGCCTGAAATAGCGAGCCACAATTGCATTATATACTTGCCTGATGCTAGGCACCGATCGATGTTCCTAGATTGAATAACAAAGTGATTAATACCTTTTTGGATGTCAAAGGTGTAATCGGTCAGTAGAGGGCCAAGTGTTGTCACTCTTTCGCCTGTGGTTGTGGTAAGAGCAAAACCGATGCCGATACTCCGCTGCGCATGTTCCGAGACAACCCCGACCCGAGCTCTTAGGTCAAGCGCGGTGGTATTCGCATTTGGGATTATATTAACGTCGCAATACTCGATTCCTAGTTGGTGGGTGGGATTCACCGCGGGGAACGGTGTGTTGGCTTCGTGGGTTTCTGCATCAGTCAAGTATGATTGAACTACGTGATCCGCTGGACCATCCATTTGCACTTTGCCTTGGCCCATCAAGATAGTTCTCTCGCATAAGCGCACAACTGCGGACATTTGGTGACTAACAAGCACTACCGTCCGGCCTTCTTTGGCTACACTACTCATTTTTCCCAGGCACTTTCTCTGGAAGGCCGCATCTCCTACCGCTAATACCTCATCCACCAAGAGAATCTCCGGCTCCAAGTGAGCAGCCACTGCGAACGCAAGCCGTACCGTCATCCCTGATGAGTAACGTTTGACGGGAGTATCAAGAAACTTCTCAATGCCGGAAAAGCTCACAATCTCGTCAAATTTGCGATCAATTTCTACTTTCTTCATTCCTAAGATGGCGCCGTTCAAGTAGATGTTCTCTCTGCCAGTTAACTCGGGATGGAAGCCAGTGCCTACTTCTAACAAAGATCCAACTCGGCCGTTGATGATCGCCTGTCCTGCAGTTGGTTCGGTGATCTGCGAGAGGATTTTGAGTAGTGTGCTCTTGCCTGCTCCGTTGCGACCGATGATGCCGATGACTTCGCCGCGATTGATGTCAAATGATACGTCTCTCAACGCCCATATTGTGTCTGTGGTATGTCCGTCAGAGCCACGACCATTCCGACGCACCCGCTCTATGGGGGTACGCAGGCCGGCCATTAAGGCATCCCGTAGCGTATCGTGTTGTTGTTGGGTACGTCCGATGTTGTAACGTTTGGAGAGGTTTTCGACGTGAATGGCGATGTCAGTCATGGGATCCATTACCTATACAATATCTGCAAAGGTTCGTTCCGTGGTGCGGAAGAAAAAGGTGCCGCTTATTAACACCGCCAGTGTGATCACCACCGAGATGGCAAACAGAGGTCCCATCAACTGGAAATCACCCGCTTGCGAGCCGAGCAATGCCCAGCGAAAGCCTACCACCACTCCAGTCATTGGATTTAGGCTCAGCAAGAAGCGGAAGCGCTCCGGGATGAGAGTAGTGGCATAGATTACGGGTGTCAGGTACATCCAAATCTGAACCAGGAAGGGGACCAGGTAGTTGACGTCGCGAAAGCGGACGTTGAGCGCCGATAGCCACAGGCTAAAGCCCAAGGCGGTAAGCACGGCCAGCAGCAGGAAAGCAGGCAGAAACACCACAGCCAGTGTAGGGGTGATCCGGTAGAAGAACATCAACCCGATTAGCACCAGAAAGGCGATTGCAAAATCCACCAGTCCTGAGAGGACGCCCGAGATGGGGATGATCAATCGTGGGAAATAGATCTTGGTGATCAGGTGAGCGTTTCCCACCAGGCTGGTGGAGGAACGGGTTAGAGAGCTGGCAAAGTAGTTCCAGGGTAGTAGGGCGGCGTAGGCGAAAATGGGGTAGGGTACGCCTTCCGAAGGCACGTTGAGTAGCAAACCGAAGAGTACGCTGAAAATAATCATACTCACCACCGGCTGCAACACGATCCAAAGCATGCCCAGCGCCGTCTGCTTATAGCGTACCTTGATGTCACGCCATACCAAGAAATAGAGCAATTCTCGGAATCGCCACACGGCGGCGAGCTGAAGGGATGCCCAACCATGGGTGGGTTGGATAAGCACTGTGGGGGTTTCTATATCTTTAGGGTAAGATGCAGGATTGTCGGATCGGGCCGTTGTGGTTGTCATACAATTCATCCTTCATTTTGCAGAGACCTACACTGCGAGTATAGTCACCTTTAATAATAGGACCGTGAGAAAATGATTAGAAATTAGTTAGAGGCTGAATGCCGAGGGTTAGTACCCAGGTACCTTGAGTCAAAACAGTCATAGCACATGTGGCTGGTTTGGCTCTAACTTTTTTCCAACTATATTCTGATACTTTTATCATCAAATGCTGCTACACTCACAGTAATGGAAGCGAGGAGGGTAATTAATAGTGTTTTTGAAAATTGGGCAACTTGTGTTACTCATACAGGGATCTTTAGCTTATGTCTAAACAAAGTGAACGTAGGCGAATGTGCCCTTATCTGGGACTGAATGAGGACCGCGACTCGCGTTTTTCGTATCCCGAGCCGGCGCATCTTTGTTTTGCGGCCGAGCGAGCGTCGTCTATCTCTTTGCAGCATCAATCTACCTTTTGTCTGACCCAAAATCATCCTGACTGCCCGCGTTTTGTCGAACACTCTCCCGTATCGTCCCCTGCAACTATATCACCCATGCCTGAGTCAAGAATCAGAAATCCGGGACGCGTCTTGCTGTGGGGGATCTTGGTAGGCGGCCTGGTTGGCTTGCTGGCTGTGCTCTTCATCTTTTACGGCAGAGGCTTTGTATCACGAGTGAAACCGACGACTGACCTGGCTTATCAGGAGACTACTCCCAGTCCTACAGCTAGCCCGACGGTCACTCCTACTTTCTCCACAAGTGCTGCAGAAAATACACCCACGCCGGTGCCGATTGCGTTTCTCGTCACGCCCACTGCCCCGGCTACCCCGGTGCCAGGTGGTCGGATTTACACCCTGTCACCCGCCGCGGCCGATATCGGTTGGGTCACCAGTGGTGAAGAATGGGGGAATCATTTTGGGGACTCTTATCTATACGCCGGAATATATGAGGGCCAAATCTATCACGGCGGATTTCAATTCGATCTCAGCGATATCCCACGCGGCGCGCCTATTCAGTATGCCGCCGTTCAGATGACTGGACTGCGCAGCGACCGACTTGGTTCAGGCGGAGCCTGGACGTTGCGCCTCTTGGCGCCAGATATTGACACCGACTGGCGTCGGCATGGTTATCAGGAGATTTTCAACGCCCCAGTGTTGCAGACGATAGCCCCCATCTTGGGGGATCAGCAACTGGCTGTGGGACAGACAAACATATTTGAGCTGTCGTCAGAACAGATGGAGATACTTGAAGCACGCATCCTGGAGGGGGATAATCCCCAAATCTCTTTTCGGTTGGATGGTCCCCTGGTTGGCCCGGACAACCTGTTTGCCTGGGATACCGGCTATGGGTCGCAAAGCCGAGGCAATGCAGTTACGTTATTGCTTAGCCTGGGACCGCCGCCGGCCACGCCCCCTCCGTATGATTATGTGGTTGTGACCAGTACACCCACGCCGGAGAACGTGTTGACCGCTGTCGCCGTTGTGATGCAGATAACGGCTGATGCTACTCGCATTGGCACAGCCACACCTGCCCCACCTAACATGGCGACCGCTACACCTATCCCAGACAATTTGATCATTACTCCCACTTCGACTCCAGAGAATGCAGCCACGGCCCAAGCCATGGCTGCTCTGGCTACGGCTGAGGCGCTAACTACCGGTACCCCAACTCCCTTTCCCCTCAATGCTGTTACGGCCACGCCTACGCCAACTCCTACGCCGACGCCTACCTACGTGCTGATCACTGCCACGCCGACCCCTGACTCAGTGTTTGCGGCGGCCACGCTGTCTGCGGCTGCCACAGCCCAAGCTCAAGGAGGCGGCATACCAACTCCGTTGCCGGCCAACTGGGTGACGCCTATTGTGGTCACTTCTACCCCCACTCCAGCCAATCCAGCTACCGCCCAGGTCCAGGCCCAGTTGGCCACGGCGCTAGCCGTTACTACTGGGACACCGACTCCCACTCCAATAAACATGGTCACAGCTACTCCCACGCCCGTTTTCGTCTTGCTGGACGGCGAGTTGCCGGTTATGACGGCTACTCCGACACCAACGATCGTTCCCAACACGATTCCTCCAGAACTTATAGGCAAAATTGCTTTCAAGTCGGACCGGAGTGGCCAGGAGGAGATCTATGTAATCAATCCCGACGGCAGCGGTCTGGCTTTGCTTTCCGATCGCTGGCCTTACGAGTTGTCCTTGCAACGCGATTCCTATTCTGCCGACGAGCGCTTTCGGGTGTTCGTAAAGGATGCATTAATTAATTCTAGTCTCTCAGATATCTCCATTCAAATCCGACTACCGGCTCTCTTCTTCTACGATGATTTTTATGACGTGGAAGAACAGATCACTCACTACTATCCTAGCCTGTTAGGTGATTTTAGTCTGGAGCACAATGTAGTCTTTGACTGTCAAGTACTCGCTAAAGCAGTTGATCGAGACTGTTTGGGCATGGCTTACGATCCGACGTGGTCTCCCACGTCTGAGCAAATTGCATTTGTTTCGAACAATAGCGGAAACGATGAGATTTGGGTCATCCATCGCGACGGCAGCGACGCCCGCCAGTTGACCAGGGATGACTATAACTGGTGGGACAAGCATCCATCCTGGTCGCCTGATGGATCCAAGATCGTATTCTGGTCTAATCGCACTGGCACCTGGCAAATCTGGGTTATGGATGCTGATGGCAGTAATCTGTATAGCCTGAGTAGGACAGGCTTTAATGATTGGGATCCGGTCTGGATCAAATATCCAGACATAAAGGAATTCATTGCGCCCGAATCGTAATATATTTGCATAATGTCCTCGGACCAAGATCTTTAGAAGATAATAAATCAGGGCAGGTGATCATGGAGCTATTCCAATATGTTAGGCGTATTTTGAAGTGGTGGTGGTTGCTTTTGCTTTGTACTGGCATCGCCAGCGTTGCGAGTTATTATGCCAGTTCACAGCAGCCCCGCATTTATCAAACTACGACCACGCTCATAGTGGGTCAGGTTACCCAAAAGGCTAATCCCACGAGCCAGGATTTTCTCACCGTAGAACGGTTAGCTGAATCGTATGCCCAGATGGCTGTCCGGCAGCCCGTTTTGCAGGCAACTATTGATAGCTTGGGTCTCAAAATGAGTTGGCAGAGCCTGAAAGGGCGGGTGAATGCCTACTCAATTCCAGGCACGCAGTTGTTGGCAATTACGGTCCAGGATGGCTCGCCTGAGCGGGCCGTGGCTATTGCCGATGAAATTGCCTCTCAACTGATCTTACAGAGTCCGACCTCTCCTGAAAACAGAGCGCGCCAGGAACGGAGTCAGTTTGTGCAAGATCAATTGGACGATTTGGAGATAAGAATCCAGACAACCCAACTGCGTATGAATGATCTCCAGGCGGAGTTGGATGTTGCCGTAAGCGCTCGCCAGATGCAGGATCTGCAAACAGAGATAGCCAGTTTGGAAACCGTGATCAACAAGTGGCAAGCAAATTATGGCGACCTTTTGGATTTTCTCCAGGGTGGGGAAAGTCCTAACTACTTAACCATCATCGAACCGGCTCAGTTGCCAACAGTGCCAGTCAGCCCTAATGTCCGGATTTACGTTCTGCTGGCTGCCGCGGTCGGGTTCACGTTGGCCTTGGGTGCCGCTGTGCTGTTGGAATATATCGACGATACGGTCAAATCAACAGAGGACTTAAGTGCTTTGTTTGGTTTAACGGCATTGGGCAGTGTCAGCCGGGTGAGGGGCAGCGACTACAAGGGTAAACTGATCATTTCTCATAGCCTGTTTTCCCCTTTGTTAGAGGCCTATCGGGTGATACGTACCAATATCCAATTTATGGCCGTAGATCAGCCGGTGAAAACCATTCTGGTAACCAGCCCCGATGCTGGCGAGGGTAAGAGTGTCACGCTGGCCAACCTGGGGGTGATTATGGCCCAGGCTGATCTTAGAACTGTTGTCGTTGATACCGACTTGAGGCGGCCCGTTATGCACAAGATTTTCCAGGTGCCTAATCAAGAGGGGCTAACTGACCTGCTCCGTTCGCCGGGATTTGAGATAGGCGACCAGTTGAAGGATACAGGCGTTGAAAACCTTCAGGTGATCACCAGCGGGCCTTTGCCACCCAACTCCTCAGAGCTTCTGGGATCGCAGCGGATGGCGGAGCTTATTCAACAATTGGAAGAGATAGCTGATGTGGTTCTCTTTGATAGTCCCCCCGTCTTGGCCGTGACCGACGCAGTTGTGCTTGCCAGCCGGGTTGGTGGTGTCGTTTTGGTCGTCGAGGCAGGACGCACCCGGCGTGACACAACCAACCAGGCTATCGAACGGTTGCAGCAGGTTGGAGCTAATGTGCTGGGCGGTGTGCTCAATCGAGTTCCCCACAAGGGAGGGGGGTACTATCATTATCCGTACTATGCGCACGGGGGTGGGCGTGAGGTGGTCGAATATCCAGTTGAGCAGGAACAAGCTGAACAACGCCGCTGGTGGCAACGTCTACCCATTCTGAGATAGTGACTGATCGGCAGAATAGTCAACCGCGGCGACCGACTTGTACGGTCGCCACGGTTTATTTGTGGCAAGAATGACTGGGCTGAATTATTATAGGGCTTTGCCTACAAGGCTGCGCGACTATGGAATGATCGATACCTCGACCCTTACCAGTTGGCTGGCTGTGCCCGGCAGGTAGAATGGGACGCTTGTCCCCAGCAGCTCACCCTTTTGCCCCTGGTAGACCGCCCACCGAAATGGCCCTTTGCCAAAGTCACCTTGGGAAACCCACCATTTGTTAGGACTCCCGTCCAATGGACCCTGCCACCCTTCGACGTCGTGCCAGTCCCCGGCGCTGTCCTGCCACTGAACTACTGCCCATGCCCCATTCGGAGCACCCTGGGGCTGCAGCTCGATGTATGCTCCGAAGCGTTTGTCGTCCTTGTCGTCGTCATCATCAGGGCGCGGGATAGGGGTGGGTGTCGCGCGCGAAGGTAGCTCCGCCCTGGCCTGCGTGGGTAGCGGTGTCCAGGCTAGTAGCATAAAGCCAATCATGGCCAACGCGAGTGCAAGCCAAAAGACAGGAATATATTTCTTAAAAATCATCTTTCTTGTTGCTCCTTTCTCGCCGAGCTACGGTGCTGTGTTCTCGTTCACAGGGCGCGGATTCGCCAAGTGGCAAGATGGACTTCCGTCCACAGGCTCCATTGTGAACCCGTGGACGGAAGTCGCGCCGACTACCTGGTTGGCAGTCCCTCCCTTGAGGCGGGTTGACTCTGACCACCGATCCGCGCGGCTCCGCCTGTCACGCCCGTGGTGGATGTGACCGGGCCGAAGAGGTTGTTATTCTCGTCGCTTTCCCTTACTGCGCCGTAGCTAGTGGCGTAGTTGATGGAGTCCACCAGGGCGTACACATTCGCTTCTACGGGCAAGGGGGTGGGACTACTGTATTCCTCGAAGTAATAGTCGCCGCCAGTGGTCAGAGTCAGACTGCCGCCAGCCGGAATGGACGTAGTGACACCCCACACGACGCCGTAGCTCGCGATTGTGTCCCACGGTTGATTCAGCCCTGGTGTCTCGTCAGGATCGAAGTAAACATCTACCCAAAAAGCATCGTTGGCATCTACATCGCTTTGGTTTCTGATGGTGATCGTCACGGTGTCGCTGGTGGCAATGAGGCTCTCTACCACCAGGTCGGGAAGATCAGAAGCCTGCCCACCACTCTGGATAATTAGGGGCAAAAAGACTGAGCCCGATGACGGTCCCAAACCAATGCCGTGGGTATCATTGTCAGTTGTTTGGGTACCATAGGCATCAGTAGCCGTGACGACGACTGTGTTGATCAGTGGCATTGGGTCCTCGGGTTGGATGGTGTAGGAGGCGGTGTAAATCCAGGCTTCGGTCAAGTCCAACCAGCCATCTCCGTCGTCGCCACTAACGTAAACGCCTGGGCCTGCGTAGTCATCTTTAACTTCTACATTGTGCAGCAGCGTGTTGCCCACGTTGGTCACCGCGAACGTGAAGACTGCTGTATCGCCAGCATTAGCTCGGTCAGGTCCACTCTTTTCGACGTTCACGGCCGGTGTGGTGGACACCGTGCTGTCTACCCTCCCCGTCGTAGGTATCGGGTCCTGGGTGCTGGTAACAGAGGTCTCGTTCTCAATGATCGTTCCTGCATTCAGTGGCACGTCAACCGTGACCTGGTAGCTGATCTCTACGCTATCCCCGGTGTTGATCCGCACACCCGTAGCCAGGGTGGGTGGGGTTGTGCCTGGGGTCCCAGCGTCGGGTGGGTCGAGAACGATGCTGCCTGGGACGAACTGGGTATTGGCCGGCAACGGATCGGAGACGGTCACACCGGTGGCGTCTCCATACCCGTTGTTGGTAATGACGATGGTGTAGCTTAGCACATCTCCGGCTTCAACTGGTTCTGGGTTGGCGCTCTTGGTCACGCTGAGGTCCGGGTTATGGATGACGGTTGTCACCTCGTTAGTCGTGTCACTCACCGTGCCTACGGAGACGTCGGCCTGGTTGGTGATCTCGGTGCCCTCGGCCAGGCCCTCATCTGCCAGGACCGTGTAATCCAGAGTCAGGACCGTCCCGGCGGGGACATCGCCCGCCCAACTGATAGTTTTGGTCCCGCTATCGTAAGCACACGAACCCAGGTTGCAGTTGGGGCCAGCGCTGTGGGATGTGTTGGCGGGCAATACGTCTGTGACCTGGCCGCCGATGAGCGTTGCGTGCGGGTCGGGATTGGTAATGACAATGGTGTAGACCAGCGGCAAGCCGCCAGACACTGTGTCCCGGTCTACCAGCTTGGCGTAGGTGAAGGGGTCTACCTCGTCGAAGCCCATATCCCAGGTTGTGTCCAGCGGGCGAGTCTGGCCATCGAAGTCGACGTCAGGTAGGCCTGTGCCTGTGTTGGTCCCGGTGTCAATGACAGGCGAGTTTTGACGGAGGTGAAACTGCTGCACCAGATTACCTGTGCCGAGAAATTGGGGATCTACGCTGATATTGTTGCTTCCGACTGTGCCATACCAATTGGCCCCACTTGGAGCGGTGTTGCCATAGATATCGTTATAGTCTATGATTCCTCCGGCGCGGTAGACCCCACCACCTCGGTTGGTGGCCGCGTTGCCGACGACGATGTTATTATAGTAATAGCCCTTGTGGCTGTAGATAGCGCCGCCCTGATATGCTGTGTTGCCGACAAACGTGTTGTTTAGAAATCGGGCGTTGTTTGCACGCCAGGAGGCTGTACCACCACCTTGACCGTTGGTGGTGTTGCCGTATATCAAGTTGTTAGTCGCTATAAAGGTGTTGCCGCCCCAATCATCAATACCCCCGCCTTCTCCTGCATAGCCGCTGTGAAGGGCAGCATTGCCAGATATGATGTTACTATCAATGATGTTTGCGCTCACGTATGCCCGGAAGCCAATGCCACCACCGGCTGCGGCCTGCGAGGTGTTAACGTTGTTGACAATCCAGTTGTTGCGAATCTCAGCCCCCGTGTTTCCGTAAATGCCGATGCCAGCGCCGGCGCCTGGATAGGTACTATCTTGGCTGCGTGTATAAAGTGTGTTGCTCATGATCTCGCAATACTGGATTAGCGGGTTCCCAGCCCGGATCAGGATACCGCCACCGCCGCCATAGCTGTTCGAAGCACTTGTCGAGGTTGAGGCCGAGTTTTCGTAAATGCGAGAATAAAGAATCTTGGAGTTGCCGTCTCGAATGTCAATCCCACCGCCATAGACGTTGGCGCCATCGATGGTTGTCTCAACCGAGTTGTTGTGGATGTCGGTGTGGTCGATCAAGTGATCGCCGCGCATGATGGTCAGTCCTGCACCGTAGGCATCGTTGTTGGTTGTGGTAGCGTGCCGGTTGTGGCGCAGAACACTGTTGGTGATGCTGATGGGATTGAGTGTGTCCAACGTGAGGGCATGGACAGCGTATTCGATGCTTGTCTGATTCAGGTAGCCGCTGCTGCCATCCGCATAGGTAATACCCTCCCATGCACCGGGCGTTGCAGAGACTCCCGTAAAAGTTACCGGACCGTCGCTATGTAGGTCACCGTTTACGGTGATACTCACGTCGTCCGCGACGAGAATCGTGGTGTTGGGCGCGATAGTGATAACCACGCCAGGCTGAATGACAACGTCCGCCGTGGCCGTGATCGTGCCCGGCCCCCAGGTGCCGTCCGTGGTCTGTATAGGGGTGATCGTGCTACCGTCCGGTTGGTCTTCTGCGAATACTACGTTCATCCCTCCACCAAGCATCATTACCAGCGTCAACATCAGGGCCATAGCCAGGCCTGAAATGATAGCGGCAGTTAGTCGGCGTAATCTGGTCGTTCTCATTTGTACCCCCTTGGCAATGCCACGGCCCTCGGTATGGGAGGATTTCCCTTTAGTCTCTATGAGCCGAGCCGTCACTTTCTGTTAACGTGCGGGCGCGTGGTATGTATCTAATTGATCCCTTTCTAGCAGCTTGTCGGAGAGACCTTCCTGGAAGCTTGTGCCGTTTAAGCTTCCAGGAAGGTTAATATCTCAAGCGTCTAGTTTATATTATCAGTGAAAGTGGTTTGAAAATGGTTTGAGTTTTATTTGAAATTTATATAGGTTGGAAAACGCCGGAGTACCAACGGGGATTGGTGGCGAGAGGAAGTTATTTAATTCTCAATACTTAGTTAATCTCTGCGATCACTTCTTGGTAAATCCCCTCCAGTTTCTCTGCGGCTTTGTCCCAATCATGATGAGTTTCCACATACTGCCGGCCGGCCTGGCTGATCCGATGACGTAACATCTCGTTGCCAAGCAAGGCTATCACCGTTTCGGCAATACCCCGTGGGGTGTCGGCGACCAGCAAGTCTTGCCCCGGCTTTACTTGCAAGGCGGTGATTGCCTGAGGTGTGCTTACGACCGGTGTGGCCATAGCCATGGCCTCTAACAGTTTGTTTTGAATGCCGACACCATAGCGCATCGGTGACACGGACACTGTGGCCTGGGCCAGATGGGGGCGCAGGTCGGGCACCGTTCCGGTGACGGTGATGCGTGGATCGGCCGTCAATGCCAACAGCTCAGGGGTTGGGTCTTTGCCGGTGATAACCAGGCGTGCATCGGACCGCTGCGCCCAGACGTAGGGCATGATCTGTGTCGCCAGGTCCAGCGCGGCGGCCACGTTGGCGTGGTAGCTCATCTTGCCCGTGAATGTGATCGTCGCCGGTTCGCGGGGCAGATCCAACGGCGAAAAGTAGTTCAGGTCAACACCATTGGGCAGCACCACCAAACGATCATCAGCGGCCCGTGCGATCGAGAGTCGAAGCAATGCTTCCTTATCCTTGGGTGAGGTGACCAACACGCGAGGATATCGGTCCAACAGATGTCCTTCGTAGCAGCGGGTACGCCCCAGGTCCAAGTTGGCCAGCAAGCGGCTGCGCCAGGTTGGACCCGAACTGCACACCCTTTCAAATAGCAGGCTGATCGAGTCCACCGAGTCAAACACGATGGGAATGCCGTTTGCGCACCGGCTGCCGTTGACCGATGAGCGAGACAATTCTGCGCCGCGCAAGTGCTCCACGTGCATTACGTCGTAGTTTCCTCCAGTCTGCATCCGTTGGACAAGGGTTGACATCTCAGGTGATCGCGAATAGGCCGCTTGAAATGGGGTTTGGCTGGGTAATGCCTGCAGGCCGTTCAACAGCGTTCGCCAGCGAGGTAGTGGTACCGTCTGCACGTGTTGGCACCAGGCGCGTAGTGTATCTAGACTGCTGGTATCTTCGCCCGGAGGCTCCAGTGCTAGCAGCGTGATCTGGTTTCCGCGTAGCGCCAGGGCTCTGATTAGGTTGTAGGGGCGCACCCGGATTAGGGAGGGTACGTAAGGGCTGATAAAAAGTATGCGCAATGGCTTCACGGCGAATCTCCTGGCGGGTTAGCGGTCCATTCCTGGAAAAATGAACCGAAATGCCGAAGTCTGATGACCTATTATCATTGAACCTCAAAATCATCAGAAACTGATGAGGGAAACACATGAAGAAAGTTAGAAAAAGTCCACTTGTGATTGTCCAAAATTGACTTTTCGCCAGTCCTGAAAATGCAAAGTTATTTACGGACAGTTACTTGGGAGTTGAAGAGGAAACTACTTGACATAACAATACACATACTAATGCAAGATCGTCCTTCAAGCTGCCCAGTATTTGTGGGGGGCGTGGCCTTTACCACTATGCCTAGTGGTGAGGTTGATTTTTCTCGAAATTTCCTACCTTGTTCCTACTTGAAATAATCAGAGATTTATGGTAAAATAGACATAAGAGCATTAGACATAAGGGGAGTATGTTCGTGTAGGAGGGAAGAAATGACGAGGCGACAACAGCTTTTACTGTTTGTGTTGGGGTTGACGACCGTGAGTATCTGCACGGTAGCTTTTGCCATGACGATGACTCTGTGGCGTCAGACCGCCACTGCGGCCTCGGCTGCCGATACTGATAGGCCGCTGGCAGCTCGCGCCGCGACTGATGGAGGGCTGGCGTGGCAAGCATCACCGACCTCCACCGGTTCATCACCAGTAGTACCTGTCGGGCTACAAGGGGAGCCTATATATCCACCCACACTCACTTCCACACCCACGCGACCCCCGACTCCTACCAATACTCGTGTGCCTACCTGGACGCCGTATCCAACCTATACACCGACGGCGACCCGTGTTCCTACTGATACACCCATGCCTACTCCTACTGATACACCAACCCCTGTACCGCCTGGCGAGGCGGCCGCGGGATCGGCGCCGGCTGCCCCGACGCCTACACCTACCCCTGAGTTTCCTTACGACTCTGTAGTGGAGGTTTTTGACACAGGTACACCGCAGATGACCCGTGTCACCGGCATGGTGTGGAAAGTTGTCAGTGTCAGCATGGCGCTGTACGATGGCGAGCCGGGCTATCGGATGCGCTTGGTAGACCCCGGTGGTAATGCACACCTGAGTGACGTATCAGGCCTGGGGGGCACCGACAGTACCTGTCGCGACTGCGGTGACAACCAAAAGATGAACATGAAGATAGAGATGCGTCCCTATGTGCCCGGCACCTATCGTGTAACCTTGATGCAGGGCGACGAACAGAAGTCACCTGAGGTGGAGTTCACGCTGGCCCCCAACCCCCAGCAATACGTGCATGTCAACTTCATCCCCTGGCAATAGGGCTTTTTTGCCCCACATCTTAAAATCTGCTACAATTTGTCTGTGTTGATTTAGAAAAGGGCACTGAGGGGCAATAAGCTCTAAGCGATGTCAACCGAAGCTAGCTTTCCAGGCAGCAAAAATCTCTGGCAACGTTTGAACGGTCCGACCAAAATCGGGCTTGTCTTTGCTGCTGTGGGCATTTTGCTCACAGTCATCGGTATCTTGCGTGATCCGACCACACCTGTCAATGCCTGGTCGTTGGGAATGGGGGTGCTCATCTCTGGTGGTACCTGGGGAGTAGTCAGTTGGGCCATTGCCACTGCCGCCGTTGAGGTAGAACGAGACGTGGCCGAGGCCGAACGTGAAGAGAGATCGGCGTAGCCAACTGGCTTTGTCAGGAGCACTGGGCGTGGTTGCCGCCGCCGCCCTGATGGGGGGCGGTCTTTTTTTATGGCATCGCATAGGCCTCAAGCCGCTGGTCACTGGCTGGTTGACGTGGCTTCTTCTGGGCTTTCTGTTAGTTTTTTCGTTGGCTGAAATCCCGGTAATGATCTTCGGCATGAGGCATATGGGCGACAGCGATTCCGGGAAGCGGCTGGCGGCCCTGGTTAATGTTGCGTTTACCTTCTTCGCTGCGGTTTATGCTATTCCTTTCCTTCTATTAACAGGACGCGTCGGTATTGGGCTGGCGCTGGCTGCCTTGAGCCTGTTTCGCTTCGCTGGCGCGTTGTGGTTTGTTCCCCGCGACTCATCTACGGAGCTCGACCTTCTACCTACGGCATCCGCCAGCTCAGATTCTTCAGTATATAACGAGGAGCTATGACTTACCAACCACTTCAAGCTTTGCGTGAGATTCACGCTCTTGTCATAGATATGGACGGTGTGCTCTGGCGTGGAGATGATCCATTGCCGGGTCTCGTCGAATTTTTCAAACTGTTGCGGGAGCGCTCTATCGCCTTTTGTATGGCGACCAATAATGCCAGTCGATCACCTGGGCAGTACGTGGAAAAACTGGCCTCGATGGGCGTCGAGGTTGCACCTGGCGACATTCTCACCTCTGCCGTGGTCACGGCTCAGCACATAGCCGTCACCGCACCCGGTGCGTCGGTATACGCCATCGGAGATGGAACGCGACAGGCTGTGCTCGACCATGGGTTGCGTCTGAGCCATGGGGAGCAAGCCGACTTTGTGGTCGTTGGCTGGGATCCGAAGCTTACCTACGAGGAGCTGAGCGAGGCGACTTTGCTCATTCACGCCGGTGCTAAGTTCATCGGCACCAATCCCGATCGCACCTGGCCGAGCGAGCGTGGGCTTCTGCCTGGCAACGGCGCGATACTGGCTTTCTTACAGGCGGCCACTGACGTCGAGCCGTTCATTATCGGCAAACCGGGGCGTGCCATGTTTGACGCTGCCCTGACCGCCATGGGGGCCGACGCAACCCACACTGCTATGCTTGGCGACCGGCTGGAGACAGATATCCTGGGTGGCCAGAACGCAGGCTTGCGCACCATCTTCGTGCTCTCCGGTGCCAGCGACGAAGCGGAGCTGGCTGACAGCCCGGTAAAACCTGATTGGGTCTTCAAGGACATCCAAGAATTAACCCAGACCTGGAGCGCTCTCCCACGTTGACAAACCCGGTTTTTTGAAAAACCGGGTTTGTGATCTTGATCTATGGACCCCATTCAACTTCTGGATCTAACCAAAGACGAGTTGCAAATGCTCCTTACCGATTGGGGCGAGCCGCGCTACCGGGCCGATCAAATCTGGCGCTGGCTCTACCGGCGCTTTGCGTTCAGCTCGGAGGACATGACTGACCTTCCCAAATCGCTGCGCATTCGCCTGGCGACGGAAACGCGCCTCCACCCCGTGCATCTTCTGACCACACTGGACTCGATCGACGGCCAAACGCGCAAGACTCTCTTTTCGCTGCCCGATGGCCCACAGGTCGAGGCGGTGCTTATGCACTACCAGAAGCGACGTACCTTGTGTATCAGCACCCAGGCTGGCTGCGCTATGGGGTGCCCGTTTTGTGCTACCGGCCAGGGCGGTTTCGATCGTAATCTCTCGTCCGGTGAGATTATAGCCCAGGTGCTCTTCTACGCTCGCTTGCTGGCCCTGGAGGAGAGGCACGTCACCAATATTGTGTTTATGGGGATGGGGGAGCCACTGGCCAACTACGCGGCCACCTGGGCCGCCATCCGGCGTCTGAACGATCCGACCGGCTTTGGATTGGGTGCACGGGCTATGACCTTGTCTACCGTGGGGCTGGTGCCTGCCATCCGGCGTATGAGTCACGAGCCGGAGCAGGTTGGCTTGGCGGTTTCTCTACACGCACCCACCGATGAACTGCGCGACGAGTTGGTGCCTATCAACCGGCGCTATCCACTTGCTCAGTTGATGGGAGCCTGTCGTGAATATATCACGGCTACCCGCCGCCGTGTTAGCTTTGAATACGCGCTGATGGACGGCGTCAACGACAACGACGAACAGGCCCACCAATTGACCCGTCTACTCGGGGGTATGCTGGCCCACGTCAATCTCATCCCCCTCAACCCTACGGATGACAGTCCGTACCGGGGTTCCTCCAAGACTCGGGTGCGTGCCTTTGCGGCGATTTTGGAAGGCGGAGGTGTGCCCACTACGCTGCGTCTACGACGAGGAATTGACATCCAAGCTGGCTGTGGGCAGCTGCGGACTCGCTACAACGTTATCCGCTCATAAATGCCACGGCACGGCGGGCCGTCGCTGATGTGTAGCTCTCGGGTGTTCAGATTCATCACCACCGAGGTCACCGTGCGATAGCGTTCCCCTGGCGGCAAGTCAGGGTCCTCGTGGCAGCAGACCGCATGGGGATAAGTCTGGTGATCGCCCAGATAACCCTGAATGTCCTCCACAGTCAGCGGGCGCTTGGACTCCAGCAAGTCGCGTAGACGGTCCAGGCGGTCACACGTAGAGGACCATTCTTCACGGGGCGGCTCGACCACGCCCAGGACATCAGGGTCCAGGAAATGGTTGGTATGCACCAGGAAGCCGTTATCGGGGTTGAGGATGCGTGTCTGGTTCGGGGCGGCCTCGATGTCAGCCACCTGATCGGGGACCTGTGCGATAAGGTAGTTGGTGGAGCACGCGCGTTCTTCACCGGTCACGACTTGGGTGGCGGTCTTCAGATCCCTCGCTCGTAGGATTTCGTAGCAGCGCACGTGGAAGGGTTTGCTCAAACGCGACCAATCGTCGCCGGTGGTGTTCAGACCGTTGACCGCCAGCCCTAGCCCGGCCGAATTCAGGCCGATCTTGCCTCCTACTATGCCCGCCTCGGTGAAGCTGATGGCCTCCACGCCGTCGGGCTCGACGGTGTGGAAGATTGCCCCTTGCACCTGCGGTATCCAGTCCCAGTTCTGCCCCATCAGCAGGTGTCCGTTGGCCGATGCGCTGGGCAGCACTGCAAACGATGTGCAGCCGTCCCCCATAGCGTTGGCGCTGAACTGATAGTAGAGGATCTCGTAGCGCACGTTTAGCGCCAGCAGTTGGTCAAAGTCAAACCCGGAACCCTCTGCCACCCCGCGCATGCCCGCGAAGTAGTCGGGGTTTTGTGAGGCAATAGCCTCCCCGTATTTGACAGCTCGTGCCAGAACTTCTGTGCGCGCCAGCCCGACCTCGCTTTCGAAGCGTTCAAAATAGACCTGGACGTTATGCGCGATGCGGTCTTTAAGCTGCTGGCCGTGTTGCACTCCCTGTTCATAGGGCGTGCCGCTGAGGTATAGCACTGGTAGGCTCAACGCTCCTCCTATTTGCGTGTTGTCAACATTGCCGGCATAGTTCATTTTGCCAAGAGAATTGGTTGACGATTTGGCCTGCTTTGCCAGACACATCCGTAAAACGTAAGGCGTAAAGCGTAATGATTCTGGCGAATGCGTCCTGCAAATGTGCCTTTACGTTTCACGTTTTACGTTTTACGCGGTTACTACCCTTGATTTGACCGGTAAGAAGTGTCAACCAAATAGTGAACCATCCCGCGTAAAGCGTAATGATTCTGGCGAATGCGCCCTGCAAATGTGCCCTTACGTTTCACGTTTTACGTTTTACGAGGTTCTTTGCTTAATTTGACCGGTTAAGAAGTGTCAACCAAATAGTGAACCATCCCTCATGTTGCTGGGCAACTAAAAATGTTAGCTGTCACTCTTCCGAGGCTCTTGACCGTCTGTTCCATTTGCGGAAGAAGATGTCTTCTCCACCGCTTTTTTCTTTTTAGGGGCCAGCAGGGCCAGTGAAACGACTCTATCGCCCTGCTTCATGCGCATTATGGTAGCGCCGCGTGTCGCGCGTCCCATCTTCGGGATCTGTTTGATACGGGTACGCAATACCATGCCTTCGGCCGAGATAAGAGTGATGTCATTATCCTCGCTCAGTACCCGAGCGTCAATGATCTGGCCGGTTACGTCCAAGCTCTTCTTGTTGAGCGTCACTACACCGCCTCCGTATCGACCCTGCGTAGAATATTCGCTCAACCGCGTGCGCTTGGCGTAGCCCTTGGCGGTGACAACCAATAGGTCGCCGTCGGGTTCAACCACATCCATACAGGCCACTTGGTCTGCATTCGCCAGCCGTATGGCCATCACCCCGCCGGCCGCCCGGCCCATTGGGCGCACATCGGTTTCCTTGAAGCGAATGGCCTGACCTCCCTGCGTGACGACCACCACTTCGTCATCTCCCTCCGTTAGCTTGACCCAGCCCAGTTCGTCACCATCGTCCAAGATGATGGCGATCAGGCCACTGGGGCGTACCGATTCGAACTCTGAGAGATTGGTGCGCTTGATCTTGCCCCGGCGGGTAACCATGGTCAGATACTCCGCCTTTTCGAAGTCGGGTACAGTCACTGTGGCCGTCACCCGTTCGTCGGGGGCCAAGTTGATCAGGTTGATGATGGGGATACCCTTAGCGGTCCGTCCAGCGTCGGGCACGCGGTACGCCTTTTCGGAGTAGACCTTGCCTTTGTCGGTGAAGTACAGGATGGTGTCCAGAGTGTTGACGGCGAAGAGGAATTGAACCGCGTCTTCCTCACGCGTTGTCATGCCCGTTACGCCGCGGCCACCTCTCATCTGCGCCCGGTACGTGCTGGCTGGCACGCGCTTGACATAGCCGCGCCGCGTGATGGAGATGAGTACCTCCTCCCGGGGGATCAGGTCCTCTTCATCAAAGTCTTCACTTACATCCGCCACAATCTGGGTGCGGCGCTCGTCGCCATATTTTTCTTTCAACCCAACCACGTCTTCCTTGATGAGGTCCAGAATCTTATGGGGATTGGCCAGCAGATCTTCCAGGTAGGCGATGGTCTTCAGTAACTGGGCGTGTTCTTCCTCTATTTTCTGTCGCTCAAGAGCTGCCAGTCGGCGTAGCTGCATGTCCAGGATCGCCTGAGCCTGAGCGTCAGTCAGCTTGAATTGTTTCATCAAGCGCTCTCGGGCCACTTCAGCGTCCGGCGACTGGCGGATAGTCTTGATAACGGCGTCAAGGTTGCTGAGAGCGATCAGCAGACCCTCTAGAATATGGGCGCGTTGCCTGGCCTTTTTCAACTCGAACTCAGTGCGGCGGGTGATGACCTGCCGCCGGTGCTCGATATACACCTGTAAGGCGCGTTTCAGCGGGAGAATGCGTGGTTCACCGCCGACGAGAGCCAGCATGTTTACGCCAAACGTGGTTTGGAGGGGGGTATATTTGAAAAGTTGGTTAAGAACTTTGTTGGGTTGTGCACCTCGTTTGAGCTCGATGACGATCGATAGGCCGTGGCGGTCGCTCTCATCGCGCAGGTCAGCAATGTCTTTCAAGCGGCCGGCCCGAACTAGTTCGGCGATTTTTTCAATTAGACCCGCCTTGTTGACCTGATAAGGGATTTCACTGACGACGATGCGATGGCGATTGCCTCGCATCTCCTCGATGCGTGCCACGGCCCGCATGACCACCCGGCCCTTGCCGGTGCCATACGCAGCCTCGATGCCTTCACGACCCAGAATGAGGCCTCCGGTAGGAAAGTCAGGGCCTTTGACGAATTGCATCAAGTCTCCGACTGCTACATCGTCAAATTCATCGTATCGCTCTATCAAGTAGGCGATGGCGTCGCAGATTTCGCCCAGACTATGGGGTGGGATGTTGGTGGCCATGCCAACTGCGATGCCTGACGTTCCGTTCAGCAGCATATTGGGCATGCGAGCCGGCAAAACCTCTGGTTCTTGGAGGCTGCCGTCGAAGTTATCCACCCAATCGACCGTGTCTTTCTCAATGTCGAGTAGCATCTCCTCGGCGATGGTCGCCAGGCGTGCTTCGGTGTAGCGCATAGCGGCCGGGCTGTCGCCATCAATTGATCCGAAGTTGCCTTGCCCGTCTATCAGAGGATAGCGCATCGAGAAATCCTGTGCCATACGGGCCATCGCGTCGTAAACGGCGGCGTCGCCGTGAGGATGATATTTACCCAGCACTTCACCCACGATGCGGGCACTCTTCTTGTAAGGAGTGCTAGAGCGCACGCCCATATCGTGCATAGCATACAGGATACGCCGGTGGACTGGCTTCAGCCCGTCCCGTGCGTCGGGCAGCGCCCGTGCCACGATTACACTCATAGCGTAATCCAGGTAAGCCACCTTCATTTCGCTTTCGATATCGATTTGCCGAATGATACCAACGTCCATTCAACGCCTCCAGACAAAACCGACCACCGGTCCTAAGCCGGTGGCGGATGACAGCGGTTACCAACTTATTTTACTCCCAGGTAGGCAAATCACAAAACGGTGCGCTTGTTCTGAAGGTCAAGCCC
>DAOUMD010000016.1:0-65504 GCA_034412795.1 Anaerolineae bacterium
CGATCTTTGTTCTTGCTCAGGTAACTTTCCCATTTGGACATTTTGGATGCTCCTTGAAATCTCTTGGTTCTCTCATCTCGGTGGGCATGGTTCAGAAGTCCCTGAAATTAGGCCGCGTCCAATAATAACTTTGCGTATTTTGAAGGGTTTCACCTGGAATTTTGGCCTGAAAACAGGAAGTTATTCTTGGACGCTTCCATGGGGTAACAATTGCAGACGAAGGACGAAAGACGAAGGACCAATTATTGGCCCAGATCTCTTCGTCGTTCGTCATTCGTCATTTGTCATTTGTCATTCGTCATTCGTCCGGCTGAGAGAGTGTTACCCTATTTCTGAACCATCCTTCTCGGTGGATTTGGCATGAATACCCTTGTAGGACGCTTGGCGAATAAGCTGGCAACGGCCAGGACCAGCGAAATAACGGACATCACGATCAACGGCGTCTGGTAACTCCCCAATTGGTCACGCGCGATGCCCAATGGCACCGGCCCCAGCGCTGATCCCCCGATCAGTAATACGGAGCTGATGCCCGTGATACTTCCCAGGTGACGTCGCCCGAAGTAGTTGGCCCACACGACGCTCCCCACCAGTCGCATGAGTCCCCCGGTTATACCCAATAGGACGCCATAGGCCAATGCCAACGTGATGTTTCGCATTTGCTGGGTTGCGGTGAGAGACAGGGCCTGCACAACCAAAGCGATCGCCAATAGAAAACGGACCGGCACCCGGTCGGCCAGTAGGCCACTGCTCAGGATGATGGCAGCCTGCGTGAGACCAACCGGGACGAACACGGCCGCGGCGATGGTCGCGCTCAGGCCATTATCCTCAAAGATGCGCACCAGGTGGAAGAACAGTCCCGTGCCGGCCATAACAATGAAGCCGATGCCCAATACAAAAATCCAGAAGGCGGAGGTACGGACGACTTCATCGGCCGTCCAGTTTTCCTCAAGCTGGGCTTGAAGCCCAGCCCGGGTTCCATCTTCACCACTTGTTTCATCCAATTCCGGGTTTGACTTGACATAACCATCAGGCTTCAGCCCGTAGTCTTCCGGGTGGTCGCGAAACAGCAACAAGCCCACGGGGACCATAACCAGCAGCAGAATGAGGCCCAAGATCGTGTATGCCGAGCGCCAGCCATAAGAGGCGATGAGCCGGTTGACGAAGATAGGAAAAGCTCCGAAACCCAGCAGCGACATGCCCAGGCCGGCAATACCCATGCCCATTCCGCGCCGCCGCACCCACCATTGGTTGATTACGTTGGTGCTGACCAGGTCCAGACCACCTTTGCCAAAGGTGCGCAGCACCACAAAACCCAAACACAGTGTAACGGCGCTGTGCACCAGACCCATAGCAATACACGAGACGCCCAGTGCGGCCGCGATTAGGACTACCATGAAACGAGGGCCACGCCTGTCAACCTGGTGCCCGATAAAGGGCAGGGCCAGACTGCCCCCCAGTGGCCCAATCGCAAATAGGATGCTGATCAGCGAACGGCTGATGCCCAGGTCTGCAATCAAGTGTTCTACGAAAGGGGACACGCCGTAAGTTTGTCCGGGGCTGGTCATAATCAGTCCCAGTGCCCCGGCTATAATGATGATCCAGCCATAGTAGACCGGCGATTGGTTCACGCAGCGACTGCTGCGGGTGGGGCCGGGTGTCTGTTTTATTAGCATTATGTGCTGGCCAAGTTGGTTTCTGTCTTGATCTTCAAAGATCGGTTGACGTCTATTTTACCTGATTTGTTCCAGGAAGCCATCTTGGCCCTCTTGTCTGAAGGCATGGTTCATTCGAGATTCCAACACACAGGGGGACAAGTTAGCAATTACGAGCGTGAGATAAGATAAGGGAGACTACTTGACAAATCAGTCATACTGGGGTATATTATTTCTTGCTGAAAGGAATTGCCTTATCTTCATCCTAGCTGCCTGTGGGGCACAGACTCGTTTCATGGTTTGTTGGCCAGAATCCTCGTACCCACTGAACTGCCTTCCGCCTCGATCGATAGAAACTCCTATAGGATTGGGCCAGATATCCACTTTGGCGACGCGGCTAGCTGAGGGCCTTATTTGTTACTAAGGATTGGGAATTAAACAACTTCCTCAAATGCAAGCGAAATACTAGCCTGATTTAGTTGGCTTGTGGGTAAGTTATTAAATCCTTAGTCCTAGACTGGGCCTTGATTTGATGGAGAGAAGGTACTAAAACCACTTGAGAGGGGCAATGATGCACGCGGGTGACGCGACTTTCCTTCGCCGGGTTAATCAAGCTGCCGTTTTGGAGCTAATCCGTGAACAGGGTCCAATCAGCCGCTCCGAGATTGCGCGCCGTCTGCATCTCAGCCCCGCTACCATCACCCGTATCGTCAACGATCTTCTCGATAATGGCATCGTGCTGGAGGGCGGCCCGGTTCACTCCCAATATGGGCGGCGTCCCGTTCTCCTTGAGTTCAACTCCCGCGCAAGCTTGATTATTGGCGTCTACGTACACAAGAATATGATGGGTGCCCTGTCCGACCTGAATGGTGAGATTCTGGAGCGCCGCGTCCTGCCGTCCGTTCCTGGTGAGAAGGGAGTGCGACGTCTGATTGCCCTGATTGAAGATTTGCTTCGACTGTCCAGGGATTACGGCCCTCCAGTGCGCGGCGTCGGGATTGGTGCACCCTCCATCGTTACCTTCGAGACAGGTACTGTCATCTGGGCCCCCAGTCTTGGCTGGCGCAATTTGCCTCTTAAGAGTCGGCTTGAGGAAGCGCTCCACCTTCCGGTCTTCGTGGAGAACGAGGTAAACCTGATTGCCTTGGGCGAGAGCTGGCAAGGTGCCGGACAGGGCGTGAACAATCTAATTTGCATCTCGCTGGGCGCTGGCATTGGAGCGGGCATTATGCTCAACGGGCAGCTTTTTCGGGGATCTCACGACGCAGCCGGGGAAGTCGGCTACATCATTCCCAACGAAGCTTGCCTGGGACGCGAATACGATGAGTACGGCTGCTTGGAGAGTCTGGCGGGAAGTATGGGTATTGCAGCGCGTGCCTCGGCACGTCTGGCCGATGGCGTACCCTCGGTTCTTCGAGAGTGTGACGAGTTCGACCCCTCGAAGCTCACGGCAGAGATGGTGCTTGCAGCGGCCAGAGAAGGTGATCCTCTGGCCCAGTCTGTGCTCAATGAAACCCTGGATTACCTGAGTATTGCCGTCGCCAACCTGATTTGCATTTTGGACCCTGATCGCATTGTGATCAGTGGCGACCTGGCAGAATTTGGGGATTTGTTCGTCGAACCTGTTCGGTTGCGTCTGGAGGGTGCGATACCTCAAGTCCCGAACATCGTACTGTCGGAATTGGGGACGGACGCGGCGGTGCTGGGCGCTCTGGCCATTGCCTTGTACAAGACCGATGGTGGCGTTTTTGTGCACAAGACCCAGGCTTGACTGAGGCCAAAGACCCAGGTTATCCACGGCCGAGATGGCGGGACACGTGGTACTGTGAAGTGATGAGGAAAGGAGAAAATTGTCATGGATAACGTTCTGGCCGGGCATACCAACAGTTATCACACTTATGGGTTGGACGAGGCGCTGGAGGGTATCGCGCAAGCCGGTTTCAGGTACGTCGAACTCTCCGCTGTGCGTGGGTGGACTGAGCATGTCCCTTTGGAAGCTACCGATGCCCAGATAGCTGAGATCAAAGCCAAGATGAGCCAGCTTGGGCTTCAAGCATCCGCGTTGAGCGGGCATTCCGATCTGACCACGGCTGAGGGTGTGGTGGACGGCAAGAAAGCCGTCGATCTGTGCACCAAGCTTGGCCTGTCCCTTATGGTCACCGCCATCGGCGGCCACTACAGCGAGGACGAAGACAAAGACTCCTTTATGGGCTACATCCACGACCTGGCCGACTATGCCGCCGGGCAGAGTGTTGCCCTCGCCCTTGAGGTGCACGGCGACATCATGGCTTCCGGTCAGCTTTCCATCCCACTCATCAAGGAAATCAACCGGGACAATGTGAGGATCAACTACGATACCGCCAACTGTGTGTTCTACGGCGGCGTGGAGGCTGTCGATGATTTGAGGCCGGCCGTGCCCTATTTGGCTCACATTCACCTCAAAGATACAGGTGGCGGCCAGCGCGAGTGGAATTTCCCCGCCATCAGCGAGGGGCGGCTTGATTTTGACGCCATTCTTAAACTGCTGGATGAGGAGGGCTACACTGGCCCCTTCAGTGTTGAGATTGAGTTCCAGGGCGAGCCGTGGCCCCCGCTATCAGAAGTCAATCGCTCAATGAAGGTATCATACGAACATCTCAAGAGTTTGGGGCTGTCGTAAGGACGAGGATCCTAAGGGTTTCAGGCGAACCGCAGGTTTGCGCACCCTTAGTTAGAGTTCATAAAAGTATAACTTCCCGTGTGTCATTTCGACCGCAGGGCTTAATCCCTCTCAAGGTGGATGGCGCGGCCAACGCTGATGGGGATTTCACGCTATCGCTCGAAATGACATAATTTAGGTGCGGGAACTTATACATTTACGGACCCTTAGAGTCTGGGTAACTGTGGAAAGGAGAACCTAACATGCTCCGAGCGGGAGTGCTTGGTGCAGGTTTTATGGGGGGCACCCATGCCCGGGCCTTTGCCGAGCTGCCCGATGTGCGAGTGCTGGGCGTTTCTTCGCGCTCGGCCGAGAAGGCGGCTGCTCTCGCCGGGGAAGTAGGCGCTGAACCATTCACCGATACTATGGCGCTGGCCACCCATCCCCAGGTTGATGTCGTCAGTGTAACTCTGCCCACCCATCTGCACGAGGAATATACCGTCGCCGCCCTGAACTCTGGCAAACCAGTTCTTCTGGAAAAACCGATGGGCCTATCGGTGGAAGAATGCGAGGTTATGATAGCTGCTGCTGACCAGAGCGGTCAAATCCTCATGCTGGCTCACGTTCTGCGCTTCTGGCCGGAATACGTGGCTCTGGTTGACTTCGTGAAGAGCGGCGAGTTAGGTGAACCCCTTTCTGCTTCTGCCACTCGCCTCTCCGCCAGACCCACCTGGGGGGATTGGTTCACCAACCCGGACTGGACTGGCGGTGCCGTACACGATCTGCATATTCACGACTTGGATACCCTCAACTGGCTCTTTGGCACACCTCGGTCGGTATACTCTCGCGGGCAACGAGGAGCTCCCGGCGGGTGGGATCAGGTACTGACCCTGGTCGATTATGGCCAGGTGGGTTGCCTTGCTGAGGGCAGTGTGATGATGCCTGATGAATATCCCTTCACGATGACGCTGCGGGTTCTGTGCGAGAAAGGCTCGGTGGAATTCATCTTCCGTGCGGGTGGCACCGGAGTGGAGACGGGCAATACCTCTGGTATCAGCTTGATGATTTACGAATCAGGCGTGGAGCCTCGTCCCTTGTCCGCTCCCGGTGGTGATGCCTATAAGGCCCAGGTGGCCTATTTCGCGGACTGCGTACGTGAGAAACGCCCTCCCGAGCGAGGTACGCCCGAGCAGGGGCGATTGGCTGTCAAGACAGCTCTGGCTGCCCGCGAGGCGCTAGAGACGAATCAGGTCATCTATTTTTGATCACCATCACAATTGCATCGAGACAGAGCTGCCTGTTTGAGACAGGGGCTTAGCATCATGAAAAGAAGCGTACGAGTAGCCGCCGTCCAATTCGAGCACGCGCCGGGCGACAAGCGGGCCAACCTGGACAAGATTCGTGGTTCTGTCAACCAGGCTGCCCAGGGTGGCGCGAAGATCATTGCATTTCCCGAGTGTTGTATAACCGGTTATTGGTTCCTCAGGCACCTCAGCCGCGATAAGCTGGTCGAACTTGCCGAACCGGTCTTTGATGGACCGTCGTCGCAGGTTCTTGTCAGTCTGGCCAAAGAACACAATATGACCATAGGCGCGGGCCTGGTCGAACTCGCGGAGGACCGGCGTCTCTACAATACCTACGTCGTTGCAATGCCCAGCGGTGAATGCCGTCGCCATCGAAAGCTGCACGCCTTTGTGAGCGAGTTCATATCTTCTGGCTCCGAATTCACGGTGTTTGACACGCCTCATGGCTGTCGGATAGGTGTGCTCACTTGCTACGACAACAACATTGGTGAGAACGTACGCATCACAGCCTTGCAAGGGGCGGAAATTCTGCTGGCACCCCATCAAACCGGTGGCTGCAAATCTCCTGACCCGCACACTATGGGCCTCGTTGATCGTGCACTGTGGGAAGATCGTCACAACAACCCGGGTGCCATTGAGGAGGAACTGCGTGGTCCTAAAGGCAGAAGCTGGCTGATGCGCTGGCTGCCGACCCGCGCCCACGATAATGGCGTGTACTTGGTGTTCTGCAACGGGGTGGGCGTTGACGACGATGAAATACGCACCGGCAACGCCATGATTATTGACCCATATGGACGTATCCTGGTCGAAACTTGGAAGGCTGGTGACGATATGGTCGTGGCTGACCTGGACGCCGGACTGCTCGACGTGAGTACCGGCCGGCGCTGGATCAGAACGCGTCGCCCGGAGTTGTATACGTCGCTCACTATGCCCACCGGCGTCGAACGAGATACCCGCGAGGTTCGGTTTGACGGTGAGGGCGTGTAAGTAGTGGGGGGCAGAAACCTGGCTGAATGTGACAGGTGTAAAGAAGCGTTGAAATGGGGATGATATCATGATTGAAGCCTTGAAACTTGTCGAGCCAAGGTTCGTGCCGCCGCTGGATAAAGGATTTCGTCCCGCGGTATTGGCCAATCGTGAATTCCAAAGATCGCTGGGGGAAATGGGCGGAGGCGTTCCCTTGGTGCTCGGCCTGGAGCGGGCAGACGGGTCTGTGTCACGTTTTGAAACACAGGTTTTCCCCGACGATCACCCCCGGTCTGATGCTAACCTTATGTATGCCGAGCGACTGGTTAAATTTCTCCTCTGGCAGCGTGGTGGCTGGAAGGTTTACGTGGGTGGCCCCCAGCGCATTGGCGCCTATATCAGAGGGTGCTACTCCCCCGATGGCCCCCGCGCATTTGATTATCACTTTATGGGAGAGGACGTCTACGAAAGGACATTCACCATCCATCCCTGTACCCCTGCGGAAGTCCCCGCCCAACGCGAGAGCGAACAAGCACTGGGGCGCCACTTAGATGGCTACCGTATTGGCTTTGATCTGGGGGCATCAGATGTCAAGGTCTCGGCGGTCGTGGATGGCGAGGCAATCTTCAGTAGAGAGGTCGTCTGGGAACCGCGCCAGCAGACTGACCCGGGGTACCACTACGATCATATTATGGCCCTCCTAAAGGAAGCTGCTGCAAAGATGCCGCAAGTAGATGCCATTGGCGGCAGCTCGGCGGGCGTCTATGTCAACAATCGCGTGATGATCGCCTCCCTGTTCCGTGGTGTACCAAAGGACAGGTTCGACGAGGCCAAAAATATGTTTCTGCGCATCCGTGAAGAGCTGGGGGTGCCGCTGGAAATTGTGAACGATGGAGAGGTAACCGCCCTTGCCGGTTCCATGTCGTTGGAAGATAACGGTGTCCTGGGCATCGCGCTCGGTTCGAGCGAAGCAGGTGGCTATGTCACGGGCTCGGGCAACATCACCGGGTGGTTAAATGAACTGGCCTTTGCTCCTATTGATTACAGCCCCACCGCTCCCATAGACGAGTGGTCTGGAGACAGAGGGTGTGGCGCTCGTTACTTTTCACAGCAATGTGTATTCCGACTTGCCCCAAAAGCTGAGATAGAGATCCCTGAGGATATCACCGATGCCGAGAAGCTCAAATTCGTTCAGGAGAGGCTCGAAGCCGGGCACGATGGCGCTACAAGAATCTGGCAGAGCATAGGCTATTACATGGGGTATGCCATCGCCCACTACGCCGACTTCTATGACGATTTGAAACACGTTCTGATATTGGGACGTTGCACCTCCGGTAAGGGCGGGGTGCTCATTCTCGATGGTGCCAACCAGGTACTCGAGTCGGAATTCCCGGAGCTTGCCGACCGAACCAATATCCAACTGCCGGACGAAAAGAGCCGGCGTGTCGGTCAGTCTATCGCGGCTGCCAGTCTCCCTGCAATTGCCCCTGCTACGGATAGAGAGAAAGTGTGACAGCCATGTTCAAACTCGATACCGCTCAGTTATTCGTTCCCGATGGCCTCCCCGTTGAAGAGGCCCTGGCTCCCACATGGCTGTTGGTGCGCATCAGGATGACCTGGAGATCATGGGGGTTGACGGCATCCTCGCCTGTTTTCAGCAGCAGGATAAGTGGTTTACTGGTGTAGTAGTTACCAATGGCAGCGGATCACCCCGAGATGATGTGTATAAGGATTACACCGATGACGATATGCGTGGGGTACGTGTCAAGGAACAGAAGAAGGCGGCCGTGATTGGTGAGTACGCGGCGCAGGTCTTACTCGATTACCCCAGCTCGGCCGTGAAAGACGGTTCCAACCAGGACCCGGTGGAGGACATCGCTCTACTACTTAAGATGGCCCGGCCTGGCGTGGTATATACTCACAATCTCGCCGACAAGCACGATACCCACGTGGCAGTCACGCTTAAGGTCATAGAGGCCATCCGTACCCTCGCACAGGAAGAGCGTCCACAACGCCTGTGCGGGTGCGAAGTCTGGCGCGACCTGGACTGGATGCTGGATGACGACAAGATAACTTTCGATTGTTCAGGCCACGAAAACCTCCAGGCGGCACTCCTGGGAGTGTTCGACTCCCAGGTTTGCGGCGGCAAGCGCTATGACCTGGCTACTATGGGGCGGCGTCGCGCAAATGCGACGTATTTTGCCTCTCATGGCACTGACGTGGCCACCGGTTTGATCTACGCGATGGATCTTACGCCCCTAATTGAAGATTCGACCAGAAGCATTGAAGGTTATGTTCAAGAGCATATCCAGCGCTTTGCTCGAGAGGTTCAGAGCCGGATCGTCAAATGTTTGGAAGGTTGAGAGAAATATAATGTATGGACGTGATCGGATAGTCTTGGCCATGCGACATAAGTTACCGGACCGGGTCCCGGTGATGTGCCAGCTTGCACTGGGCCATTACTTCTTGAATACTCGGTTCGCACCCCACGAGATTTGGTTTACCAGCGAGGCGTTCGCCGAGGCATTGGTTGAGCTACAACGACGTTACCAGTTTGACGGTATCCTCATCAATTTACCTGGACGTCCTGAGGGCCTATTGGAAGAGATAAAATCTATCAAAGAGACGGATGAGGGTGAAGAGCTGACCTGGCCCAATGGCGACGTCACGTTGATACCCTGGGACGATAACCCTCAGCACTACCACGCCGACGGTTCTATGGCCAGACGGGCCGATTTCGAAACGATTGAGCCCGATCATCTTGACTCCATTGATGATCTCGCTGGCTATACCTGGAATACGTATCACGTGCCGTGGGTAATGGGCAAACCGGATCGGGGACCCATGACTCAAGTGCCCGACTACTTCTTCCGCACGTTCGATCTGGTCAAAGAGATGGTCGGAGATGAGATCTCGGTACACGGCGAGGTCTTTTCACCGTTTACCCATTACCTCGAACTCTTTGGTTACGAAGAGGCCCTGATGGGCTTGATCAAAGACAAGGCAAAGGCTCATGCGCTGTTGGAGCGTTTGGCACAGGCCTCAATCACCTGGGGCGTGGCGCAGACCAAATATGGTGCCGATGCCGTCTTGATATCCTCGGCTTTTGCCGGCGGTGGTTTTATTTCACCCAAGATGTATCAGGAGTTTGTGGTGCCCTACGAGCGAAAGGTGACTGAGGCCATTAAATCCACCGATGGCATCGTATACACCCACACCTGCGGCCATCTCGGTGATCGGTTGGAGGCGATGTTAGAGACAGGTACTATGGGCATTGACACCCTTGACCCGCCGCCGCTGGGCAACACCACGCTGGAAGAAGCGAAGTCACTCATTGGAGACAGGGTGTTTCTCAAAGGCAACATGAACGGCGTGGAGATATTGGCTTTTAAATCCGAGGAGGAGGTGCTTGATCACGCCAGGAAGCGAGTTCGAGTTGGAATGCCGGGAGGTGGATACATTCTGAGCACTGCTTGTTCCGTGCCCCCCAAAGTGGAACCGTGGAAACTTGAGTTGCTGGTACCGCTGGCTGAGGAGATCGGCCGTTATTGATGGGTAAGTGTTGTGATGAACCCCGGACATGGACCTCTGCGGGCCGTCCTGTTCGATTTGGACGGAACCTTGTTAGATAGTGAACGTAATGACATCCAAATTATGAGTCGCTTGTTCCACGATGATCTGGGGCTGGACTTGGATAAGCGAGAGATTTCCGAGTACATAGGCGTATCAAGCCGTGAAGTCCTTGAGCAACTCGCACCGGATCGGGTCGAAGAATTACTGGCAGTCTGGCTCGAGTACCAAGAAGAACTTCTTTTCGATTCTTTTCTCTTTCCTGGAATCACGGAGACTCTACTCAGCTTGTCTCAGTCCAATTTGAGGTTGGGTGTGGTCACCGGGCAGAACAAGGCTGAGCTTGACGTCACGCGCCGCCACATCGGAATCGACAACCTGATTAACGTGTGGGTTTCCGCCGACGATGCACCTTTTTCGAAGCCACATCCGGCACCGGTGTGTCTCGCTCTGGATATGCTCGGCTGTCCGCCTGGTCAAGCTATTATGGTCGGTGATACCCGCTTCGACATGGAGGCCGGTCGTCAGGCCGGGACACTGATCGGGGTGGCGCTGTGGGGCGTCAGAGATCTAGCACCCTTGTTCGACTTTCAGCCGGATTTCATCTTTGAGAATCCTCAGCAGTTGCAAGACCTATTGTGTTAGGAAGTAGGGACGAACCTGGGTGTTCGCCCTTGGGGCAGACACTCAGATCTGCCCCTACCCAGAGCTATTGAGAAGATACTGCGAAACCTATTATCGGGAACTCAGAAGGGGGAAGGAGGTGATTCGTGATGTTTACCTATGCTTTAGCCGAATTCATTGACTTTCGGGACAAAGCCGCTTGCGAGCGTGTCCGGCGTATCACTCGGGAAGACATTACAAATCATCCCAACCCTGACTTCAAGATCCGGGTGATCGATGAACATGCTGAGCTGTTCGCTGCTTTTGCCACCGATTTGGTGCGGGAAATCAAACAGGCCCTGGATGAGGGCCGCCAATTCGTGTGCATCCTGCCGGTTGGCCCGGTGGAGCAATACCCCATTGCTGCTCGTATGATCAACGAATTGCGTATCCCTATGCATCACGTCCATACCTTCAACATGGACGAGTATGCCGACGAGAATGGCAACACAGCGCCGGCGAATTGGCCGGGCTCCTTCCAGAAGGCCATGTTTGACAAATTCTTTTATCTGATTGACGAGAACCTGCGCCCACCTCTGGATCAAATCCACTTCCCTACGTCGGACGTCCTTGATCACTATTTTGACTTGATGCAAGAAGTGGGAGGCGTGGATGTGTGCTACGGCGGCATCGGCTGGTGCGGCCACATTGCCTTTTGGGAGTCGCACTTGGGTCACGAGTACGGTGATGACGTTGAGGCCTATATGCAGGCCACGGCGCGTGTGGTAACGTTGAATCCCATGACCATTATGCAGAACGCCTTGCATTCTTTCAGCGGAGATTGGTCTTTGGTGCCACCCAAGGCGGCTACCATCGGGCCGGGAGAAGTTATGGCGGCCAATTATCGCAGCTTCTGGCTGCCCTACGCAAGTAGTATCACACCTGACATTACCTGGCAGCGCTTTATCGCACGCTTAGTGGCCCACGGTCCTGTTAGCACCTTTGTACCCGGCTCTGTTCTTCAGACGGCGTCAGGTGCGTACACGATGGTAGGGGCAGTAGCTGATGACGTGGTAACCAGTATCAGTTGATGGGAGCTACTTATGGATAATTATTTCAACGGTTTGGGTATGCACCTGGGCAATCTGGCACGGCTTTCCAATGCCCAGTCACGCTCCATCAGTGCCGAGAATCCCACGGGCGCCAAGGGGAGAGGTGGGATGGCAACCAAGGGCACCGGCGCGTTCTTTGCCCGCGAGTTAGGCCAAGGTTGGAAGATCTCACCCTCCATCAGTCTGGCGGGAAACAGCACCACTGTCCTGGCCGACATTGAGGGGGCGGGCGCCATCCAGCATATCTGGATGACAGTGGAGGACCCTGCCCTCTGGCGCCGGTTGGTGCTCTGCTTCTACTGGGACCGCGAAGAAACCCCCTCAGTAGAAGTGCCTATGGGCGACTTTTTCTGCAATGGCTGGTGTGTTCACTGCAATGTCAATTCACTGCCTGTTGCGGTCAACCCGGCTGGTGGCTTCAACTGTTTCTGGGAAATGCCCTTCCGCCAGCATGCCATGATCGCCGTCGAAAACCTGGCTCCCGATGAGGTGGAGAACTTCTACTACGAGATAGATTATACACTGACCGATGTGCCAGACGACCGGGCGTATTTCCATGCCCAATGGCGGCGTAGCAATCCGTTGCCGTACAGGGAGGTGTACACCCTGCTGGATGGCGTGCGAGGGCAGGGCCAGTATATTGGGGCATATATCGCCTGGGGGGTGAACAACGATCTTTGGTGGTCTGAGGGCGAGGTCAAGGTTTACCTGGATGGCGACAGCGACTGGCCGACATTCTGCGGCACGGGCCTGGAGGATTACTTCGGCGCCGCCTGGACCTTTGAGCAACCCAAGGGCCAGTACGGCACCTATTCCACGGCGTTCATGGGATTGCCCCAAGTGATCGAGCCGGACGGCTTGGTTCTGAGCCGGCGGCGCTTCGGTATGTACCGGTGGCACGTGATGGACGCCATTCGCTTTCAACAAGATATTCGGGTGACCGTCCAGGCTCTGGGCTTGCTGGAGAACAATCAGCCTCGCTATTTGCCTTTGCAAGACGACATCGCGTCCACCGCTTTCTGGTACCAGACCGAACCACATGCACCCTTTCCTGAACTACCAGATGTTGAAGATCTTGAAGTGGTATGGTGATAGATCAATGACACACAATTTAATGTTCAAAGCTGGTGCCGCCAAAACAGATATCACTCCGCGAGTAGGTTGTTGGCTGGAGGGTATTCCCCGGGCCGAGCCCTCTAACGCGATCCACGATCCGTTATACGCTCGTGCCCTGGTGGTGGAGTACCCGGATGAGGCGGAGGAGACAGGGAAAAAGCTTTGCCTGGTCACGTGTGACCTGATTGGGCTGAGCAACGAGTTCTCCCAGGCGGTACGTGAGAGGATAGGGGAAGCCTTGGGCACCACCGCTGCCAACGTCGTGATCGCCTGCGCCCACAACCATTCTGGCCCGGCTACGATAGGGTTCCACGACCCCGGACATGTGGACCAGGGTTACCTGAACCTTCTCTCGTCCAAACTCATCGAGTTGTCCCGGGAAGCGGCGAGCAACGTGGAGCCGGCTCTATTAGGTGTTGGCCTCGGGCAGGAATCCACTGTCAGTGAGTACCGTCGTTTGCTCACACGGGACGGCGGTATCGTCATGAACTGGGAGGAGTATCCCCAGGAAGAGATCGTGGGGCCGGCCGAAGAGGGTGATCCCGAAGTTGGCGTCGTCAAGATAGTGTCCACCACTGGCCAGACGATTGCTGTTGTTTTCAATTACGCCTGTCACCCTAACTCTATGCCTGGAGACAATTTCACCATCACCGCAGATTTCCCTGGATATGCGGCGGATTTAATCGAGAAGGAGCTGGGTGGTATTGCCCTCTTCACCAACGGCGCCCAGGGGAGCGTTGACATTGAAGGGTTTGAGGGTCGTGATTTCGCTGGCGTTGAAAGGCGCGGCCAATCGCTAGGGCAAGTCGTGCTGGATGTTTGCCGGGAGATCGAAGTCCGGCCAGACCCAGTCATCCGCGTTGCCCAACGTGTCTTTTTATTACCCTACCGGAAGATCGCCCCCGAGACTTTGGAATGGGCCAGGGACATCGCCAGTAAGGCAACCGGGGAAGCCGTAACTCTGCGGGATGGTATCTCCGACGAGATCAAGGCGGAAAACATACTGCACCATGTTAGCAGAAGCGAACCCGGTGCCGACTTCGAGATGCTGGGCATCAGGTTGGGAGGGTGCGCCTTTTTCACAATTCCAGGAGAGCTCTTCACTGAAATCGGGAAAAGCATGAAAGCCCTGTCCGGTTCCTTGCAGATTCACGTGATCGGATTGGCTAACGGCTGTCACGGCTACATATCGACGGCCAAGGCCAGCGCCGAGGGGGGCTATGCGACCGGTGTGGCCTCTGGCGCGTATTTCACCGAAGATGCCGAGGACTTCATCTGTCAAAATACTGAAGTTCTGTTGACTTTGTTGCAATGAGTGGTTATAATTGGGGCTCAAGTGCCCCACGTTTTCTCGGAAAGTACTCTTGCGCTTGCCCCCCAGCCGTGCTGCCCGAGACCTCTTTTTCCTGCGAAGGAGGTGATGCTGCCAAGGAAAACTTCGTGTATCCCATGACTTCAGTAGATCCAGTTCATAGCTCCCATCGATGTTGAGGGAGTGTAAGTTCAGAAGCCGGTTCCTGATTTAAAAAGGAGGAAAAGTAAAATGGCTGATAAAGATTCTGATCGATCACTTAAGATGAGTCGACGCGAAATGTTGCGCCTGACCGCCCTGACCGGGCTTGGGCTGGTTGCCGCCGGGTGTGTCGTTCCCACGCCCCCCCCGGCCTCCGAGGCTGAGGCACCCGCTGCCGAGGCACCCGCGGGTGAGAAGGTCCAGATTCGCTACGTTGCTATGGACTATGACGAGAACATGAAGCCCGACACCCAGGCAGTCATTGACGCTTTCAACGCCAGCCAGGACGGAATCGAGGCCACGCTCGACGTGGTCAGTTGGGGCCAGGGACACGAATTGCTGGTCACCCAGATCAGCGGTGGGCAACCACCCGATCTAGCCAACGTCAGCGCCCAGTGGCAGGGTGAGTGGGAAGGCATCGACGAAGTTATGCCGCTGGATGACTATGTGTCCCAGGAATTCCTGTCCAACTTTGTTCCCTCGATGCTGGCAGCCTTCACCAACAAAGACGGTCAATTGATGGGCATGCCCTACTTCCTCGACCCCCGCATCATGTACTACCGCACGGACCTGTTTGAGGCCGAAGGCCTGGCAGCACCCACCACCTGGGACGAGGTCATCGCTGCCGGTCAGGCGTTGCACAACCCGCCGGATATGACCGGCTACGGGCAAACTTATGCGATGAAGTCCGATGGCCTGGATTACTGGTGGTATGCCTGGTTTGGCGCGGTTGGTGCCGACGGTGACCTCAGCGTTTGGACCGAGGATGGACACAGCAAGTTTAATACCCCGGAGGCCATCAAGGCCACCCAGTACGTGGTAGATCTGACCCAGAAGTATCAAATCACCAACACCGACTACACCACGGCCGGCCGCGACGAGGAGCTTCAACCTCTCTTCTACGCCGGTAAGCTGGCCCAGTTGATCACCGGGTCCTGGTTCCCCACCCTGATTGCGAACAACGCGCCGGATATGCCGTATGGTCTCGAGATGCCGCCCGTGGCCGAGGCAGGTATAACGCCGGCCACCGGTGTCTGGCCCGACAGCGTCATCATGTTCAAGCAAAGCAAAAACCCCGAGGCGACAGGCCAGCTCCTGGAGTTCATGTTCAATGCTGAGAACCGGATGGACTTCGCCAAGCAGCGGGGCGTCATTCCGGAGCGTATTGACGTGGGTAATGACCCGGAGTATGCCGTCAGCGACACTGAGAAGTTCATGGTTGCGTCGCTGGACACCGCCCACAATGTCTATGAGACACCCTGGCCAGCCACGTATTACAAGACCTTTGTCGAGGCCGAAACCTTGATTGGCCGTGCCGTGGCAGGCGAGATCAGCGCAGAAGAGGCTATGCTACAAGCCGCTGAGTTCATCGATAAGACAAACGGTCTGTAATCAAGCATCATCATCCAAAGGTGATGCATCACCCGAACGTGATGGGTCCTTGTGAGCGCGGGGGCCATCTCCCGCGCTCACATCCCCTTTGAAGGAGTGCAATCGCTTATGACAGTTGGCTCTGAAGCAATTATTTCTACCAAGACCAAGGAGGAGGTTCCCCCGCTTTGGCAACGGGTCTCCAGGGAGGTGAGCGATAACAAGTTCGCCTATCTGCTCCTCGTGCCTAGCGTTCTGGTCTTTGTTGTGCTGGTGCTTTATCCTTTGGCTAACACCATCATCGGCGCCTTTTCTGAGACCGATGCGGTTGGCCGTGTTACTCACTTCGGGACACTGGCTAACTTCCAGGAGCTTATCGACGACTCCTATATGCCCGGCATCATCAGCCAGACCGTGATCTTTGTGTTTGGTTCCGTGATACTGACCGTGCTCCTTTCCTTTCCAATGGCCCTCGTCCTCAACCAGCAGTTTCCTGGAGTGATTGCCTTCAGGTCCCTGTTGCTCTTGCCGTGGGCTGCTCCTCTGGCCATCTCGGCCATGACCTGGCGCTGGATCTTTCACGGCCAATTGGGAGCACTGAACCATCTTTTGAGCATGCTGGGCATCATTCACCAGCAAATTGATTGGCTCAGCAATGCGAAATTGGCCTTCGCCTGCGTTATTTTCGTGGAGGTATGGTCATCGATTCCGTTTATGACCATTATGTTCCTGGCCGGCTTGCAGTCCATCCCCCCTCATATCTACGACGCGGCCAAGATGGATGGCGCCAACGCCTGGCACGAATTCTGGGACATGACCATCCCACAAATGAAGAAGATCGCCACCATCGTGGTGCTTCTGTCGGTGATCTGGGCCTTCCGCTCTTTCAACATCATCTGGACCATGACTCAGGGCAACCCCTTCTTCCGGACCGACATTTCAGTCACCTATCTGTATAAGTTAGCGTTCAAGATGCTGAGTTTCGGCAAGGGCTTCGCCCTGGCCTTTGCCACCTTTGTCGTTCTGATCGCGTTTAGCATTATCTACACCCGGGTGCTACGCAGCGAGGAGATGTGATTGATGAAAAGACTAAACTGGCTCAAATGGCTTTCTATCATCTTCTTTGCTGTTCCCATGATCTTCATCCTGGTCTTCCCCTTTATCGTCATGGTATCCACCTCTTTCAAGACGCTTCAGGAAGTAAGCCAGATTCCCCCTACTTTCATCCCGCGCCAGCCGACGCTGGAGAACTACCGGGAGGTTTGGGAGATTATCCCGCTGGCCAAACATTTCCGCAACAGCTTGTTCCTGGGATTGGGGGAGACGTTCCTGATTATGGTCCTGGGCGTGCCGGCCGCCTATTCGCTGGCCCGCTTTCGCTACGCCGGCCGCCAGCCTTATATGCTATTCTTGTTAGTCACCCAGATGTTCCCCGCCGTTGTGGTCATCCTGGGCTTGTTCCGTCTGGTAGCTGCATACGGTCTGGTGAACAACCTGGCCGTGGTGGCTTTGGCGGCTGCATCATTTAGTATGGCTTTTTGTATCTGGCTTCTCACCGGATACTTCTCGGCCATCCCGCCCGAGATTGAGGAGGCAGCCATGATGGACGGCAACTCCCGGCTGGGCGCCATGATCCGCATGACGCTCCCTCTTGCTCGACCCGGGTTGATCGCGGTAGCCATATTCGCCTTCATGGACGGCTGGAATGAGTTTCTCTTTTCCCTGACCTTTATTAGCAATGACGAGTTTATGCCGCTGACGGTTGGTTTGTTCCGCTTCATCTCTCGTTTCCAAATACAGTGGCACCACCTGATGACCGGTTCCTTGCTGGCGACGGCGGTGGTGATTGTGCTATTTATGATGGTGCAGAAGAACTTAACCAGAGGCATGATGGCCATCTCAGAGAAGTAACGCAACGGAGGAGATGTTAATCTATGAGCGTTGTTGTATGCAAGGATTTGGTAAAACGCTTTGGCTCCGCGCTGGCGGTAGATCACGTCAACGTCGAGATCCAAGATGGGGAGTTCATGGTGTTTGTCGGACCTTCAGGCTGTGGCAAGACAACCACCCTACGTATGATCGGCGGGCTAGAGACAGTTTCCTCTGGAGAAATCTATATCGATGGCGAATTGGTTAACAGCGTCGCACCCCGCCATCGCGACATCGCTATGGTTTTCCAGAATTATGCGCTTTACCCGCATTACAAGGTCTTTGACAATATTGGCTACACTCTAAAGCTGCGAAAGCGGCCCAAGGATGAGATCCAACGCCGCGTGACGGATGTGGCCACTATGCTGGGTATTGAGCACTTGCTCGAGCGCTGGCCACGCCAACTTTCCGGCGGTGAGCGACAGCGGGTGGCGTTAGGACGCGCCATTGTCCGTAACCCACGCCTGTACCTGATGGATGAGCCGTTAAGCAACCTGGATGCCAAGCTGCGCGTCCAGATGCGGCGCGAGATCATCCGCCTCCAGCGCCAACTGGGCACCACAACCATCTACGTCACCCACGACCAGGTGGAAGCCATGACCATGGGGGACCGTATCATGGTCCTGCGTTTCGGACAGATCCAGCAAATCGGCGAACCGGAAACGCTCTACAACCAGCCCGCCAACATGTTTGTGGCGCAATTCATTGGCAGTCCGGCCATGAATGTGTTTTCCGGCCGACTGGAAGGAACGGGTCAGGAACTGGCCTTGGTAGCCGATGTGGGCCATTTCCCGCTGTCACCGGAGTTTGTGGCTCGGATCAACCGAGATTCTACTGGTCCCCACGGTCCACGGGAAGTTTTGTGCGGTATCCGCCCCGAGGATATCCGCCTTGGTAGTGCTGAATCAGACTCAAGCAAACCCCGTGCTTTGGTCGACTTGGTCGAGGGGCTTGGCTCGGATGCTTATGTTAGCCTGAGCACGGGTGATACTATGCTGTTGGCCAGGACGCCCGCCGACGCCCGGCCCACCGAAAGTGAGAATGTCACGCTTGATCTCAATCTAAATAAACTACACCTGTTCGATTCTGAGAGCGAGCTCAGCATACTAAGGATTGGGAATTGAATAACTTCCTCAAATGCAAGCGAAATACTAGCCTGATTCATTCGGCTAATGGGTAAGTTATTAAATCCTTAGTCCTTAACTATGGTTGAGGGGTACATCCCTTTTGATTGCCGGAAGCAGCTCGCGATTTCCTGTGACTATTTCTTCTTGCCAATGTGCGTCGGGATAGACTGTATTTGATCAAAAGCATTGACACCTATGACCGATTATGATAAAATGAGCTTGGTTTTGGTTTCGAATAGGAACATCGGTTGCGAGTATGGCATGTCAAGCTTGTTGAAAGAAGAACGCCAGCAACTGATTCTAGGTGCTGTCAAGGATAAGCGACAGGCCACCGTCGCCGAGCTAAGCCGTCGCTTCGATGTCAGCGAGGTCACCATCCGGCGTGACTTGCGCGAGTTGGCTTCGTTAGGGGCGCTGCGTCGTGCGCACGGTGGGGCGGTCGTAGCTGACTCTGTGCTGCCTGAGCCGCCCGTTGTGCAGCGTATGGGGCGGGCGGAGAATTGTAAGGCGTGCATCGGCCGTGCGGCGGCTGCCCTGGTGTCGGATGGGGACTCGGTTTTCATCGGTTCCGGTTCCACAACCGCTCACGTCGCCCGCCATTTGGTTGCTCGAAAAGACCTGACGGTAGTTACCAACGCCCTTACCGTTGCCACCGAATTTGCCTCCGTCGAGGGAGTGACAGTTGTTGTTACCGGCGGAATGATGCGTCCCTCAGAGCTCTCGCTGGTGGGGCACATCACCGAACAGTCCTTGCGCGAGGTGCGGGTGGACAAAGTGATTCTGGGGATGCGTGCCATCGACCTTGAGGCGGGAATGACCAATGATTACCTGCCTGAGGTGATGACCGATCGCACGATCATTGAGATGGCCCCGGAGCTAATCGTGGTGACCGACCACACCAAGTTCGGCAAGATCGCCTCTGCCTATGTTGCCCCCGTGGAACGCGTCACTACCCTGGTGACCAACTCAGACACCGATCCCGAGACGCTGACTCGCCTACGCGAGTTAGGGATACGCGTCATCATAGCCGATACCGACCGCAATGGTACCTAGCTAGATGCCTATGTCTCAGTGTTTCAGTATCAATCTTTGTTCAACAAGGTTATAGCAGGAAGAAAGGAGGCTGCTCACTGACAAATCTGAGAATTGAACTCTTGTGTAGGTCACCTATCAATCCCTTTGGAAGAATTATGTGAAAACGTGAGGAGGGTTTCACAGATGAAACGCGAAGAAGAGTTTCTGGTACGCAATGCTTTGCTGGCTGAATTAAGGCGTGGCCGCATTAACCGCCGCCAGTTCTTGACGCAGATGTTGGCAATTGGTATGGGCCTGGGGGGCGTGAGTGCCCTGGCCGCTTGTGCGCCCCCTGCGCCGACAGCAGCGCCAGCCACGGAGGCACCGGCAGCCGAAGAGGCGCCGGCCGAAGAAGAGGCCCCCGCAGCCGAGGGGCGTCTCTTGACTCCCACCTTCTATCAGTGGATCGTCGACCTGCACCCGGCCATCGATCAGGTTAATAGCGCCTACCCGGGAGGGGTTAATTTCCAGATCGCGCCCGTAGAAGGCTTTAACGTGGCCCGCTTCGTGGCCGAAGCCAAGGACGGGATGAGCACCTGGGATGTTTACGTCGGCATGACGCCCTTTGTGGAGATGGCCGGGCTTATCGAAGCCGGGGTCATCGAGCCATGGGACAATTACATCCCCAAAGACGTTATCGACGACATATCGCCCGCCATCCGCGAAGAGTGTTCAGTGGACGGTAAGCTGTACTCGTGGCCCTTCCTGCTGGACGTCATTGTCCAGGCCTACAATGCGAATATCACCGACAAGGCGGGGCTCCCCGACGTACCACCTCCTGACTGGGAGACGTTCTTGGCCAATTCACAAGCCGTTGTCGATTCCGGGGCCGCGCTGTACGGTTGCACCTTCGACGCGCATGGCTGGCGCTCGCTGTGCCCCATCACCCACTCCATCAACACCGATACCTACTACATGTTAGAAGGTGACCCGAGTGGCGTGCCGTTGTATGACTTCACCAGCGAACCGGCCATTGAGGCGCTGAAGATCATGAAGCAGATGCTCGATCTGTCTGCGGCCAATGCCCTGCAGCCGGGCACCACCGACGGCGGGGTGAACCAGACACCGGACGAGGTGGCCTTCGCTGCCCAACGCGTCGCCTACTATGTCAAGTACCAGAACGCCCCGTTGCGCATGGCAGAAAATTGGGACAATCCTGCGGGGTTCCGCATGGGCGCGCTGCCCTCGGGTGGCGAGGGAGCGACTGTCTTCTGGACGACCGGCGCCTGCTTGTTCAAGAATGGCCAGAACAAGGAAAAGGCCGCCGAGTACATGCAGGCGTTGACCTACGAACCCCAAATCTGGCAGGACTCCATCGCTGGCAGTCCGTCCGGTAAGCCGGGCCAGTTGCCGCCTTATACCTCCATATACGACGAGTGGGCACAAAACCCGCCCGATTGGTTGCAAGCGGAGCCGTGGGTCCAGCTTGTGACCGGGTCGATGGCGGTCGCCAAAGCTATCCCCAACCACGCCTTTGGCCTGCAGCAGTTCATCATCGGACAGCCGGAGTGGGAGAAATACCTCAAGGGTGAAGTAGACGACCCGATGGTTGCCATGCAGGCGGCCAAAGACGCCGTCGTGGCCGAAATCGAGAAGGTAGGCTGATTGAGATATGTGAGAAGAAGTGTCGGGGAGGAGCAAACGGGTTTCTTCCCCCGCTAGATTGAATTCACGTGTGTGCCGGGGTGATGCCCCCCAGGCATCACCCCGGCCTATAAAAGCATAGGCACAGAAAATAGCGTTTTGCCTTCTGTTCCCAATGCCGTTCGAAGTCACTTGTTGAGAGGAGGAATATGGAGAGCAGTACTTCTAGTGTGACGGCTGCCAGTTCCAGACGCCGACTTTTGCGCGGTTTGAGGCACGGCTCGAACTGGGTGTACCTTGTTCCCGCGCTCTTTTTCTTTCTCGCGTACATGTTATACCCGCTTCTGCAGGTTACCTATATCAGCTTCACCGACTATCATTATCTGCGCGACGACCCAGTCAATTTCACCGGGCTGAAGAATTTTGTGGATGCCGTGGCGGACCCGATCGTCCGCACGGGGTTGTTACGCGCTGCGACGTTTACTGTCCTCTTCTTGCCGGGCGTGATCTTCATCCCGCTCTTCTTGGCGGTTTTGGTGGACCGGGTGACGAGTCCACGGCTGTCAACCCTGTATCGGATTATTCTGCTAATTCCTGCCGTGATCCCCGGCCCCATGATCTTTGTCCTATGGCGTTGGATGTACGACTTTGAGATTGGACCGATCAACTCCATCCTGGTTAGCCATCTGCACTTGTTTACCCCCCGTAACGCGCCGCAGTGGATAGGCGATACCCCTCTTGCGTTGCCTGGTGTCGCCATCATGTCGTGGTGGTGGGGACTGGGATATCACACCATGTTCTTCCTGGCCGGCCTGGCTTCCATTCCCAGGGAAATGTTTGAGGCAGCGCGTGTTGACGGCGCCAACGAATGGCAGATGTTCTGGCGGGTGACCGTGCCGCGTCTGCGGCCTATGTTCCTGATTCTGGTCGTCCTGCGTTTTGGCACGGCTATGGCGGTGATTGACGAGTTCTTGATCATGGGCGGCTTCAACCGGGCGCTACCGACCTACACATGGACGGTCTATATGTGGCACCTGGCCTTTGGCCTGGGGGATTGGTTCCAGGGCTATGCGGCTGCCATTGGCTGGATCGGCGCCGCAGCCATGCTGGTCGTCGTGGCAGTACTCTTCTATCTATTCCGGGATCGAGATTAGGAGGTTGAGCAATGGAAGCGACCCAGTCTGTCGAAACCGTCCACTCACGCGAAGCAGCCCCCAGTTCGCGACACCGCAAACGGGTCAATCTGTCCAGGATTCTCCTGCACGCCACTATCATTTTCTTCTGCCTGATTGTGGTGCTGCCCGTCGCCTGGGTGATACTCATGTCGATCAAGTCCATTCCCGACGCCTATACCGGGGATTTGTGGCCCAAGCAGTTCGACTTCACTCATTACCGCTACGTATTTGAGAAGATGCCGAATGTGCTGCAAAACTTTGCCAACAGCATCATTGTTACCTTCTTCACGGTGGTTATCACCTGCACCTGCGCGGTACTGGCTGGATATGCGCTGGTCCATCTCAGGCTGCCAGGAAAGGTGGTCGTCCTAAGCCTTCTGGTCAGCACCCTCTTCTTTCCCACGCGTCTCGTCTCGCTCATTGGTATCTTTCAGATTCAGAATAAGGTTGGGCTTATCAACACACGGGTCGGTCTCATCCTGCCCTACGTGACACTGAATCTGGCCCTCAGCATCCTCATTATGAAGGGTGTTTTTGAGACAATCTCGCACGAGATTGTGGAAGCCGCCAAAATCGATGGCGCCAGCTCGTGGCGTACCTTGTGGCAAATTATGATACCGCTGGCCATCAATGGCGTGGTGGTGCTGATCATCGTCAACTTCGTGACGGCCTGGGGCGAGTACCTGCTGGCCTATACGCTGACCAATGATCAATCGGTGCGCACATTACCAGTGGTGCTGGCGACCACCTTCGGCGGCTTCGGTGAGTGGGCCTGGCCGCGCCTGGCGGCGATCTACATCATGGCCATCGCGCCCGGTCTCCTCGGCTTTGCGATTGCCCAGCAGTGGTATATGAAGGGGCTGTCCGAGGGTGCATTGAAGTTCTAAGTAAAGCGATGCGCAAATTTTCAGGCATAGTCACCTGACACCTTGATTGAGTGTCCATGCTCTTTGATCACAAATGACACGAATATACGAATTTCACAAATTTTTATGTTAGAATAGGGCATGGTTCAGAATCCTGGAAAGTTAGATTGACACTTTTTGAAAGACCGAAAATTTTTTACGGCGCATCGAGTCGCAAAGCAGCCACTTTCGGCCTGAAATTCATCCAAATCCTGTGAGTTTCTGGTCATTTTGCCATCGGTTGGCCAAGCCGCGCTTGAGAAAAGTGTCAAGCATAATTTCGAAGTGTTAAGCTAACTTGAGCCATGCCTAGAATAGATGAGAAGAAATTCGTGGCATTTGTCCATTCGTGTTATTCGTGTTTCAAAACTGCCTGGTAGCCAGTTTTCAGGCCAAAATTCCGAGTGAAATCTTTCAAAATGTACGAATTGGCTTCGGGAATGCTGTGCGAAGTGCATTGCACCTGATGGCTGAGTAGTGATATTTCGAGCGAAATATGGAATCGACCCAGTCAATCGAAACCATCCACTCACGCGGAGTGGCCCCCAGTTCCCCTCGCCGCGAGCGGCTCAAGCTCTCCAGGATTCTCTTGCACGCCACTATCATCTTCTTTTGTTTGATTGTGGTGTTGCCTGTTGCCTGGGTGATACTTATGTCAGTCAAGTCGATTCCGGATACCTATACCGGGCAACTCTGGCCCAAGCAGTTCGACTTTACCCATTACGGCTACGTGTTTGACAAAATGCCGAACGTGTTGCAGAACTTTGCCAATAGCATCATTGTCACTTTCGCCACAGTGGTCATCACTTGTACAAGCGCGGTGCTGGCCGGCTATGCACTGGTCCATCTCAGACTGCCGGGACACGTACTCCTCGTAAGTGTCCTGGTCGGCACCCTGTTCTTCCCAACACGCATCGTCTCGCTTATCGGCATCTTCAAAGTTCAGAGTTCACTCCATCTCACCAACACGCTGGTTGGTATAATCCTGCCCTACGTGACACTAAATCTGGCCCTCAGCATCCTCGTCATGAAGGGGGTCTTTGAAACAATCTCGCACGAGATTGTGGATGCCGCCAAAATCGATGGCGCCAGCTCCTGGCGCACTCTGTGGAACGTTATGTTGCCTCTGGCCGTCAACGGTATCGTGGTGTTGATCATCGTCAACTTCGTGACGGCCTGGGGCGAGTACCTGCTGGCTTACACGCTGACCAACGATCAATCCGTCCGTACCCTGCCGGTAGTGCTCGCCACTGTCACCGGTGGCTTTGGTGAATGGGCCTGGCCGCGTATCGCGGCGGTCTACGTTATGGCTATCCTGCCCGGCATCCTCGGTTTTGCCATTGCGCAGCAATGGTATATGAAGGGCTTGTCCGAAGGGGCTTTGAAGTTCTAGGCTGTGAGCCATCGTTATGCTATTCCAAATAGGGTAACAATATGGTTGCCACAATTCGAGTTGGCATAGCCGGAGCCGGTCTTATCGGGGCTGTCCACGCCCGTGCCTATCAACAAATTCCTGGCGTGGAATTAGTTGGTGTGGCCGATCCTGTTCGCGAAAGGGCGGGGGCTGTGGCCAGGGAGGCCGGTTGCCAGCCCTTCCACGATTATGCCGCGCTGCTGGAGACCGATATCGACATCCTCAGCGTGTGTCTCCCATCTGTTCTACACTTGCCGGCAGCCGAGGCGGCTGCTCAAGCCGGGACACATGTGATGATGGAGAAACCCATCGCCCGCACCGTAGAGGAAGCCGACCGCATGCTTTCTGCCTGTCAGGGGGCTGGTGTCTATTTGATGGTGGGTTTCACCCATCGCTTTTATCCCGAGATGCGCGAGGCCAAGCGGCTCATTAAGGATGGTACAATTGGCAGGCCCCTGACCGTGCACGACTCAATGTCCATCGACCGCCGTTTCATATCGCCCTGGTATCGAGATCGAGACGTTGCCGGCGGAGGCGTCTTTATGTGCAACGCCGTGCACGGCTTTGACAGGGCCAGTTGGGTTCTGAGCCAGAACATCAACGCCGTGGCTGCCCTGGTCGAGCCAACCGAGGACTCTCAAGGAGAAGATTATGGTTCGGTCCTGGCCCGGTTTGACGGCGGAGCACAAGGCACCTTCTTTCAGCACTGGGGCCCCGCTTCCACGCTCCAATGTGAGATGCAGGTCTTTGGCGAAGAAGGGATGATTCACGTTCGATCTTGGGATTCCATTGAGGTATTGGTGGGTGACACACGGACCGTTCACTATTGTTACAATCCCTACCAGGGTCACGCTGAGCGGATAATGGTCGGTATGCTTGCGGAATTGACCGAGATGGTTGAGGCTGTGCGTGAAGGGCGGCAACCTGAACCATCTGGCCAGACAGGTCGAATGGCCCTGGCCCTGGTTGTGGCCGCTTATCAGTCGGCTGAGGCTGGTGCCTGGGTCGAGATTCTCGCCTAGGACTGACGAAGGACGAAAGACGAAGGACCAATTACTGGCTCAGGTCTCTTCGTCGTTCGTCAGTCGTCCAGTTGAGAAAGTGTTACCCTATTTCTGAACCATCCTCATTTGAGGAAGTTATTTAATTCTCGATCCTTAGTGGGTCGGTATTGATCACAGAAGGATATAATATCCGTGTATGATTTGCTGATTACAGGGGGGCGGGTACTTGATGGGACTGGAAGCCCCTGGTATTGGGCCGACGTTGCTGTGCAGGGTGACCGGATCGTCGAGATGGGGCGGCTGGCGGGTGCGGCGGCAAGCCGGACGATCAAGGCTGATGGCCGTGTTGTATGCCCCGGCTTCATTGACATCCACACCCATTCCGATTTGCAGCCGCTGGTCACCCCGCTCCAGGAGTGCAAGATTCACCAGGGAGTGACCACCGAAGTAGTCGGTCACGATGGCCTGGGCCTGGCTCCCGTCACGCCACACACAGCCGCTATCTTGCGCGAGCAATTGGCTGGCTTGAATGGCTGCCCTGACGTCGAGTGGGACTGGAACACGATTACGTGCTACCTGGATCGCTTTGACCATCGTGTGGCCGTTAACATCGCTATGCTGGTGCCTCACGGCACGCTTCGTTTGGCGGTGATGGGGATGGAAAATCGGACTCCAACCCCCGACGAAATGAGCCGGATGAAGCGTCTGGTCGACCAGGGGATGCGTGAGGGGGCAGTCGGCCTATCTGCCGGGTTGACCTATGCGCCGGCAATGTACGCCACCGATGACGAGATGGTGGAACTCTGCAAGGTTTTGTCTCCTTATAATGGGTTTTACTGCCCCCATCATCGCAGCTATGGGGCGGCGGCCCTCGAAGCCTACCAGGATTCGATCGAAATTGGCCGCCGGGCTGGAATCCCCGTCCATTTGACCCATTGCCACCTGGGATACCCTGTCAATAGAGAACGGGCACCAGAACTGCTGGCGGAAATCGATCGGGCCCGCGCTCAAGGGGTTGAAGTGACCCTGGATGCCTATCCCTACCTGGCTGGGAGCACCTATCTCCACGCCTTCTTACCCGGCTGGATGCACGAGGGCGGTACGGACTCTACCATTGCCCGCTTGAGGTCACCCGACACTCATGACCGCCTGCGCCATGAAATGGAAGTCACTGGCTCTGACGGTTTCAGCGGGGTGCCGATGGGCTGGGAAATGGTCCAAATTAGTGGCATCATGGGGGATCACGACCCGTCGCTGGTTGGTATGTACTTGCCCGACGCTGCGACCAGGGCCGGGCAAACGCCTTACGACTTCTTTGTTGACTTGTTGATCCAGACGCGATTGAGTGTCTCTTGCCTGGTCCACATTGGCAACGAAGAGAACGTCCAGACTATTTTGCAGCACCCGGCCCACATGGTGGGCAGCGATGGTATCCTGATAGGTGAGCGCCCGCATCCCCGAGGCTGGGGCACTCACGCCAGGTTTCTGGCCCACTACGTACGTGATTTGGGCTTACTAAGCTGGGAAGAAGGCGTTCGCAGGATGACGTCGGCGTCGGCACGTCGGATTGGTTGTATGGATCGCGGTATTGTGCGGCCCGGCTTCAAGGCGGATATGGTGGTTTTTGACCCCCATACCTTGCGTGACACCGCCACCTATGAGAATCCCCGCCGATATCCAGAAGGCGTCTCATTTGTTGCTGTAAACGGGTCATTGGTCATCGACGAGGGGAAACCAACCGGGGCCACACCGGGTCGGGTCTTGCGAGAGCCTTACGGGCGAAAACCAGAGCGCATCGAGGGCGACCTCGAAGGTTTCTGAATTCGCCTCTCCCAGAGCTCCGGGCTGGTCCGTGACCCATACGCATCAAGTCAATAATAGGGACCATCACATCTCGACTTGAACGACAATTGAGACACTGCTGACTACGTCATCCATTCGCTAGGCTCAGGACAGGTTTCGACCCCCGCAGAGGGGAGAAATCCCTGAGACGATGCTTTTTTCTGAGCGGTCTTAGGAAAGCTGAAGCAGTACAATTATCCTGATGGCATCGGTCGGGTAACCGTGAAAAAGTACTACGTGTACATTATGAACAGTCCGACTGGAACGTTCTATACAGGCATGACCAGCAACCTGAAGCGTCGGGTCTATGAGCACAAACAGAAACTGAAGGAGGGGTTCACAAAGAAATACAATGTGACCCGCTTGGCCTATTATGAGGAGACGAGTGATGTCCAAACCGCGCTGGCCAGAGAGAAAGAAATCAAGAAGTGGCGGCGCAGTAAGAAAATTGCTCTGATTGGAGCAGAACATGACGTTGTCAAAGTAGCTAGAAGTACTGGAGCCAGCAATGGAACACAAGGTCCGCACTTTGATCGGTGATGTCGCTCCTGAGTCGCTGGGGCGCACACTCATTCATGAGCACCTATGCGTTGATTGGGGCGAGATGCTGGGCCGCCCGAAGGTGCTTGATTTTGATTACGATGAAATGGTTGACCGCATGGTTGCCAAGCTGGAAGCGCTCTACCAGGCTGGCATTGGAGCGATGGTCGAATGTACCCCGATTGGATGTGGGCGCTATGTCGACCTGTTCAAGGACGTCGCCAGACGTAGCCCGGTCAAGATTATCGCCTGCACCGGCTTCTTCCACGAGTCGTGGTGTCCTATGCATCCCATTGGGCAAGCTCTGGATATCGACGCCCTGACTGATCTCTTCGTCCGCGAAGTCACCGAAGGTATGGGCGACACTTTGATCAAAGCCGGGATCATAAAATGTGCCACGGGCGAAGGGCGTATCTCTCCCAAGGAGGAGCAAGTTCTGCGCGCCTGCGCCAGGGCGCACAAAGCCACCGGTTTTCCGGTCATTACCCATACCACCAACGGCATGGGGCTGGAACAGCTTGATCTTTTTGAGAGTGAGGGAGTCCCGCCCGAGGAAGTGATTGTAAGTCACATCGGTTTTGAAGAAGATCCGCTAGATTACTCGGAGCGCATGCTCAGACGGGGGGCCAACATCAGCTTTGATCGGATTGGGATGCACACTTTCTTTGACGACGAACATTGGGTCACCATCGTGGGCAATGCGATTCGCAAGGGTTACGTCGATCAAATCATGCTGAGCCACGATGCGGCTGTCTTTGCTTATGGACTCGACGCGACCTCTGACGAGAATGTGTTTGATGACTACGCCTATATTCCCCGTGTGTTCTTGCCCAGGCTTCAGGAAGAGGCTGGCGTTACCGATGAGCAGATCAGCATCATCATGGAGCGTAATCCACAGCGTGTCTTGACTGTTGGTAAGTGAATCGGTGGAAGTAAGACAGGTCGGGAAGAGAGGGCAAGGTGATGCGCCTGAAGCTGGCTTATAGCCGTGAGGAGTTCTGGATTGAATTTCCTGAAGGTGCATCCGTAAATGTCGCCCAGGCGCTCCAATCCGTGAAGGAAAAACGCCCCGCTGTTTATCAACGTTGGTGTGATGGCGAAGGCCAACTGCGTGCTTCTCTGGCTGTGTTTGTCAACCGCGAACACGTGCGTTATCACAAAGGCATGGACACCGAGCTGAATGATGGTGATGAGGTATACGTCATACCCATGGTTGCTGGAGGGTAGTACATCTCAGCGTAAATAGGTCCATAGTTATTTGCTCGCCAGGGATTGGCAAATCCCGGCCTTTTGCGCCTAAATCGGGGATTATATGTTGGGACATTTGTCCGCTACCCCATATCTAGGGGTAGGGGAGAGGTTATGGATCGATAGAAGTAGAAGTCAAGAGCTGATTTATGATTCGCAGATATTATCAAATACAAGCGAAGACTAAGGAGGGAGAAAATGCCTCGCGGTTACATGGGTAAGCTTCTTAATATCAACCTCACGACTGGCAGCATTGAAGAAGAGTCTCTGGATGAAGGGCTTTGCCGGGATTACATTGGCGGCTATGGTTTGGGAGCGAAGCTTCTTTACGGCCGCATACCGGTCGGTGCTGATCCTCTGGGGCCTTACAACATCTTGGCCCTGTTGACAGGCCCTCTGACGGGCACACCGGCTGTCATCGGTTCGCGCTTCACGGCGATGGCCAAGTCACCCAAGACGTCCGGCGGTATAGGTGATGCAAACTGCGGGGGCTATTTTGGACCCCATCTCAAATTCGCCGGTTTCGATGGGGTGATGTTTGGTGGTGTTGCCCCCAAACTGGTCTATTTGCTCATTGATGAGGGTAAAGCTGAGCTACTGGATGCCGGTGACCTCTGCGGGATGGGTGTCACACTCCTGGAAGATACCCTGAAGGAACGCCATGGCAAAGAGGTCGAGATCTGCTCCATCGGCCCGGCGGGGGAGATGATGGCCTTGACCGCCGCCATCATGAACGACAAGGAGCGCGCGGCCGGTCGCTCCGGGTTGGCCGCGGTGATGGGCTCCAAGAATCTCAAAGCCGTTGTGGTCAAGGGCAAGATGAAAGTGCCCATACACGACGAGAAGGGTCTTCGGGCGCTGCGCAAGGGTCTCCTCAAGGAAGCTGCTGGCATGTATGACATTCTTCACGACCAGGGCACGGCTGGCATTACTTATGATAGTGCCCTGAGTGGCGATTCGCCGGTAAAGAACTGGGGTGGTGCTGGAACGCTAGATTTTCCCTCCGAGCGCGCCGCAAAGATCAACGGCTCGGCTATTGTTGATCTGGAAGGGTACAAACCCTATGCCTGCTGGGGATGCCCCATCGCTTGCGGGGGGAAGATGAAACAAACCGGTGGAGAGTTTCCTCTGGAGCTAAACGGTGGGGTCGGTCACAAGCCGGAGTATGAGACCCTCGCCATGTTCGGCACGAACCTCTTGAACGACGATCTCGAATCCATCGTCAGGCTCAATGAGATTTGCAATGATCTTGGGCTGGATACGATTTCGGTCGGGGCGACCATCGGCTACGTCATCGAGTGCTACGAGAATGGCTTGCTCAGCAAGGAAGACACCGATGGTCTGGAGATGACCTGGGGGAACACCGAGGCGATCGTGGCCATGACCGAGAAGATCGGGAGGCGCGAAGGCTTTGGCGATGTATTGGCCGACGGCATCAGGGTCGCCTGGGAGAGACTGGACCAGATCGGCACCGAGTATGCGGTCCACGTTGACGGTGAGGAAGTGCCGGCCCACGATCCGAAGTTCACGCCTGGACTGGCAACCACCTATTTATTGGCTCCTACCCCGGGTCGCCATACCCAAGGCGGGGAGTTGCTTGGGCCAGTTGGCATAGAGTTGCCTGAGAAGGACAAGTACCAGTACTCTGGCTGGGCCGAGACTCACCACATGCTTGTATCAGTTATGGAGGTTTGCAACGCTGCGGGTCTGTGTATGTTTGGCTACCTGAGTTATCCTATCCAGGCCATCCCAGAACAGCTTACGGCCGTCACCGGCTGGGGTTACGACATGGACGAAATGTTCAAGACAGGCATGCGGATCTTCACTATGCGTCACGTTTTCAACTTGCGCGAGGGGATCAACCCCTTGAAGCGCAACGTGCCAGGCCGGATGATCGGCGACCCGCCCCTCACCGAAGGCAACGTCAAAGATGTGACCGTAGATCACCAGACTTTGGCTGGGGAATTCCTCGAACGCGTGGGCTGGGATACTGAAACGACTGTGCCCAGTGAGCAGGCCCTGCGCGAATTGGGGATGGAATTTTTGATAGCGGGGAATTGAGGGGAATTGAATGGAGATTAACCTGAGTGGAAAAAAAGCAATCGTAGCTGGGGGCGGCGGCGCAATTGGCTTCGCGATTGCGAAGGGACTGAGCACGGCGGGCGCGGCGGTCACGGTTTTCGACCTCAACCTGGAGGGGTTGAAGGGGCAGTCCGAGGTGACAGGCAGGTTGGTCGATCTCACGTCCGTCGAAGCAATTCGCGAGGCGGTAGACGATGTCGGGGGCTCTGACGGAATCGACGTGATGGTCAATTCTGCCGGCATCAACCCGGCGATATCCGTGGAGGAGATGACAGAGACAGACTGGGACCGGGTGCTCGCTGTCAACCTGAAGAGCTGCTTCTTTCTGACTCAGTCTGTTCAGCCTCATATGCGCTTGAGGGGCGGCGGCGCCATTATCCTGGTCTCAAGCTGTTCGGCTGCGCTCGGTTATCCCGGCCTGTCTGCTTACGGAGCCTCAAAAGCCGGCATTGAAGGCCTGGTCCGCGGGCTTGCCTGCGACTTGGCCCCGGACAACATAAGAGTCAACGCTATCGCTCCGGGTACGACAAAGACGCCGATGACGCGCGGCCTCTGGGAGGACGCGCAAAAGTGCGCAGCACATGAGGCGACTATCCCATTGAAGCGTTTGGGCGACGTCAACGATAACGCTATGGCTGCCCTCTTCCTTGCCTGCGATCTCTCTTCCTATATCACAGGCGCGGTCATCCCGGTCGACGGCGGGCTCACCGCGATGCAGCAGGACTTTATCGACCTGAGAATGAGAGGATGGACGTGAGAACGGGTAAACTCAGCGGCAAAGTTGCGATCGTAACCGGTTCCACGAGCGGTATGGGAAAGGGTATCGCCGAATGCTTTGCAAGAGAAGGTGCGGCGGTTGTCGTAAACGGTCGCAACCAACAGCGGGGAAACGAAGTGGTCGTTGGCATACGTGATGCGGGAGGACGCGCTGTCTTTGTAAGGGGTGACGTCAGCGAGTTTGAGGGTAATCAACTACTTGTGAACGCGGCAATCGAAACATTTGGCGGCCTCGACATCGTCGTCCCAAATGCAGGCATGCTTGGCAACGGCAGCGTCACCGAGTTATCTGTGGAGACTTGGCACAAAGCGATTGATACCAACCTCAGTGCAGTTTTTTATCTCATCAAGCTCGGCATCCCTGAGATGCAGAAACGGGGGGGCGGCGTGATCCTTGTCAACGGTTCTATCGCGGCCTGGAAGGAGTTCCCCAATCACCCCGCCTACTGCGCCAGCAAGGCGGCGCTGGTTGCCCTCGTAAAGCAGGTTGCCCTCGACTACGGCCCGATGGTCAGGGCCAACATCCTTTGTCCCGGCCAAGTTGACACACCGTTTCTCTGGGAGTCCACCAAGGCTTTTCCTAACCCGGAAGAAATTGTTGCCCAGGTGGTCGAGGAGCATCTCGTCCTGAAACGCCTCGGTACGCCGGAGGATATCGCCAACGCGGCGCTCTTCCTCGTATCCGACGATGCCTCGTGGATCACGGGTAGCGCACTTGTCATCGACGGCGGACGGATACTCGGTGGATAGGTTGAGGGTGGAAACAAATCCAATGGGGGAAATAGCACATGGAGTACAAAGCCAAAATTCTTGAACACGTTGAAGCACGACGCGATTTTGCCACCGATTTTCTGCGCCAGATGGTCAACTTCGACAGCTCCACGATTGACCACGGCTTCGGTGGACGGGAGCAGGCGATCCAGGAGTGGCTGGCCGAGCGTCTGGAAGAGTGGGGCTTTGCAACGCACCTCTTCGAGCCCGACAACGCAAAGATGGAGGGCTATCCTGACTTCAGCCGGGGACATGATTACACCAATCGCCCTAACCTGGTGGCTACTTTAAAGGGCGCGGGTAGCGGGCGCTCGCTGATCCTGAACGGCCATGTGGACACCATGCCCCCTGGCGACGAAGACAAATGGACCTATAACCCCTGGGGCGGGCAGATCGATGGCGGGGATATGTACGGCCTTGGCGCCTGCGATATGAAGGCCGGTGTGGCTGCCATGATCTTGGCCGTCCGCTTTCTACAAGAGGCCGGCCTGGAACTCAAAGGAGACGTGATGGTTCAAAGCGTGGTGGACGAAGAAGGCGGCGGTAACGGCACATTGGCCTGCGTGGTGGAAGGTTACAAGGCCGATGCCGCCATCGTCACCGAGCCAACCCGTCTGCACGTCCAGCCAGCCACCCGCGGGGTGCTCTTGCTGCAAGTGGACGTAGAGGGTCAGGCCACCCACGCCTGCCTCAAGTGGGGTGGGATCAACGCCATTGAAAAAGGTATCAAGATCATCCAGGGCATGATCGAATTAGAACGCCTATGGCTGGCTCAGCGGCGTAATCCGCTTTTCCCGCCGCCGACCATCACTATCGGTCAAATCCAGGGAGGTCTGGCCGGTTCCCAGGTCCCGGGTGAATGTGTGCTCAAGTTTGACGTCAAGTACCTGCCGGTTGAAATTGGCGACCATGGCCAGGAGATGAAGGTTACTGGTGAAATGGTTAAGGAAGAGGTACAGGACTGGATTTACACCCTGTGCTCGGGCGATCCTTGGTTACGTAGTCACCTGCCCAAACTGGCTTGGTACCAGCACTGCATTCCACATTATCTCGACCCGCAACATGCTTTAGTGCATACGATGCGTGATAACGCCCAGAATGTAGTTGGGCGAGGTATCATCTCTGGCTTCCCGGCTGGCTGTGATGCTCGACACCTCCATAACGTGGCTGGCATCCCCACCCTGGTGTTTGGACCAGGTGACTTGGGTTATGCGCACAGTATCGATGAACGTGTTAATGTGGAGGAGTACATCCAGGCCATCAAGATCTTGGCCTTGACCATTTACGAGTGGACATCCCAGGATCACTCATAGAAATCAGTCGTTACCACTCAGCCGCTCCCGATGGACGATAGCCTGCACCTATGGTGGGACAGGTGTCCAGCGGCGGTAGCGAGCAGTCATTGAAAGGAGCATAACATGATCACCGAGATTCCAAAGTCGGAGTTTCAAGAGAGAGCCAGGCGCGTGCAAGCCGAGTTGGCCAAGCGTGGGCTGGATGCGCTGCTCACCTTTGGCAACGAAGCAGAACCCGCGTTCGTACGTTATCTGTGTGATTACTGGCCCGCCTTCGAGACGGCCGGTGTGTTGGTTCCCGTCGAGGGTGCCCCGCTATTGCTCATCGGCCCGGAGAGTCTGGCCTATGCCCAGAGCAGAAGCAAGATTGATGAGATACGGCAGATCCTCGAATATCGCGAAGCTGCCGAACCGGAGTACCCCGGCAAAGCTCTGGATACGTTTACCAGCGTCTTTGATGAGGTGTCGCAGGGCAAGGGTATTAAGCGGCTGGGCATAGTCGGTTATCCGGTCACTAGCGTGCCTGTCTATGAAGGGATACGTGCCGCGATGGCCGGTGGCGAAATCGTGAGGGCTGACGACATCTTGATTGAATTGCGCATGGTGAAAAGCGAGAATGAGTTAGCTCTGTTACGCGAGGCCTTCCGCATCTCTGAACAGGCTATGGAGGCCGTGCTGAAGGACATCAAGCCCGGTATGGCTGAGGTCCAGGTGGTTGGAATTGCCCAGGAAGCCCTGTACCGGCTGGGAGCAGAATACGAAGGGCATCCTCTGTATGTCCTCTCGGGTCGCAACAGCGCCAACGCCATCGGACGACCGACTCACAAGAAGCTGGAGGTAGGGGAGATCATCCAGCTCAACATCGGCGCGCGGGTGGGTGGCTATTCCTCGAGTGTTGGGCGCCCCATTGTCCTGGGCCATATGCCTGAGGAGGAAGGCAAGTTATTGCAGATGGGGTTGGATGCCGCCAACAAGACCATAGACATCATGCGCGCCGGGATGCCTGCCCGTGATGTGGCCCTGACCATCGAGGAGTATATCACCGAGCGTGGCTTCGGAGACTGCATTCTCTATGGGCCGTGCCACGGACTTGGCTTGATGGAATGCGAGCATCCCTGGATCGAGACCAATTCGGACTACCTGCTCCAGGAAAATTATACCTTCCAGGTGGACTCCTTCCTGCATATGCAGGAATATGGTGCACGCTGGGAGGATGGTGTGCGGGTGACCAGGGATGGGGTGGAGGAGTTTTCTACCTATCGCCGCGAACTCATCGTTGTCTAACCAGGTGCTTATTAGTTGACATAAATAATGATGAATCAACGTGAAAGAGTGTTAACGGCGCTCCGCCACAAGCAGCCGGATAAAGTCCCCTGGGCTTTTGAGTTCACCGACCAGGCGTTGGCCAGGCTGGCCGATCACTACGGCGACCCACGCCTGGTCGACGTTGAGTTTTTCGACAACTGGGTGGGTAATCACTTCCGTTTTGTTGAGCCGCGAGCGAAGGGTCTGTTCCACGGGCTGGAGGAGGAAGTGGAGCCCGGTCTCTGGCGCGACGGGTGGGGCGTGATCTGGGATACGCGCGGCTTGTATGGGGAAGGGGAGTGGGGGCGGCCGGTCAATACCGTTCTTCCCCAGCCAACCCTGGCCCATTATACGTTCCCTGACCCTCCCTGCCCCGAAGATTTTGCGCACTATCCACGCTTTGTCGGGGAGAACCGAGAGTACTTCATCGTAGGCTTCGAGGGACATCTCTTCGAGGTCGCCTGGGCATTGCGAGGCATAGAGGATTTCTTGAGTGACCTGATCTTGAACCCAGGCTTCGTGTTCGACCTGCTGGAGGGCATAACCGAGTATTACCTGGCTCTCATCGACCAATCGGTGAAGTATGGCATAGATGCCTTCGCCTTCGGTGAGGATTTGGGTTCCCAGACGACGGGCCTAATTATGGGGCCCAAGCACTGGCGGCGATTTTTCAAGCCTTTTATGGCGCGCATGTTCGACCGGGTCAAAGAGGCGGGGAAGTTTGTCTACATGCACTCCGATGGTCAGATCGACGATATATTTGAGGACTTCGTCGAGATCGGGCTGGATATTTACAATCCCTTCCAGCCGGAGATCCGGGACGTCTACGAGGTTAAACGAAAATACGGCGACCAGCTCTGTTTCCACGGCGGGGTTGGTATTCAAGAACTCTTGCCCCACAGCACCCCCCAGCAGGTAAAGGCTGAGGTTCAGCGCTTGATCAGGGAAGTGGGGGCGGGTGGGGGCTACATCTTAGGGCCTTCCCATGCCGTTATGGCCGACATACCGGTGGAGAACATCGTAGCGATGGTCGAAGCGGTACAGGACCAGTAATAGTCTCACAAGGAGAGAAAGCGTGCCGTTCACCCCCAGGTCCCGGATACAAGCGGTTTTGCGAGGCGAAGACGCTGATCGCGTTCCGTTCAGCATATAAGGATATTGTCCGAAGCCGCCCCAGGGGATCGCTTCCTGATGGGTGTGACAGAAGATATTCCTGAGGATGTCCGCCACTCTAGCCTGAGCGTCATCTTGCAGACTATATCGGAGCACGGTACCCTGCCTATTCAGATTTAGCATTGTGTATTGACCTGATACGGAGACTTGCTTTGAAGGGAGCACATCGCACTATGTCTTTCCCACTCAGCTATAAACCCGATGGTTATGATGTCTTGGAGCGATTGCGGCGTCTGTATGAGGAGCGCGATCAAAGCATTATCTTGGCTTCTATGGAATTACCCGGCGCTGTCCTTAAGGAGATGCTCGTAACGCATCCGGCTGGATTTTGCGAATACCCGGACCCGCGCGAGCGGGCACAGTTCTGGGATGCCCGCTTTCGCGAAAAGCTGGGCGTTCGTGACGACTCCATCCCCAGTGCCTATATGAGTGAGATGGACCAGGGGCTGTACGGTGGCCTCGTCGGGGGCAAGGTGCGTTTCCTGTCCGACCCGGACTCTGGATGGATCTCTTCGATGGTTAAACCCATATTGGAGGATTGGTCAGAGTTTGACCAACTGGCCCCATTTGACCCCGACGACCCGGAAAATGAATGGCTGGCTCGCTATGTGCACCAGTTGGACATCTTCTTGGAGGAGGCACGCAGGAAATGGAGCGTTAGCCATTTCATTCTGATCGATGGCCTCAACTTTGGTTATGAACTGAGAGGGGCCACAGAGACCTATTACGGCGTGATGGATCAGCCCGAGATCATTAAGCGTGTGATCGACTATGCATTTGACTTGAACGTCAAAGTTCAGAACATATTCTTTGACCGCGTGTCGCTTCTGGAAGGTGGCACGTGCAGCAACTTCGCCGAGTGGATACCCGGCGGTCGAATTGTGTCGGAAAGTATCGATCCTTTCCACATGACATCGGTCGACTATTTCGAAGAGTGGGGAAGAGAGCCCGCCGAGCGAATGTTTGCCGCGTTCGATGGTGGGGTGATCCACGTCCACGGCAATGGTCGCCACCTGCTGCGGGCTGCTTCCACGCTCAAGGGCTTGAGGGCTATTCTGTTGGGAGATGATACGGGGTTCCCCCCTGCCTATGAGATCCTGGATCAGGTCAGGGAACAGACCGGTGACGTGCCACTTATCGTCTTTGGTGTGGAGTATGGAGAGTTCTGCCAGGCCTTGGCAGAGCACCGGCTGGTGGGGGGCGTTTTCTATCACGTCAAGGACGTCCCGGACGTGGACTCTGCCAATCGCTGCATGGATCAAGTACGGAAGTATAGACTGTGAAGAAAGATGAGATCACCCCTCGCGAACGTGTCCAACTTGCCTTGGTGCACCAGGAGACCGACCGGGTGCCAGTTGATTTTCTTGCTACGCCGGAGACCTGGGCGGTTCTAAAGGACTATCTAGGGCTGCCTAACGAAGAATCGATTATGAAGTATTTCGGTGTTGATGTGCGCCACCCGAGATTGCGTTACGTTGGTCCCCCTTTGCCGACCTTTTCGGACGGCAGCTACAAGGATGCCTGGGGCATAACCTGGAGCCCTACGTCTTATGGAGAGGGTATCTATTACGAACCCACTGATCACCCACTGGGCGAGATCAAGGATGCCAGCCAGTTAGATGACTATCCGTGGCCTGATCCCGACTGGTGGGATATGGATGCCTTGCTAGGCGCAGTTGAAGCCTGGGACCAAGAAACGGAATATGCGATCTTCCTTGATGACTTTGGCGACCCTGGTGGCTTCTACGAGATCGCGAACTATCTGCGTGGTATGGAGCACATGTTCCTGGATATGGCGCTCAATCCGGACATCCCCTTCGAGATTATGCGCCGTATCGCCGACGTCTATATCGTACTGGCCGAACGGGCCTTGACCGCCCTGGGTGACCGGGTGGAACTCATCTGGACCAGCGACGACATCGCTCACCAGCACGGCATGATGATGTCGCTGCCCATGTGGCGCGAGTTGATCTTCCCCCACCACGAACGCTTCAACCGCCGCGTGCATGAGTTAGGTGGCCGCATCATGTACCATTCGTGCGGCTCCATTGTGGATGCCGTGCCCGGCTTGATCGAGATGGGCATCGATGTCTTGGATGTGTTGCAGTTCTCTGCGGACAATATGGTGCCCGAAGATTTAAAATCAACTTACGGTGATCGCCTCTGTTTCCACGGCGGGGCCGACGTACAGCAACTGCTTCCGCGTGCCACTGAGGAGCAGGTCAGGGCTGAGATCAGACACATCGTCGACGTGATGGGAAAGGGTGGAGGGTTTATCCTCTCACCAAGCCATGCTGTTCAGGTAGATACGCCGCCGGAGAATATCCTCGCTGTTTACCGGGAAGCTGGCAGCTTGATGGATAGCTTGCCAACGGCGGTCAGTTCCGTTGCCACGGATGCACATTATGGACCTGCTCCGCCGGATTCTTAGACTGGAAGGTTGGAAGGCTGGAAGATTGAAAGCATAGAAGAACGGAAGGTCGGACCAACCAACTAACCAACCAGCCAACCAACCAACTAACCAACTAACCGCAAAGTTAGACAAGGAGGACCTCTATGATTACGCCAAAAGTTGGATTCATCGTCTATGGGGTGCATAAGGACGGATTGCTAGATCCGATGGGTGCACCATTTATTGATGATCAGCTCATTACAAATGCAAAAAATGCTCTCCGAGAGGCAGGTCTCGAACTCGTCGAGCACGACGTCATTCTGGCCACCAAGCAGGAGGCCAGGGAGTGTTTTGCCAAGTTCAGGAAGATGGATGACATAGACGCCGTCGTCCTCTTTTCCGGCACCTGGGTGTGGGCTGCTCACATGATCGGTGCCCTCCGTGATTTCTCCTTTACCGGAAAGGGTATTCTCATCTGGACGGTTCCCGGTTCGCAGGGCTGGCGACCGGTTGGTGGTTTGGTGTTGCAGGGTGCGCTTAAGGAAGTCGGCATCAGGCATCGCTTTGTGTATGGCGGCTACGATGACGCCAAAGAGATTGACCGTATCGTATCTTACTGTCGTGCCAGCCACATGAAGAACAAGCTGAACATGAGCACCCTTGGTGCCTTTGGCGGGCGCGGGATGGGCCAAACTTGCGGTGTGGCCGATCCCTCGCAGTGGATGAAGATCTTCGGGGTGGATATCGATTCCAGGGACGTCACTGCGTTGATCCAAACCGCCAAGGCCATCCCCGACGAGGAAGTGCAGGGGGCGCGGGATTACATTCAAACCTTGTTCAAAGATCCGGTGCCCGACGATGAGACGTCCGACCGTTCTATTCGTCTTTATCTGGCCATCAAGAAGACGGTGGCTCTTGAAGGGTTCGACTTTTACACCATTCAGTCTTTCCCCGGAATGGGCGATGACTACAGTGCCACCTCCTTCGCTCAGAGCATGATGTTGGAGGAAGGCGTGGGCACTTCGACCCTGTCCGATTTTAATACGGCCATGGTCGCCAAGCTGCTCATCGATCTGAGTGAGGAGCGCGTGTACTACGGAGACTTGCAGCACATCGACAAAGAGAACAACGAGATCAAGATCATTGGTGATGGTGCATGTCCCCCATCTCTGGCCGGAGACTTGGGGCCGGCCACCTTTGCCGAGCACGGCATTCCCACCGAAGGCGAGGCCGGTGGCTTGTCGGTTCAACTCGTGTGCAAACCAGGAGAGGGCGTTTTGGCCCGGCTGGGGCGCAACGACGGTGAGTTTGAGATGGTCATCGCGCGCTGCACGGTCTTTGAGCCGTCTCCTGACGAACTCGAAGCCCGCAAACTCGAATGTGGCGTTCCCTTCTGGCCTCACGCATTTGTGACGGCTCATTGCGACATCGATGCCCTACTAGAAGCGTGGAACAATGAATATGCCGTCTTGGGATATGGGAGCCACCTCTACGACACCTTGATCGCCTTCTGCGAATTGACCGGAATCAAGGCCATTGCCTTATAGGACGTAGACCTTTAGGGTTCATAAAAGAATAACTTCTCGTGTGTCATTTCGACCGAAGGGCTTAATCCCTCTCAAGGTTGATTGCGTGGCCAACGCTGATGGGGATTTCTCGCTATCGCTCGAAATGACATAGTTTAGGTGCGGGAACTTATATATTTACGGACCCTTAGGGTTTTGACCTGTTCGCCAGGGAAACCCTAAAGGTCCAGGTTATGAATAGGAGACCATAGTGACAACGCAAGGTATGAATACGTTACGTGAGATCCAGACACAGCCTGACGCATGGGCTGCTGTCGTGGATGCGGCTCGCGAAGGAGCTCAGCCCTGGGGGACTTTCTTTGCGCAGAGAGCGGGTGATCTGACACTCTTTTTCGGTTGTGGTTCGACCTATTATCTTTCTCTGACAGCCGCTTCTGTCTTCCAGACGCTTGCGTGCCAGGCAGCACGGGGAGTCCCGGCTGCTGAGCTGTTTCTCTTCCCAGAAACCTGGATTCCGGGGAATAGTACGCCCTGCGGGATTGCCGTCTCCCGCTCTGGAACCACTAGCGAGACGATCCGTGCCGTAGATCACTTAACCAAGACGTATAACGCTCAGATAGCCGTCGTTACCTGCTATAACGACACTCCGCTGGCAGATCGATCGTCGATCACGCTCGTCTCGCCGGAAGGCCACGAAGAGAGTGTCGCGCAGACGCGTTCTTTCTCCAGCATGCTTCTCGGTTGCATAACACTGGCTGCCCTGGCTGGGAGGCAGACTGAATTTGTGGAGGATCTGGCTGCTTTGCCTTCTCTAGGAGAGCGCTTAATGCAGCGTTACCAGCCGTTGGCTCGATCCTTGGGGGAGGACTCTGGTCTCTCCCAGGTGTTTTTCCTCGGCTCCGGTCCCCGATATGGTCTGGCATGCGAAGCCATGCTTAAGCTCAAAGAGATGTCCCTTACCACCTCTGAGGCATACCATTTCTTGGAATTCCGTCACGGCCCCAAGTCTATGGTCGATGAAAAGACGTTGGTGGTGGGGTTGCTCTCAGAAGAGGCCCGAGAAATGGAGGTTGCTGTGCTGCGTGAAATGAACGACTTGGGAGCCACCATCTTGGTCGTGACCGATGCCGCGGATAACCTGGGCTGGGCTGACCACGTGGTGTGTTTCGAGTCGGGTCTGCCTGAACTGGCTCGCTTGCCTCTTTACCTGCCCGTTCTCCAGTTGTTTGCCTACTATCGGTCCGTTGGCAAGGGGCTGGACCCAGATGCACCTCGCCATCTCGATGCAGTCGTCAAGCTGTGAAGGTCTTATGAATGTGGCTGGCTGGCTCTAAAGGTCCGGATAGCCAGCGAGTGAGCGTATGTCAAAGAAAGTGCTCGTCATCGGCGAGTTGAATGTTGATCTGATCGTCAGTGGTCTGCCGTCCTTACCCGCACTCGGGCAAGAGCTGACTTGTGCCGGCTTCTCTCGCGCTCTGGGTAGTTCGTCGGCTATCTTCTCACGCGCCCTGGCCGGCCTGGGGGCTCAAGTTGATTTTATGGGCAAGGTCGGTGATGATGATAACGGCCACTTTATGCTGGCCCAACTTCAAGAGATTGGGATAGGTATCCAGGGAGTTATCATCGACCCCGCCGTGCAGACGGGCGTCACGATTTCACTCACCTATCCTGACGAAAAAGCTCAGGTTACCTACTTGGGCTCTATCGCCGACTATCGCCTGGCTGACGTCAACTTGGACGTCCTCGGCGACTACGTCCATCTGCATATGGCCTCGATGTACCTGCAGATAGGGCTTCAATCCGCGTTTCCGGAGCTGTTGCGGCGGGCCAAAGAGTTGGGGCTTACAACCTCCCTGGATCCAGGTTGGGATCCCAAGGAACAATGGAATAGCGTCCTTCTGGAAGCTCTGCCGGTCCTGGATATCCTGTTTGTGAATGAACACGAGGTCAAGGCCATTGCCAAAAGCGAGTCAGTCAGCCGGGCATCAACCACGCTCGCTCAGCAGGTGGATTTGGTGGTCGCCAAGTTGGGGCCTGGGGGGGCGTTGATGGCCGATCAGGAAGGTGTGCTCAGTAGTCCGGCATTCCCGGTGGAAGTAGTGGACACGACCGGAGCGGGCGATTCCTTCAACGCTGGTTTCATCTACAAATATGTCGTAGAGGGAGGGTCCCAATCCGAAGCCTTGCGCTTCGCCAACGCCTGTGGCGCGATAGCTGCAACCCGCGTAGGTGGGGCCAGTTTAGTCCCAAGCGCCGCAGAGGTGGAGACCTTCTTGACTCAACAAGTATGAAGTCAAGCTCCCGGCTGGAGCGAAAATATGGGGGATTAGTGACAGAACGATGAAGACTTTGGATGAACTGGTACGACGGATTACCCAGTTGAGGCAAGAGGGTGTAAACATCACTCTGTTGGCGGTTTGTCCTAACTCGGTGGCGGTCCTGGAGGCTGCGGTGAAGGTCGCTGCCACCAATAACACGCCGATGCTGTTTGCTGCCACGCTCAATCAGGTAGACCGAGAAGGTAGCTACACGGGTTGGACACCGGACGAATTTACAGCGCAGATTGAGGTCTTTACCCGCAAGTACGCCTGGGACGGCCCTCTCTATCCATGCCTGGATCATGGAGGCCCTTGGCTTAAGGACCTGCACACGCTAGCCGGCCTTTCCCTGCAGGAGACGATGGATGAGGTCAAACAAAGCCTGGTAGCGTGCATGAAAGCTGGTTACCATCTCTTGCATGTTGACCCCACGGTGGACCACACTTTGCCTCCCGGCGAGGCAATCGCCATAGAGACGGTGGTAGCTCGCACCGTTGAACTGATAGAGCATACCGAGCGAGAGCGAGCGCGTTTGGGATTACGTCCTATTTCTTATGAAGTTGGCACCGAGGAGGTTCACGGTGGCCTGGTAGACTACAGCAATTTTAAGATTTTCATCGACAGCTTAAGACAAGGGCTGGCAGCACGCGGATTGGACCAGGCCTGGCCCTGTTTCATCGTCGGTAAGGTGGGGACCGACCTACATACCACTGACTTCGACCCAGAGACCGCTCAGCAACTGTTTGATACTGTATCTCCCTTCGGTTCGCTGATCAAGGGACATTATACCGATTGGGTTTCAAACCCGCACGACTATCCGAGCAGTGGCATGGGGGGGGCCAATGTTGGGCCTGAATTCACGGCTGAGGAATACCTGGCCCTCGCTGATCTGTGCGCTAAGGAAGAAGATTTGATCCGCAGCCGCGGGACTTTGCGGCCGTCAGACTTCTTGGCCGTGCTGGAGCAGGCGGTGTATGACTCCGGTCGCTGGCGTAAGTGGTTACAGCCAGAGGAGTATCCAGATGAAGGGGCTGAACAAGGATGGGGGAGCGGCGCTCCCGTCGATGCCCAGCACGTTTGGGATGGCCTGTCGCCAGAGCGGCGCTCCTGGCTGACTCAAACCGGCGCTCGATATATCTGGACAGCAGCTCCGGTGCTGGCCGCGCGCGAAACCCTATACCGCAATCTGTCGTGCCTCATCCCTGACCCTCACCAGGTAGTCGTTGATCGCATTGCCCAGTCCATGGAGAAATACGTGGTTGCCTTTCATCTCTTCGACTCCCTCACGCATCTTGAAGGGGACTAAGCTGTAACTCTGCGACTTTGCACGAGTGCTGGTGGGAAGCGGGAGCGACTTTGTTGACAGATGAAAAAAAAGTGCTATAATGTCTGCACTGTTTCAAGCAGTGCCCCGTTAGAATTTGGTTCCTGTGCATGATTCGAAAGCGTAAGGCTTTTCCAAGAATTAAATTGCGCAAACGTCCCGTTAAGACTCGTTGAAACAAAGCCAGATAAGCGACCTAATGCTTGGAAAAGCCTGAGCAATGCCCGAAGCCGTTCACATACTGTGTTAACTTGGACTGATGCGAGTTTGTGCCTTGGGCTATCATTTTCTTGGCATTGCCTAAATCATTGACAGGTTTTTGCGTCTACGACAGCCTTGCCCCCAATCATTATAGCCATCCAAATACCGTCTGTCTGGTATTACAGTGCCATTCGAATTACAAACCTGGCTGTTCGTGCGATCGGATGTGCTACTCCTACCCAGGTTTCTTAGAGAGTGCTTTCTGAGATCATCTTGTTTGGTCTCTTCGCGCGGTGTAGTTGTTCAATAATTCATTAGCAAAAGTAAATAGGGAGGATCAATGATGACCGCAAAATATGGTGTAGGCATCATCGGCGCTGGTTGGGTGTCCGGGGAATACGTCAAAGCATTCCGCGATCACCCCTTGACGGAAGTGGTGGGTATGTACAATAAGACCCCCAAAAAGGCCACGAATGTCATGAAAACCCACGGCGTCGATGGTAAGGAGTATGCGTCCATTGACGAATTCTTTGACGATGAGCGCATTAACATTGTCGTTCACTGCGCTCACGCAGATACGCGGCCTGAATATATTAGCCGCGCGGCACTAAGCGGCCGCCACGTCGTCATCGAGAAGCCGATTAGTATGAACTCCGAGGGGACGGTTCAGATCTATGAGGCAGTCAACAAAGGGGGCATGAAATCGATCGTCAGTTGTGTGTTGCGCTGGAATCCCCAATTTGAGACCATCCGGGCCTTGATCGACGATGGTAAACTCGGGGACCTGATCTACGCCGAAGCCGACTACTGGCACCCCATCATCAAGGCCTATCCCGGCTATCCCTACTACATGAAGAAGATTTCCGGTGGCAGTTCCTTCACCGTGGCCGGTGTCCACGCGGTGGATACTCTGCGTTGGTTGGCCGGAGACGTTGCCGAGGTTGCCGCCTTCAGCACCGGCCCGATTGCGAACAAGGACTATGAGTACCAGCCGGTGTCGGTGGCCGCACTCAAATTTGAGAACGGCGCGGTGGGCAAGCTTTCCAGCATGATAGAGGGTGAGACCCCTTACATCTTCAACTGCCGGTTGTTCGGCACCACCATGTCCATCAACAACAACAAGATTCATTCTTACAAATATTATCCCGGCTCGCTTGGCTACTGGGAGTTCCCGACCGTAAAACCGGACAGCGGTGATGTTTCGCACCATCCCTTTGTGCCGGAGATCCACCACTTTATGGAATGCATCGAAAACGACGTCGAGTCGCACGCTTCGATCCATGATATGGTCAAGACCATGGCCCTCTGCTTCGCCATCGACGAGTCGGCGGCCAAGGGTGGCCAACCGGTTGCAGTCAAATCTCTGGTCTAGTCTTGTTACTTCTACCCCAAGCCGCGCCAGCGGGGCTCTACCCCGTGGCGTGCGACCGGGGTTTGAAAGTAAAATTCTATTGTAGTGGTTAGCATTTCTTAATCTGAACAGGAGGAGAGAAAGTGTCAGAAAAAATGAAGCGTCGTGATTTTCTTAAATCAGCAGCCACCGTAGGTGTGGGCAGTGTGCTGGGCGCCGGCCTGGCCTCGGCTTGCCAGACGGCGGCCACCCCGGCCGCCGAAGTACCAGCCGAAGGTGCGGCGACCGAGGCTCCCGCCGGGGCGCCAGCGGTGGTACAAGAAAAGCGGCCCATCAACGTAGTCGGTATCTTCCCACTCAGCGGCTTCATCGCCTCCGACGGCGAAGAGATGCGCAATGGCGTCGTCATGGCGGTTGACGAAATCAATGGGCTGGGTGGCCTTGTCGGCCACGAACTCAAATACATCGAGATAGACGACGTCGACTCGGTCGGCGATCAGGTCACCACCGCCTTCGAGCGGGCCATCGACGTGGAGAAGGCGGATGTTATCTTCTCCGGTTACCACCTGACCTCGGCGCCTGAATTCGATATCTGCGCCGAGGCCGGCGTGCTGTACTACAACAACAACACCCAGAAGGCATGGACCGACCGCTATTCCAGCGACCCCGAGAAGTACTGGCCCATCTTCCAGACCGACCCGAACGAAGAGTGGTACGGTGGCGGCTTTGCCCGTTACCTGGACCGCATAGTGGCGAACGGCGAATTCGTACCGGAAAGTGGAAAGACAGCCGCCATCCTGCACGGCGACGACACCTACAGCTCATTCATTGGCAATACATTCAACGACACGGCCCTGGAGTTGGGCTGGGATGTCTTGCTCAAGGACACCTTCACGGTAGGTAACGTGGCCGACTGGGGGCCGATGTTGTCCAACGTGCGCGATGTCAATCCCTCCGTCTTCTTCTCCGTCACCTACAACCCGGCCGACAACGCGGCCATGATCAAGCAGTGGGCGGCCAATCCTATCCCCGCCCTGATCTATCAGCAATACGGTCCTTCCGTGCCCGAGTATCTGGATCTGGCTGGCGAGGCGGCCAACGGCGTCATCTGGGCTACCGTGCTCGGCTTTTTGCCTGATGAGATCGGCATGGATTGGGTCAGTGCCTATGAAGCCAAGTTTGGCCAGACGCCGGGCTATGCCAACGCGCCGGGTGGCTATGACCAGGTATGGGTCTGGGCCAAAGCCGTGGCGTTGGCTGGCGATCCCTTCGACTATCAGAAGGTGGCCAAGATGACCGAGATGGGCATCCACCGTGGTGTGACCGGCGGCAGTGCTTTTTCAGACCACGCTGGCCAGTGCTATCCGTGGCAGGTTAATGATCCCTCGCTGGGACAAGCACACACTATCTACCAGATCCAGGATGGGCAACAGGTGCTGGTTTTCCCGGATCCCTACACCACCGGCACATTCCAGACTCCGTCCTGGTTTGGCTAGGATATGATCAAAACGTGAGCCTTTGATAAAACAGATCTGGCCGTTCGCACAAAGCGAACGGCCAGCATCCGGTTTAGCTTTGATAATCGTTATCTATCTCATATCGTATTGCCTTTAGTCCCTTGCTAGAGGGGCATATCGTCCCCACCTGAACAATCGCAGGCGGGGGGCTTGTTTCATCCAGACCTGTCAGATTTCTCACAACCTGACGGGTCTGAGTAGACTGAGGGTATTCTATGTCGCCTATCTTCTCATGTGAGGAAGTTACCAAAGCATACGGAGGGCTGATGGCGGTCAGAGATCTCTCCTTTGAAGTGGAAGAGGGGGAGATTTATGCCATTGCCGGACCCAATGGCGCAGGCAAGACAACCCTGTTCGACACCATTTCGGGCGTTTCCCCGGCGACGAGCGGGGTTATTTTCTTTGAGGGCCAGGAAATACAGCGCCGGCACGCGGACGCTGTCTGTCGACTGGGTATCGCACGCACCTTCCAAACTACCGTGGGCTTTGACACCCAGACAGTGTTGACCAATGCTTTGGTGGGTGCCATCCTCGGCCGCGCAGGTACGGGCAACCCCACCATGCAGTTCTCCGACGAAGCGGTTGAAGCAGCCCTTGAGGCATTGGAATTTTGCGACTTGCTGGATATACAAGGCGAACAGGTTGACACGCTGTCTGTTTTTGAGCGCAAACGACTGATGATGGCCACCGCCCTGTCCACCCATCCCAAGCTGCTGTTGTTGGACGAGCCGGTCGGCGGTCTCAGCCGGGCAGAACGGGATGGGATGGTGAACTTGGTCCGCAAAGTCAACCAATCGGGAGTTACCGTGTTGTTGATCGAGCACGTGATGAAAGCGGTCCAGGCGCTGGCTGATCGACTGTTGGTCTTGCATCACGGCCGGAAGATCGCCGAAGGCCCTCCGGCCGAAGTCCTGCGCGACGAAAAGGTGATTGAGGTGTACCTGGGCGGCAAACACCGGGAGAAGATCTCGGGCAACAACGGAGGTGGTCGCCGATGTTGAAGGTAACCGACCTGGAGGCGGGGTATGGGGGATCCCAGGTTTTGCATTCATTATCGCTGTACGTCGAGGATGGCGAAACTGTGGTCGTGCTGGGTCCCAATGGCCACGGTAAGACCACTCTATTGCGCACCATCTCAGGGCTGGTCCGGCCTACGGCTGGCGAGGTAGAATTCGATGGACAGGTTATCTCTGACCTTCGGGCGTCAGAGATCGTAGCGGCAGGGGTGATCCACATTCCCCAGGGGGATCTGCCTTTTCCCGAGTTGACCGTTATGGAAAACTTGTTGATGGGCGCTTACCGGCCTGAGGCCTGGAAAGAGCGAAAGCAGAAGCTGGAACAGGTCTTTGAATTGTTCCCCCTCTTGGGGGAACGAACCACTCAATTGGCCCGCAGCCTGTCCGGCGGTGAACGACGTATGTTGGCCTTGGGGCGTGGCCTCATGAGCAAGGCAAAGATTTTGATGATAGATGAGCCATCATTGGGCTTGGCTCCGTACCTGATCGAAGATGTCTATCAGACCATACGAAACATCAAGGGTACCGGGCTGTCTATCCTGCTGGTAGACGAGAACGCCGATCACATTGAGGGTCTGGCCGACCGGGTCTATCTCTTGGAATCCGGGACGTTGGTGAAGGAAGGTAAGGTAGATGAGATGCTCCAAGACGAGGCGCTGCTGGCCGCCTATCTCGGCTAATTCCAGGAATCTACCCCAGAATTTTGTATAGCTGGCGCATCTCTATCCCGAAAAGTGCCCCGCCGTCAGGTGCGGGTCGGGATGCTGTCCCTATGGATTTTTGGACAGGCTCTAAATCCGATAACCGAATGAAAAGTTGGGAGGACAAAAGAGTATGGAGAAATTGTTCCAAGCCATCTACAGTGGCATACTCTACGGTTCGATCTATGGCTTGATGGCCATCGGCCTGACCTTGATCTGGGGCTCGCTACGTATGTTAAACTTGGCCCACGGGTCTTTGTATCTGGTGGGCGGGTACGTGGCCTGGACAGCCCTCAATGTCTTGGCGTTGCCGTCTCTGCCGTCATTTGCACTGGGCGTGATCGGTGCCGCTCTGGTGGCTCTGCTGATACAGGTGCTCGCCATAAACCGGCTGCTGGGCAGGCAGGAGTTTTTTAACGCGACTATGATCGCTACGGTAGGCGCCTCAATTGTCATAGAAAGCGCGGTGCTTATTATCTATGGCCCGCGCGTCAAGCAGATGCCCGCGGTCATTGAGGGAACCTTTAAGATCGGCAACGTCCTCATCAGCTATCAGGCCCTGATTGTCATCGCTGTGGCTCTGGTCTCTTTCGCGCTATTGGCCCTGTTCCTGCGCAGGTCACGCTACGGATTGTCCATTCAAGCCGTCTCCCAGCAGATGGACGCGGCGCGGCTTATGGGCATTCCGTCTGTGGCCACCTTCATGATCGTCATGACCATCAGCGGGGCGCTGGCCGGCTTGGCGGGCGTGTTGCTGTCATCTATCTTTTACCTTTCTCCCACTTCCGGGTTCAACCCCATGATCAAAGCGCTGGTAGTCACCATCTTTGGCGGCCTGGGCAGCGTCAAAGGCACCATCTGGGCTGCCTACGTCATCGGGCTGTTAGAAGCCTTCCTGCAGGTATACTTCGGCGCTGGTGCGGCGTTGCCGGGTCTGTTTCTGTTCATGATTATTATGCTGGTTATACGCCCGACTGGGCTGTTCGGATTGGGGGAGGCGCAACGGCTATGATCCAGGATACTGCTGTTTCCCAGCCTAAAGCAAAAAACATCTCTGAGAGACTGAATTGGGCGGCCGGACCGTGGGCCAAGCCCAGCAAGGTGTTCATTGGGGTGGCGCTGCTGGTGGCGGTGGTCTTCCCGTTGGTAGCCACTCAGCTCAGTACCGGCCGCTTCATATTGCACCTGTGCGTCCTTTTCTTCGGTTGGTGTATCGTAACCCAGAGCTGGAACTTGATCTTGGGTGTGGGGGGCATTTTCTCCTTTGCCCAGTTGGCGCTATTTGCCGTTGGTGGTTACACCACGGGTGTCTTGACTTTGCACCTGGGCTGGAGCCCGTGGATTGCCATCTTTCTGGCGCCGATCGTGGCTACCATCGCCGCCCTGATCATTGGTCTGCCCAGCTTGCGGCTGCGTGGCCCTTACGTGGTCTTGCTAACTCTGGCCTTTCACGAATTGCTGCGCAATTTTGCTACCCAGGGGCCAAGCTGGATCGCCGGTGGCGGCTACGGCTTGAGATACGTTCCCAAATTCGGATTTGAGGAATTGCTGGGTCGTCCGTTCGACCGGGTGGCCTACTACTACGTCGGCCTGATCTTTTTTGCGATTGCGACCTACGTCATCTGGCGCATCTTCCACTCGCCCATCGGCATGAGCTTCCGCGCTCTGCGCGACTCGGAGACCTACGCTATCAGCCGTGGGGTTGATCCCTTCCGCTTTAAGATGCTGTTGTTTGCCTTCAGTGCCTTCTTCACCGGGCTGGCGGGTGGTTACCTCATCCACTACAATGGAGCGCAGTCTCCAGCCATCCTCAGCTTTGAAACCATGATTAACCTGCTGGCTGCGATCGTGCTGGGCGGGTGGGGGACCTTCTGGGGACCCATTGCCGGCACGGTCTTGATCATCGTGCTGCCTGAGTTGCTGCGGGCGGCGGAAGACTACCGCAACCTGGCTATGGGTTTGACGTTGGCCTTGATTGCCGTCTTTGCCCCGCAAGGTCTGGGCCCGTTGATCGCCGATGGTGTCAGGAAACTTGTTAAATCCACTCGGCGAAGACAGGAAGCATAACAACCGACGCTCATAGTGTGAAACAGGGTGAGAGACAACCCCCCGGTTTTCCAAGCATGAGAAAACCGGGGGTAGTGTTTTTCCCGTCTGCTGCTTTGCCGGCCAGCTTCCTAGGGAACCAATACCGCCTTGATGATCGCTTCCTCGGCCTGGCTGTTCTTGCGCATGATCTCCTCGGTTTCGGAGAAGCTGAAGGTATTGGTGATCAGCTTCTCAGCGTCGATCATCCCCTCTCGGAGCAGGCGGAGAGAGCGCGGGAAACTGATGCCCGGCTCGGCAAAGGTAGAGCGCAGGGTGACTTTGTTGAAGATCAAGTCATTGATGTCCAGCTCTACCTTGCTTTCTCCACCCAGGTTGATCCCGATGAAGGACACAATCCCTCCGAATTTCACCATTTGCACGGCCAGGGGCATCGTCACCGGTGGAGAGGTGACCACAACACTGTGCGCCCCGGTGGGGAAGGTTGAGCGTACTTTTTCCACCGGGTCTTCCTCAGCCGCATGGATCAATACGTCGGCCCCAAACGCCTCGCCCACCTTCATGCGGGCTGTTTCGCGTGGGCTGCGGTCATAGCCGATCAGGGCTACTCTGGCCGCCCCATGAAGTTTTGCCAGCCGAACGCACATCAGGCCGATGGGGCCTGGCCCGTAGACCACCACGTCGCCACCTAACGGGATCTCGGCGTTTTTCACCGTGTTGATGGCCACCGCCAGCGGTTCTGTCAACGAGGCGTGGACATAGTCTATGTCCTCGAAGGGGTTTAGCATGTGCTCGTTGAGTGCCATGTACTCTGCCATACCTGGCTGGCCGCCAAAATCATACATGTTGCTGCAGCGCCACGCTTCCCCATTCTTGCAGTGTTCGCACATGCCACACATTGTCACGTCTTCGGGGATGACCTTGTCTCCCACCTTGACGTTGGTCACGCCCGACCCTACTTCTACGACTTCGGCCGCGATTTCGTGACCCAGGGGCATCCAGTCTTCCGTCCAGTCTGCGGCGAAGTGCAGATCGGTGCCACATACTCCACAGGCTTTGACCTTAATCAGGGCTTCCCCCTCTTTAGGTTTCGGGACGTCCATCTCCCTGATTTCGAATTGGAATGGACTTCTGGCGTATACACCTTTCATTTTTGTTTTCCTCTCGTATCGTTCCATAAACCCGGTTTTTTCAAAAAAACCGGGTTTATACAGACGCTGCTACGCGGCCATAAAGACGTCGCCGCTGAAGTGGGCCACGATGTCATCATCCTTGTGTTTGACTACTGTGTCCAGATCGCCACACACCTTGCGAAGCGCCTCCGCGTACATCTCCATCAGCTCCTGGCCATTGGGTGGATTGGTGCCGATGATGGCCGTGTAGTCTTCACACAGCGCGGTGGCGACTGGATAATCCTCCCCACGGTAGGTGACCTCCCTATCATACAGGGGGTTGTTCTTCCACGGGAAGCCCTTGCCGTGGCCGAGCTTGGTCTGGAAGAGGTCCTGGGTCGGCACCGGCATGATTTGCCACTGGCCGACGGCGACGCCCTCCATGTGCAATGCTTTCTCAAGAGCGATGCGGAATTCACGCGGCGACAGGTCGACGCCCGCCTTTTTCGGGTCGAAACGTACGATGTACATCCACCACACGTGGGTTCTGTCTGGAGGCACATAAGGGGTTGTGACCCATTCGTACTCACTCAATACATCGGTCAGCATGGCACAGTTCTTATGGCGGATGGTGTTGTTCTCGTCCAATCGCTGCAACTGGGCGCGGGCGAAGGCAGCCGGCAGCTCCTGGGTTCTGAACATATAACCCAGGATGGAGGCGTTGTAGACCCTGAGTTGCGTCTCGTCGTCAATTTCATCTCCGAACATACGCAGCATGTCCCCGCGCATCAAGTAGGTATCGTCGTCGGTGACGAAGAAACCGCCCTCACCCCCACACAAGTTCTTGGAACTGTTCAGGCTGAAGGCCCCGAAATCGCCAATGGAACCGACTTTCTTGCCCTTGTACTCGGCTCCGTGAGCCTGGCAGGCATCTTCAATGACGATCAGGTTGTGCTTCTTGGCGATGGCCATGATCTCGTCCATATCGGCGGGTAGTCCGTGAAGATGGACGGGGATGATGGCCTTGGTCCTGTCGGTAATTTTTTCCTCGATCTTGGTGGCGTCGATGTTGAACGTCCTCTCGTCGATGTCGACGAAGATGGGGATGGCGTTAGCGTGCAGGATGCATGAGGCAGAGGCCAAAAAGGTGTAGGCCGGGGCGATGACTTCGTCGCCCAGGCCCACCTGGGCGGCTGCCAACGACATGTGCAGGGCCGCCGTGCCGCTGTTGGTGGCCAGGCAGTGCTTTCTGCCAACGTATTCTGCCCACTCCTTTTGCAGGGCCACCGTTTCGGGTGCTCCGCCACCGCACACAGTCTTATTGTCGAAGACCCGCAGGACAGCTTCCCGATCCCGTTCGTCGATCGGAGGCCACGGTTTGAGTGCCCCCTCAGGAACGGTCCGTTCTCCACCATCGATGGCTAACTTCTTCATTGAGCTTACCTCCTTTGTTTTTTAATCATAGGATTTGTTTGTCTGGCAACGGGGAGGGATCCCCGGAGATCTATCGTTGGCTGGGAAAGACAAGACTTGTCCGGCCGGTGCAGCGGTCTTGGGGAGATACCGGAGGGAAGTAAACACGTATGATCTAGTGTCTCGACGTTGCACCATCGGAGCCGAGCCATCGCTTCACGTCACGACGCAGAAATACAGATGAAATGTGCGGACTGTCAGGATTGTCTTTATGGGGGGTTCCACAGTTAAAGGAATAATGCTCTGTGCCGACAAGCTAATTCCTTTCATCAAGAAATAATATACTACAGGATGGGGGATTTGTCAAGAAACTCCGGGGATCGAGCTTGGAGTGCCTGAGCGAGCCGTTCAGCGCGCCCGACGAGATCGAGAATCTCATCGCGTTTGGCTTTCAAAAACGTAGCTAATTTTACTGCAACGGGGTCATCAAAAGCGTCATCCTCAACACGCTCCAGAAACGTCTTTACGATTTCGCGCCATTGTGGAGAATATGTCTCCTGCTAGATGCGTCTGATTAGGGCTGGAGGCACTACAGCCGAGTGAATGCTTTTGAGGGCCATGCCAAAATCGCCCCAGTGGCGATCCAACAAGTCAACTTCATAACCATTGTGGCCCTCAACAAAAGGATAAAGAATCACCTTGAAGGCGTCCAGGCTCGCCCAGAGTTGCCCGGTTTTGGTTGCCAGCGGGGCTATGATTTGCCCGATGCCCTGGTCGCCGAGAAATTTGGGTAACGCCACAGAAGTTTCGTCAAAAACGCCGCTTCTTAACTTCAGAAAATACGGCGTTTCATCGTCTGCGACGACGCGATAGACGGCTGTATTCCGATCAGCTCCGAGAGGAAGAAAAGTGACCTGGACAACATTCAATCCATATTCATCTCGCAAACAAGCGATAATTTTTTCGTCTTGGAGATCAGGTTTTTCAAGCATGGGTATGTGAGTTTTCCATCTTCATGAGAAACAATCTGTGCTATTTCCCGCTCCAGCTCGTCCAGAGACCGCGTAAACCAGATGGTCAGACACAGGTGGGTCGCGCCGCGGCTCTACACATGGTTAGCCCGCCCCTCAACCACGCTTGCTTGGGGCGGTAATCCATGTTCATATACTTATCACCTCTCTCCAGCTCGACCAACAGATGTCATCCCTTTCGCTTGATGTCGACTCAGTTTCGCATCACCTGGCACTTCAGGGGGGTACATCTTGGCCGCATGTGAGTGGTACATTCACGGGCGAATATTGACAGCTTCCAAATAGGACGAAATCTCAGTCTGCATATTGTGCCTTCTACTTCAGGAGCGTTGAATCAAACCGCATCACATGCCGAAGCCACCCCGTTCAGACGGCGCTTCGCGCTCTCTGAACGGTCGCGAGCTCAGCGGCCCGCCTTTCTACGCCCAACCATTATGGCCATTCTGCCTGGTGGACGCGCCAATCAGGTTGACCGTCCCGCTCACAGGGTCCGCTGCAGTGAGTTGGTTATGCTGAAACGCTTTCGATCTTCTTGCCATCCTGTGAGATCCTTAGAGAGAAAGTGACGGAAACCGGATCTCCGCTTGGTGACTTCCCTATCTCAACATCAACTATAGGTATCCGCAACCCTGATCGAGTCAGTTTTTCCCTTAGAGTGTCGCTAATCTTGCTATCTGGAATATGAGGAGCGATAGACGCAAAAGCCTTTAGGATTTGCTTTGCCAGTTCGATAAACATCCACTTCTTCCCTGCTTGTTCATACTGAACCCTCTCTATTGATAGGTGTGCTGCTTGTTTATTGGCCTTTGTAAGTGTTTGTTGGAGATCTGGAGAAATCGGAGGAAGATGATTATTGATAACGTCAGTGTCAACGTAATCTTCAAGGACAATATCTGTAGCAAAGTCCCTTCCCATCGATCGCGAATAGAGGAAATTGATTAGATTTCGAGCGTGGAGTGCAAAGCTATTTAGTAGGCCGTTGTTTATTGCCCAAGGCAAATATCCCTCAGCCTTATATATGGTCAAGAAAGCGAGAATGCCTGCTGACCAGGTGAGCATATCGATCTCGTATTGAAGATGCTCATCCGCATAATGCAACAGGTCGCTATCTGAAAGCGAATTTGGCGGCTTCATTGCTACCTCCTTCCTCAAGGCACTGTGTCGGCATAACGCCCAAGCTCAGCGGCCCGCAAGATGGGTAACAACTTCAAGCAAGTGACCCACGCATTGTGCCAATCATTGTGAGAGCCCAGCCCTTGGGGTCCGCTGCAGCGATGGATTAGGGCGTGACCTTACACTAAAGCGAAATATGAACTACCATGTCACTAACTTGGTCATTAGGTTCAAAAGAAGCATCAACGTTAATACCTTCGAGAAAGAATCTGGCAAACTCATCTTTGTGGTTGTACTGTGTTCCTGGTTGGTTCAAAATGCGATTTGCGCTCGCTGTGAATAAATCAGCAACCTGTAAGAAGATATTACTGTGAGAATCAGCGCATCGTACTTCATCAATGTGAAGCTCACCGTCAAAGCGTGATACAGAAGCCCGCTTCAGACGGTCATCCAAATCGGCAGTCAACAAACTGTCATATCCTTCTTCCTCTGAGTCCTTCCAGACCTGCAATAGTCGTGGTAGTGGAGCTCTACCCGTTTCGTCTTCGGTTTCTACACCTCGGATCAACAGATGGTAAAACAGTTGCTGCAAAGCAACTTGCTTATTCTGAATACCAGCCGTTGGCACAGTCACTAGTTTGAAACTGACAGTAGGTGCTTCCTCCAAAAAAAGCGTTATCATTTCCTTATAAGTTGTTAAGTCACCCCTGTTCATATGTGAGAAGTGAAACTCTTTGGTGAAACCAACTTCCTCCATGAAATCGAGAATCTTCTTGTTTAGTGTAAAGATGGGATATCCTCCTCCAAGGAACCAAACACTCCCAACAATGAGTTGACTAGCATTCTTTCCACTCTCATCCATATAAACAACGAGTGTGGGATAACCAACAGGTTTGTCTTCAAGGGCTTTTTCCTTTTCCTCTTCTGAGAGGGTACCACGTTTCTCGCGTATTTCGGAGCTGGCAATGAAAAGTTTGTATGTGTTCTGGATTCGTGCTCGCTCACGGGCTATAGATGTCAGACGAGTCAAACGATAGAGCTCATCAGGTTTAATAGAGTAGCCATTGTATATATGAGACTCAAAGGTTTCCCAAAGCTTAAGTTGCAGGGCAATGTCCGAATTCCTTGTTTCAGGATGGTGATTGAGAATCCAGGCGACTTTGTCCCGCAAAGTATTGACAGTGGCGGAAGATATGTGATTAAGAAGTCGCTGGCGTTCTTCCTCGTGCTGTGCTTCTTTTTGCTCTTCCTCAGACAAAGCTTCCTGAGATTCCTCAGATTGAGAATCTAGGAAATCAAATATGGATTGTTGCATTCCTGGTCCCTCTTGATTGTGCGGCCTAACGTCAGGCGCTTCCCAAAGATATGTCTGACGATTTTAACAATTACCTTGCTCTCTATTTTAGGATGACTGAAGCTTTGCCAATTCTGTGGCTCCCAGCGTCTTCCCCAAGTTTCGCAGGTTTGAGGATAACCTTACAAGAGGCGCAGCTGCTGCTTGACTGAATGGTCGTAGGAGACTTGCTAGGAGTTCCAATATCCAGACAATAATGGCTGCCAACGCCAGTATAGTCTTTCCCCGTACGTAGATACGTAGGCGGATGAGTGAAAAGAGGAACCGTCCATAGAATTTAGCAGGGAGAATTAGCCAAACGAAACTTTCCGTGATCGCAGCAAGTATGAGTAGGCCAGACATGACAAGTAAGCAAATTATAAGCGCTAGCGGTTGTGGCAAATCCATAAGTAGAAATACGATGTACAACATGGTTCCCAGGAAGATGGTTATCAGCAGGTTTAGACCAACCTGAACATTTCTTACAATAACATCGACAATCCAACTGGCCAGGTTGCCTCCAGAGTTCAATGTCCACATAAACAATTTGTCGGGCATTTTCATAGGGCTCATGGGTTGATTTCCTCTTCATGAACCTCGAAGAACAGAAGCCGTACAATATGAATACAGTAGTAAATGAGAATAGCCAGCGCAGAAAGTATTTGAATACCTTCGATAATAGTTGCTACAAGAGGAATCCTTTCGATTTCTTCGTGGAATAGAATAACTGCTTGCTGTATGAGCCAATGATCAAGTCTGAGGAAGATCCAAAATACGACCCCTGCTTCGAAGATAAGGGAAGCAGTGCGGACTATATTCCTTGCGCGTTTCTGGAGTACAGTTCCAATGTAAGATCTAAGAGTCGTTTGAGATTGACCTCGTTTCATTGTTTTTAGAATCCTGGTTTAATCTAGGGCATACAGCGACAGTGGCCTAACTACTGATTCTACGACAATTTTGTCGCAGAATCCCCAGTATGTGACAAACCCTGGTGTCGCTTATTCTACCAAATAATATATCATACTTTTTCGACCGTTTCAACACTTTTTCAGACTTTTTGCGACGCAGCTCCCTGATTTGAGGCTAACTGTAACGCTCCCGTCGCATGGCCGCCAGCCTGGGACGGGCGCTCGTCATTGCAGAAAGAGGCGGGGCGTTTTGGTGTTATCCTAGCGCGTGGTATAATCTGCGGAATGAGCAATTTGGGGGTTCCCTTCCCCAATCTACCAGTTTACCAGCCTACCATCCTCTTGCCGACCTGGATCCTCAAAGCCCATCAGGAGAGCCCACTATGCCTGAAATGACCTCATTCGAGCGCTGCATAACCGTTTTGACGGGCGGCATCCCCGACCGGGTACCGGTCTGCCTGGAGAATTTCCAGCACGCCGCCGCCGTGGCTGGCTACACCCTGCGCGAATACTGCCTGGACGGCGAGAAGATGGCCGCCGCGCAAATCGCCGCCTGGCAGAAGTTCGGCCACGACATGATTGACATGGAAAACGGGGTGGCGACGCTGGCGGGGGCGGTCGGGTGCGAAGTGCGCTATACTGATGACGCCCCGCCCTGGATCACCCGCCCCGTGCTAGAACGCATCGAGGATATTGATCAGCTCAAACCTATTGATCCCTATCAAGATGGTACGCTGCCGGAGGTGATCAAGGCCACGCGCATCCTGGCCAGGGAATTGGGGAAGCACGTGTGTCTGCTGGTCGAAGCCGATCAAGGCCCATTTGACCTGGCTTGCCAGATCATGGACCTCCAGGAATTGCTGATCACCCTGCTCGATCCTGATAAGGAAGAGTGGGTTCACAAGTTATTGGCATACGCCTCTGAACAGATGCTGAGCTATGCCCGGGCGCTGATCGAAGCCGGAGCTCACCTGACGATGATGGGGGAATCGACCGGTGGGCCGGATGTCTGTTCGCCGGCCATTTACCGTCGCTTCGCTTTTCCTTACGAGCAGCGCCTGGTCGAAACCTTGCGCGCCGAGGGCAAGGAGATCGGCATGCACATTTGTGGGAATGTGACACCCATCATTGAGTCGATGGTGGCTAGCGGCGCTATCTTTTTGCAGGTTGACTACAAAATTGACCATGCCGCCTGCAAGCGAGCTGCGCGGGGCAAGACCACGTTGATCGGCACGCTGGATCCCAGCGGCGTCATGGCGCGGGGCACAGTGGAAGACGTAATCCAGGCCGCCCGTTACGACATCCAATACTTGTCGGAAGGGGGCGGGTTTATCCTCAGCCCGGGCTGTACCTTGCCTTATACCACGCCGGATGAAAATGTCGCTGCGTTGGTTGAGACAGCTAAGCGGTACGGCCAATATCATTAATGCCGGATGAAGGACCTTAAGATTTACATAATCTTAAAGGTCTGAGTAACTATGAATGAGGATGGTGAAAACAATGAGCGACAATGCCAGTTCCAGCCCTGGCGCTCGACTGTTGCGCTTCAGCGTGTTGCAACCGGCCGATATTGAGCGCATCCACGACCTCTCGCTGAAGGTACTTGAGGAGACGGGCATCATCGTTCATTTTCCTCCTGCTCGTGACCTCCTCCAACGTCACGGCGCTTCTGTTGACGAAGCGCACCAATTGGTCTACATCCCGCGTCGCCTGGTGGAGGAGGCGCTGGAGTCAGCCCCACGCCGGGTGGCCGTGTATAGCCGGGGTGATCCCGGGAAAGACTATCTCCTGGAGTTGGATGGGGGGCGTTATGGACGGACTACCACCGGGCTCAACTGGATTCTGGATTACGACGCCACCCAGCGGCGAGCGGTCACCGAGGCTGATGTGATCAACTGGACGCGTGTGATCCACGCTCTGCCCAACATCCATTTCGCCGGCTCGCTCAATGACCAGGAGGAGGCGGCCAAATCGGAGGAGGTGCGCTGCCTGGCCCGCATGCTGCACTACACCGATAAGCCCTTCATGTTTTCGGCCTTCAGCGGAGAGGGGATGCGCTGGCTGTGGCGTTTGACCGAAGTGGTACAATCTGAGCACCGCCAGCCGCGCCTGATGGTTCTCTCGTCGGTGAACAGCCCTCTGATCTATGGCTGGGGGCAATGCGAAGCGGCTATGGTATCCGCCGAGGTGGGCATACCCGTTTGTTTTAACTCCTCGGCGGTGGCCGGGGTGACGGCGCCCGTTACTCTGGCCGGCAATGTGGTTCAGATGAATGCCGAGATGCTGGCCGCCCTGACCATCATCCAAACCCACCGGCCCGGTGCCCGGGTAGTATATGCGGCTCACCCCATGGCTATGGACATGAGGAACGGTTATGCATCCATCAGTATGGGGGAGGTGGGCTTGATGTCTGCGGCGTGTGTCGACATGGGGCGCTATTACGGTCTGCCGACGTCTTCCAACGGGGTTTGCACCGATGCGTGTACGCCTGACCCCATGGCCACGCTGGAGAAATGGGCCAATGGTTACTTGCCCGTCATGGCAGGGGCCAACGTCAACGGCGGCGCAGGCTCGCTGGCTTGTGTAGGTACCGTCAGTCTCGAGCAATTGGTGATCGACGATGACGTATACGGACATTTCTTCCGCCACACCCGGGGCCTTGAGGTAAATGAAGACACGCTGGCTGTCGACTTGATTGCCAGGGTCGGTCCTGGCAACGCGTACATCATGGAGGACCATACGTTGGCCCATTTCCAGGACGAGTACTATTTCTCCTCGTTGGCCAACCGGTTGAATGCACCCACCTGGGAAGCGGTGGGTGCCAAGGATGCCGTAGAGCGAGCTGCCGACATGGTCCAGCAAATACTGGCCGCTCCTTCGGAGCCGTTCTTGACTGATGAACAGTCCCGCGAGGTGAAGGCATTGCTGGCCAGGGCCGAAGAGGCACTGGCTGACATCGAGGTGCATGTCTAACTGTCAGGTGCAACGCACTTCGCGAAGTGCGTTGCACCTTATTACCAGCCCACTTATCCAAGGAGACGTGAGAATGAACGACGTGGAACGCGTACTGACGGTAACCAACCAGTTGGGAGAGGGTTCCATATGGCTCCCAGACGAGGGGGCGTTATATTGGGTCGATATTGATGAACGGAAGATATTCCGTTTTTACCCGTCCACAGAAAAGCTTGAGTCTTTTGATGTTGAGACGCGGGTAACTGCCCTGGCGATGCGTGCCTCCGGTGGCTTCATAACCGCTACCGACAAAGGGCTGGCATACTGGGACACCCAAACTCGAGAACTCAGTTTTATCGCCGACCCCGAAGCCGACAATCCGTCCACGCGCTTGAACGATGGCGCTGTCGACCGCCAGGGGCGTTTCTGGGCCGGAAGCATGAACGAGGTAGACTTTGCAACACCGGATGGTTCTCTTTATCGTCTCGACCCGGATGGCTCTATTCATACTATGGAGGTTGAGATCCTGCTGTCCAACGGCATCGGCTGGAGTCCGGACAACAAAACCATGTATTTTACGGACTCCATGCGCCAGATGATCTTGGCCTATGACTACGATCCTGCCACCGGTGCCATCAGCAACCGTCGTCCTTTCGCTCAAGTCTCCGAAGAGGGAGTTTTGCCGGATGGCCTTACCGTTGATAGTGAAGGTTTTGTCTGGAGTGCCCAGTGGGGTGGAGGGAATGTAACCCGATATGACCCGAACGGGGTGGTAGACCGCGTGATTCGATTGCCCGCGCAACAGATCACCTGCCCTGCATTCGGCGGAGAAAACCTGGACGAACTATATATTACCTCTGCCTGGACCGGCCTCAGCCAAGAGGAAAGGGAGAAGCAACCGTTGGCGGGTGCCCTGTTCCGAATTAAGGTAGGTGTCAATGGCCTGGCAGAGCCCAAGTTCGCCGGATGAAACCGCCCCCCCTCTTCCATAGTTTGGAGAGGGGCCCGCTCCCTATAGTTTGGAGAGGGGTCCGCTCCCTATAGTTTGGAGAGGGGGCTGGGGGGTGAGGACTATCTTCAGATTCGTCCTTCGTCTCTGGTCCTTCGTCCATCAGATAAGCCAGTCGGCGATCGTCAAAGCATACGTTTTGGTCAGGGCGATTAGATCTTCTATGTTTACCCACTCATCGGGTGCGTGGGCGTTTCCTCCCCGCGGACCGAAGATCACCACCGGCGTAGGGCTGTGAAGGTTAAACATAAACCCGTCGCAGGCGAAGGGGGCTGGTACGTGCGACGCTGGCCGGCCAGTCACCGATTCCAGATTTGTTGCCAGGAGCTCAAAGACCGGATTGTCCTCCGACATAGTGCTGCCCGGCAGGAAGCGTGTTCGCAGCTCCCATCTCGTGGATACCCTCCGTAGCGCGGGAGTGACTTCGGTTCTCTTCGCGACCACCTCCTCAAGCTCTGATCTGAGCTCATCCTCGGTCACACCGGGAGGAATCTCAATCCAGAACTCAACCCAGGCCGTCTCAGGGATTGCCTCCCCTGTCCCCCAGGGAAGGAGTTCTCCGGCCTGCAAGATGAAGGGCATCAGTGGGAACACGTCATCTTCGAAGCCCTTTGGTTTGGGTCGGGCGTTGCGCTCTGTGTTGTATTCGTCCAGCGCAGCCAGGATGTGACCCAGGCCGATCACCGGGTCAGGGAGTTCAGTCTCTCCAAAACCCATTCCCACGCCTTCCGCGTCAACGAACAACCGGAATTGTTGGCCGCCTCGGTGCGAAGGGCTGATGAACATGTTATTGGGCTCGGGGTTAATGGCGATGTCGGCGTTATAACCACGCAGCCGGCAGGCAAGCGTTCCGTTGGAACCGCCGAACTCCTCGTCTACGACAGTTTCGAGAATCAGATCGCCCTTGAGTTTCAGGCCAAGCTCACTTATGCAACGTGCTGCCATCAGATAGGCGGCAATGCCACCCTTCATGTCGTTTGAGCCTCGCCCGTACAGTTTGCCATCTTCAACTGTCCCATCCCACCAGCCAAACTGGCCTTCACCGACGACTGGGACCACATCCATGTGACCGGTGAACAGCAGCGATTTCTTGCCGCCTGGGCCTGGCTGCTCTTCATAAGGCCGGGAAGTCAGTACCCCCACGACATTGGGCCGCCCGGCATAGTCTCGCCCCGGCCAATACGCCGGGTGATCGGTCAATCCTTCGACCTCTTCCGGTTGAAAAACGTCTACTTGACACCCAATGTCGCGCAGGAAATCAGCGACAAACATCTGGCAGTCTTTTTCGTCGCCATGAGGTGGCTTATTCTCGCTGGGGAGCCTTATCAGCGACTGCGCCAGGCCGATGACCTCGGCCCGGTGAGCCTCAACCCATTCCAAGATCGAATCCCGAGAATAACCTGTCGAATCTGGCATATTTTCCTCCAATTTTATAGGATGGTTCAGAAATAGGGTAACACTTTCTCAACTGGACGAATGACGAATGACGAACGACGAAGAGACCTGAGCCAGTAATTGGTCCTTCGTCTTTCGTCTGCAATTGTTACCCTAATTTCTGGAACTTCTGAACCATGCCAATTTTATTGCACCTTATTTGTATTCAGGTTAATCCGCCAACTGCCCGCCATCAATCAAGATCGACGCGCCGTGGACAAACGATGCGTCATCAGAAGCCAAGAAAGCAATCACCGAGGCCACTTCCTCAGGCTGTCCAACGCGCTTGAGGGGGATCTTTTTATCGATGTAGTCTTGTACGAACTCGGAAAGGTCCATAGCCTGGACGGTTTCTGTATTAATATAGCCGGGGCAGACACAATTTACGCGAATATTAAAGGGGCCGAGTTCAATCGCCAGCGTCTTGGTCAGGAGTACGACGCCCCCTTTCGCCGAGTTATAATGTGCGTAGTAGATCTCTCCTGCGATGCCATTCGTCGAGGCCATGTTGATAATGGCGCCGCATCTCTTCTCCTTGAAGTGAGGGACGACGGCCTGGCACATCAGGAAAGAGCCTTTGAGGTCGACATTAATGGTTTCGTCCCATCGCTCTTCGCTGATTTCTTCGATGGGTTCTTCGTAATAGACACCGGCGTTATTCACTAGGACATCTATCCCCCCCATCTTTTCAATCGCGTACTGGATGGTGGCTTCGTCATCGGCCTTGATGGATACATCGCCGATGAATGGGTAGACGCTTGAACCGGTCTCTTTGGAAATCTTCCTGGTCGCCGCCTCGGCGGCTTCACGATTCCGGTCAGTTAACACAACTGTGGCGCCCTCGGCTGCAAAGCGAGCTACGGTTGCCTTGCCAATGCCGTTAGCGCCTCCGGTTACGATGACCCGTTTGCCCTCAAACCTTCGCATAGTGCTCTCCTTATAAGATAGTATGGTGCAAGGGTGCGATTTTCTCTTGATTGATGTGTTTTGTCCTACTAAGGAAGCGTTCAGAAATAACTTTCTATTTTCAGGCCAAAAATCCGAGTGAAATATTTCAAAATGCACAAAGTTATTCTTGAACGCGGCCTAATTAGGGGAAGGCCCAAGTTTGTGAAACGCAGCGTGTATTTTAATGTAACTCCCATACGAGGTCAAGGTCTGCGAATTGCAGGGAGCGTTCGGATTTGGGGGCGAATTACTCTGATCCGAGGAGTGAGGCATCCCCAGATGCCGAACGGAGCTGCATCTGGGGATGCTGGCTCCTCGTTTTCCCCAAAAATGAACGCACCCAAATTGCATCACAAAAGGCACTGTAACTGGACTGTAACCATTGACTATACTCAATCATGTTATATTGTAAGTGGATTAAGGGTAGTCCCCTGGTTAAATGTTGTTGGACAATTCTAACCACTAAGAGCACCAAGAGTACTAAGAAAAGCTCAATAAAACTTTGTGATCTTTGTGGTCTTCGTGGTGAATTTCAGGCAACATTTATCAGCAACACTCAACAAGGGGTAGGACTGCATTGAACCGTGGCTGTCAAAAAATAGCAGCGTTATCAGACGAACGCCCCTATATGTAGGGCAGGCGCGTAGCCTGCCGCCCCCCAAATGGCGGGTTACGAACCTGCCCTACATACCGACCACGATTAAACGCAGTGCTACCCAACAGGGGGACCACCGGATTAAGGGTCTGCATAAAAGAGACTACATAATTA